>CAYFNE010000001.1:0-57999 GCA_964344355.1 uncultured Magnetococcales bacterium
GGGCCGGCTTTCGCGGTTGAAATGGCCCGTGCAAAAGAACCGCCATTATCGCAACGTTTATCATGGCGTAACCACAGTCGCCGATGGTATATTTCCCCGGTCCAGTTAATGAATGTCTCATCGGAGTCCATGAAGCGTGGTGACGCGGCGCGTATTTTTCTTTTTAATCCTGGCGGTGCTCCTCCTCAACCCCGGGCGCGCCGGGGCTTTTTCGCTTGGGAAACTACAGGTTGACAGCCGCATGGGTGAACCCTTGCGGGCCGCCATCGTTATTCATCCCCAGGCGGGCGAGCGGAATTTCAAGGCCATTCCCGGGGAGCTCTCCGACTATGCGCTGCTCCACGTACAACGGTCGCCGATCCTCGACCGGTTGCGGGTGACGGTGGCCCGGGTCGGTGGGGAACGGCGGATCGAGTTGCATACCGACCAAACGGTGGACAGCGACGGTTTCGATCTGCTGTTGCGGGTCTCTTCCAACCATCACACCAGCTTTCCGGTCTTTCGGGTCGATATTCCAACACCGGACCTGCCCCACGGGGCCCGGGTGGCCCCCAAGGTCAACCGGTTGGCGGTCCATCGATCCCACGTCCCCGTCATCAAACCCGCCAAACGGACCTTCCGTCCCTCGGCTCCGCTCGTGGAAAAAAACTACGGACCGATCAAGGTCGGCGAACATTTGACCGGCATAGCCCGCCGTATTCGCCGCGAGACCGGCAACTCCATCTTTCAGATCATGGCCGCCCTGGTGGCGCGCAATCCCGATCGGTTCATCCTCGGCAACATGAACAGCCTCATCGAAGGGTCGGTGTTGAAGATACCGCCGCCGGAGGTCATCGGTCGGATCGACGACCGGGTTGCCCGGCGACTGCGCTATCAACACGCCCGCCACTGGTTGCAACCCCGGGAGGAACGGCGCAAACGGCGGGCACCGGCACCACCGGAGCTGCCATCCCTGCCGATGGTTCCGGAACCGGTGACCGAACCACCACCAACGGATGAACCGGAACCGGTCACCGAACGGGTCGAGGTGGAACCGGAACCGGTCGCTTCCGAACCGGTGGCACCGAAAAAGAAAACCCCGAAAGCCGTCGAAAAACCCCCGGAACCGGTCACCGTCGCCGAATCCGCTCCCGCTCCCGTGGTGGAGAAAAAAACCGCCCCGGTTGAGCCCGCCGAACCGGCTCCGACCCCCCAGGTGGGGAAAAGCCCGGAACTGGAAGCGATTCTGGAACAGTTGCGGGTCATCACCCGGGTACTGGAAGACAACAAGGGACAGTGGAACCAGCTGGAAAGCCGGGTGGCGGCCCTGGAAAAAGATCCCGGATCGACGGTCTTTTCAGAAAATGTCGATCCCGAACTGTTGGCCCGTTTCGAACGGCGCCTCTCCGCCCTGGAGCAGGCGCGCAAGGAGTGGGACTCCCTGGAAGGGCGGGTGGTGGAATTGGAACTCGTTGAGCCGGTCGCGATCAATGGTGGAACCGGAACGGTGACCGCCACGGCCGGCGATCGGGAAACCGCCGCTGGGCCGGAAAACCGCTTCTATCTGATGGTCGCCGCCGCCGTGGCCGTTGGCGGCCTGCTGTTGGCCGCCTTCCTGACCTGGATGGGCCGCCGCTGGAACCGGGCCGACCATTGGAGCAATCTGCGGGCCCTGCTCTCCTCGCTCGCCCAAAAGGAACCCGACCTGCTGGTGGAGGCCCTGCGTGAGACCGAACCGGTGTTCGACAAGGATGGGTTCGTTCCCTCCATCCAAATGCCGGCGCCCGGGGTCTCCCCCAAGGCCGGTAAACGGTCCGTACCGGGCAATGTCGGCAAAACCGTCCGTAAACTGCGGTCGGTGGAAGCGGGCAGGGAAGACGAATTCACTTACCCGGGTTGAGGTTGATGACCATGAAAAACTTGATCAGAGGCGTTTTGTTGGGGGTGGCCCTGGGGGCGACCCTGTACTGGTATGCCGGCTCCGGTTTTTTCCCGGCGGTCCTGGCCGTCGTCGCCCTGGTGGCGGTCCTCATTCCCATGGAGCAACAGGAACAACGCCTGGGTCAGATCGAAGCCGGCATTCAACTGTTGCAAAAACGGTTCGATCAACTGGAGACGGGCGACCTGATCGCCGCACCATCCCGGGGAGAGAAGGCCCCCGACAAGGTGGACCCGGAAACCGAAACCTTCATTCCCACCATCCAGTCGCACCTGGCCGAGGCCAAACCGATGTCACAAAAAAAACGGACCGTCGATCGCAGCCTGGAAGACATGGCGAAAAAATTGGCCGCCATCCAGGGTGGATGAGGAGGGGGGCATTGACAAATACGGCCATCCGGCCTATTGGCTTTATCCGTGGCCTCGTTTAACGTAATCTGGATTCGACCCTCGGTCTCAAGGCCCCGAAACGCCATGGTTGACGTTTTGCGGTCGTAAAAAACACTACAGATGCGAAAGGAGAAAAATCTCCATGACTGATACCAATCCCAGCCCTTCGATGCCGGTCTCGGCGCCAGCGCCCATAGCCGCCGCCTCCGCCACGGCGCCGGTCAATGTCGGCCTGGATGTCGGCACCATGAATCTGGTCTGCGCCCAGGCCAACGCCATTGGAAAAATCGATATTTCCACCCTGCGCAATGTGTTTTTGACGGTGGACAAAACCCATATCGGCGAAATGGACCTCTCCAAAATCAGCCATGCCCGCATCGACGACAGCCTGTTCATCCTCTCCAGCGATGCCTATAACTTCGCCAATATTTTTGGCTATCGCATCAGCCGTTCCATGCAGAAGGGGATGATCAGTCCCGAGGATATCAACTCGGCCGACGTGCTGGCGGTGATGGTTCGGGAGTTGATCGGCGTCGGTCCCGATCAGCAGGCCGGCAAATGTGTCTATTCCGTACCCGGCGATCCGATCAATTCCCGTTCCAACGTCCTCTATCACCAAAACATCCTCAGCCGCATCATCAGCGAAATCGGTTTCGAGGCCGAACCCCTCAACGAAGCGGTAGCCATCGTCTATGCCGAGTGCGCCGACACCGATTTCAGCGGTATCAGCATCTCCTTCGGCGCCGGTCTGACCAACGTCGCCGTGGTCTACAAGTCCATTCCGGTCCTGGAGTTCGCCCTGAACCGGGGCGGTGACTGGATCGATGACAATGTGGCCACGGCAGTGGGTACCATTCCCAACCGGGTGGTGGCCATCAAGGAGAAGGATTTCGATATCAGCCGCTTTGACAGCGGGCGCAAAAAAGAACGCAAGGTGCGGGAGGCGTTGGGCTATTATTACACCAACCTGATCAACTTCGTCATCCAGTCCACCCTGAACGAACTGGATCGGCGCGATCTCGACCTGGGGTTTCCCGATGAGATCCCCATGGTCATCTCCGGCGGCACCTCCCTGGCCGGCGGTTTCCTCGACCGCATCCGTGAGCAGGTGGAAAAGGTGGAGTGGCCGTTGGAGCTTTCCGAGGTGCGCTATGCCAGTGATCCCCTGAGCTGCGTCGCCCAGGGTTGCCTGATCAAATCCCTGAAACAGTAGGCGGGTTCATCATCGGGGGTGAACGGGGATACGGTTGGTCTCCCGTTCGCCCCCGTCGTTGTTTTGCGGCGTCAAAGGTCAAAACTTTTGCAAAGACTGCCTTCCAGTTCGTCGGCGGGTACCGGTTTCTGGAACAGGTAACCCTGCCCGACCATGCAACCCTGCTCGCGCAGAAAGGCTGCCTGGGCGCTGGTTTCCACCCCTTCGCCGATCACCTTGCGGTCGAGGCTCTTGGCCAGGGACATGATGGCCTCCACCAGCACCACGGTCTCCGGGTCGGAGACCACATCCGGGACGAAGGCGCGGTCGATCTTGATGCCGTTCACCGGCAGCCTCTTGAGGACGCTCAGGGAAGAATAACCGGTTCCGAAATCATCCAGCCACAGGTTGACCCCCATGTGGATCAACTTGTTGAGCATCTCCATGGCCTTGTATTCATCTTCGGAGAGAATGTTTTCGGTGATCTCCAGCACCAATGCCGATGGATCGAGTCCGGTTTCGCGCAGGATACCGGGAATTTTGTCGTCGGTGGAGAGTTCCCGGCAGCGGGTGCAGGAGAGGTTGACCGAGATGAAAAAATTTTCACAACCCGGCTTTTGCCGCCACTCCTGGGCCTGGTTGCAGGCGGTGCGGATGGCCCATTCGGTAATTTTGCTGATGGTGCCGGTCTCCTCGGCCAGCGGGATGAACAGGCCCGGTGAGATGTTGCCGCGTTTGGGATGGTTCCACCGCAAAAAACTCTCCGCGCCCAGCAGTTTGCCAGTGGCCAGGTTGACGATGGGTTGATAGTGCAATACCAGTTCGTCACGCTCCAGGACCCGTTGCAGATCGTTCTCCAGTTCCATCCGTTCCTGGGCTTCGTCGTGCATGTCGGAGGTGAAAAAACGGTAGGCGTTGCGGCCATCGCTTTTCGCCCGATACATGGCGGTATCGGCGTTTTTCAACAGGCCGTCCAGGTCCTGGGCATCGTCGGGAAAGACGGTGATGCCCACCGAGCCGGAGATGTTGGCCTCCTGGCCGTTGAGGTCGAAGGGGGTGGCCAGTTGTGTCAAAATTTCGCTGGCCACCCGTTCCGCGAAAGGACCCCGGGCCATGTCCGGCAGGATGGCGGTGAACTCATCCCCGCCCAGGCGGGCGACGGTATCCGATTTGCGCAGACAGGATTGCAGGCGGCTGGAAACCTCCTGCAACAGTTTGTCGCCGGCGGCGTGGCCCAGGGTGTCGTTGACCCATTTGAAACGGTCCAGGTCGATGAACATCAAGGCGACGCGGCTGTCCTGGCGTCGGGCGCGGATGATCTCCCGGTTGAGCCGGTCCAGGAACAGGGTGCGATTGGGCAGGCCGGTCAAGGCGTCATAGTTGGCCTGATGGCGGATGCGCTCTTCACTTTTTTTTCGCTGCGAGATGTCGCGGATCAGGGTGCAGAAGGCCTGCCTGCCGTTGAATTGAATCGGGGCGCTCCGGGTTTCCAGGGTGCTGCTTTTGTCATCCTCGCGGATCAGTTGCAACTCGCCCGGGATACCACCCCGCTCATTCTCGTCCATGGCTTCGACGGCCTGTTCGATGCGGTTCCAGGCATCGGGCGGGAAAAAGGCCGTCAGCGGTTTTTGGATCAGTTCTTTCGGTGACCCCATGCCGAACATGAAGGTCGCTTCGGCATTGGCATAGAGGATCGTGCCGTCACTGTGGACCAGGATGCCGTCCGGGAGGCTGTCCGCCAGGCGGCGAAAATCTTCCGGGTTCAGTGTGTCCATGACGAAATCCTCCTGGAGCCCAGGTTCCCAGCGGTCAATGTGTCAGACATCCGTTTCCGTTCCGCTCAAGGTATTTATTGTAATCCTACGGTAAATTTGGTTCGGCTGTCACTCGATGAATCGAATGATTTGCTTACGATACAATGGCTTCCGGCTGTCTGGAAATTTTTTTTTTCGGCTTGGTCGTAAATGGCACCTTATTGGCATCGACCGGGGAGGCGCCCCTGATGGGGGGAGATTCGCAAAAATGGGACCATTTCAACGGTGCGTCGATGGTGCCGTCCGCTGGTGAGGTTGCTATGATCGTTTTGGCCGTTGTGGCATTGTTGTTTTCGATCTCCCTGATTTTTCTACCCATTCTTGGAGGGTACCTCACTCCCTTGCCCACGGCCATGGTTTTTTGGCTGCGGGGGAGGGGCTATGGACCGGCCCTGGCCACGGTGGGGGTCAATCTGCTCAACGTGCTGCTGTTTTCACCCATCCTGCGGCAAAACGTCCTCATCGGTTTCCAGAAGGGGGATGTGAAATGGACCTTCATTTTTTTGTTGCTGATCGGTCTGCAACTGGCGGCCGGTTGGTTTCTCTTCACACGCAACCGGCCACTGTCGATGAAGGCCGTCGGGCCCGTCACACCGCCCACCCGCCGTCACCGTGAATAGAGGGATCTCCCCTTGGAAAGAAATTGTTTATCCTTGGATTTCCTTTTCTTTGTCCTGAAAAAGTTGTAACATTCGATAAATGCTCTTCGCCGGCGTTTTGTTCAATCAAAACGGCTGGATGGCCAGCGCGCAGCGATCGCTTCGCCACCCGTATCGGTCGGTGGGATTCCCTTTTCCGGGAACAATTTGGACGATTGCCGGTCAAACTTGGCTTCGGCATCACGATCGGCAATCCCTGCTGGCCGGTCGACACAGGGCGATCGACGGAGTGAAAACGTGCTGGGTTCGAAAGTCGTTTCGTATTCCAGCGGCTCGATAAGAGACGATTTCGGCGGGCCGTTCCCGGCCCGTATGAGACCATCCGGCGATTGTCAATCAACCTCCAGGAAAGAATGGATGCATTCCGGGATGGACACGGTTGAATCAATTGAATGGGGGAACTGGAAAAATGGATCATGTCAACTATTCCGGCCATCATGAGGCCGGCTTGACGAAAACGGGTAACTTGGCAGACATGAAGGAAGTGCGGGGGGTTCGTTTTCCGGAAAAACTGGGTTTGAGCCGTCTGCTGGTCACCGGTCCCCCTGGGGCCGGCAAGACCACCTTGATGAACCGCATCGGCGGTTGGCCCCAGGAGGGGTATGTGGATTTGACCGCTGAAAACTGGTGGCGCTCACCGAACCTGAACTATCGGCCCCGGGAGGTGCATCTCGGTTTTCCCTTCACCGGCGTGGACAAGGCTTTGGCGGTTTTCGATGAGGAGTGGTTGGCGGCCCATGACACCCTGACCCTGGATTTCAAACGCATCCGCATCCCGCCGATTCATAAATGGTTCTGGTCTCCGGACTGGAAAACCCGGTTCGTCTTCGAATTCATCATTCCCTCGCCGGACGAACTGTTCGAAATCCGCAAGGATCGGGAACGGCGCGGTACCCACCTGGTGGACAAGGATCTGACTTCGGCCCAGATCGAGGCCCAGGTCTCCGTCTTCTGGGACGTGGCCCTGCATCTGCACCGTTGTGGCATGAAGGTCTATGTCCGCGAAGGTTACAGCACCAACCTGCGCTGTTTCCGTGTCCCCCTCTACGACGCCTACCGCGAGCAAAAACCGAAAACCGGCAAGGGCTGGTGCCTGGTCAACCGCAACACCCGGCCACAACCGGTGAAAAACGGCATCACCGGGCAATGGCCCGTGTAACCATTCACGCTTCCCGCTTTTCCCGGGGCACGGTGGGTGTTTTTCCTGTCGGGACGCCGTTTTTTTTCGGGAAAATCTGCCTTTTGAACGGTTTGTCGACGGTTCCAGGATGAATGAGCCGGCGGTCAAAAATGAATGAACCTGTTGATTTCCAGATACACCCTTTCAATCGGAGCGTGAATCCAACGCCACAGGCTGCGGTTGTCGGTGTGAACCTCGATTTTGATGTATACGAACATATTGCTGGTGCTGGAAAGCAGCCCACCCCGTTCGATGTGAACATGGTGGGGACCGGGTTGCCGGGGGGTGAAATCGAACCAGCGGGTGGTGCCTTCGGGGGAGCCGATCAGGTCCATCTGCCGGCCCAGCTCCACGCCGCCGGCATCGATGATCTTGAAGGACAATGGAAAGGGGTCATAATCCTCGACCGACAGGGTGTGTTCAACATGAGGCCGTTCCACTTGGAAGGTGACGCTGTGTTCGTGGGGAAAGTGGATGGTTTCCGAGAAAATTCGGTGTCCCTTGAGGATGGTCGCCTCCATCACCGTCCACACCACGAACAGAATGATCAACAGGGTCATGACGGTCCTGCCGGTTTCCGTGCCGAGGCGCTCTTCCAGAAAATTACGAATCGGTCCGGGATCGATGGCGTTGTCCGAGTCGGGCCGTTGGTAGTCCCGGGCATCGTAGGCCCTTGGAGAACGCCTGTCGCCGCTCTCTTCCCGCTGTGAGGGGGGCGGGTTTTGCGGACCCCGATATTTGTTATGGATGATGCCGCAACGGGGGCAGGAGCCGGCCGGAGGGGGATCGGCCGGTTGACGTTGATAGGCGCATTTGGGACAAATCACGGCCATTTCTCAACGTTGTTCCTCACCCACGAACACCAGATCCAGATCGGACCAGACCGGCTTCACCGTTTCCAGGATTTCCCGCGCCGCCCGCAGGGGATCCCCGTGATTTTCCAGTTCCGCCAGGGCCATCTCGGTGTTCATGCCCCACAGGGGCCATTCACCGACATCATCCAGATAACTTTTCGCCAGGGCGAAGGCCCAGTAGGGGAGATCGGCACGATCTTGCAGATAGGCGGTCAACCGTTGCCGGTTGTTGCCATCGCCGGTTTCGGTGACCGCCGCCCAGGTGGCGGCGGGGGAGGCCACATGGGCCGCCAACCACTCCGGCGGTCGGTTTTTGGCCATGGCCAACCAACGGTGTTGGCGTTCCAGGGGGTGGGGATCCTGCGGTTCCTCCATCGATCTGATTTCCTTTCGCTGTTTTCAAGAGACGGCGGTCTCCGGCGAAACCGGTTGAACCGGCGCCTCAATAGTCATCGACGAACCGTTTGCAGCGTTGATACTCCTTTTTCATGTTCATCAGGATGGTTCGGCACTGGTTCCAGTTGTTCGAGCGGGCGTTTTTTTCCAGGCGGCGCCCCAGGTCGGCCAGGAAAAAGGCGCCCATGTTGTCGCTGGAACCTTTCAGTTCATGGGCGGTTTCCATCGCCAGGGCCGAATTTTCGTCGGTAACATGGGTTTCGAGCCTTTTCAGCAACGCGCCGGTGGCAATGATGAAGGTGTCGAGGAATTCCCGGATGATTTTTTTGTCGTCATCGAAATGGTCCGCCATTTTTTCCAGTTGGATGGGCGGTTGATGTCGTTTATGCCCGTGCGCGCCGATGATCTCCCCATCCGGGCGCACCGGCAGCCACTGTTCCAACATCTCCGCCAGGGTTTCGATTTGCAGGGGTTTGGCCAGCAGATCGTTCATGCCCGCCGCCAGACACCGTTCCCGATCCCCCTTGATGTTGGCGGTCATGCCGATGATGGGCATGTCGTCGGAGATGGCCTTGTTTTCACGGATGGTGCGGCTGGCCTGAAAACCGTCCATCACCGGCATCTGGCAGTCCATCAACACCAGCGAACAAGGGTGGGTCGATAAAAATTGATGGGCCTCCTTGCCGTTGGCCACCGGGTGGACGGCGTAGCCCAGTCGGTTGAGCAGGGTTTGCTCCACCTTTTGAATCATGGCGTTGTCTTCGGCCAGTAAAATCGGCAAACCCCCTTCGAGCGGTTGGCTGGCCGCCGGCATCTGTGCCCGGGCCGGTCGGTCGGCGGCCCGGTCCGGTCGTGGGTTGAACAACGACAGCAGGCACTCCCGCAACCGGTCCAGTTGCAGAGGGATGCCCAGATGGGCCACGTACCCCGCCTCCCGGGCCTTTTCGAGTTGTTTTTTGCCGGTGCTGCCGGTCAACGACACCAGACTGCACGGGGCGATGTCGCGGTCGTTGGTGATGGTTCGGGCCAGGGTGAAATCGTTCTCCTCGTTGCCGAGGGAGGCGGCGATCAACACCAGTTCGCAGGGGTTGCCGGTGGCCGATTCATGCTGCAAAAAGGCCAGGGCCTCCTCGGCGCTTTCGACGGCGGTTCCCTTCAGGTTCCAGCTCAACAGCCGGTTGAGCAGCAGGGTCTGGCTGGTTTGCTGGGGATCCACCACCAGGGTCTTGACGCCGCGCAACCGGGACATCTCCTGCGGCAACACCGGCTCCAGCTCGGTCTCCTCGGCGCTGGTCCGTGCCAATGGCACCGTGAACCAGAAGGTGGAGCCTTTGCCCTTGCGGCTTTCCAAGCCGATCTCACCGCCCATCAACTCCACCAGGCGGTTGGAAATGGATAGTCCCAGGCCGGTGCCGCCGTAGGCCCGGGAGCTGGAGCCGTCCACCTGGGTAAAGGGTTGGAACAGCCGGTGCCGGGCCGACTTGGGGATGCCGATGCCGGTATCGATGACCGAAAACCGCACGATCACCCGGTTTTTCGATTTTTCCACCAGACGGGCGCGGATGGTGACGCTGCCCTTTTTGGTGAACTTGATGGCGTTGCTGAGCAGGTTGAGCAGCACCTGCCGCAGACGGGCCGGATCGCCCTGCAGCATCGAGGGGATCTTGTTGGAAACGTTGGTGGAAAGGTCGAGGTTTTTTTTCTGCGCCTGGGAGGCGTGCAGTTCCGCCACCTCTTCGACCATTTTTTTGATGCGGAAATCCACCGAGTCGATCTCCATTTTTCCCGCTTCGAGTCCGGAAAAATCGAGAATGTCGTCGATCACCGTCAACAACGCCTGGGCCGATTCCCGGGCGGTGCCGGCCAATTCCTTCTGTTCTTTGTTGAGTTTGGTGTCCAGCAGCAGATCGGTCATGCCGATGACGCCGTTGATGGGGGTGCGGATCTCATGGCTCATATTGGCCAGGAATTCCGATTTCAACCGCGAGGTCTCCAGGGCGATGTCCCGGGCCTGTTTGATCTCCCGTTCCATCTCTTTGCGGTGGCCGATCTCCTTGAAGGTGGTTACACTGCCGGTGATGCGGCCATCGCGCCACAACGGCGTGGCGGTGAAGGAGACCGGTAGCAGACGGCCGTCGCGGTGGATGAAAACATCCTCTTCGCTGTGGTAGGTTTGACCGTTGGCGACACTTTTGTGGACCGGGCACTCTTCGGCGGGAATCGGTTCCCCCACCGGGTTTTGAAAGTGGATGCGGTCATGCATCGGTGCGCCGAGCAGGGCGTCGTTCTTCCAGCCGAGGATCCGTTCGCCGGTCGGATTGAGATAGGCCAGGCGGCCCTCGCGGTCGAGGATGAACAACCCCTCCCGCAGATTGTGGGCGAGTTGTTCCAGCAGGGCGTTGTCGATACCCGTGATCTGCGACGCGTCCGGCCCTTGCATATCGTCGGTGGATTCGATGACCATCGGCAATTTATAAACCAAATTCCGCCGCTCACAAAGCGATTTGTCGGTTCGGTCGGTCGAAAAACCGCCATGACCAACGCCGTGGTTCCAGGGCTGGACCCGAAAAAAGCGGGTATTCGATCGATGATTCGTTCAGGCCGCATACGGCGACCGGTTTGGTCCGGGCGTGTCGGGGGCGGTTTTTCGGACAACAGGGAAAACAATCGTTTGATCAAGGAACTCACCATGATTTCACCCTCTCCCCACCGGTCTGAATTTCAACGTGCTGAAGGGACCATTTGCCTGAATCATGCCGGGGTGGCGCCCATTCCCCGGCGGACCGCCGCCAAAATCGCCCGGCTGGCCGACTATATGACCCGCCGAGGGGCATTCCGGTATGCCGAGCTGGAGGCCGAATATGAACGCGCCCGTGCCCGTTGTGCCGCCCTGATCGATGTGGAAGCGGACTCCCTGGCCTTCGTCCGCAACACTTCCGAAGGGCTCTCCTGGGTGGCCCTGGGGCTCGATTGGCGGGCTGGTGATGAGATCGTCACCAGCGATCAGGAATTTCCCACCAACCTGGTGGTCTGGCTGGACACGGCGCGACGATCGGGGGTGACGGTGCATCAGGTGCCCTCGGGGACGGATGGTTCCGTATCGGCCGATGCCCTCCTGGAACGGGTCAATGCCCGAACGCGGTTGGTGACGATCAGTTCCGTGCAGTTCGGCAGCGGCGCCCTGGTGGACCTGGCCCGCCTGGGGGCCGCCCTGCGTGGCAGCGATACCCTGCTGGTGGTGGACGGGGTGCAAAGTCTGGGGGTGTTGCCGATGCCGGTGCGGGAGCTGGGCATCGATGCCCTGTCCTCCGGCGGCCACAAATGGTTGTTGGCCCCGGAAGGGTGTGGGCTGTTTTATCTGTCCGAAAAAGGGCTGGATCAGGTGCATCCCCGGGTGCTGGGCTGGCACTCGGTGGCCAATGCCGGCAACTATGAGGAAATCTGCATCGATCCCCGCCCCGGCGCCCGCCGTTTCGAGGCCGGCACCGCCAATGTGCTCGGCGCCGCCGCTTTGGCGGAGAGCATCGACCTGTTGCGGGAAGCGGGTCCCGGGACGGTGCGCGAGCGGGTGCGGGGGCTGGGCCGGGCCTTCGTCGACGGTCTGAAGGCCCGCGGATGTGTGATCGATACCCCCCTGGCGGCCGATGGGGCACCGGCGGCGGGTTTGCTCTATTTCCGCCATCCCCGGCTGGCGGACCGCCGTCTGCATCTGCAACTGGCGGCGGCCGGGGTGGAGCAGGTGGCCCGGGCGCGGGGCATTCGTTTCGCCCCCCATTATTATCAGGATGACGATGATGTCGCCGAAACCCTGGCCCGGCTCGACCACATTCTTGAGGTCGCTTGATCCCACCGGGGGATTGGGGCAGAATTCAACGGGTATCAAGAGTTGGAAAGGGTTTGTCCGATCCATCCATCGATTTCGGCGGTCCTGGAACGGATCGTCCATACAGAGGAGCAGGGAGCCATGCGTGTTTTGATCGACCGGAATCTGTTTTATCCATTGGCGGTATTGCTGGGGCTGGTCCTGGCCGTTCCAGGTAGCGTCCGTGCCCAGGAGGGGCGTCCACCACTCCATCATGTCCCGGCCAGCGCCTGCGCCGAGTGCCATCAGGTCATCTTTCAACAGTGGTTGGGTTCCATGCACGCCCAGAGCACCGCCTTGAAGGATCCCATTCACGGGGTTTTTTACGGCATGTTGATCGGCGATCCGACCAAGGAGGGGGAAACCCATAAGAAGTCAGGCAAATATCCGGTCTGTCTGCGTTGTCACGCCCCCAATGCCGCCCGCGACGGCAAGACCAAGCTCGACGCCCTGCCGGCTTACAGCGAAGGGGTCAACTGTGTCGCCTGCCATACCATGTCCACCTTCAAGGGCATCCACGGCGAAAATGGCAAACTTCGACTCGGCAACATGGCCTATGAGTATGACGATGGACAACTGCACGGGCCACATGGCGCCTTCAACGGCATGAACCCGGCGCCATCGCCGGGATCCGGTTCCCCGGAACCGGCGGTCAATCCGTTCCCCCATGTCAACAACCCCGAACTGTTCAAGACCTCCGCCGTCTGTCTCGGATGTCACGGCCAGCGGAAAAATCCCAAAGGGGTGCCGGTCTGCGCCACCGGTCCGGAGGTGATCGCCAGCGGCAATACCGTCACCTGTCAATCCTGTCACATGTCGGTCAGCAACGGTTTCGCCAACCATACCATGGGCGGCGGACACGATCTGGCGATGTTGCGCCGGGCGGTGGTCCTGAATGTCCAGGCCAAGGCGGGAGATCAGGGGGTCGATGCCAAGGTCACCCTGCACAACACCCTGGCGCACAATTTTCCCACCGGCGCGCCGTTCCGCAATGTGGTGGTGAAAGTGACCGCTTTCAATGGCCAGGGGATGCCGGTCTGGCAAAATTTCAAGAACAATCCCTTCAAGGAGGATGGCAAGGCGGTGTTGATGTTGAAACTGACCGATGACAAAGGTACGCCGATGCCGCCGCCGAAGGCCTCCAAGATCGCCGCCGACACCCGCATGGCCCCCAACGAACGGCGCACCCTGGACTATGCCATCGCCGCCAAGGGGGTGAAGATGGTGCGGGCCGAACTGTTTTATAATCTATTGCCGGCGCCGATCCTGAAAAAGGTCGGCCCGAAACTGCCGCCGCCGTTGAAAACGCCCCGGTTGATCAACCGGGTGGAGGCCCGCCTGTAAGCCGGCCCTCCATGGCCATGATCAAAAAGAGCGGACCGCCGCCTCCGTCGTGGTGGCGGCGGTCCTCGTTTTATCGTTTGACGCTGTTGCCGTTTTTGTGGGCCGTCATGCTCCTGCCGGCGCCGTTGCCGGCGTCGGACTCCCCCTGGGTGGCCATCGATGATGACGGCCCGGTCAACTGTGGCAACTGCCATGGTTGGCGGCGACCGGTGCCGGAACCACGACTGCTGAAAAAACCCCACCAAGCCCTTGAAAGCGGTCATGGCGACAGCCCTCTCTGGTGCCTGGATTGTCATTTGGAAAAAAATCCGGCGCGATTGCGCGCCTCCCGCGGCCGGGCGGTGCCCTTTTCCGACGCCTCCCGCAGCTGTGCCGTCTGCCATGCCAAACAGGTCGATTCCTGGAACCAGGGGCTGCACGGCAAACGGCTCGGCTCCTGGGACGGTCCCCGTCTCGTCGCCCCCTGTTCACGCTGTCACGATCCCCACCGTCCCACCATCGGCGCCGAAACGCCCTCTCCGCCACCGAGCCGGTCGGTCGACCGATCTCCTCATGGCTGATTCCGAACCGGAAAATCCCGGCCGCCGCCGGTTGCTCCGGGCGGCGGGGGTGACTGCCGGCGTCGCCGTTCTCGGTGCCGGGGCCGGCGGCGTGTTGTCATCGGATGCCCTGGCGACCCTGCTTCAGGATCATTTTCGGCGAATGGATGCCGAAGAGTTGGCGGCGGCCCTGGCACGGATCGAACGGCGCGCCAAGGCCGATCATGGCGTCGATATCCACTGCCGGGACACCGCGCCCATCCCCGGGGTCCGTTTCGGCATGGCCCTGAATCTATCCCGGTGCTCCGGCTCCCGGCGCTGTGTGGAGGCCTGTGTGCGGGAGAACAATTGCGGCCGCGGCGGCACCCTGGAAAATATTCGCGTCCTGGAAATGGAACGGGGCAGCCACGACATGATGCGCGCCGATCACTATTACACGGGACAAGTTCCCCGGGCGGGGAAATGGTATCTGCCGGTGCAGTGTCAACAGTGTGATCAACCGGCCTGTGTCCAGGCCTGTCCGGTGGAGGCGACCTGGAAAGAGCCGGATGGCATGGTGGTGATCGACTATGACTGGTGCATCGGCTGCCGCTATTGCGCGGCGGCCTGTCCCTACTGGGCGCGCCATTTCAACTGGGGGAAACCTCACATTCCCGCCGCCGAGATCAACCCCGAGACCCACTATCTCGGCAATCGGCCCCGGCCCCGGGGGGTGATGGAAAAATGCACCTTTTGCATCCAGCGCACCCGGCAGGGGCGTCTGCCGGCCTGTCAGGAGGCCTGCCCCACCGGCGCGCGCATCTTTGGCGATCTGGCCGATCCCAACAGTGACATCCGCCTGGTCCTGGCCCGGCGTCCGGTCTATCGCCTCAAGGAGGATCTGGGGACCGAGCCCAACTACTGGTATTACACGGATGCGCCGACATGAACGGGGAAACGGCCGCCGAGTCGTTGTGGCAACGGTTTTTTCGGGGTCTGTGGCCGGGTGGCGGGCTCTATCAGGCCTGGATGTTGCTGTTGTCGATGCCATTGCTGGCCGGTCTCCTGGCCTATGGTTACCAGTTGTATCACGGTTTGAGGGTCACCGGGCTGTCGGATCAGGTCTCCTGGGGGCTGTATATCGGCAATTTCATTTTTCTGGTCGGGGTGGCGGCGGCCGCCGTGGTGTTGGTGATCCCGGCCTGGTTGTTCCAGCGACCGTGGATGGCGCGGATGACGCTGTTCGGCGAATGTCTGGCCATTACCGCCGTACTCATGAGCCTGCTGTTCGTTTTCGTCGATCTGGGACAACCCCTGCGTGCCTGGCACGCCCTGCCGTTGCTGGGTTCCCTCCATTTTCCCGCCTCCATCATGGCCTGGGACATGGTGGTCCTGGTCGCCTATCTGGTGTTGAATCTGGGCATGTTGGTGAGTGGTCTGCGGCGGCACCATCGACGGCAACCGCCCTCTCGGCGCCGTCTGCTGCCCTGGATGGTCCTGGCCATCATCGTCGGCCTGTCGATCCACACCGTCACCGCCTTTTTGCTGGCCGGTCTGCCGGCGCGTCCTTTTTGGCATACCGCCCTGCTGGCCCCGCGTTTTATCGCCAGCGCCGTCGCTGCCGGGTCGGCATTGATGATCTGGGCGTTTCACCTGTTGAACCGTCACCGGCTGTTCCGGGTGGATCGGGCGGTGTTCGGCGATCTGGCCATGTTCATGCTTTTCGCCCTGCTGTTGCAGTTTTTTTTCCTGTTTTCGGAACTGTTCGTCCATTTTTATCCACCCGGCCGGCATGGGGACGGGGCCACCTATCTGTTCCTCGGGCTGCCCGGTGGGCATGACCTGGTCCACGGCATCCGTCTGGCGCTCGGTATGGGGTTCGTGGCCACCCTGCTGTTGTTGCTGCCGGCGGTTCGGGAGCCGGGATTCGGGCTGTTGAGCGTCTCCCTGTTGGCGGTGGCGGGCATCTGGTTCGAAAAAGGGGTGGGCCTGGTGGTGCCGGGTTTCGTGCCGACGCCGTTGGGGGAGGTGGTGGTTTACCGGGCGACGGCGGTGGAAATATCGATCACCGCCGGTATCTGGGCCTTTGGATTGTTGGTGTTCACGCTGTTGTCACGGGGGGTGGCGTCGGTGTTGACATCGGTGGAGACGACGACGGAAAAATAGGGAAAAGGCAAAAAAAGGGCGGGAGTCGCCTCCCGCCCCGTCTGTTCGATCAAACCCTACCACCAGTTCCAGGGCATCCAACTGCTGGGTCCGCCACCCCAACCACCGGGATAGCCGCCCCAGCCACCGGGATAGCCGCCCCAGCCACCGGGATAACCCCAACCACCGGGATAGCCATAGCCGCCATAGGGATACCCGCCCCAGCCACCGGGATAGCCGTAGCCGCCATAATAGGGATAGCCACCACCATAGTAAGGATATCCCCAATAGGCTTCCCCTTTGTCGGGGACCATCAGGGCGCCGGTACCCAAAAGGGCGGCAATGGCCAGAACAGTTGCGGTTTTTTTCATTGTACTTCCCCCTTGCAAGTGGAGAGTGGATCGGTTCCCTGACCAGACCGGCTCGTCGATGTCATCATGGCTGCTGGACGAATGTGAGGAATCGCCAGAGGACCGGAAAAGGATAAACCCCAAACTTCCCAAGTGGCCGTCCAATCGGGCCACAAAAATTTGTTAACAAATTTGTCCTCACGAAGCAACTTGATTTTTGACCGGCGATCCATCCAATATCGGGTATTATGATGGCGCCACGATTTTCATTCGGTCGTTCCCGCCACGCCTTTCCCTGGGAGGTGGCCGGTTTGGTATTGGCCGGCGGTCTTTCCCGGCGCATGGGCGGGGTTGAGAAGGCCTTCATCAATCTGGCCGGACGGCCGTTGATGAATCATGTCCTGGACCGCTTGCTGCCGCAGGTGGACCGGGCGATCATCAGTGCCAACGGCGATCTCAACCGTTTCGTCGGTTTCGGTCTCGATGTGGTGGCCGACCTGCGTCCCGACCATCCCGGTCCCCTGGCCGGTGTCGAGTCGGCGTTTCGCTATCTGTCCGACATCTGCTGGATCGTATCGGTACCCGGTGATCTGCCCTTTTTCCCCCTGACCCTGCTGGAACAGATGAAAACCCTGGCCGACGATCCGAAAAAACCGGTGGTGGCGGTCAGCAACGGTCGTCTGCACCCGGTGGTCTGCCTGTGGCCCCGCGGCGTCGCCGGCGAAATCTCCGCCGCCCTGGACCTGGGCCAACTGCGCCTGATGGATTTTTTCGCGGCGGTTCCCCATCATCAGCTGGAATATGTCACCTCGCCAGGGGAACTCGATCCGTTTTTCAACATCAACAAACCGGAACAGCTGCTCAGCGCCGAACGGTTTCTCGGCAACGTGCCCTCCTGATTTTTTCCATTCGTTCATTTTTTCGGTTTGGCCATCGTCGTCCGGTAGTGATGGAGGTTTCTCTGTTTGACGGTTTTTATTGGACAAGGCGATCGTTTTCACCGACAATTAACAAAAAATTGTTGAAATTTATGTTTGACGATCCGAAAAACGCCGGTACATGATTCACTATCTACGATTTAAAAATTTTTTTTCCTTTGCCGATGAAACGGTGATCGATTTCCGTCTGGGTGGTCATGCCCCCGAGGATGGTCTCTCTTTCACCTCACCGGCGGGTGAACGGCTCTCCAAGGTGCTGATGGTGGTCGGCGCCAATGGTTCCGGGAAGACCCGGTTGTTGCAGGCGTTGTCTTTTTTGGCGAGCTTTATCAGCGAATCCTTCTCACAGGATGAAATGATCGAAAGCCATGTGAGTCCTCATTTTTTTTCCGGGTCCGGTGTCAGCGAGTTCAAACTTCAATTTGAGATCAATCAAAAAATATTTCGTTATTTTCTGACGTTGGAAAATGGGAGCATCCTTCACGAATCCCTTTACCATAAAACCAGTCGGGTTTTTAGTTATCTGTTTCAACGGGACCGGTTGGAAGCGGGCGGAGGTTTTTTGGTTAAACAGAAAGGGTATGGTTTTTCGAAAAGCCAAGCCGAAAAAACCCGTTCCACCGTTTCGTTGGTTGCTGCGGCGGATCAGTTCGAAGTTGAAATCGCCAAGTCTATTCGTGATTTTTTTTATAGTGATTTTATTGGAAATATTCATTATATGGGCAGAATGGATTTTTCGAGGGATAATCTTTTTCAGTATGCAAAAGGGTATTTCAAATGGCCATTGGGTTTGAAAAGAGTGTCCAGTATTCTTGGGGAACTGGATTTGGGCCTAACGGAAGTAAGAATAGAAAAGCAGGAAATCAACCATCCAAATGGAGATATGGAGGAAGTTTATATTCCGTATGGGCTACACCGGGATGGAGAGAATGCGGTTCTTTTGCAATTGGTGGAAGAATCCGGGGGAACCCGGAATGCCTTTATGTTGATGGCACTTGTTCTCCCCATACTGGAAAGTGGTGGCATCATTGTTATCGACGAACTGGAATCCAACCTCCACCCCCACATGCTCGGCCCGATCCTGGACCTGTTTTTCAGTGAAGAGACCAACCCCAAAAACGCCCAGATCATTTTCAGCAGCCACTCCCTGGAGATTTTGAACCGTCTGGAAAAATCGAAGGTGTTGCTGGTGGAGAAGGCCGATGGATCGCGCAGTCAGGCGTGGCGGTTGGACCAGATGCGCGGGGTACGGGCCGATGATAACCTGTATGCCAAATATATGGCCGGGGCCTATGGGGCCGTGCCCAACTTGTCCTGATCTACGTGTCCAGGCGCTTTCGACCACCGCAACGCCGAGCCAGACGAACCCTGTTGATCGTCGGTGAGGGGGATGTGGAAGTGGCCTTCGTCGGTTATCTGAAATCTGTTTATGTCACACGTGGTTGTGGTTTGGCGGTGACGGTACGCAATGCCCATGGCAAGGGGCCGGAACAGGTGGTCGATTTTGCCATTCGTCAGTGTGGACCGGTTGCCTATGACCGGGTGGTGGTGTTGATGGATCGGGATCTGCCCTGGGATCGGGCGCGAAAGATGGCCCGGCGGAAAAAGATCGAATTGATTGGCTCGGCACCCTGTATCGAGGGGTTGTTGTTATCCATCCTGGAGCAACCGGTTCCGACGGACAGCAAGGTTTGCAAACGGAAGTTGCAGGCGATCATTGGTAATAAAGGGACCGATAAGAGCCACTATTCCCAGAGATTTTCAAAAGAACGGCTGGAAGCCCACCGTCACCGGTCAGCGGATTTGCATGCCCTGTTGACATGCCTGCAATGGCGTTGATCACCCCATCCCGACCAACCACAACGACAGCGCCGGCCAATAGGTGATGATCAAGACGGCAACCAGCAAGATAATGAAAAAGGGCAGGGTGGCCTGGTAGAGTTCCAGGATCGGCCGGTTGAACCGGTAGCTGGCGATGAACAGGTTCATGCCCACCGGTGGGGTGAAATAGCCGATCTGCATGTTGGCCAGGAAGATGATCCCCAGATGGATGGGATCGACGCCGTAGCCCATGGCCAGGGGCAGCAGCAGCGGTACCATCAGGACGATGGCGGAAAAGATGTCCAGCATGGTGCCCAACAGCAGCAAAAAAACGTTGAGCAGGATCAAAAAGGTCAATTTGTCGGAAATGTGCGCCTGCACCGCCTCGAACAGACGGCTCGGCACCTGGGCATCGATCAAATGGTTGGTCGAGGCCAGGGAGACGCCGAGGATGATCAAAATGCCCCCCACCAGCACCATCGCTTCGCGCATCACCCGTGGCAGTTGCCGCAGGGGGATTTCGCGGTGGATGAAAACGATGACCACCAAGGCATAGAAGGCGGTGGCCGCCGCCGCTTCGGAGACGGCGAAATAACCGCTGTAGATGCCGCCGAGCACGAAGATCGGCAACGGCAGTTCCCAGCGGGCCTCCTTGAGGGCCGCCCAGGCCTCTTCGCGGGAAAAGGTCGTCAGGGGCAGATGGCGGTTGCTGTAAAAACTCAGGGCCGACAGCAGGATCAACATCAGCAGGCCCGGCAGGGCCCCGGCCAGGAACATCCGTTCCACCGTCACCGTCTGGCCCAGGCCCAGTTGTTGGACGATGACGGCATAGAGGATCAACGGCAGGGACGGGGCGAACAGCAGGCCGAGACTGCCGGAGGTGGTGATCAGGCCGAGGCTGAACTTTTCCCGGTAGCCCGATTGGGTCATGGCCGGGAACAGCAGGGCCCCGAGGGCGACGATGGTGACGCCGGAGGCGCCGGTGAAGGCGGTGAACAGGGCGCAGGTGAACAGGGCCACCATGGCCAAGCCGCCGTGGAACCAGCCGAGCCAGGCCCGGGTCAGGCGTACCAGTCGGGCGGGGGTGCCGCTCTCGCTGAGCAGATAACCGGCGAAGGTGAACAGGGGAATGGCCAGCAACACCGGCATTTCCGCCAGCCGGTAAAATTCGATGGCCACCGCCGACAGGTCGATTTCATCCTGTTGAAACCCGAGAAAGGCGCCGGCGAGAATGATGGTGAACAGCGGCGCGCCCAGCAGGGCCATGAACAGCAACAGGAGGAGGGCGGTCATGAGGGCGGCATCTCCATGGGGATGCGGGCGGTCTTTTCCGCCCGGGGGCCGGACCGCAAACAATCGAAAAAGTTGACCAGGGCATGCAGGGTGATGATGGCGAAGGCGAAGGGAATGATCGCTTCGCATATCCAGATCGGTATGTCGGCAAAGGCGACCAGTTGCTCTTCCCGTTCCATGAGCACGAAACGGCCGCTGTGCCAGGCCATCAAACCGGACACGGCGCTGGTGAACAGACAGCGGGTCAGCCGCGCCAACCACTGTCCGGTGTCTGGCAGGAAACGCGACAGGAGGTCGATACGGATGTGATAGTTGTCCCGGGTGGCGGCCACCGCTCCCAGCAGTCCCACCCACAACACCATCACCCGTAACAGCGGATCCCCCCAGGGGAAGGATTCGTCCAGGAAATTGCGCAACAGGATCTGCGCCCCCGCCAACAGGATCATGGCGGTGAGCAGTATGGTGAGAAGGGTGTCTTCGAGGATACCCAGCCAGTCAAGGATGGGGTTCGGCTTGGCATCGGGGGCGCGCATGGGGACTATTTGCGGGCATTGGCCAGGTGTTCACGGAATGCCCCGAGGATGGCGGGTGTGAACAGGTTGTCCTTTTTGGCCATCTCATCGACGGCGCCGGTCACCTTGTTTTGCCACTGTTGCCAATCCCCATCCGCCAGCGAGACGATGCGGATACCCTGTTTTTTGAGGACCTTCAGGGCGGTTTCGTTGTCCTTGCGCGATTCAGCGGACAAATTGGACTGAATGCCACCGATCACCTCGCGCACCACCGCCCGGTCCGCTTCCGACAGTTTGTCGAAATTTTGCTTGCGGATGATCAACCCCCCGTACAGATAGGCCAGGGGGGTGCTGGTGACATAGCGGATCCGCGTGTGCCATTGCAGGGCGATGGCGCCGACCAGGGAGGAACCGATGGTGTTGATCAATCCGGTCTGCAGACCGGTCAGGACGTCGGTCAGCGGCAGGGGGATCGGTGAAACGCCGCTGGCCTCGAAGGCGGTGCGGCTGATGCGGTCCCCTTCCGGTACCCAGACCTTTTTGCCCGCCAGGTCCGACATGCGCCGCACCGGTTGGTTGGACATCAGATAGGCGAATCCCACCTCACCCAGGCCGAAGGAGACATAGCCCTCTTTTTCCAGTTCGGCGATCAGCAGGGGATCCATCTCCTTGCGTACATGGTCGACCTCTTCCATGGAGCGGAAGGCGAAGGGCAGGCTGTAGATCTGCAGGTCCGGGGAGATGGCCGACAGTCCCCCGCCGGTGATGGCGCCGCCTTGCAGTTGGCCGATGCGGATTTTGCGCAGGACGCTGCGGTCGTTGCCCATGACGCCACCGGGATAAAACCGGAACCGGACCCGGCCCTTGGTCCGTTTTTTGATCTCCTGGGCCCCTTTGCGCATGGCTTTCATCCAGGAGGTGCCGTCCGGGACGATGGTGGCAATTTTCAGACGGTGGGTTTTTCCGGCGGCCATCGCATCGAAGGGAAGGGCCAGCCCCCACACCACCAGCACCAGGAGAATCCGCAGCATCGATCAATCCTCAGTCGAAAAAGTAGTCGTCGGCATCCGCCAGCAACACCCGGGCCTCCTGCTGGGCGAGCGTATTGCTCAAGGTGAGTTCCGGTTCCTTGGGATTGGCCCGGAGCACCGATCGGAGCAGTTTTTGATGTAACGGCTTGTCAAACATCAGACGCGCATAATATCTGGCGAATTTGACTTTGACCAGGAGATCTCGACCGTTGGAAATGCGTATGGCCTCTTCGAAGTGATAACGGCCCTTTTCCGGTTTGCCGCCCATGGCCGGGGGGATCTGCGAGCGCATGACGCCGAGGAACAGATGCGGACGTCCCCGTTCGAATTCGGGGTCCAGGGCCACCACCCGTTCCATCAACGCCTCCACCTTGGGCAGTTCGGCCATGGCGTCCAGGGTGTTGTCATTGGTTTGAATCATCCCGACCCAGGCGGTGGCGAAGGCATAAAGGGTCGGCAGATCGTCCTTTTCAACCTTTTTCAACAGGGAATGATAGGCGGGAAAGGGTTTTTTCTCGATGCCGCAAAGATCGGACGATCGCATGCAAAGGGCCTGGGAGGCCATGTTGCGGGCCTTTTTCGCCATGCGTTTGGCGCGCCAGCTGTTTTTCAGGAACACCGCCGCGTAGGCGCCATAGAGCCTGGAGCCGGCGATGAGAATATCGGGGTTGGGATCGTCGCCGTCCTCCTCGAACAGCATGGCATCCACCATCAACATGTAGGCCGGGGCGCCGGCGCGGACGGTGCTCGGATCATCATGATCGAGGATCGCCCGGTTGAGCCGGTTGGCCAGGGAGGCGCTGATCGATCCCATGCAGCCGGTCAACAGCAGGGTGAGGAGAAGCGGGACGATCAAACGGAGTAGGGATCGAATTCTGTTCATGGTCAATGCTCGCGGTCTGGTGGCGAATTGGCAACAATCTTTGACGGGGAGACGGCCCAATGGCCTCTCTCCATCGTCGATGGCTTGACGGCTCCCGGTGATTTTCGATAAAGATGCGGGTATGATGACCGTTGGCCGAAAAAATTTTTTGACTCGTTGCAGATATGGTGCCTTTCGGTCGGAAGTGGAAAAATTTTAAACGTTTTTTGGTAATGGTGGTTGAGATGAAACGTTTTTTCGTGTTGTTGCCCCTGGTGGCGCTGATGGTGAGCGGCTGTTTTTTGACCAAGGTCGTCACCGTTCCAATGCGGGTGACCGGGGCGTTGATCTCGGTGGTGCCGGTGGTGGGTGAAGAGATGGATGACGCGGTGGATTCGGCGGCGGATACGGTGGATAAAATTCCACTTTAGACCCCCTTATCCTCTTCTCGAACTTGTCATCCGCCGGCAGGTTGATTAATCTGACCCGTTCCATCATCCCTCACCCGACCTGAAATCGTCGGGACGGGCTTGGGAATCAGCGTGTCCATTGGTCACTCGCTTTGGATGAACGCAAGGGTCGTTCGGCAAATGGTCTGAAAGGCCGTCGGAAAATCTTTCGACAACCGCCGGAGGCGCTGTCTGTTTCGTGGGACGGTCGAAGGGGGTCGTCCGATTATCCATCGTTCAGGGGAAACATCATGTCGGAAGATACCCGGGCGCCGGCGGCACCGGTTGAAGAGTCGGAAAAAAATCCGGATGAGGACCCGATAGTGGTCCAATCCCTGGGGTTGGACGAACGGGTGGCCCTTCTGGAAGAGGAGGTCCGCGGCTTGAAGACCTCCCTGTACGCCATTCCGGGGGCCCTGGAGAAGGAAAAACTGGAGATACGCAAAAACCTGGAGGCGTTCGAGGGCATTCAGAGCAGTTTCAAGGAGGTATCCGAACAGGCGGACAAGTCCAGCAAATCGGTCAACAATCTGGAAAGGCGTGTGGATGGCGTCAAAAAAAATGCCACCTCGGGCGTGGTGGCGAGCATCCTCATTTTTTCCATCATGTTGATCATCTCCCTGTTCATACGCACACCGTGATCACCGCCGGGGTGGCGGATCGCAATGGGCTGAAAAAAATTGGCACATAGGAGTATGGAAATGTCGGAACAGAAGGAAAGACAGCCGTTGGATGCCTCCTTGGCGGGGATGACCCTGGAGATCGAATCCGCCATCTCGCTGTTGGTCCCCGACGTCGAACTGGAAAATGCCCTGGCCGGTATCGATGGGGGCCAGGAACTGACGAAGGCCGGAAAAGGGGAGGGCGGGAAAAGACCCGGTAAGAAGCGCACCAAAAAATGGCTGGAAAAACAGGCCAGGAAACAAAAGGTGAAAACGGGCGGGAAACGGCGTCGAAAACAGGGTAAGAAGCGGGGCGGATAGCGATGCCTCCCGGACGGTCAGAGCCGTTTTCATCGGTCCCGGCGGGCAGGACCGCCCGCGGACGGCGGGTCCGGCCATGAAGCGGGTCGGCGCCCACGTCAGCATCGCCGGTGGTGTCGCCAATGCGCCGCTCAATGCCAAGGCCATCGGCGCCCGGGCCTTCGCCATGTTCACCAAGAATCAACGGCAATGGAACGCCCCGCCCCTGAGCGGCGCCGAAATCGACGCCTTTCACCGCCACATGGACGAATGCGGTTATCAACCCCGGGATGTGTTGCCCCACGACGGCTATCTCATCAACCTGGGCAATCCCGATGCCACGGCCCGGGAAAAATCCTTGAAATCCTTCATCGATGAACTGGAACGGTGCCGGGCGCTGGGGTTGTTGATGCTCAATTTCCATCCCGGCAGCCATCTGCGGAAAATCGATGTGGATCACTGCCTGGACCTGATCGGCGACTCCCTCAACCGTGCCCTGGAATCGACCAGTGGCGTGGTGGCGGTGATCGAAAATACCGCCGGCCAGGGCTCCAATCTGGGCCACACCTTCGAGCAGATCGCCGCCTTGATCGACCGGGTGGAGGATAAAACGCGGATCGGCGTCTGCCTCGACACCTGCCACACCTTCACCTCCGGTTATGACCTGCGCCAGGCCGAGGATTACAGCCGGACCATGACCCTGTTCGACCAGGTGGTGGGGATCGGCTATTTGCGGGGGATGCATCTCAATGATTCCAAACCGGACCTGGGCAGTCGGGTCGATCGTCATCACAGCATCGGCCAGGGCAAGCTGGGTCTGGAGCCCTTCCGGGCCATCATGAACGATCCGCGGCTCGATGAAATTCCCCTGGTGCTGGAGACCATCGATTCGGACCTCTGGGCCGAGGAGATTCAACTGCTTTATGGCATGGTGGAAGGAGAGCCGCCGGCCGGATGACCGGTGGCTGACCGCGCCGGTTCAACGGTCGAGATATTTTTCGCGGATGGCCAGGATGTCCGGCAGGATGGAGAAGAAGGCATCCACCACCCGGGGATCGAAATGTTGGTCTTTTTCGTTGCGGATGATGCCCAGCACCATCTCCAGGGGGAACGGTTTCTTGTAGGGCCGTTCAGCGGTCAAGGCGTCAAATACGTCGGCGATGGCGACGATGCGGCCCTCCAGGGGGATCGCCTCCCCGTGCAACCCGTCGGGATAACCACTGCCATTCCACTTTTCATGATGGCTCAAACAGATGACCCGGGCCATGCTCAGGAGCTCCGAGTGGTGTTCGCCGATGATCCGGCTGCCGATCTCCGGGTGCTGTTTCATGATCGACCACTCTTCACCGTTCAGCTTGTCCGGTTTCAACAGCACCTGATCGGGAATGCCGACCTTGCCGATGTCATGCATGGGTGAGGCGTTCAGCAACAGATCGGCATGGTCGTCGGAGAGTCCCATGGCCAATCCCACCAGTCGGGAATAGTGGCTCATGCGGATGACGTGCAACCCGGTTTCATTGTCCCGATATTCCGCCGCCCGCCCCAGACGGCGGATGATCTCCAGCCGGGTGAGCTGCAACTCTTCGGTGCGTCTCCGTACCTCTTTTTCCAGCAACTGATTTTGGTTGGCCAGTTTTTTTTGTGCGATGGCGAGTTGCAGATGGGTCCGTACCCGCGCCCGCACCACCGGCGGACTGATCGGTTTGGTGATATAGTCCACCGCCCCCAACTCGAACCCTTTGATTTCATCTTCGGGGAGAATTTTGCTGGTGATGAATATGACCGGGATATCCAGGCATTTTTCATCGGCCTTCAATCGCCGGCACACCTCATAACCGTCCATGTCGGGCATCATGATGTCGAGCAGGATCAGGTCCGGGTGGTGGGTATCACTCAGGGACAGGGCATCCAGACCATTTTTTGCGAAAAAAAGGTCATATTCGTTCCCGAGGATGGAACGCAGCAGTTTGAGATTTTCGCCGATGTCGTCCACCAGCAATATTTTGGCGTTCATTGACGGAATCATAATTCGTATTGCCGGTGATTTGAAGCCGGAATTGAAGGATGCTTCCGTTTTATCGACTTTTTTTGTTTGCGTTCAGTGCCCGGTTGGCGGCGTCGCCCAGGGTGAACGGGTCCGGGTTTTCCGGAAATGCCGCCAAGCCCCAGGAGAGGGTGGCCTTGAAAGCGATGCGCTGGTGTTGATGTTCCAACCGGGAAAAAACGGTTTGGATCTCCTCCATCAATCGTTGTCCCGCCTCCTCATCCCGGTCGGGCAGGATCACCGCGAAACGGTCGCCGCCATACCGCCCGGCCAGGTCTCCGGACCGCAGTTGCCGTTTCAGGAGACGGGCCAGATTTTTCAACACCCGGTCACCGGCCTGGTAACCATAGGCGCCGTTGATGACCTGGAACCGGTCGATGGCGATCATGATGTAGGTCAGAGGGGTACCGTTTCGCGCCGCCCGATCGACGGCGACCGCCAGTTTTTCCTTGATGACGGTGTGGTTCAGCAGCCCCGTCAACCCATCCCGACTCAGGGCCGCATGCAGGTCCCGGGACCGTTTGATGCGGTTCGTCACCGCCAGCAGCAGATGTTCCGGCGCCACCGGTTTGCTCAAAAAATCATCTCCGCCCAGGCTCATGGCCGCCAACTGCCGCGCTTTGACGGTCTCCTGGGAGAGAAACAGGATCGGGGTCGTCATCAGGTCTTCATGCAGGCGCAGGACCCGGGCCAATTCAAAACCGCTGCAACCGGGCATGTAGAGGTCCATCAGGATCACATCCGGGCTGAACCGTTCCAGGGGTTCCAGCACCGTCATCGGATCGCTCACCACCACGGTTTCGATGCCATTTTCCCGGAACAGGGTGGCGAAAAAGGTGGTCAGGACCCGGTCGTCATCGACGATCAATACCCGGAAGGGCTCCGGATCGACGGTTTCCAACAACCCGTCCAGCACGTCCACCAACCGCAGGAGATCGATCGGCTCGGAAAAACAGGCCACACATCCGGCCCGGACCGCCGCCAGCCGGGAGGGGAAATCCGCCAGGTCGGTGAGAAAAATCAACGGTACACTCTCTGGTCCGCCGCTGTTTCGCAGTAGGCCGATGTCCTTGTTTGCAATGGTTCCCGCATCCAGGAGGATGGCCAGGGGCGGCGGGGCGCCCGCCGCGGGGAGCAGGTCGGCGACCGTGGCGGCGTTTCGGGTATGGAAGCCGAAAAAACCCAATTGATGGCTCAATTCACCGGCCAACGGTGGTTCGAGGCCCAACAATGCCAGGGGGCGTTGTTGCATGAACAGCGGTCGCGGGGCCGGGGGGATGGCGGCATGGGGAAGCGGTTCCAATCCTTGTTTTTTCAGGACTTCCCGGCAGGTTTGCCGGAGCCGCCGCACCATTTCCGGATAATCGTTCCCCAGGGTGGGGGGCGGCGGGGGGGTGGTTCGCAACAGCGGCGCCAGCAGGGATTCGAGATCCCTGGCGGCGGCGCCGACCTCGGGCAGGCCGAAGGTGCCGGCGGAACCGGCGAGGTTGTGGATGCGGCGGAAAAGGGAGCGAACCCGGTCGGGTTCCAGGGTCCCCTGGCTCAATTTGGCACAACCCGTTTCGATCTCCGCCAGTTTTTCCGGCAGTTGACCGGCAAAACGGTCCCGCCCTTCCTGGAGAATCCGTTCCATACGCCCGGATTGATCCATGATCATCGATTCTCCCGCGATGGTGGCCCCATGTACAAGATGTTTTGTCCTTTTCCCAGGCTCAGGCTCCTTTCCATGGCTTGGCGCACGAAACGGCGGCCCCGGCCTACCGCCGTCAACAGGTCCTCACCCGCCGCCAGGCCGGTGGCGATGGCCGAGGCCAGGGTGCAGCCGGTGCCGTGAAATCCCGATCCCGCCAGGCGGGAGGCGGTGAAGGTTTCCACCCCGTTTTCCCAGTACAGCAGATCGGTGAGCGTGGTTGCGGCCAGATGGCCGCCGGTGACCAATACCGCACAACCGCAGGCGGCCAGTTGCCGGGCGGCCCGTTCCATGTCGGCGGTGGAGGTCACCGGTCGGTCGGTGAAGGCGCCGGCTTCGGGCAGGTTCGGGGTCAACAGGGTGATGCGGGGCAGGAGATTTTTTTTGTAGCTGTCGATTCCCCGTCCCTCCAGGAGCGTGCCACCGCCGGTGCCGGCCAGCACCGGATCGGCCACCACCGGCAGGTCCGGCCACGCCGACAACACCCCGGCCACCGCTTCGACGATCTCCCGGGTGGCGAGCATGCCCAGTTTGATGCAGCCCACCGGCATGTCGGCCAGGACCGTTGACATCTGTTGCGCCACCAGTTGCGCTTTGAGTGCTTCAACCCGATGAACGTGGCCACTGTCCTGGACGGTGATGGCGGTGACGGCGGTCAAGGCGTATCCACCCAGGGCGTTGACGGTGCGCAGGTCGGCCTGCAATCCGGCCCCGGCGCTGGGGTCCGATCCGGCCACGGTCAGGACGATGGGGGGGCGATTGTGGGCGGACATCGGTTCCATTCGTTTGGGAAGGTGGGGGAAATACCTGCAGGCCGGTATGGTTATGAATGTTCGGCAGGTTACTGCGGTACATCGGGTTTGTTCATCGGACAAAATAACCCATGGCGGTTTTTTCGAAAAGGGAGGAGGGGGCTGGACTGTTTCCGCAAGCGTGCACCTCCCCCTCCCCAAAAAAAAACGCCCCCGGCGAACCGGGGGCGTTTTTTTGTTTCGCTCTTGAAAGGAGGTGGCTTGGATCAGCCGCCGCCGAAGATGCCTTTCAAGGTGAAGAAGGTCAGGGCCGAAACGATACCGGCGGCCGGCAGGGTGACCACCCAGGAGACGATGATGCCGCCGATGACCCGGAGGTCCAGGGCGCCGATGCCGCGGGCCAGGCCAACGCCCATCACCGCACCGACGGCGATGTGGGTGGTGGAGACCGGCAGACCGGTGCGGGAGGCCAACACGACGGTGGTGGCGGCGGCCAGGGTGGCGCAATAACCGCGGGTCGGGGTCAGCTCGGTGATCTTGGTGCCGATGGTCTGCATGACCTTGTAACCCATGGTGGCCAGACCGACGACGATGCCGGCGCCACCAAGGACCAGAATCCACAGGGGCAGTTCGGATTTTTGACCGACCTGACCACCGGATTCGACGATGGAGACCACCGCGGCCAGGGGTCCGATGCCGTTGGCGACGTCGTTTGAACCGTGGGCGAAGGCCATGGCGCAGGCGGTGAAGATCATCATCGGCGTGAAGACCTTTTCAACGCTGGCATAGTGGAAGCTCTTGTCGGCGGTTTCATCCATCTGCACCTTGTCGATCAGCAGTTTGCCGATGAAGGCGACGAAAAGACCGGCGATGGTGGCGTACAGGAAGCTCTCACCGATGGTGAAGCTCAGTTTCAGGTGCTTGAGGCCTTTGAACATGGAGACCAGGACCACGATCCAGCCGACCAGGAAAACATAGACGGGGCCGATGGCCTTGGCCTTGCGGAACGGGTTGTCGGTGTTGAGGATGAAGTAACGGATGCTGATCATCAGCAGGAAGGCGATGGTGCCGCCGAGCAGCGGCGAGACCAGCCAGGAGGCGACGATCTTACCGATTTTGCTCCATTTGACCGCATCCATACCGATGCCGGCCATGGCGAAACCGACGATGGCGCCGACGATGGAGTGGGTGGTGGAGACCGGCCAACCGCGGAAGGAGGCGATCATCAACCACAGGGCGGCGCCCAGCAGCGCACCGAGCATGCCGTAGACCAGAATCTCCGGTGTGTTGGTGATGCTCGATGGATCGATGATGCCCTTGCGGATGGTCTTGGTGACGTTACCACCGGCGATGAAGGCGCCGGCGAATTCGAAGATGGCGGCGATGAAGATGGCCTGCTTGACGGTGATGGCCCCGGAACCCACCGAGGTACCCATGGCGTTGGCGACGTCGTTGGCACCAATACCCCATGTCATGTAGAAGCCGAAGATCATGGCCAGCGCCATGAAGACAAATCCTGATTCGTGAATGATTTCCATTCTTTGATTCTCCTGATGCTATGTATTGGGTGTATTGGTGTGGATCAACGAGCGGTGAAGAGGCGCAGGCGGTCGCCGACCTTTTCCGCGTTGTCAGCCAGGTTCGCGGTCCAGTTGATCAACTGATACCAAAACATGACGGAAACCGGTTGCATTTTGTCTTCGTGGGCATAGAGGCTGCGGGAGAGGTCCATGGCCAGCTCATCGGTCTCGTGCTCGACCTTGTTCAACTCACTGACCAGTTCCATGATCCGGGTGGATTCCCGGCCACCGAAACCCATCTCCACCAGTTCGTCCAGGCCTTCGATGATGGTGGCGGCCTTGTTGACGGCTTCGACACATTTGTTGGCCAGGGCGGCGAGGGGCTCACCCATGCCGACGGGGACTTCCATTTTTCTTTCCACCAGCAGACCGGCGATATCCTGGGCGGTATCGGCGATGGAATCCTGGAGGTCCAACAGTTCCAGCAGGTCGCGACGGTCGACCGGCAGGAACAGACTCTTGGGCAGACGGGCGCGGACTTCATTCTTGAGTTCGTCGGCCTGTTGTTCGAGGTCGAAAATCTTGCCTTTGATCTGTTCGATGGTTCCGGTGTCCTGATTGCCGAGGGCTTGGTAGAGGCCGGGAATTTCCGCGGCGCACTCGGCGGCCAGGCGCATGTGCTGTTGCATGGGTTTGAATGGAGATTTTCCAAACAAGCTTGAGAGGGGGGTTGTGGTTCCCATGGTGGTGGGTACTCCTTACCGATTGGTTGATTGATCCCGATAAACTGTTTTGTGGGGCCTTGAAGCCAGAAATCACAAATACATTTTTTTTGAGTGAAAATCTGTGTTCCTGTAAAAACCCTGTCAATCCATTGAAATCCAGGGCAGTTTTTAGTTTCAGCGATACTTTTCAAGAAAGTTTGGCCCCGCTTGCGAACAGAGAATAAGATATTCCTTGCGTGCATGCAAGATTTTTTTTCAGTTTTTTTCTGTTATTATAACACTTTGAAATTTAAAGAGAAAATAAAATGTAAATTTATGGTCAAATTTACGATAACTAGAACTACATATAAATAATGTTAAAATGAAACATGAATCACGAAACGCCTGGATAAATTTGTACTTTCATTTTTTTGTATTTTGTTTCATGCTGTTATGAAAATTCGTTGCCCTGTTATCGAAGGTTTGTCCATGTCCACCCTCCAGGTCGAATCCATGCGGATCGCCACGGCCGGACCCCTGAATTTTGCCGTGGAGCCGGGACGGTGCCTCTGTCTTTCCGGGCCATCCGGTTGCGGCAAAAGCCTGTTGCTCCGGGCTTTGGCGGACCTGGATCCCCAACGGGGGCGGGTTCGCCTGGGTGACGGCTATTGTGATGAAACGGACCCCACTCAATGGCGGCGCCTGGTCGGTCTGTTGCCGGCGGTCAGTCACTGGTGGCGGGATCTGGTCGCCGATCATTTTCCCGGTGGGTATGCCGTGACGGAGTGGTTGCCGCGACTGGGGCTGCCGGAGGCGGCCATGGGTTGGCAGGTTCATCGCCTCTCCAGCGGCGAGCGGCAGCGTTTGGCCATTTTACGACTGTTGGCCGGTTCGCCGCGGGTCTTGTTGCTCGATGAACCGACCGCCAATCTGGATGGCGCCACCACGGAGCGGGTGGAGGCCTTGATCGAAAATTATCGAAAACGGCACCTGGCGCCGGTGTTGTGGGTGAGTCACGATCCACAGCAGATCCGCCGGGTGGCCGACCGTCATCTGCGTTTTGTCGATGGGGGTCTGGTGGAATAAACGGCCTTCGGATGGTCGATCGGGACGGTACGGGGGAAAACCGGTATGAACATCATTGATTTGGGTCCCTTTGAATTGGGGCTGGCCGCCCTGTTGGTGGTCTTGTTGGCCATCATGACCCGTTTTCAGGGCGTGGATCTGGCGCCGCGCATCCTCATCGCCGCCGTCCGCAGTGTCGCGCAACTGCTGTTGATCGGTCTGGTGCTGAAGACCATTTTCGCCTCGGTCCATCCCGGTTGGATCCTGCTGTTGGCTTTGGTCATGCTGACCATTGCCGGCCGCGAGGTGATGACCCGCCAGGATCGGGTGTTTCTCGGCTGGTGGGGATTCGGCATCGGTGCCCTCTCCATGTTCGTCTCTTCTTTTACCATCACCATTCTGGCCTTGACCGTCATTCTCTCCCCGAATCCCTGGTACACCCCCCAATATGCCATCCCGCTGTTGGGTATGATGCTCGGCAACACCATGACCAGTATCTCCCTGGGCCTGGACCGTCTGACCCGGGAGGTGTGGCGGGAGCGGGGTCAGATCGAAGCGCGGTTGATGCTCGGTCACACCTGGCGCCAGGCCATCCGTCCCCTGATGCGGGAGGCGATGCGCGCCGGCATGATCCCCTCCATCAACGCCATGGCCGCCGCCGGGGTGGTCAGCCTGCCGGGTATGATGACCGGACAGATTTTGGCCGGCAATCCACCGATGACGGCGGTCAAATATCAAATATTGATCCTGTTCCTGATCAGCGCCGGCGCCGGTTTCGGGGTCGGCGCCGGCGTCTGGTTGGGGGCCAGACGGATGTTCGACGATCGGCAACGGTTGCGTCTGGATCGATTGCGGGAAAAAGACGGCGTCAACCGGTGATCCGGGCCGGGGGCCGGGGAAAGGTCCGCCATCGTGTTCGGGCCTGGAATCCGGTTGCTGGGGGTCACCCCCCAAAAGATCGATGGTTTGCCGGCTCCAGGCGAATTCATTTGCAAAAAAAACGTGATATTTCTATAATCCGGCCCTTCTTGCCGAGGGGGCGTTCACCGGTTGGCCATGGTCCGTTTCATGCCGTTGCCGCGTCCGTTCAAACGCCAAACATACCGTCCCGGTTACGGCGGCGGCTCATTTGGGAGGCGATTTGTGGATCACCAGGGTAACCGCGAGCGGAAAAAGGCCTATTACAGCAGTCCCGACGTGGTTTCCGGGTATGACGACTGGCGGTTTCATTCCGCCGGTGGTGCGTATGTGGATGAGCGGGAACAACGGGGGGTGACCGAACATCTGCACCGGCTGGACCGGGCGGTGCGCCTGCTCGACATGCCGGTGGGCACCGGGCGGTTGGCGCAAACCGTGTTGAACATGGGCTTCTCCCGGGTCGAGGGGGCCGACTATTCCGAGTCCATGCTGGAAACCACCCGTCAACGGTGTGGCGATGCCATCCACCTCAGCCGGCGGGACGCCTTCGATACCGGCTGGCCCGATGACGGTTTCGACGTCATCGTCTCCCTGCGTTTCACCTTCCATCAGGAAAATCTGCAACCGTTGTTCCGGGAGTTGGCCCGAATCCTCAAACCGGGTGGCCTGTTGATCTTCGATACCATTCGCTGGACCCCGCGCTCTTTTATTGCCGGGGTGCAAAGCGCCTTCGGTGGTCGAATCTGGAGCCATGGTGATGTCATGGTGCAAAATCTGTTGCCATCATGTGGTCTACAGGTGGAACGGTCCGAGCGTCTCCTGTTGTTGCCCAGTTTCGCCTATCGGTTCGTGCCGGCCTTCCTGTTGCCGTTGATCATCAAGCTGGAAAAAATCCTCCCCACCGCCTGGCGCTCGAAATCCTTGTGGGCGGTGCGAAAAGCGGGTTGACGTGAGCGACGGGCCGCGCATCCGTTTTTTCGTTCTCAACTTGCGCATGGGTGGCCAGGTGACCGCCATCCTCGCCCTGGCCGCCCGGTTGCGCCAACGGGGGGTCGATGCCGAACTGATGCGTCCCGATGGTTTGGCTTCGCTGGAAAAATCGGAACTGGAGGCGTATACACGGCTCTCCTTTCCGCGACGCATGCGGGAAGCGTGGCGGTTGTTGCGCCAGGTCCGGGCGCGGACCGGCAGCGAATCGGCCATTTTTCATCTGGTGTTGCCGTCGCCCTCCTTCGCCTGGCTTGCGGCCTTCGTCGATTTTCCCAAACAGCGCATCCTGTTGCAATATGAAGGTATGGCCACCCGTTTGGATGCTGAACATCTGCGCGCCTTTCGCCAGGATCCGCTGCTGCTGGCGCCGCGATTGCTGCTCAACCACCACATTTGGAGCCTTTTCGGCCGGTTTTTGCCGGTTTCCCATCTGGGAATCGGGGAGGGGGCGAAAAACGGGTTGCAACGGCTCGGCTTTCCCAGGGTGTTCGCCGCCGTCAACCTGGACGATCTGGAGGTGGGGGCCGAACCGAACCGGGAGCCGGGCGATCCGCTCCCCCCGGGCAGGCGTCATCTCGGGTATATCGGTCATCCTTTTGCCGTCAAGGGGGTGCCGGACCTCCTCGCCGCCTTCGCCCGGGCGGTGCGGAAAAATCCCGCCCTGCACCTGCTGCTCGCCATCTCCGGCGAGGGGCAACGCCAGACCTGCGAGCGGCACATCGAGCGGCTGGGACTCTCGGAGTCGGTGCGCCTGACCGGTCTGGTCGATGTCGGTTCGGTGTTGAAACGGCTCGATGCCCTGGTATTACCCTATCGCAGCGCCATCACCACCACCCTCTACCCCAGCCTGATCCTGGAGGCCGCCGCCATGGGCTGTCCCCTGGTGACCACGGATATTCCCGAGTGGTCTGATATTTTTGTTCGGGATGATCCGCGTCTGCACATCGTGCCGCCGGGTGATGTGACGGCCCTGGCCGGGACGCTGGCGGCGCTACCGGCCAGGGGTGAACGGCCGACCGGATCCTACCTCCGGCTACCCGGCCATGAGCAACGGGTGGATCGGTTCCTGGCCATCTACGGGGAGATTCATCGTCGGGGAGCCGGTCGTTGAAAAACGCATTCGACGGATAATCGTAATACCGTTTTATTTAATAAATGTCCTGATATCGGCAACCAATCCCGATGATAGGCAAAGCGTATACCTTGTTGCGCAAAAACCGCGCAACAAGGTATACCGAGGCTCGCCGGTACAAGCGCCGGCGACTGTTTGATGCGCGTTTGCGCGCCTTTTGCTGAGGAACGCAAAAGGCGCTTTTGTGAAAAACGCGCAAAAACAGAGTCAAAACCTAAAGTCAAAACCGTGGGCGCTGCCCACACCCGCCAGGGGGCCAGCCCCCTGGACCCCAGTTAATGAAAGTATAAGCGATTTCTTCAGCTTCCAGAGCGCCTTCCGTTCATTAGGATACCTTTCCATCGAAACGGTATAATGCGTTTTTCAACGATCCAACGGGATCGGTCAGTTCCCCTTGCCGGCGCGGATGCCCCGGCGGGGTTTGTGGCTGTAGGAGGCGGCGATGACCGGATAGTCTTCCGGCAGGTCGAACTGTTTGCGGTAGGCCTCCCAGTTGGTTTTATGGCTGCGGGTCAGGTGCGATTTCAATATCTGGACATCCTTGCCACAAAGCAGACAGGTGATGGCGTCGGGACTCACCGCCTGATCGGGGGGTACCGCCGGCATGGCCGGTTTTTTGCTGCTGGATGGCCGTTTTTTCGGGGTCGATGCGGTTTGATCCGCGGTCGGAGGGGGGGCGACCGGCCGGTTGCCGGTCCGGGGTTTTTGTGATCCTTGGATCACTTTCCAAGCCAACAAACCGATGATCGTCACCAGGCCCAGAATGCGTTCCATCTTCGTTCTCCCAACTTTTTTCGTGTGATCTTTTTCAAACAACGGTCACCGGGGTGTCGTCGATGACCGTTGCGGGTGTTTCGATTCGTTTTCGGCCCGTTTTCAGGGCCAATCCGATCCAATTTGCCTTAATTCACCGTGCGAGGCAAACGTTATTGTTGAATTCCAAACCTTTTTCTCGGTTGGTTCCGTGTGGGGACCGCCCGGATGCCGGAAAAAATCAACGCACCTTGCGCACCCGGGTATTGGCCCGGGGTACCCGGCCATCGCCGTGCAGCAGGTCCGATGGGGCGGTATTGCCGCGCAGGGGCAGCCGAAAGGTCAAAAACACGGTGACCACCACCACCGCCCCGAAAACCTGGGCGATGGTCATGCCGATCAACTGCCAGGGCAGGGGCAACACTTCGAAGTTGTAACCCGGGGGCAGCAGGTCCCGATAGCGGTCGATGATGTGGTAAAAACCGTCTTCCAGCAAAAAGCGCAACCCCGGGATCATGCCGAACACCGCCACCACGCCACCGGTGAGGGTGGAGAGGGCCATTTGCAGGATCAGTTTGGCATAGATGCCGGAGGCGGTAAATCCACGGCTGAGCAAAATGCCGTAGTGATGGCGGCGATGGCCGATCAGGGCGCCTACCTGGGAGAGCAGCAGCGAGCCCAGGAACAGGCCGAAGGTCAGGGCGTAGGCCGGCACCATGGTTGACAGCAGATCGCTGAGCAGGTTGAAACGGTTCAGGGCGTCCTGATACATGGGGTGGATGTTCAGGGCCGGTCGTCCTTCCGGGGTGCGCAGGGCCAGCAGACCGTCGATCCCCTGCCGCAGGCGGGTGGGGTTGGGCACATAGACATGGACGGCGGCGAAGGCGGTGCCATAGTCGGTCACATCCCAGGGGACCAGCAGGCGGGAATGGTCTTCACCGTGCCGGCGGCTGGGACAGAGGGAACCGCGCAGGGTATTGTCCCGGGGCAGGCGGCCGCAAGGCAACCACAGACGGTTTTCGGTATCATGGTCCAGGGTGTCCCAGGTGGCCTCGACCGCTTTTTCCTTCAGGCCCGCCGGGGTGGTGGGCAGGGTGGGCTGCGGACAGTCGTTGCCTTGCACCTGTGGCAGGTCCAGCAGGCCGGTGCCCGCCACCTCCCGTTGTACACAGAGGGCATAGGCGGCCAGGTCCCGTTTCGGATAGTCCTCCGAGGTCAACCAGTTGTGCAGGCTTTTATCCCCACGGCCCAGGTTGGCCGGGTTGTATCTCAGGCTGGGAAAATGGTAGGCCGCCAGCAGGGCGTGATAGGTGGTCAATGGAAACAGATAGGCCACTTTTTCCATGCCGGGGATATGATGGACCCATCGCACCCGGAACGGCACCAGCTCTTCACGGTTGCCGACCATCACTTTCAACCACAGGCTGTTCAAGGCGTTTTTCAGGTCGCCGCGCGGCGGTTCCGGCGGCAGGCGGCGCAATTTTTTCTGGCGCAGGATCGGCTGCATGAACGCGCGGTAGGCGGTGTAGTTGAAATGTTTTTTGAACAACGATTCACTCAACACCACCGACAGGGGCAATCCCTGCCAACCGTCGGGATTTTTGTGGGTGTTCCAATCGGCGGGTGCTTCCAGTCCCCAGAGGGGATCCTCCGGGTAGACGCCCCAGCCGACCCAGGGGGTGCCCGAATCCCAGACGCTTTTGGTCGGGGGCAGGATACGGGGATTGTTTTCCGCCAGGCGTCGGTAGGGGTGGACGGTCAGGCCGAAGGAGGCGCCGGGTATGCGCCGTTCCAACTCCTTGAGCTGGGACAGCAGACCGGTCTGGATGCCCTCATGGTTTTCCCAGTGGGAGGTGACCCAGACCGGCACGCCATGGGGGCGCAGGGTGCCGAGCAGGGCATCGGTGAACCGTTCCAGCAGGCCGGCACGGCTGCCGACCAGCAGCAGGGCCATGCTGATCACCAGGGAGAGCAACAGCGTCAACCAGAAAAAATCGCGTCCGCCGCCGCCACAGCCGAACCGTCCACAACGGAAGGAGCGCCAAAAGGCGAGATTGCCGATGCTCATCCAGACCGGGGTCCAACGGCGATGGTATTTGCCGTTTCCCTTGGTACTTATGCTGTTGGGCATGCCCTCCCTGGCTCCTAGTCGCTGATCATGGGGTTCATGGTCTCTGATCATTCCCGGTTCGACCGTGTGCGGTTTCAGGATTCGGTCGCCGCCCGTTGGGGGGGCGGCAGCGGATTCCGTAACGGTGAAGGTCGCGTCCGGGTGGTTTTTCGCCCGCCTTTCAGGCGCAGGTGGCACCGGTTGTTGGACACCATCAACCAGTGGCTGACCCGGGGATCGGTGGCGTCGGATTGATGGTGGGTGACCCAGATGACCATGCGGTTGCCCTTGGCCAGCCAGCGATCCACCAGCGACATCACCTCCTGGCGGGTGTCGGCGTCCAGATTGCCGGTCGGTTCGTCGGCGAACAGAACATGGGGATCGTGGATCATCGCCTGGGCCAGGGCCACCCGCTGGAACTGACCGCCGGACAGTTCGTTGGGATACCGTTCCAGGAACTCCTCGGCCGAGGTCTCCTCGATCCGCGAACCCTCCTTGTCGCGCAACAACACCCGGTCCATGGCGGCGTGAACGCGCCGTTCCATCTCATCCCTGGACATGCCGCCGAGCAACTCCAGGGGATAGCGGAGATTTTCCTTGACCTTGAGATAGGGGGTCAGGGTGCTGTTTTGATAGGCGAAACCGAAACAGCGGCGGCGGATCTGGGTCAGGGTGAGGCTGGAACCGGCCGGGTCCAGGCCGTGGGGTCCCCAGGAGGCCCGTTGACCGTCGGGAAAGGTCCAGCGCACCCAGCCTTCCCGGGGCCGTTTGAGAAAGGTCAGCAGATAGAGCAACGTGCTTTTGCCGCTGCCACTGCGACCGAGGACCGGCAGCCGTCCGGAGATGGCGTCGGCGTCCAGCTTCAACCCGCCGACGTTCAGGTCGAACGTACCGCCCCAGCTGACGGTGGAGGCGCGAACCTGCACCCCCCAACTCATGGCAGATAATCCTGCGGGATCCAGTAACCGCGCCGGCCGCCGAAAGTGTGAGCGAACCGGTAGGTTTTGTCCGGTCCCAGGGGCAGACGGCGGATGGGACCGCTGATGCGGATCAGGGCGCGACCGTTGGCGGTGGCATCGGGACAGCGCCGTGATTTATAGGCCAAGGCCTTGAAATCGGGCCGGAAGTGGTCCCGTTCGACGATCTCCAGCATCTCCTTGGATTTGATCGCCCACAGGGCCAGGCGCCGGAGTTCGCAGGCCGGGGCGGCGGGGATCATGCGATTTTTGCCGTCGCGGAGCGGTTTGTTGTCGCGGTCCAGGACCACCAGGCGGCCATCCTTGTTGCGCGCCACCCGTTCCGCCGACAGGGAGTTGACGTTATAGCTCAACAGCGGGCTGTGCCGGCGCACCGGCAGACCACCACGCCGTTGGGCGTACTCGGCCGGTGTTTCGCCGGCGACATCGATGGGCGGTCGGCGGATCTCCTGTTGCAATCCCAACACCATGGCGCTGATCAGGGCGCGGCGCAGCTGCGCCTCCGGCAGATCGAAATATCCCTCGAAGCCGCGCAGGATGCGGATCCAGGAGGAGAGGGCGCTGCTGCTGATCCACAACTCTTCGATCACCTTTTCGTCGGCTTCGATGAAGCCGACGCTGGTGGTGTCGAACACCCGTTTTTCACACTGCACCCCCAGCTCGCCGCAGGCTCCTTTTTTGAGGATATGCCAGTAGACGCCGGGGATATCGACCCGTTCCCGCCGCAGCCGGTCGATGATCGCCGTCAGGGCGGCGCCCCCCCGGATGTCGAGCAAAATTTCGTTGATCAGGGCGCTGCTGCCCAGTTTTTCCACGGTATTGACGATGCGCGACACCATTTTTTCCTCGCCCATGCGTAAAAAATGGTCGTTCATCGATGCGTCCAGCGGCAAACTTTTGCTCAACAGGTACTGGGTTTGCGCCTTGAACCGTTCATAGGCCTGATTGTACCAGCGGGCATGTTTCGCCTGGTCGGCGCGGGAAGGGGTTTGAATGAAAAAGCTGATGATGTCGCTGTCGCCGCCCCGCATCAGCGTGACCAGCTCTTCCTGGGAGACCGGATTTTTATATTTGTCCCGTCGGCCGCGTTGCGCCTTGTAGCCGTTGTCGCCGATGACGAACAGCAATTTCATGTTGTCCGCACAGGGGGTGATGTCCCTTTTCAGGGCCTGATGCAGACCGCCGTAGAGGTTTTCCTCGTAGTCGTCCTTTTCATCGTCGACGGTGACATTGACGGCGGCGATGGCCCGCTGGAACTCCTGGAAGGCCTGGCGGCGCTCGTCCTCGCTCATGGTGCAGTTGTCCGGCAGCGGATATCCTTCGCCGACGCCGTCACCGAGGCCGTCCGGATCGTGTTTGTCGGCGTAGGGATCGCGATAGACGCGGAAACCGAACCGGAATTGGGTTTCGCGGAATCCCTGGGTGTTTTTCAGGGTGTGGATGATCTCCTGGATGACGCCGGCCTTGTCAGCGGTGCCGCGCACGGCGTCGAACACCGGCTCCATGCTGGCGGTGGCATCGAGCAGGAAGAAGATGTCGACATGTTTTTTGGCGCTGATCGATTTGACCGGTTTGAACCCCGGCATGATCTGCTGCGCCAGTTCCGGCGAGATGGCCACCTTGTCCTTGCCGACGCGACGACCGACCAGACCGGGCCGCGCCAGGGCGACCTTGAAAAACCGGCGTTTATTGGAACGGCCCGATGCCTGTCCGGGGGAGACGTGGCGATTTTTGGCATCCACCAGGCCGATCACCGGGATGCGCAACGGCGACTGGAACCATTTGTTGCCGCCGACCACCGGTTGACAGGCGTCCGGGTTGCGGTCGACGGCATCTTTCAGGCGTTCATAGGTGCAGATGGTGCCGGGACCGACGCCGTTGGGGCCCTTGAGATTTTCCTTGGGGCGCAGGCTGAAGGCGTTGTTCCATAAAAACCCGTCTTTTTTCGAAACCCAGCCCAGGAGCAGGTCGTCCTCTTCCAGCCGGTAGCGGTCGGCCAACAGCAGGGCCGATGGGGTCTGGTCGAAAACGAAATACATGTGAAAACGGGAGGCCCCTTCGCGGCAGCTCCCCTGACCGCCGACACAATCCTTCAATTCGGGATCCTGATAAACCTGGACGGTGGGTTCCTTGTCCTCGTTGGTCGGGGTTCGGGCCATGGTGGAGGTTTTGATGAAAAATTTCATCTCCAGGCCCGATTTGCTTTTGATGGGCAGGTTGCGGCAAAGCAGATCCTTTTTCGCCATCCAACCGTTGGTTTCGGCTTTGTCCTTGAATCGGAACAGGTGGATTTTCACCCGCTCGCCGCTCTCCTCGGAAATTTCCCCCTGCTGGTTGAAAAGCATGAACGCCTTGCGGTCGCTGCCACTTTTACTGCCGTAGATGGGGGCGTTTTCACGGATGATCCGGGCCAGCCCGGCCCATTTCAGCTTTCCGCCCTGGTAGAAGCGGGAAAAGTCGAAACCGGCGCAACTCCCGGACTGGTCGGCGCCACTCCAGGCCGGTGTGGCGAAACCGGTGGTGAAAAGAAAAAGGGCCAAGACCAGGTGCGCTTTTCTGTGAAGAAACTGGATATACACGTCGCTTCCATCCCCATTTGCTGGCAATAACGAAATTGAGTATCGTCCCGGGTGTTCATATGAACGGACTGGTCAGGCTCCAACAGGATTTTTTGCATATACCCCAATGGCTTTTGAAAGTACAGGGCTCAGGGGTGTTCCAGGGTGCCGGGGCGGCCATTTTTGTTACCGGTTCCCGCCCGTTCCGTTGCCTTGTCCTTCCAGCCTGACTTCGTTCACCTGTTTCGTATCGGCATGGGACGGGGTCAGCACAACCCGAAATCCGGCCACCGAAAAAAGCGGCGGCATGCAGACCGGCTGTCCGGCGTTGATCGGGGCGATCCAGTCTTCGGCGCCGACCAGATGGTGTCCCATGTCGCATTCCGACCGGGTCCATTCCCGGTTGCCCCACAACAGGGAGCGCAGCGGCGTGTGATCGTCCTTGGAAACCTTTTTGCCGTCGGTTCGCCGCAGGTGCATGACGGCGGCGGCCCACTCCTCCCGGGAGGGGACGTCATAGTGACAGCCGGTGCGTTGACTGAGCCAGTTGCTGAAATCCCAGGCCGCCTCCCAGGAGATGCCCTGGATACGGGTGGAGTTGGCGTCCCCCTGTTTCCAGTTGAATCCCAGTCGGGTTTTGAGCCGTTCCCGTTCCCTGGTGTCGGTCATGTTGTCCAGGAAGGTGGCGTATTGTTCGAAAAACCCCCTGGAGACCTCCTGGTTTTGAATGAGGAACGGTTGGTCGATGACCACTCGTGTCAATCCCTGGGGCTCCAGGAAGGGGGCGATATCGGTGTGATCCGGGTTCAAGGTGAAGTTGTCCGCCGGGATGGGGGTCATCTCCGGCAGCAGGGTGCCATCGGTCTGCTCCAGCAGGCAGGCGCGCCAGGGCAGGCTTTGCCGGGGTTGTTGTTCCAGGCTGGACATGAACAGCCAGCCGGAGCCGGCGGCGATGCTGAAGATCAGCAGATAGAGGGTGTATTTGACCAGGTTTTGCCGGGGGGTCAATTTTTCCGGACGGCCGGGGGCCGGGGTGTTGCCCCGGTTCCTGCGGGCCCGGAATGCCGGGTTGGCGGTGGTTTTGTCCCGTCCCGGGCGAAACATGTTTTTATGGGTGTTCAAAACGGTTTTCGCTCCCCCGAATGGCCTGTGACCGCACCCCCCTTCCCGTGGGTGGACGGTGAGCGTTTCCGGTGCCGATGATCGTTACCGGTGATGGGTATGGTAACGAAATCTGGCAGCGCCCGCCAATTTTTTTGCCCGGTCGGGCCCGGTGGGAAATCGGGCGCCGGTCGGACGGATCGTTTCAGATCGATTCATGAAAAGTTGATCCGCTACGGCTTTTCATTATGCTCATTCGGGATTCTTCAGACAATGTGCAAAAAATCGTTCCCGAGCCATGCCAACCATTTTTGGGCCCGTCATCCATGAAAATTGAGCCCGCCAGCGTCCTGGAGGAGATCGTTCTCATATTGGACCGTCCGGCCCATGCCGGCAATATCGGCGCCGCGGTGCGGGCCATGAGCAATACCGGCTTCCGGCGTTTGCGTCTGGTGGCCCCCAGGCAGTTTCCCCATGCCGATGCGGTCAATTTCGCCGCCGGGGCGGCGTCGTTGCTCGACGGGGTGGAACGGTTCGACGATATGGCCGGCGCCGTGGCGGACCTGAATGTTCTGGTCGCCACCAGCAACCGCCCCCGGGGACAGCGGCAGACGGTCCTGACGCCGCGTGAGCTGGGTCCCCGGCTGCGGCGGGAGTTGACCCGTCCCGGCACCCGGGTGGGGCTGCTGTTCGGCACCGAGCGCACCGGTTTGGAGACCGTCGATGTGGAACGGGCCGATATTCTCTGCAACATCCCCACCGCCGGCAGCCATGGTTCCCTCAACCTCGCCCAGGCGGTGATGGTGGTGACCTATGAGCTGATGCTCGGCCTGGGCGCCGGCGACTCCTTCCGGTTCGATCCCCACCGGGAAGGTCCCCGCGCCAGCGCCGCGGAACTGGCGCGCCTGTTCGAGCACATGGAGTCGGTGTTGTACGCCATCGGTTTTCTCGCCCCCAAACAAAAACGGCATATGATGGGCTCCCTGCGGGCGCTGTTCCATCGGGCGGCGTTGGACTCCCGGGAGGTGTCCATTTTGCGGGGGATCTGGCACGAGGTCATCGCCTCCCGGGACCGCCCCTTGTGTTGATCCGGTTGGCGGCGGCGCCGGCGGCCATGGAGTCGGAGATTACGCTGGCGCCCGGTTTCGAACCGGTCCTGGCGGCCTGGGGGGCGCGGCGTGGCGAGATCCTGACCGTGGCCGATCCGGCGGGTTGTTTTTATCGGGCGCGGCTGCTGGCCGATGACGGACGGGTGCGGGTGTTCGAACGGTTGCCGCCGGGGGTGGAACCCTTGTTCGCCCGGCGCCTCTGTCCGGCCATCACCGATCGGGAACGGATGATCTGGACCATCCAGAAAGGGGTGGAACTGGGGGCGACGGAGATTCAACCGTTGCAAACCCGGCACGGACAACCCGGCGACGGTTCCGGCCCGCGCCAGGACAAATCGGCGACCTGGAACCGGGTGGCGCGAAAGGCGGCCCGGCAGTGCCGTCGGGGACGGATTCCGGCGGTTTTGCCGCCGATTGATCTGCAAGGATTGTTGACGCGGATTCCTCCTGGAGAGATACTGTTCTTTTTTGATGTTTCCGGGGAGCGGGTCTCCCTGGACCGGTGGACGGGAAAATTGAACGCCCCCGTCACCCTGTTGATCGGCCCCGAAGGGGGCTGGAGCGATGGGGAACGGGACCATATGCGGGGGGCCGGCGCCGTGGCGGTCTCCCTCGGGGCGCGCCTTCTGCGGGCGGAAACGGCGGCCCTGGCGGCCCTGGCCGTCCTCATGACGGCCGATATCCCCTTTACTCGGAAGCCGGGCTGATGGAAAATTCCAAACGAAATTCAACGGACTTGTTGACCGATCAAGGAGCGGAACATGGCGTGGAATAACAATGGCGGTGGTTCCCATGGACCATGGGGACAGGGGACCCCCCCCCCACAACCACCCGATATTGACAAAGTGATCCGGATGGCACGGGATCAACTTCGGGCCAAAATACCCGGTGGGCGCGTATGGCCGGTGCTGGGGGCCATCATTTTCGTGTTGTACATGTTGACCGGCGTCTACGTCGTCGCCCCGGACGAAAATGGCGTCGTGGTCCGTTTCGGCCGCTATATCGAAACCACTGAATCCGGTCCGCACTGGCATCTGCCGTTCCCCTTCGAAACGGTCTACAAACCCAAGGTGACCCAGGTGCAGCGCATCGAGATCGGTTATCGCACCCGGGGTCGCAACCACGTCGACGTGCCCGCCGAGTCGTTGATGCTCACCGGTGATGAAAACATCATCGACATCGACATGAGCGTCCAATATCGCATCAAGGAGCACGGGGCGGCCAACTATCTGTTCAATCTGCGCAATCCCAGCCGCGATCCGCACAAGGCGGTGCGCAACGCCGCCGAGTCGGCCATCCGCCAGGTGATCGGCGGCAACAGCATCGACACCGCCCTGACCGTGGGCAAGGAAAAGATTCAGAGCGAATCGATGAAAACCATGCAGGCCATTCTGGACGGTTACAAGAGTGGCATCCGCGTCATCGCCGTGCAGTTGCAACAGGTGGCACCGCCCCAGGAGGTGATCCACGCCTTCAAGGATGTGGCCAGCGCCCGGGAAGACCGGGAACGGGCGGTGAACGAAGCGGAAGGGTATTCCAACGACATCCTGCCCAAGGCCAAGGGTGAGGCGGCCAAACAGATCCAGGAGGCCGAGGCCTACAAGGCGGCGCGGGTCACCCGCGCCCAGGGTGACGCCCATCGTTTCCTGTCGTTGCTCACCGAATACAAAAAGGCCAAGGATGTCACCCGCACCCGTCTCTATCTGGAAACCATGGAAAATGTCCTGGCCGATACCAACAAGGTGATCGTCGATCCCAAGTCCAGCAACGGTGTCCTGCCCTATCTGCCTCTGGGCGGGCGGGGTATGCCCGGTCCCGGCAAAGGAGGCCAATGAGATGAACGCCAACAATCCCCCCCATTCGGCCATCGTCCTGATCGTCGTCGCCGCATTGATCCTGTTGTCCCAGTCGCTCTTCACCGTTCATCAGGTGGAGCAGGCGCTGGTGGTACGGTTGGGTAAGCCGGTGCGGACGGTTGATGAGCCGGGCTTGCATGTCAAAATTCCCTTTGTCGAAGAGGTCCACTCTTTCGAAAAACGGCTGCTGGTGTTTGACCAGGACCCCCAGGAGGTCCTCTCGGCCGATAAAAAAAATCTCAAGGTGGACAACTATGCCCGCTGGCGCATCAAGAAGCCGCAGAAGTATTTTCAGACCGTTCGCAACGAGGATGGCGCCGCCTCCCGGTTGAACGATATCATTTACTCCAACATTCGTGAGGTGTTGGGTCAATCGACGATGATGGAGATCGTCAAGGGCGAGCGGTCCGACCTGATCGACCGCATTCGCGATCAGGCCAATGGACAGGCGGCCCAGTATGGCATCGAAATCGTCGACGTGCGCATCAAGCGTACCGACCTGCCGCCGGAAAACTCCAAGGCGGTGTTCCGGCGCATGCAGACCGAGCGCGAACGGCAGGCCAAACAGTATCGCGCCCAGGGCGAGGAGGAGGCGGTGAAAATCCGTTCCCGCGCCGACCGGGAGCGGGAGGTGTTGCTGGCCAACGCCTACAAGACCGCGCAAAAACTGCGTGGTGAAGGCGATGCCCTTTCCACCAAAATCTATGCCGACGCCTATCGTCAGGATCCCGATTTTTACCAGTTCCAACGTTCCCTAGAGGCCTATGTCAAGGCCTTCGCCCAGGAGACCACCCTGGTATTGGAACCCAAGGGCTTTTTCCGTTATCTTCAGCACGGCGGCGGGTTGGCACCCTAGGGGCGGGCGGTGGACGATTTCATAACCGCCGTCGGTCTGGTGATGATTTTGGAAGGCCTGCCCTATTTCGCCGCTCCGGAGCGCATGCGGAAGATGGTGATGCGCATCGGCGAGCTGTCGGATGCCTTTCTGCGCAAAACCGGTCTGGTGCTGATGGTTCTGGGCCTGTTCGTGGTCTATCTGGTGCGGGGTTGAACGGGGAGGGGAGGTCGAATGAGCCAGTCCCGGAAAGAAACAGGGCGGCCGGCCACGGATGAAACAGGGATTGCAGCCGCCAAGGATGTGACCGATTTGACCATCGAACCGGCCGGTCTGGGTCGTGAAGGCCGTCAAATCAATGGCTTGTTGAAAAGTTCGGCCTTTGCCGAGTTGGCCGATACCCCGGTCCTGGATGGTGGGGCGCGGGTGGCGTTGACCGCCGTTCGCGATGAGGGAAAACTGCACATCCAGGGTCGGGTGAATGCCCGTCTGCAGTTGAACTGTTCACGGTGTCTGATCGTGTTCGACTATCCGGTGGCGGTGACGGTGGACCGGTTTTTCGCGCCCGGCGTGGATCCGGTGGCCGACAAGGCCCAGTCGGAAATGACCGAGGATCTGGTCTACCTCGGAGAGGGACCGTTCTCCCTGCTGCGCATGGTCGAAGAGGAGTTGTTGTTGGAACTGCCGATCAAATTTCTTTGCCAACCGGACTGCAAAGGATTATGTGATCGCTGTGGCGCCGATTTGAACCAGGGCATCTGCGCCTGCCCCGAGGAAGCGGCGGACGGCCCGTTTGCCGTACTGTCCTCCCTGAAAACGCATTGACCCTTTTGCTATCGCTTGTCGCCCCCTGGGGGTGAATGGAAAACGAGGAGAAGAACCATGGCCGTACCCAAACGCAAATCCACCCGGGCTTCCCGTGGCAACCGCCGTTCCCACGATGGGTTGAGCGCGCAAAACCTGTCGATATGTTCCAACTGCCAGGAACCGCGCCCCGCCCATCGCGTCTGTCCCAAATGTGGCTGGTATGATGGCCGCGAGGTGGTGCCGGTGGAAGAAGAGTGATTCCTGCCGCGGTATCCGTGCCGATGAAAATTCATAACCCGTGAACAGGCGCATCGCTCTGGACGCCATGGGCGGCGACCACGCCCCCCGGGCGGTGATCGATGGGGCGGTCATGACCCTGGGCGACCATCCGGACATCGATTTCGTCCTGGTCGGGCGTGAAGAGGTGATCCGCGAGGAGTTGCAGCGGGCCGGGCGGGAGGAAAGCCGGCGGTTCCGCATCCATCCCGCTTCCCAGGTGGTGGGCATGGGCGAAAAACCGGCCGTGGCCCTGCGCACCAAAAAGGACTCCTCCCTGCGGGTCGGGGCCAATCTGGTCAAGGAGGGCAAAGTCGATGCCTTCGTCTCGTCGGGCAATACCGGCGCCTTGATGGCCACGGCCAAGTTCGTTCTCAAGACCCTGCCCGGCATCGACCGGCCGGCCATCGCCTCCATGGTGCCGTCCATCACCGGCCAAACATTGATGCTCGACCTGGGGGCCAACGTCGACTGCTCGGTGGCCCATCTCTGTCAGTTCGCCATGATGGGCGAGGTCTACGCCACCGAGGTGCTGGGCATGGAAAAACCCCGTGTCGGCCTGCTCAACATTGGCGCCGAGGCGGTCAAGGGCAATGAGATGGTGCGGCAGGCCGGGGAGCGGTTGCGGGGTTCCAGCGACTTTTTCATCGGCAACGTCGAGGCCACCGATATTTTCGAAGGGAGTGTCGATGTGGTGGTGTGCGATGGATTCGTCGGTAACGTCAGTTTGAAGTCCACCGAAGGGGCGGCCCGTTTGTTGAGGCATTTTTTACGCGAGTCGTTCAACCACTCCCTGTTCGCCAGGTTGGGCTATCTGCTGGTGCGGCCGGTGCTGAAACGGTTTCGGGACCGTTTTGATCCCCGGGCTTATAATGGTGCCATGTTGCTGGGTCTGAACGGCGTGGTGGTGAAAAGCCATGGCTCGGCGGACGCCTATGCCTTTTCCCGGGCCATCCACGTGGCCGAGGACCTGGTGGCCAACAATGTCAATGCGACCATTCAACGGGTGGTGACCAACCTGCGCAACGGGGTGGAAAACGACCGTCAGGGTGAGACTCGACCGTGAGCAAACGAACCATCCGATCCCTCATAACCGGAACCGGCTCCCATCTGCCGGAAAAATGTTTGACCAACGATGACCTGGCGAAAATGGTCGATACCAGCAACGCCTGGATCCGCACCCGGACCGGCATCGTCGAACGGCGCATCGCCGCCGAGGGGGAAACCACCTCGGACCTGGCGGTCGAGGCCGGGCGGCGGGCCATGGCGGCGGCCGGCATCGGGGTCGATGACCTGGACATGATCCTGGTGGCCACCACCACCCCGGACCTGGTTTTCCCCGCCACCGCCACCATCGTTCAACGCAAGCTGGGGGCGCACCGGCGGGCCATTCCCGCCTTCGACATCCAGGCGGTCTGCTCCGGTTTCATCTATGGCCTGTCGGTGGCCGACTCCTTCATTCGCGGCGGCGGCGCCAAACAGGTGTTGGTGATCGGTGCCGAGACCATGAGCCGTATCGTCGACTGGAACGACCGGGGTACCTGCATCCTGTTCGGCGACGGCGCCGGGGCGGCGGTCCTCAGCGCCGGCACCGATACCGATCGGGGCGTGCTCACCACCCGTTTGCATGCCGATGGCACCCAGGAGGACCTGCTCTGTACCGCCGGCGGCGTCTCCCGGGGATTCCTGGAACCGAATCCAAACCCGTTGAGCGGCTGTCCCGGTGCCGGCGCGGTGGTGAAAATGCGTGGCAACGAGGTGTTCAAACGGGCGGTGCTGGCCCTGGGCGGCGTCGTCGAGGAGGTGCTGGAAGAGCAGGGGTTGAAAAAATCCGATCTCGACTGGCTGGTTCCCCATCAAGCCAACATCCGCATCATCCACGGCACCGCCAAACGATTGAAAATGGACCTGGAGCGGGTGGTGATGACCGTTGACCGCCATGGCAACACCTCTGCCGCCAGCGTGCCCCTGGCCCTGGATGAAGCGGTGCGCGATGGCCGTATCCAGCCGGGCCACCTGGTCCTGCTGGAGGCCTTTGGCGGCGGTTTCACCTGGGGGGCCTCCCTGATCCGCTGGTGATGGGGTTGGTATTTCATCGTTCACAAGGGGTGATACATCATGAAAAAATGGATTCCGCTGTTGTTGGTGGTGCTCCTGGTCTTCGCGGCCACGCCTTCCACGGCCGAGGCCATCGGCGCCGGCGATACGGTCAAGGTGAGCTGGAAGGGCAAATGGTATGACGCCGTGATTCGCAAGGTCTCCGGCACCCGTTTCTATATCCACTACACCGGCTATGACAACAGCTGGGATGAGTGGGTGACGGCGAAACGGATGAAGATTCAGGTGCGGTGGCAGGGTAAATGGTACAAGGCCAAGGCCCTGAAATCGGGCCGGGGCAAGGTGTTGATCCACTATACCGGCTATGACAGCAGCTGGGATGAGTGGGTGACCCTGAACCGTATCGCCGCCTATGGCGTGAAAAAGCGCCGGAAAAGGACCCGCCGCAACCGGGTGCCGTCCCATATCCGCGAGAGCGCCCGGGACGTGCCCTCGGACCCGATGGATTTTTTGAAGGCCATCGAGCGCAACCGGGGGCGGTGAGTCAGGGTCTATCGAAATAAAACAAAAACTCCCGATTGCCCTTGGCGCCGGTGATCGGCGAGGGGATGACGCCGCGTGGTTTGAGTTCCAGGTTGGTCATCAGGCGTTCGACGGCGGCGATCGCCCGTTGGTGGGCGTCGGCATCCCGGACCACGCCGCCGGTTTCGACCTCCTCCCGGGGCAGTTCGAATTGAGGTTTTACCAGTAGTACCCCCGCCGCGCCATCCCCCAGAAAGGGCAAGGCCGGAGGCAGGGCCTGCACCAGGGAAATGAACGACAGGTCCATGGTGAGAAAGTCCGCCGGTTCCGCGATGCGCTCCCGGGGCAGGGTGCGGATATTGCATCGGTCCAGGGCCACCACCCGCGGATCCCGGGCCAGTTTCCAGGCCAGTTGGCCATAACCGACATCGACGGCATAGACCCGCGCCGCGCCGTGTTGCAGCAGCACATCGGTGAAACCACCGGTGGAGGCGCCGACGTCGAGACAGGTCCGCCCGTTGACATCGATCCGCCAATGGTCGATGGCCCGGGTCAGTTTTTCACCGCCCCGGGAGACCCAGGGGCTGTTTGTTTTTCTTTTTTTGTCACGCAGACGGATGCTGGCATCGGTGGCCACCGGCGTGCCGGCCTTGTCGAGCGGGCGGTCGTCGACCAACACCGCCCCGGCCATGATCAAGGCCCTGGCCTGAATGATGTCCGGGGCCAGGCCCAACTCCAGCAACCGATGATCGAGGCGCTTTTTCATGGGCCGGGGGAAGGGGGGTGGATCAGGGTTTCAACCACTCCCGGACCCGTTGGGCGATGCCTTCGGGGTCCAGTCCCACCTCCCGGCGCAACTCCTTTTGACCGCCCTGCTGGATGAACCGGTCGGGCAAGCCCCAGTTGCGGACCTTGGCGCCGTTGTCCAGCAGACCGTCGGCGGCGAGAAATTCCAACACCGCCGCGCCGAATCCACCGCAGACGGTATTTTCCTCCAGGGTCGCCAGGTAGGGCCGTTGCGCCGCCTCGCGCAACAGTCGACCATCCAGGGGTTTGATGAAACGGGCGTCGTAGACCGCCGCCGAGATGCCCTCTTTTTCCAGTTGTTCCGCCGCTTCCAGGGCCGGATGAACCGGATAGCCCACCGCCACCAGGGCGATGTCGCCACCGTCGCGCAAACGGCGGCCGACCCCGGAGGGGAGAATTTCCGGCTTGACCTCCGGCAGTCCCAGGGCCGCCCCGCGGGGATAGCGCAGGGCCACCGGTTTGTCGAGGGTCAGGGCGGTGGCGAGCATGTGGCGCAGTTCATTTTCGTCGGCCGGAGCCATGATCACCAGGTCCGGCAGGGAACGCAGGAAGGTCAGGTCGAAGGTGCCGGCGTGGGTGGGACCGTCGGCGCCGACCAGTCCGGCCCGATCGAGGGCGAACACCACCGGCAGTTTTTGCAACACCACATCGTGGGCGATCTGGTCATAGGCCCGTTGCAAAAAGGTGGAGTAGATGGCCACCACCGGTTTGTATCCCTCGGTGGCCAGTCCGGCGGCGAAGGTGACGGCGTGCTGTTCGGCGATGCCGACATCGAAAAACCGGTCGGGAAACCGCTCTTGGAACTCCGACAGGCCGGTGCCTTCCGGCATGGCGGCGGTGATGGCCATCACCTTGTTGTCGTTGCGCGCCAGGTCGATGAGGGTATCGGAAAAAATGGCGGTGTAGGAGCGGTTGTCGCCATTTTTCGGGAAGGCCCCGGTTTTGCGGTTGAAGGGGGAAACGCCATGATAGGTGCAGGGGTTGGCCTCGGCCGGTGGGAATCCCTTGCCCTTTTGCGTCACCACGTGCAGCAGCATGGGACCCTTGAGCTGTTTGAGATTGCGCAAGGTCGGCAACAGTTGGTTGAAATCGTGACCGTCGATGGGGCCGAAATAGTCGAAGCCGAGTTCCTCGAAAAAGGTGCCGGGGATCAACATGCCCTTCATGTGCTCTTCGGCCTTGCGGGCGGCGTCGAGCAGGGGCACGGATATGCGGCCCAGCACCTTGCCGGTGCCATCCTTGAAACGGGTGTAGGTGGGTCCGCTGAGGATGCGGCTCAGGTAGGAGGAGAGGGCGCCGACGTTGGCGGAGATGGACATTTCGTTGTCGTTGAGGATGACGATGAGGTTGACGTCATCCTTGTACTGGCCGGCGTTGTTGAGGGCCTCGAAGGCCATGCCGGCGGACATGGCGCCATCGCCGATGATGGCGATCGCCCGATCCTTGCTGCCCCGGTGCCAGTTGGCCAGGGCGATGCCGAGGGCGGCGGAGATGGAGGTCGAGGAGTGGCCGGCGCCGAAGGGATCAAATTCGCTTTCGGACCGTTTGGTGAAACCGGAGATGCCGTTGTGCCGGCGCAGGGTGGACATGCGGTCGCGGCGGCCGGTGAGTATTTTGTGCGGATAGGATTGGTGACCCACATCCCAGATGATGCGGTCGTGCGGGGTGTTGAACACATAGTGCAGGGCCACGGTCAGTTCCACCACGCCGAGACTGGCGCCCAGATGGCCGCCGGTTTTGGAGACCGATTCGATGGTGAATTCGCGGATGGACTGGGCCAGGCGCGGCAGTTGATCTTCGCGCAGTTTGCGCAGCGTGGTCGGATCGGTGATCAATTCCGGGTTGAAGGTCATGATTCCTCGGATCAATGTGTTCGGGTCAGGATGAACCGGGCCAGGGCGCGCAGGGGGTCGGCGCCGCTGGAAAAGGGCGCCAAGCTCTCCAGGGCCCGCTCCACCATCCGATCCGCCTCCCGGCGGGCCCGTTCCAGGCCCATCAACCGGGGGTAGGTGGCCTTGCCGCTTTCCCGGTCCTGACCGGTGGCCTTGCCCATGAGTTGGCTGTCGCCGGTTTCGTCCAGGATGTCATCGGTGATCTGAAAGGCCAGACCGATGGCTTCGCCGTACCGTTGCAGGTGTTGGCTGGCCGTCTCATCACCACCGCCCAGGCGGGCGCCGGCCACACAGGAGGTGCGGATCAGGGCGCCGGTCTTGTGACGGTGGATGGTTTGCAACTCTTCCAGGTTCAAGGTTTTTTTCTCGCCAAGCATGTCCAGCATCTGTCCGCCGACCATACCGTGAATACCGGCGTCGCCGGCCAGTTGGGCGATGACCGGCAGTTGAACGGCCGGGTCGATGCCGGGCACCGGTTGGCTGGCCAACTCGAAGGCCAGGGTCAGCAGGGCGTCGCCGGCGAGGATGGCGGTGGCTTCATCGAACTGTTTGTGACAGGTGGGACGACCGCGGCGCAGATCGTCATCATCCATGGCGGGAAGATCATCATGGATGAGGGAGTAGGTGTGGATGCACTCCAGGGCGCAGGCGAAGGTCAGGACCCTTTGCCAGTCGCCGCCGACCGCTTCGGTGGCGGCCAACACCAGGATGGGGCGCAACCGTTTGCCGCTGCCCATGAGGCTGTGGCGGATGGCCGCGTTCAGGCGTTGCGGTTGGGCGTCGGCGCTCGGCACCCACCGGTCCAGGGCCTCTTCCACCCGTTGCCGGTGGTGTTTCAGGTATCGGTCCAGATCCACGGTGTCAACCGATCCCTTTCGTACCGTCGATAGGGGGTTTTTCCACGGTCGAGGCGGAGGCCAACAACTCTTCGACCCGTTTTTCCGCCGCATCGAGACGGTTTTGGCACTGTCGTGACAGGACCATGCCCTCTTCGAAAGCGGCCAATCCCTCTTCCAATGACAGGTCGCCCTGCTCCAATCGTTGCACCACCTCTTCGAGCCGGGCGAGGGATTGTTCGAATTCCAGTGATTTCATGCCGCCGTTCCATGGGTGTTGTTGACCGTCCAGCCATTATCGAGCCTGTGTATCATCCAGGGAAATGCTTTCCTGGATGGCCGTTTTCGGCTGGCTGACAATAACACAGAATAGCCGGTTTTTGACCGGGGATCAATAAATGTCCGTCAAAGCTGGTTGAATTCACGAGACGGTGTGAGCCATATCATGCGGTCGCCGAAGCCGGTCTGACCTGCTTGGCGATTTCCTCTCCCCGGTCCCGCTCGATGACAGCGATTTCGTACTGGCTTTGCAGATCCAGCCAGAACTGGGGAGTGTTGCCAAAAAACAGCCCGAGTCGAATGGCCGTATCGGCGGTGATGCCCCTGCGGCCATTGAGGATGTCGGTTATCCGGCCTGAAGGAACGCCGATATCCAGAGCCAGTCTGTTGGCGCTGAGTTTCCTTGCCGCCAGTTCCCGTTTTAATGATCGACCTGGATGAGAGATGGGGGTCATGGTTTATCCCTTGTGATCGTTCGTTATTTCCACGTCATGGGCATGTCCATCCTTGAATCTGAAACAAATCCGCCAGGGTCCATTGATTGTCATGGCCCACTGGCCTTTGCGGTCAAACCCCAGTTTGTGCAAACCGACGCTGGCCAGGGGACTCAGGTCGCGAAGAGATTTGGCGGCGTTCAGGGCCAGTAATAGATCGATAGCCGTTTCAAGGTCCACGGCCCGGAACTGGTTGGGCTGTTTCCCTTCCCAAACCTTGCTGGTCGCAGCGTTTCGCCATGATTGAATCATGGCAATATCGTACTACGGCCAGCGGTAAATCACAATTTTTTTCAAATTGGAAAGAGAAATATAACCCGTACCACCGGTTGAGTTCGAGTACCCGTCCAACCCCGAGCGGCTCCCTGGAACGGTCGGTCCAAGGCCGGGGGCAGGCCGATGGTGCTGGATTTTCCGGTTCCTGGACGGGTTCCGGTTCGGCGTGGACCTCTTGACCTTGATTCCGGGTTCATTATTCAGGATATTGGTCATCCACCAAAAAAAATCATTTGTTCATGATCTTTGGTTGAAAAGAGGAAAAAATGGCCGAGGAGAGGTTGTTGCAACAATTGGGGGTGAATGCCCTGGAGCGACAAAAACTCGGTGGCGCCGTCGGCCGGGTAAAAGGGGTGGCCGATTTTTTGGCCGAGGTGGTCAAGGCCGGGAAAAACATGGAATTCAGCGCCGCCATTGCCGAGGCGCTGCCCTGGGCGGGGCGGGTGGTGGAATCGACCGGCGAGGCGTTGGCCGAAACGCTGCCGCCGGTCCGTTTTCTGGTCAAACTGTTCGACGGCTTGACCACGGAGCGGGATCCACAACTCCTGGGGCTGTTGGCCTGCACCAGCGCCTATCAACGTGCCCTGGAACAGACGGTGGCCGGGGCGGGCGTCCTGGAGCCGGGACAACAACAATCGATATCCAGGTTTATCGAAACCTTGGAGCAGAGAAATTTGACCGAACCGGTCGAATTCAACCGGTTTTCCTTCGGTCGCGCCCTCAAACATCCATTCGTCAAGGCCTCCGATGATCTTCTGCAGGAGGCGATGACCGCCCTGGGGTTTCATGATCGGGATGTTCGCCGGATCATCGGCGGTGTGCATCGGCGTTTCGTCCCCAATTTGAAGACCATCCTCAGTCATGGCGATCTGAAACAAAAATTTCAACCGTTCCGTGATTGGCTGGAGCTGGGTTCCGGCGAGGTGCAGGCCGATGAAGCCTTGCTGGCCCATGCCGAATATCAACGCTGGCAGTTCGAGGAGGCGCCATTGTTCGGCAAGGAACCCTTCGCCCTGCAACAGGTGTATATCCGTACCGAGTGTGGGGTTTTGCCTTGGGGGAAGATTCGCGGCGAGGGTCGAACACAACGGGCGACTGGTGAAAAAGAGGAAAAACGGCGGGACCCTTTTTCGGAAAAACAGGGTGGCCGAAAATATTTAATGGCCGAAGTGATGCGGCTGATTGGCGATAAATCCTTTAACGAAGGTATCGTCATCCAAGGCGTGGCGGGTTCCGGCAAGTCGGCCTTCACCTTGGCGCTTTGCGCCCGTCTGGTAGCCGAGGGATTGCGGCCCATTCGCGTGTTGTTGCGCGATCTGCGTTTCGATCTCAACTTCATGGAAGCCATGGCCCAGGCGGTGCGCCTGACCGGGGAAAATTATCGGGATGAAACCATTTCAGATATTCGGCCCGAGGATCTGTTTCTCAAAGGAACCATTTTTAACGAGTCGGTCCGTTTCAACGGTTGTGATATCTGCCCCTATGTGTTGATCCTCGACGGCTGGGATGAAATCAGCATTTCAGTCTCCCAGGGATTCAAGGAACGGGTCGATCAAATGTTGGTTTGGGTGCGCAATGAATTTTTACGCCATCGGGATGGTCACCGGGTGCGGGTTATTCTCACCGGTCGGCCATCGACGGCGGTGACCGAGAACCCTTTTTTACGATCCAACACCCCCATCCTCACCCTGCGCCCCAGCCGGCCCGAACAGCTACGGGCTTTCGTTAATGATCTGGCCGCCGCCTTGCGTGACAGATCGGTCACGGTTGCCGATCCGGTTGATTGGCGGATTGAATCGTTGGAACGGTTTGAACCGGTATTCGAAGCATATGAAGAAGACTTTAAAAAACTGAAGGGACGGGACGAGGGCAGGAAGGAAAGCGCGACCCTGGAAATCATGGGTCTGCCGTTGTTGGCCTTTCTGGCCGTGCGGTTGATGTCGGCCTGGCCGGGAGAGTTGACGGAGCTGTTGGAGACGCCCACCACCCTGTATAGAAATTTGGTGGATCTTACATCGGAAAGGGGTGGTAAAGCGCCGGAGGATGATTCACTGGATCAGGCGGACCGGCATCGGCTCATGGGGGAACAATTACGTCGCTTGCTCAGACGCACGGCGGCGGCCATGACCATCCACGGCCAGGAGAGCATCTCCTACGAAGAGCTGGAACTGCGTCTGGATATGGATGGCGGTCAGTTACAGCGGGAAAGCCAAACGGCGACGGCAAACAATGATCTGGCGGAGTTGATGGTCAGTTATTATTTCAAGGGCGGACAACTGGAACTGGGTTGTGAATTTCTCCATAAATCCTTCCGCGAATACCTGTTTGCCGAACAGATCGTTGAAACCCTCAAGGAGTACGAAACGGAACGAGACAAAGACCTGCCGGAGCGCCCGGATTATTGGCGGGATTTCGACCCGAACGATCCCCGTTATCGATTCAGCCGACGTTTGGCGGAGTTGCTCGCCCCACAATGGTTGACACCCGAGGTGGTGAGACATCTGGAAGCATTGATCCCCTGGGAGATCGAACGGAGCGAATCAGCGCAAAACCACCGGGAACCGGGCATCAAAACCCGAGTCCTTTCGATTGAGGCGTGGTGCATCATCCGCGATGCCATGGCCGATCTTTGGGATTGGTGGTCCGATGGGGTACACCTGCGGCCCCCGGTCAGCAGCCATGACAAATCGGTGGATTATGGTATCCCCTATGCTGTGGAATTGGTGGAGTTCGCCGCCCGGAAAAATGTGACTCGAAGCGAACCCCTGCCAGCACCGGCGCGCACCATCACCATGGATTCTCATCTGGGTGACGGTCTGTTTCGGCTCTGTGCCCTGATTCACCACCATCTGGCCGTTCAGGGGGGGTGGTTTCAGGAGCGTGAAAAGGGCTCCCGTCCACCGAATGGCGCCACTCTCTGGGCAGGTCGTTCAGAGCCGGGGGTGGGGGTGCGTCGCTGCCAAACCCGGGTCGTTCAAGGGGAAAAACGGTGGATCCTTTTTTCCCCGTCGGGGAAAGAACCCGGTTTTTTCTTCCACCAGCAAGCCCGTATCAATGCCGCTGGATGGCGGCCATTCGGATCATTTCCCAGGCATACTTTTCTTGGGATTATCGATCTTAGAGGAGCCGATCTTAGAGGAGCCGATCTT
>CAYFNE010000001.1:58099-148731 GCA_964344355.1 uncultured Magnetococcales bacterium
CGATCTTAGAGGAGCCGATCTTAGAGGAGCCGATCTTGGAGGAGCCGATCTTGGAGGAGCCGATCTTATAGGAGCCGATCTTAGAGGAGCTGATCTTATAGGAGCCGATCTTAGAGAAGCCGATCTTGAAGGATCCAACTACAACCGGGCGGATTTCACAAATGCAGAAACAGAGGGGGCAAACGGTCTTTCTGAAGAAGTCAAAAAACAATTCAACCTGAAATGATCCGTTTTCGAAAAGTAGCCGGAACGTGGTGCTCATAGTCCAAAAAGTGGACGTGACCCAAAAGGGCGTCGGATGTTTATCTTCAAGCAATGACGCTGAGTCCACTCCGACTCAAAAACCGGTTGACCGAAGGGGCCTTGCCGTCCTGGCCGCTGACGCGGGCGACGATTTTTTTTTGCTCTTCGTTGGCGCGCAGGGTCTCCTTGGCCTTGGTCATGCTTTCGGCGCGGCCTTTGCGGATGTGGGCGTCCAGTTCAATGTCGCTCATGCCGGAGGATTGCTTGACCAATCGTTTGCTGCCGGCGATGGCTTTTTCCATGAGCGGGATGCTGACCGGTCCGCTGACGCCTTCGAGTGCCATGTTTCGTCTCCTGAACAAAGGTTCACCCGTCGATGGGACGGGTTCCACCCGCTAAGGGGAATCGGTGACGGTTTCCGAATTGTGCCCGATGCGGGCGGTTGAAACGAACACGACCGGTCAACATGTTGATCCGGTCGGAGGGGAAACGGTTGGCTGGCGGACTAGGATTCGAACCTAGATTGGAGGAGCCAGAATCCTCTGTCCTGCCATTAGACGATCCGCCAGTAGCCGTTAATTAACCGCAAACCGGTGGCGGTTGTCAAGAACCGGGATGCAAAATTTTATCCCAGCGCCGCCTGAAAAACCGTCAACCCCCGCCGCAACCGTTCCAGGCTGGTTTGGCGTCCCAACAGGTGCAGGGTTTCATAAATACCCGGCGATACCACGCCGCCGGTCAGGGCGATGCGCACCGGTTGCGCCAGTTTGCCCATTTTTATCCCATGGTTGGCCAACACCTGTTTGAACGCCGGCTCCAGTTGCGCCGGCGACCACTCCGTTAGAGATTCCAGGCTTTCGATAAGTTCCTTAAAGGGAGCCAGAATCGGGGCCTTGCAATGCTTGGCCCGGGCCTTTTCATCAAAGGGTTCCACGGTGTCCACGAACAGGAACCGGCATTTTTCCGCCATCTCCACCAGGGTTTTGGCCCGGGGTTGGAACTCCGGCACCGCCGTTTCGACCCGGGCCGGATCGGGATTGGCAACGCCCAATTTTTCTAGATGATAAATCAACTCCGGCACCAGGTCCGTCGGTTTGGCTTCACGAATGTGATGACCGTTGATCCATAACAGTTTTTCCTGGTTGAATATGGCCGCCGAACGGCCGACGCGGTCGATGTCGAACAGGGTTTCCATCTCTTCGGTGGTAAAAATTTCCTGCTCGCCGTGGGACCAGCCGAGCCGGACCAGATAGTTGTTGACCGCCACCGGCAAAAAACCATCCTCCCGATACTGCAACACCGACACCGCGCCATGGCGCTTGGACAGTTTGCCGCCGTCGGCGCCGTGCAACAACGGCATGTGCGCATAGTCGGGCACCGGCCAACCCAGGGCCTGGAACAGATGGATTTGCCGCGGGGTGTTGCTGGTGTGATCCTCGCCGCGGATCACCAGGTTGATGCCCATCTCATGATCATCGGCCACCACCGCCAGATTATAGGTGGGGGAGCCGTCGGAACGGAGCAAAATCAAATCGTCCAACTCGGTATTGCTGATGGCGATGGGACCCTGAATGCGATCCTTCCAGGTGACTTCGCCGCTCAACGGCGTCTTGAACCGCACCACGAACGGTTCCTCGCCAGCGGGCCGGTTTTGTTCGCGGCATTGACCGTCATAACGGGGTTTGATGTTTTTTTCCCGCTGTTGCGTGCGCAACCCGTCGAGACGCTCCTTACTGCAGGTACAGCGGTAGGCGAGACCGTCGTCCAACATTTTTTGCGCCAGTTGCCGATGTTTTTCGGTGTTGTCCGACTGGAAAAACGGCCCTTCGTCCGCCTCCAGGCCCAGCCAGCGCATCCCTTCGAGGATGGCATCGGTGGCGGCGCGGGTGGACCGTTCGCGGTCGGTATCCTCGACGCGCAGGATGAAAACACCCTTGTTGCGGCGGCTGTGCAGACGGCAGAACAGGGCGGTGCGGGCGCCGCCGATGTGCAAAAATCCGGTGGGCGAGGGGGCGAAACGGGTGCGAACGGTCATGATCGATGGCTCTTTGGTCAATGGGGACACGGGGTCCGTGTGGGAAAAACGGATCGAAAAAAACCCTTACCACGATTTTCGCCACGCTGTCACCATCTTCTGGACTGGCATTGTCGGCACGGGTTGATTAATATCAGTAGGTTTTGATAATCAAGTCGCTGTGCAAACTGACAAAAGGAGCCATTCGCCGTGGGTTCACCCAAAGATCTCAACAATCCAGAGGTATATGCCGAAGCCCTGGTTCTCGCCGCGCTCAACAACGACCCGATGGCGTTGGCCGCATGGTTGGCGGAAGATGACACCGTAGAGGAAGATCCATTTTTCAAATGGTACGAGTTTTTCGCCAATCGGCTCATCGATCTGGCCCCGCGTCCGGAGTTGGGTTTTCTGGCCCGGCCCAAACGGGCGACGCCAACCCCCAAGATCGGCCGCAACGATCTGTGTCCCTGTGGTTCGAAGAAAAAATTCAAGCAGTGCCACCTGGGCAAAGAGGATGTGGTGGCCTGGAAAATGGGCTCCCCCACCCCGGAAATCCGCGCCATGGCCGTGGCGCGGGTCATCCACGCCATGCCGCTGGAGGCCCTGGACCAGGTACCCCGGGAGAAGGCCTCCGCCGTGGCATTGACCGAAATGGCGGCGGTATATCACCACAATGGCCGGCTGGAAGAGGCCCTGACCATGTTGAAACAGGTGCTGGACGGCGATCGCGATGATCCACACCTGCTCTATGATTATTGGATCGCCCGCTATGCCGAATGGTTGGTGGAGGGGGATCGGGTCGGCGAGGGCGAAAGTTTCCTCATGGACGAATATGACGCCCCGCGCCGGGTCACCCCGGCCCAGGTGGCGCAAAAACTGGCCGCCTTTTACATCGACCAGGAGGATCCCGCCAACGCCGAAACCTGGGTGGAGACCGCCCTGGAGGGAGAACCGGAAAATCCGTTCAACCACTATCTCAAGGGCATGTTGTTCCACTATACCCATGACTGGGTCAATGCCGTGGCCGCTTATGAAAAGGCCCTGGAGTTCAGTGACCGTTTCCGCGATGAAGAGAAGAGTTACATGAGCGAACTGGTGCGGGAAGGGTTGGAAAAGGCCCGCAATCAACGGCCTTTGGATGAAGAAGAGGAAGAGGCCGGCGGGGAGGGTGACGAATCCGGTGCCGCCGGGGGGAGCCCGTCATGAACCGCAGCCACTATTGCAACGAACCACGCGAAACCCTGGTTGGCCAGCGGGTGACCCTGTGTGGTTGGGTGAACCGCCGCCGTGACCATGGCGGGGTGATTTTTATCGATTTGCGCGATCGCACCGGCCTCGTCCAGGTGGTGTTCAGTCCCGAACGACAGCCGGAGGTCCACGCGATCGCCCATGAGCTGCGCAATGAATTCGTCTTGCGGGTTTCCGGCGAGGTGGCCTTGCGTCCCGACGAAACCGCCAACCCCAACCTGCCCACCGGCATGATCGAGGTCAATGTCGATCAACTGGAAATTCTCAACCGTTCCAAACCGTTGCCGTTTCAGATCGATGATGAGACGGTGGGTGAGGAGACCCGGTTGTTGCACCGTTTTCTGGACCTGCGCCGGCCCGACATGCAGGAAAATCTCCAGTTTCGCCACCGTCTCACCCAGGCGGTCCGGACCTTCCTGGATGAAAACGGTTTCCTGGAGATCGAAACGCCGATGCTCACCCGCAGCACCCCCGAGGGGGCGCGGGACTATCTGGTGCCGTCGCGGGTCAATCCCGGTCAGTTTTATGCCCTGCCCCAGTCACCGCAACTTTTCAAGCAACTGTTGATGGTCTCCGGTTTCGACCGGTATTTCCAGATCGCCCGCTGTTTTCGCGATGAAGACCTGCGTGCCGACCGGCAGCCGGAGTTCACCCAGATCGACCTGGAGATGTCCTTCGCCGAACCCGACGATGTGATGGGCATCACCGAAGGGATCATCAAACGGATTTTCATGGAGGCCCTGGGGGTGGACCTCGCCAAACCGATCCCGCGCCTGACCTATGCCGAGGTGATGGACCGCTATGGACTCGACGCCCCGGATATCCGCATCGATCTGGAGTTGACCGACATCACCGAGCAGATGAAAAACACCGGTTTCAAGGTGTTCGCGCAGATCGCCGGCAAACAGGGACCGGGCGGGGAGCGGGGCGCCGTCAAAGTGCTCCGGGTACCCGGCGGCGCCGCCCTGACCCGGAAAAAAATTGATGAATACACCGAATTCGTCGGTATTTACGGCGCCAAGGGGTTGGCCTGGATCAAAATCAACGGACCCTGGCAGGATGGCGCCTGGCAATCACCGATCGTCAAATTTTTCTCCGACGAGGAAAAGGCCGCCATCGTCACCGCCACCGGCGCCGAAACCGGCGATATCCTCTTTTTCGGCGCCGACCGCATCGCCACCGTCAACGAGGCCCTGGGACGGTTGCGGGTCAAGGTCGGTCACGATCTGGGCCGGGTCAATGAGGAACCCTACTCCTTCGTCTGGGTGACCGAGTTCCCCCTGTTGGACTGGGACAACGATTCCCGCCGTCACGTGGCGGTTCATCATCCTTTCACCGCGCCGATGTTGGAGGATTTGGAGGCGATGGCCGAGAGTGGTTCCCTGGATGGCATCCGTTCCCGTGCCTATGATCTGGTTCTCAACGGCACCGAGGTCGGGGGCGGCTCCATTCGTATCCACGATCCGGAATTGCAGTTGAAAATGTTGAAGTTGTTGCGCATCGGTCCCGAGGAGGCCGAGGAAAAATTCGGCTTTTTGCTGCGGGCCCTGGAGTATGGCGCCCCGCCACACGGGGGGTTGGCCCTGGGGTTGGACCGGCTGGTGGCGATCATGCGCGGTGTTGAGTCCATTCGCGATGTGATCGCTTTTCCGAAGACGCAAAAAGCCGCCTGTGTCCTGACCAGGGCTCCGTCCGGAGTGGATCAAACCCAAATGCGTGAACTGTATTTGAGATCAACCTACCGGCCGAAAAAGACCGAAGGCGAAGAGGGCGGTTGAACGATTGCGGGTCCAGGGCCGGCAGGCCCTGGCGGGCATGGGCAAAGCCTGCGGTTTTGCCTTTGATTCTAAGCTTTTGGCCCGCTTTTGTTTTTTGGGGCCAAAAGCGTCAATGTTGGGCATGGCCCCAATGGTGCTTAGATAAGAAAAAAACAATTATATATCAAAATGTTGGCGTAGGGGCGAGCTTGCTCGCGAACCAGCTTGGTGGGACGGGCCATGTTTGATGGTTCGTGGGGACCCCTGCTTCCCCGTGGGAACGAACACCGGTGATTTTCCAAGCCCTGTTCGCGAGCAAGCTCGTTCCTACAAACTCAACGTCTTGTTCTTTGGCTGGATTTCCTTATCTAAGCGCCATTGGGGCATGGTCCAACGAGGGGTTACGCTTGGAAACAGGCCGAGAAAAGTCGTTTGGACATCTGCCGGATTTCCCGGCCCCGGGGAATTATCGTTTCATTTCCTTAAGCGCCGCCAAAACTTTCTCCAGAGCCCGATCGGATACCGTGTCAGCATTTTCCAGTTTGCTGACATAGGCTTGTGAAACACCCATATGTTGCGCCAGTTGTCCCTGTTTGACACCGGCTTTCAACCGCGCCAGGGCGATGGGATTTTGTATATAATCCGCTGGGTCGAACGGCACATAGTCCGTCTCTTCCCCTTTCTTGATCTCCAGACCAATCATCTCCTCTTCGATCCGTTCCTGAAATATTTCATAGATACCGATGGGCAGCAGGACGTATTCATCCTGGCCGCTCAGGCTTTTGATCGTTTGTAGATTCATTTGTAGACGTCTCCTCTGGCGCCAATACGTTCTACGGAAAGAATCCGAAGTATGTCCTGTCTCTGATAGATGATACGCCAGCCTCCTACTCTCAGGCGCCAATATGGGCTTCCCGACAGGGGTATGATGTCAAGATCGGGACTATCTGGATTCTGGCGGAGGTCCATTATCTTTTCGATAATTCGGGAACGTTCACCGGCAGAGAGGCTACGGAGCTTTCGTTTGGCCTCCCGCCGGATTTTGAGTTCATAGGACATGAATTAAGATTATAACCAGAAAAGGTTATATGGCAACAGCGGATTTTCTGGCCAATCGAGTTTCCAGTGAAATGGTCTATTCCATCTCTTCGGACCCCACCGCTGTCTCTCCATTCGACTGTTCGATGGCGATCTCCTCCAGTCGTTGCAGTTGATCGGCATGGAAATCGTCCAATTTTTGCTGAATCAGCTCAAAGGTTTGATCGATGCCGGCGCCGATATCATCATTGAGCGCATCGAGTCCCAGCAATATTTCCCGGGCCTGGCGGAAACCCTCTTCGATGGCCGGACGGATCAAACCGAGAAAACCGTCCAACAGCGCTTTTCCACTTTTTTCCGAATGGTTTTCGCTGTAGGCGGCGAAAAAGCTGGTGGTGGCGGTGACGATGAAGGTTGCGGTCTTTTCAGGGGTGGTATCGGCCGGTTTGACCTGCTCGATGGGGACGAAGCCGGGCGTTTCGGCCAAATGTTCATTGATTTGCTCGATCACCCGGTCAATGGCCAGGCGGTTGCTCTCTTCGACGCTGGAAAACAGGGTCATGCTGATGGTGTCGCGGCTGGCGAACAGCACCGATTCCGATTGTTGCCCCGCGTTGGAGCGGGGGTTGGCGGTGACGGTTCGGCCCGGCAGCGACAGATAGAGATGTTGGGTTTGCCGGGTATGGGTCAGACTGAGCATGATGGTCTCCGCTTGGATCGTGGATGCAATCAAAAAAACCCCCTGTTCCCTTGGATCGGCGGCCGGCTTGAATGCTTTAATAGAATATTATTGTGAGCGACAAACGCGGTTAATGGGAAAAAAGTGATCCTCACCCCTTCAAGGCGACTGTCCGTTCGCCCGGGGCTGTGTCAAAATGGCGCTACCGGCGGCAACAACGACGGAGGTGGTGGATGCGTCCACGAAAAACGGCTTGAATAAGGAGAAAAAAAACATGCTGTTGTCCAATCTGGAGACCATTCCCGGGAAAACCATCGTCCAACATTTTGGCTTGGTTTCCGGCAGTACCGTGCGGGCCAAACACATGGGGCGGGATATCATGGCCGGCTTGAAAAATCTGGTTGGCGGTGAGTTGAAGGGGTACACCGAGCTGCTTCAGGAGTCGCGGGAGGAAGCGGCACGGCGTATGATGGCGCAAGCCAAATCCCTGGGGGCCAACGCCATCGTCAACATCCGCTATGCCACCTCTTCGGTGTCCCAGGGGGCGGCGGAGTTGTATGTTTACGGCACGGCCATCCGCGTGGAGTAGGGCCATGAATTTCGATCTGGCGGTATTTCTCATCTTGTTGTCCCTGGGGTATATTTTCGGCACCCTGGCCGAGCGCAGCCACTATGCCTCCATCCGCCGCCGCGAACGGCAACTGTTGAACCTGCCGGCGTTGACCCTGCGTACCTTGCCGAAGACCGGCCGCATCGTTCGGGAAACGCGTTTGGTGACCGGCAACACGGTGGTGGCCATGGACTATCTGAAACGGTTTTTGGCATCGTTGAAAATGATTTTTGGCGGTCGTGTCAGCAGTTATGAAAGTTTGCTGGACCGGGCGCGGCGGGAGGCGCTGCTGCGGATGAAGGCCGAGGCCAAAGGGGCGGACATGATCCTCAACGTGCGCATCGAAACCTCTACCATCGGCAAGGAGGCCAGCCAGCAGCGTTCCATGGGCAGCATCGAGGCGTTGGCCTACGGCACCGCTGTTTACTATCGATAATGGAATATATCCCCCGGCTTCCCGACGAAAGCGTCAACGTTTCCGAGGTCAACCCCCTGACCGAGTTGGTGGTCCTGCTGGGGGGCATGGTGGCCGTGGTCGGCGTTTTGTACTTTTTGCTCGGTTTCGCGGTCGACCTGACCGTCCAGTATCTGCCGGTGGAGATGGAACGCCGTCTGGGCGAGATGATGCGGGTGGAATTCCGGGGCCAGCCGGGTGCGGAACAACGCCGCCTGCAACGGTTGGTCGATGAGTTGGTCGAAGGGTTGCCGGAACCCCCCCCTTTTTCCCTGAAGGTCCATGTTTCCAAGGCCGATCACATCAATGCCGTGGCCCTGCCGGGCGGCAACATCGTCGTTTTTTCCGGTTTGTTGAAAGAGGTGCCCAACGATGAGGCGTTGGTGTTCGTCCTGGCCCATGAGATCGGCCATTTTCAGCATCGCGACCATCTGCGCGCCATGGGGCGGGGATTGTTGTTGGCGCTGGTGTCCCTCACTCTGCTGGGACAGAGTGATATGAGCAACAATATCATCGGTGGTACGATCAATCTGGCCCTCCTCACCCACTCCCGGGAGCAGGAGTCGGCGGCCGATCGGTTCGCCTTGGACCTGTTGCAACGCCGTTATGGCCGTACCAACGGCGCCGAGGCCTTTTTCAAGGTGTTGTTGGCCAAGGAGAACATGCCTCGTTTCGCCAGCTATTTTTCCACCCATCCCCACCCCGGCAAACGGTTGGCGGATTTGAAAAGTCAATTGCAACGGGATGGTTGATTGGAGCGGTTGCTTTCAGGAAAACAGGGCACAGGGGGGATGAACGGGTTGGACATCAAGTGAGATATTATTGGCTGGGTCTGGGGCTTTTTTTTCTGTTTCCGTTCGGGTTGTTGCTGTGGTTGGCCGATGACGGGGTGGAGTCCCGGGCCGGACTGCAACCGCTCGCCGATCGACCGCCGGCGGTGGATTTTGAGTTGTCGGACCCGGAGGGTCAACGGCACCGTTTGTCCGACTATCGGGGGCGGGTGGTCCTGGTCAGCTTTTGGGCCACCTGGTGTCCGCCGTGCCGCCGCGAGATGCCGGCCATGCAACGCCTGTGGCAACGGCTCGGTGAAGAGGGTTTCACCATTCTGGCCGTGGCGGTGGGGGAAACGGCCGCACCGGTGAAAACCTTCGCCTTTGAAACCGGTGTCACCTTTCCACTGCTTCTCGATCCCGACTCCAAGACCACCGGTCCCTGGAAGGTGCGCGGTCTGCCCAGCTCCTGGCTGTTGGACCGCCGGGGTAGACGGGTTTATGCGGCGTTCGGTGGCCGTGAATGGGACCAGCCCTATTTCGTGAACACCATCCGCGAACTGCTCGCTGAGACGGAGCAGGGGGATGATACCCTGTCCGGAAACTCATTGCGGACTGGCAAAATACGCCAAAAGCGGGAACCATGGATGGACACGGATGGACACGGATGAACTTGAAACGATTTGCTTCGTTCAGGGGCAGTTTTTGCTGCGGATGGTGGCCCAGGTCCGTTCCGGGTTCAGGGTGAGACACCGTTTGATGCGCGAGCGGGTGTAGACCGGTTTCAGGCGGGTCCGCTCTCGAATGATCTTTGCCGCCGACTGCCCGTTTTCGCGATTGTCGAACGGGCCGACCTTGACGTGATATCCCTTGTTTTTATTGGCGCCGCTGCCGGTCTCGACAAAGGCGGGAATACCCAGCTTGCCCAACCGTTTGATCAAGGAGTGCGCCGGGTTCGGATAGTTGAAGGAACCGACCAGGACGATATGGTTGCCAGTGGCGATTTTTGGGAAACGGGACCAGCCGGATTTTTCATGAGGGGCCACAAAAACCCGGTTCTGGTTGTATTGACTGTTGTTAAGGGGAGTTATTGGAACCTTTCGGTTGGGCGGTGTCGGTGCTGTTCGTCTCCTGGTCGCCGCCGTCGCCCTCTTTTGGGATGATGCCGTCCCGACCGCCGGTTTGGCCGGTTGAGCGGTTTCGTTCCCCGCTGACCGGGCGGCGGCTGGTCGGGTGGCCGGCCGTTTTTTCGGCAGGGTGACCGCTCCGGTCGGTTCAGCCGCGGAGGGAGCCGGCCGGAAGGTTGGTTCTCCGGATGTTCCCGGGGGGGATCGAGGTGTTCCCCGTTCCGGGGAGGGTCGGGTGGCGGCAACCGACCGTGCGGCGGGCGGTTTGGCCGGTTGGGTATTTTTTTTCAGTGCCGGTGTCCCTCTCTTCGGAGGGGATGGCGCCGGTTGCGGCTCCGCACGGGTTGCCGACGGTGTCGCGGGTCGTTCTTCAGCCGGTTCGACTTTTGGCGATACCGGTTGTGGCGGGTTTTTGGTCGGCCCGGCCGCCGGCGTTGCGGGCGGGGGGGAATGTTTCGTTGCTGGTGCCGGTGGTTGTCGGCGCTGGCTCCCTTGCGGCGCCGAACCGGCCGTTTTCACCGCTGGCGACGCGGGTTTGACCCTTTTCGGCAGCGGAGAGGCGCCCGGTATGGCCTTCTGTGGTTCGGGGGCGGCCGTTTTTACCGCTTGTGGGGCGGACCCCGTGGCCGGCGGTTTGACTCTGGGCGGTTTGGCGGTCATCGCCTTCACCGTCCGCGGGGAGGCTTTCGGGGCCGGTTTGCCGCTCGGCTCCATCGATGGCGGTTGACTGCCGACGTTGCTCGTTTGTTTGGTGGCCGGTTGTGTGGTTCGTGGCGCCGCCTGCGGGGTGGTCTTGGCCGTCCGTGTCACCGGCACGGGCGTCGGGCTCGACTCCTGTCCGGGGGCTTTCGCCGGCTTTTTCTCCCGGGCCCGTCGGTTGGAAAGCGGTTTCACGGTTGGGGTGGCGAGTGGGTAAAACTCCGGCGTCACCGCTACCGAAGGGACTCCCTCCGGCCGGTTTTCATAGCTGGTTTCAAATTCAGCTTCCGGTTTGCCCCCGGTGTTTTTGGCGGGGACGAAATGGTACCAGCCCGCTCCCGCCGCCATCAGGAGCAGCGGCAGCGTCAGGATCCACCCGCGCAGGGTTCCACGCGACCTGCCGGGACGGACCACCCCCGAGATCGACCGGTGTACCGGCATTTCCCGGAAGGGAATCCGTTCCGAATCGGCGTCAATGGCCCTGGAAAAAGGGTTCAGGGTCCTCGGAAATCTCCTGACGGTTTTGCTCATCGCCCTGGTCCAAATCGTCGCATCGTCGACCGGGGCGATCAGTCACACTGTTTTTCGTACAGGCGTTCCAGGGCCACCGAGGTGCTGTCGAAAGCCCGACGGAAGGCATTCCGGTCCCCCGGGGTCCACTCTTCCATCTCCCAGATTTTCGACATCGCCGCCACGGAACCATTCAATCCCGCGTCCCCCTCGTGGTCGGCGATCATCCGCAGGATGGTCATGAGTTCGTCCAGTTTTTTTTCCAGGTCCGGATTTTCATCGAACTCTTTTCTGTTGGTCAAAAAATCGGCGGCATCATACATCACCTCCACGAACCGTTTCAATTTCGGGCACTCCGATTCGGTGGCATGGACGGGGGTGCCGGAAAAAAACAGGGCAGCGGCCATCAGCAAGGATAGCGTGAAGGTTTTCATGGGGGTTCCTTTGGGTAGTATCTCTTGATTTTTTCAGTTCGTTATCAAATTTTATTCAGTTTTTTCGGTACCAGCGGCGCCCGCAGACGGAAGGTTTCCGGCATGCGGGACCCGAGCAACGGGGTCAGATAGAGGTGAAAGGCATCGGTGACATCGGTGCCGGATTCGTTGATGAACTCATCCGGCATCACCTTGGTTTTTCCGGCCACCGCCACCAGGGGATCCAGCCGGTATTCCACGGAATAGTGGCCGATGCGCTGAATGGTGACGGTGCCGCTGGCGCCGTGCCACATGGCGAATTGGCAGGCTTTTTCTCCCACCTCCCGGGCTTCCCGTTGATCGACATCGGAGACCACCCCCAGGAAGGAGCGTTGCAGATAGCCGAAGGTATCCCCGCGCACCCGTTTGATTCCCAGTTGATGGCGGATGGTATTGGTCAGCAGGTCGGCCAGGGCGCCGGTGCCGGACAGTTGCACATTGCCGTGGGCATCCCGTTCCACCTTTTTCGACAGGGTGGTGACCAACGGGACGCCGGAAGGGTCATGCACCCCTTCCGAAACGGCGATCACACAACGGCCGTAACGGTCGTATACCTGTTTGACCTCGCCGAGAAAACGGTCCGGATGAAACTCCCGTTCCGGCAGATAGATCAGGTGCGGGCCATCATCCCGGCATTTGCGTCCCAGGGCCGATGCGGCCGTCAAAAAGCCGGCGTGCCGGCCCATCACCACACCGACATAGACCCCTGGCAGGGCGCGGTTGTCAAGATTGACGCCGGCAAAGGCGCTGGCCACGAAACGGGCTGCCGACGGATAACCGGGGGTGTGATCGTTGATGGTCAGGTCGTTGTCGATGGTTTTGGGAATGTGGATGGTGGTCAGTTCATAGTGCTCTTTTTTGGCGAAATCCTGGACGATGCGCAGGGTATCGGAGGAGTCGTTGCCGCCAATGTAGAAAAAACAGCGAATATTATGGGCCATCAACACCTTCAATATTTCGGCGCAATAGGCCTCATCCGGTTTGTCCCGGGTGGAGCCCAGGGCGGAACCGGGGGTGGCGGCCACTTTTTCCAGGTTGTGGGTGGTCTCCTGGGTGAGATCGAGGAAATCCTCCTTGACGATTCCAGCCACTCCGTGCATGGCGCCGTAAACGCGGTCCACGTGGGGAAATTTGCGGGCTTCCAGCACCGCGCCCACCAGGGATTGATTGATCACAGCCGTTGGACCGCCACCTTGGGCCACCAACACTCTTCCCGGTTTCATCAGTTCGTTCTCCTGTCGATTTTCCAGTTTTGCCACGGCATGGATTCCATTGGCATGAAATCCTTTGCATTGTTTATTCGGTAGTTGTTGTTGACCGGCATTGCAATTGGCAACGGCTTCCATTCGTTAATGGCAGGCTCCGGAAAGTTTGGACGGTCTCCAGGATTACGGCGCGTTGGCGGCGCCGCCATCCGGGAAGATGGACGCCAGCAGCGATTCTCCCCGATCCCGTTCATAGGCTTGCCAGACTTCGGCCAAAATTTGTTCGGCCCGTTCTTTTTCCAAACCGGTGGCCTGGACGATATCGTTGAACAGGGTCAACTCCTGCGTGGCATCCTCATCGCCGATCTCGGCATCGATCCGTTGACACAGCCCCAACAGTTGCAGACAGCCCATTTGATCATTTTTTTCCTTGGCCAGTCGTCCCAGCTGGAAAAAAGTCGATGCTTCGCCCTTTTTATCGTCAATCCGTCTTTTGATGTTTAGGGAAATACGAAATCCCGCCAAGGCTTTTTCATGCCGGCCCTGATTGAGATCGATGGTGGCCAGTTGATGGTAGACCTGGCATGCCATCATTTCATCCCGGCTCTGTTTCAATAGTGGCAACACCTCCTGAAAATGGTCGCGGGCCCGATCATGGTCCCCCTGACGGAAATAAAGATCACCGGTCCAGGGCAGCAGTTGCAGCAAACCCGGTGGATGGTTCATGCGGCGGTAGAGGGTCAGGGCCGATTCCAGGTGGGCCAGCGCCTCCTCCTCCCGGGAACGGCGCACCTGCAAAAATCCGATCTGTGTCTGGCACACCGCCTCGCCGGCGACATCCTTCAATTCGATATTGATCGCCAAGGCCCGCTGCAAATGTTCCAGGGCCTGCTCCAACCGGTCGTCCATGGTTTCCAGCCCGGCCAGTTCGAACCGGGCCATGGCCGCCTCCCGGGGGAACCGCTCGGTGAAAACGGTGACGATCCGCTCGAAAAGGGCCTTGGCCTCCGGACGCCGATCCTGTTGCGTCAGGGCGGTGGCGAGCCATTGCAGCAAACGGGGATGTTCCCGGACCGCCAACAGCGAGCGGTTGAACCGTTCCAGTTCCCAGAAAAATCCCCGTTTGCTCAAATATTCGTTAACGGCGTCGCTCAGTTCCAATGCCGATTCGAACCGGTTCGCTTGCACATTCAGGGCCGTACAGGCCAAAACCGCATCCAACCAGCCGGGAATGGCGGCGGTGTTGGTGGAGGGTTTCGTTAATTGAGCGATCAGATGATCGGCCAGGGCGGCGCTGCTGGCGGCCAGAGCCGCCAATGAAGATTCATTCCAGTCGGATCGCCGCAACGAATCGAGCAACGACGGGTGCGGGGCGAACCGTTCCTCCCGATCGATCCGGACCGCGAACAGCCGCCCGGCCCGTTGCTGGTCTTTCAGGAAGGGGCCGATTTCGGCCGGGGGGGCCGTCAAACAGGCCGCCAGAGCGGGGGCCGGCAGCGGTGTCGTCAACAGTGTCAACGGCAAAAGGTGCCGTCGTTGTCCGTCATCCAATCCGGCAAGGCGGGGATCCTCTCTGGAATCGTGAGCCGGACAACCGGGTTCCCGCAGGGGGGCGATGGGCTCCTGGCGGAAGGTGGCGGGTGAGGGGGCCGGGGCGCCGACGACGGGTTCGATGCGGCTGGTGACGATCACCCGGGACAGTCCGTTCACCTGTTCTTTCATATAGGCGAAAAAGGCGGCGAAACCCGGCTCCAGAAAACGGTGGCCGTTGGTATCCAGGGCGCTTTCCAATCCATCCAGGATGACGGTGAAGGCAAAACGGCGGTTCAGGACCGCCACCAGGAAACCGAGCCGGTCCTCGTTGCCGATCCTGGGGTTGGTGATGATCTCCAGTTCATTATTGAAGCCCAAACGCCGGAAGGCCGCCTCGAAGGTGGCGAGGATGCGGGCCGTGGAGAGGGGGGCGAAGGGGGTGGTGGCGACGGCGATGGTGTGAAAACCATGGGGCTCCAGATTGCGGGCCAGGTCCGTGGCCAGGGTGGTTTTGCCGCTTCCTTTGGCGCCGGTCAACAACAGCATCTGCAGATGACCGGCGCGCAAGGCCGGCAGCAATCGTTGATTGTCCCGTCGCCTGGGACAATGGGGATCGGCGAAACCGGCGATCATGCCCGGAGGCGGCAACAGGGTGGCGGGTGGTTCGGGTGCCGGTTCTCCCTCGATGTCGGCCCGACCATCGAAAGCGAAGGCCTGCCGGGGGGCGGCGTATATCTGCGGCAGGGTCCAGCCGGGATGGCCGGACCGTTCATCCGCGGCCAGCCGCGCCCGGCGGGCCGTTTGCAGGGCCTGGTCGGGCAGACCGGTTTCGGCCAGGGCGTGGTAGAAGGTTTGCGCCAGGTCGGCGGCCGGGGCGGCGGTCAGGGTGGCGGGCCAGGAGAGTGCCAGGGGGATGCGGTCGTTGATCACGCCCCGGGCCATGGCGCCGATGGCGGCGGTGGGCGGTGGTCTTTCCGGGTCATGGCCGGAAATGATGAACAGCGGGATGACCCCCTCTCCGGGCAGGGCCCGCGTCACCTCCGAAGCGGTGCGGATGTCGGCATCCCCGGAGTCGTCCTCGAAGCCGAAAAAGCCCCGTTCCCCCCGGATCAGGGCCGGTCCGGAGAGATGGACGATATGGGGACGAAACGTGCGAATGCTGTGTTGAAATGTTTCGAATGTTCCTGAATCAGGGGTTTTCAGGATGATGTTGTTTTCCGTTCCGGCCAACGCCCCCATCAGGGCCTCGGTTTCGTTCACATAATTAAAGTTTCCGGAGTTGGACGGGGCGCAGGCCATGAACAACAACCGGATCGGCCGGCGGAATGGTACATGGTTGGCCGATGGCGGTTCCGTTTCCTCCCGGGGAAGGCTGCGTCGCAGGAGCAAACGGGGTTCCAATGCCAAGGGTGGCCCGCCGGGTGGGCGGGCCAACTCCCAGGGCAGGTTGTGAATCTCCGCGGCGGGGCTGACGATGCAGAGGGGGGTGCTCCCCCGCTCGGGCAACCGTTTTTCCAGTTCCGGCCAGAAGGGGGCCAACCACAGATCGAACAGTTCCAACCCCAGGCTCTCCAGAGCGGTGGGGGCCAGGGAGGGGTTGCCGCCGCTTTTGAGCAGTTGCCGATAGCCGTCGCTCAAATCGTGCAAGGGTCGGTAGCGATCCCGGGCAATGGCCATTTCCGGGGCCAAGGGCTGATCATTGGCTGTGAGAACGGCATGAAAGGCGATTTCCGCGCCGGCGCCGGGGCGGATGGCGAGTTTCAGGAGGTTCGAAGGAGAAATCATGACAACATCCTGATATTAAAGTTAAAAGACTTAATGAAGCACACAATCAGCTTGCACACAAGGATTTTGCACGGGCCGCCGCTTCCAGTCGTACCGCCTTTTCTCCCGGAATGTGCCGATTGCGCATCAAAATGCGTCCGGCCACCACCACGGTATCCACCAGATGACCACCGCCGGCGTAGACCAGATTGGAAAAAAAATGGTGTTCCGGCGTCATTTCCACCACATCACGTCGCAACAGGATCAAATCCGCCCGCTGGCCACGGGTGAGGGTGGCGACCGGTTGACCGAACCGGGGGACGCCGGCCCCACAGGCGACGGCCCAGGCTTCCCGGGCGGGCAGGGCGGTGGGGTCCTCCTGGGCATGTTTCTGCAGAAGGGTGAGAAATTTCAGATTTTCAAAAAGATCAAGGTTGTTGTTGGAGGCCGTGCCGTCGGTTCCCAACAGGAAGGGTATGCCCCGGGCCTTGACGCCGGCCTGGGGGAATACCCCGCCCACGGCCAGTTTCATGTTGGAGACCGGGTTGGTCACCAGGGTGGCGCCACGCTCGGCGATCAGGTCCAGTTCGGCATCATCCAGATGAACGCCATGGGCCAGCAGGGTGCGCTCGTTGAGCAAACCGAGGCGATCCAGATGGAATGCCGGGCGCAACCCGTGGTTTTTCAGACAGATATCGACCTCCTGCCGGGTCTCTGAAAGATGGATGTGGATCGGCAGGCCATGCCGGTGGGAAAATTCGGCGGTCCAGCGCAACAAGGATGGCGAAACCGTGTGCGGGGCGTGAGGGGTGAGGGTGAATCGGATGCGGTCATCATAACGGTTTGATTCAGAAAAATTTTTTTCAGCCAGACGACGGAACTCGTCTCCTTGTTCCCGACCGGCGATGTCGATCAGGGGGGTGCCGACGCCGGCGCGTAAACCGCTGTCGATCACCGCCCGGGCCGTGGCGTGAAAGTGCCAGTAGGCATCTTCGAAACGGACGCACCCGGCACGGATCATCTCCAGGCAGGCCAGCCGCACACCCCAGTAGACATCCTGCTCGCTCATGCGCGCCTCGGCGGGCCAGATGCGGTTTTCCAGCCAGGCGTGCAGGGGCATGTCGTCGCCATAACCACGAAACAGGGTCATGGCGGCATGGCTGTGACCGTTGATCAATCCCGGCAGGGCGGCCATGCCGCCGGCATCCAGGACCTCGGTCCCGCCGGTGGCCGGAAAATCGATCGCAGCGGGGTTCAAAGATTCGATAATGCCCTGATCTATCGCCATGTCGACGTTGCCCCGGTCGGGAATCCAGGCGTTTTTGATCAGCAGGCTCATGAAGAGAGGGCCTGTAGCAGGGTTTCGAGGGTGTGCAGGATCATCTCTTCGTTTTCGCGTACCCGCGCCTTGAACCGATCATAGGAGATCTCCTCGTTGCTGACGCCATTGGCATAATTGTCGACCACGCAGATGGCGGCATAGGGGATACCCAGTTCGCCGGCGAGGATGCACTCCGAGGCCAGGGTCATGCCGACGACATGGACATGGGACTGAAAAACCCGGATTTCCGTGGGAGTTTCGAAACGTGGGCCGATGGTTTGCCAATAGCAGCCGCTGGTGATGGGGGTGGGCAGATCGAGCTTCTCCCACAGTTCCAGCAACTCCTGCCGCCACTGGGGATGAAAGACCGGCGCTTGATGACCGCGATGGTCGTCATAGAAGGAAATACTGAGATGGGGGGCGAAAAAATCATCGGGCAACAGCAGGGTGCCCGGTGAAATGGCACGGCGCATGCTGCCCACCGAGCCGACCGACAGGATTCGGGTCACCCCGGAGAGATGCAGGGCGTACAGATTGGCCCGGTGGTTGATCTTGTGCGGTGGTGTATAGTGGTGCAGACCGTGGCGTTGCAGGAAGACCAGATCATCGCGTTGCAACAGGGTGACGGTGCCATGCGGGGTGGAGACGCTCCGGCGCGGGGCATTGCGCAAAAAGGGGGTATCCAGGAGACTGCTCCCGCCGATCAGGGCGGTGGTGGCCGGGTTGGCGACGCTCATTTGCTGTCCGAATCCTCCAGGGGCCAAAAACGCCAGAAGGGGTCCCAGGGACCGGTATCGCGGTCGTCCCGCCCGTTGCTCCCCTTCTTTTCCGGGCTTGGCCGTTCCGGTGGCGTTTCAGCCACTTGAGTGGGGTCGATCCCTTTGATGGCCGGTTGGTTGTATTCACCCCCCCAAAGCCAGCCGAACCAGCTCTGTTCGTTCTGGGCTTCGGGCAGGGTGGTGGGATCGAGCAGGGCGTCGCCAAAATTTCGTTTCAAGTCGATCACCGTGCCGGTTTCATCAAAGGTGATTTCAAGTCGGTTGGCGGCCCGGGAGAAGGTGCGCTGCATGTTTTTGAACTGGCGGTCCTGGATGTATATCCATCGTTCCTGGCGAAAATTGTTGACGATGGTCGGGGGTCCGAGCATGGTTCGGACTTCCTCGCGGATGGTGAGGCCGATATCGATGCGGTCGACCGCCTGGGGATCGAGAATGGTGCCTTTTTCGTGAATCACCGCCTGACATCCTGATACCAGTAGCAAAATCAAGGTGGTGAATAAAATATTGACAAAGGTGCGGTCGGGTCGGGTCATGGATAAGTGTCCAGGATCTGGTTGTTTCCGGGGTGGCAATGGCCAATATGGCCTAATCGGGAACATCATGATAACCGTGCGGAGAGCGGGAGCAAAGTATTTGTCATTCATCAAAGGGTTGAGAAAAAATCGACGGGACGCGACCATGCGCAGCAGGGCCATGGCCATCCATTCCCGGCTGGTGGATCGTACCCTGACCCTGACCCGGGATGGGGAATTGGCGATCGAGGATGGGTTTCCATTGCGGTTTGACGTGATGGTGTTGTTGGTGGCGGCGGCCTTGCGCCATTTGCGGCGGCAGGAGGGGGGTGCCCGGGTGACGGCGCTCTCCCAGGCCCTTTGGGACATCACCTTCGAGGGGTTTGAAGAAAGTTTGCGTGATCGCGGCGTCACCGACATTCGCATGGCCGCCCGCATGCGCAAATTATTGATGAATGCCACCGGACGCCGGGATGCCTATCTGCAGGCCTGGGAGATGTTGGACCGGGCGGAAAACATCGATGCCACCGGTGCGGAACGGGTCATGGACGGGCACTGGCCCATTCGGGAAGCGATTGCTCGAAATGTTCTGAATGGAGCAACAATAGGGGACTCCAGAGTTGATCGGTTGTTGGAGGAGACACGGGCGGTCGACTCTGATTTACGTTAAACAAAAAATAAAGGAAGCAAAAATGAACAAATGCACCCTGGAGGACGTGGAACTATCTGATAAACGGGTATTTATTCGCGCCGACTTCAATGTGCCCCTGGACGAACGGGGGGAAATCCGTGAGGACACCCGCATTCGCGGCGCCCTGCCGACCATCCGCCATGCCATGCAACAGGGGGCGCGCATCATCCTCGCCTCGCACATGGGACGTCCCAAGGGAAAAGTCGTTCAGACGCTTTCCCTCCGTCCGGTAGCAAAGCGACTGTCCGAACTTTTGGGTATTTCAGTTGATTTGGCGCCGGACTGTATCGGCCCGAACGTCAAATCGATGGTCGATGCTTTGACCCCGGGAAAAATTGTGCTGCTGGAAAATGTGCGCTTCCACGCCGGCGAAACCGCCAACGATCCGAAGATGGCGGCGGCCTTTGCCGAGTTGGCCGATGTGGTGGTGAACGACGCCTTCGGAACCGCCCATCGGGCCCACGCTTCCAACGTCGGTATCGTCGAGGCGGGGGTGCCGGCGGTGGCGGGAAAGTTGATGGCGGCGGAGATTGATTTTTTCAATCGGGCCGTTCGGGAGCCGGAACGGCCGCTGGTGGCCATTCTCGGTGGTTCGAAAGTGTCCACAAAAATCAATGTAATTCAGGCATTACTGGAGAAGGTCGATAAAATACTTATCGGTGGTGCCATGGCCTTTACTTTTTTTCGGGCCCGGGGGCTGTCCACCGGCGATTCGTTGGTGGAGGAGGAGATGATCCCGGTGGCGCAACGGGCCATGGCGGCGGCGGAAAAAAACAATGTTTCGTTAATTCTCCCGGTTGATGCTATTATCGGAAGCCAGAGTAAAACCGGCTCTTCCAGCCCGTTTGAGCCTTGTGGACCCGCCCAAGGGGTGGCCATCGAGCAGATTCCGGATGGGTGCATGGGGTTGGATATCGGTCCTGAAACATGCAAGGTGTTTAAAGACGCCTTAAAGGGTTCCGAGACCGTGGTTTGGAACGGTCCCATGGGGGTGTTTGAGCATCCCCCGTTTGACCAGGGAACCCTGTCGGTGGCCCGGTCCGTGGCTGAAAGCCCCTGTCTTTCGGTTATTGGCGGGGGAGATACCGATGCCGCCATCCGTCAGGCCGGTGTGTCGGACAGCATCTCCTATATTTCCACCGGTGGCGGCGCCTTTCTGGAACTGCTGGAAGGACGGGAACTGCCGGGGATCGCCGCCTTGGACGACTGTTAGGAGTGTTTGGCGGTGAATACGGCAAAATCCCTTAAAAAGGGCATTTCAGCCGTTTTGATCGGTCGGGACGAGGCGGTGAACCTGCGTAAAAGCCTGCCACCGTTGACAAAATGTGTCGACGAGATCATTTTCGTCGATACCGGCTCTCAGGATGATACCGTTTCAATAGCCCGGGAATACGGTTGTTCAACGGTATTCATACCCTGGGAAAACGATTTTTCCCGGCCCAAGAACCGGGGGATCGAGCGGGCCGGACATGAATGGATCCTCAATGTGGACTGTGATGAGGAGTTGCAGGATCCGCAACGGGCCCGGGAGATGATCCGGCAGGTGTGGGCGGGGGCCGACAACCCGAAACAACCGGGTTGGGTGCCCGCCTGCATCATCTGGATCGACAACCTGATGGCCGATGGTACCATCGCCCCCAGCCGGGCCATGCGTCTGTTCCGCAATCATGACAACATCCGCTTCGACAATCCGGTCCATGAAGGGGTGGCTGAGTCGGTATATCGGAACTGGCCCAACAGGCCGCCTCCACTCCTGGAAGTGCGCTTGTTGCACCATGGTTACCGGGGGGACGGAAACCGGGATAAAATCAAGCGGAACGTCGCCATTCTCCGCCAATGGGTCGAACGGAGCCCGGGGAATGTCTATGCCTGTTACAAGTTGGGCACCAACCTGCGTCACCTGGGCAGCCACAGCGAGGGGCTCTATTTTTTGCAACGGGCCTATGCCGGCCTCGCCCAAACCCCCGACAAGGGCAGCTACGCCTTTTTGCCGGAGTTGGTCACCATCTACTGCCGGGCGTTGATGGAGGCTGGACGTCGGGCCGACGCCCAACAGGTGATAAAAGATATGAAGGGCTGGTAGTTGACCCGATATCAGCCGCTAGCGGTACACCCCCCGTTTCCGGGCCTTTTTCTGAGCGGTCTTAATCGATTTTTTGAAGTTTAACGAAAACTGGCGCAAGGAAAACAGTTCCCGGACCCGGTCTCGCGCCGCTCGGCCCATGCGCTGCGCCAGGGCGCGATCGTTCAAAAGCAGTCTGGCTGAATGGGCCAATTCTTCGGGATCATCAGACAGAAAACCGCTGACGCCGTGTTCGATGGGTGAGGTGGGATGATGATTGCCGAGCACCGGCAATCCCGCCGCCATCGCCTCCATGGTGGCCAGGTTGTAGCCATCCTCCATGGCCGGGTTGGCGGTGTGGACGAAAAAGCGGTGCCGTTGCAACAACGATTTCAGATGATCCCAATCCCGGGAGGGTTCGACGCCGGGCATGGTCGGGTTGTGGCCAACTATTTTCATCGGGATGTTTTGAAAGGCGGCGCGGTGAAAATCCCAGTCCAGGGCCGCCGCTTTTTCCAGGATATGGTTGGCCACCCGGATGCCACTGGCCACCTCTCCCGACCAGGGGGGGTAACCATCGATATCGACCCCACAGGGCACGATGTCCTCTTCAAATCCCCAGGAGCGCGCTTTCATGGGCGAGATGGCGACGATGTGACCACCAACCCGGGTCATATAGGTGTCCAGGGTGGTGCGCACCACTTCCGGGGAGACCTTTTCAGAGCTGCTTTGGTTGCGCCACTCCAAAGAGGCGTGCAACACCATGATGCGCGGACCGGGGATCTCCTTCACCACCATCAGGTCGGCCATGTTGTGAACGATGATGCAATCATAGCGGCGTCGTTGCCGTCGGATCGTCTCCAGGTTGGTCAAGGTGGCCCGGGTCGGAACCGGACGGATGCGTCGATCCCACTCCAGGACATACCGGTTGGGCAATCCGTCGATGATATCCAGGGGCCAGCCCAGGGCGTCCAGTTGGTGGACCCAGGCTTCATGGCAGTTCAAGGTCAACAGACGGGGCTGTTCGCTCATGTTTTGGCTTTCATTAAAAAAAATTTAACGAATGTTTGAATGGCGAGCATTTCGGTGGAACCCGATCCGAACGGGAGTGGAATCGGTTCACGGAGAGGTGGAAACACCATATCCGGCCAACTCGGTATAACCCCGGCCGGTAATGGCGGCTCCCCGGTGAATCCCTTCGATGGAGACGGCTCCCTCCCAATAACGCACCGCGGCCCGGTCCAACTCCTGATCCTTCAGCAGCGGGGTGACGGTCAGCTCCAGTTGCCTGTTCGGCAGGGAGAGCCGCCAGCCGGAGGGGTAGGTGACACCGGTGTCCGGGCTGGTCCATTGACCACGGACGGTGAGCGTCACCTCCCTGCGGGCGATCGGTTGCACGGTACCCCGGGAATCGATCAATACCCCCCGGCTCATGGGATCGGGTTTTCGATCGCGGCGGCGCATCTGGTAATACATCAGGTCCCAGCCATCGGATAAGTGCAGGGCGAACCAATCCCACCCCTCCTGTTCCCGGCCCAGGGCGCTGGTGCTCCACTCCCGATCGAGCCAACTGGTTCCCGCAACCGCATGGGTGGTGTCATCGATGGTCACCGAACCCCGGCTTTGCAGGCGTGGCAGAGAATAATAGTAGGAGGCGTTGCCGGGTTCGGCGCTCTTTTGGCTGAGCCCCCGGTCACCCTGGAGCACCACCGGTTTCAGGGCACGCAGGTTCAGTTTCAGCTTCAAACCTTCGGCGGTGGCGGTCAATTTGAGGTCCGGTTTTTCCGGAGTGCCACCATTTTGGCTCAAGGACCAATCGTCCAGCCAAACCCGAAACGGTTCCGCCACCGCCCCGGCGAGACCGGCGGCGGCCCGGGAAAACCGTTGAAAATGGTGAAACCGTTTGCCGGTGATGTCGGAAAGGGCCAGATGACCCATGTAGACGTTGCTGGTGGCCCACTCGGAGGATCGTTCCACGGCGGTGGGGGCCAGGGCGATGCGGAACAGGGTGATCTGATAACCGAACTGGTGGGGCTGCCGGCCGTTCACCGCCGGGGCGGACAGGTTGCCGGTGACATACCACCATTCATGCTTGAAGACGGGGTGGGGGCCATGGTCGCGGGGAAATTGCAAGGTTCGCGGTTCGATGGCCCGTTGAAAACCGCTCCCCGCCGGACCGCCCAACAATGTTCGCAGGGGACCGATGCCATCCGCCGGCTCCGGTTCCGGCATGTTCCAGACCGACCAACCCACCACCCCCCCGGAAGCCAACAACAATATCCATGTATAAGGGGGGCGGAAAAATTTATGGCTGGTGTCGTTGTTTTTTCGTCCACTCATCGATCAAACCATCTTGAAATCGGGTCATGCTTCCCGCAACGCCTCGGCCGGTGGTGTCCGGGCCATCCGTTTGGCCGGCAACAACCCGGCCAGCAGGGCCGTCGGCACGGCGATGACCAGGGCCTGGAGCAGCAGCCCCGCGTCCACATCCATGTGCAGGGTCCAGCCGAAGGACCGGTAGTTGATCACCTGAATCAGCAGGATGCCCTGGAGCCAACCCAGCGGGATGGCGATGAGCCCGGCCACCAGTCCCACCAGCCCGGTCTCCAGCAGGATCAAATGATTCAACGCCCGGGGGCTCAATCCAAGGGCCCGGAACACCGCCAACTCCCGGGAGCGTTCCAGTTCGATGGCCATCAAGGCGGTCAAAACGCCGAAAAAGGCCACCAAAACCCCCAACAGGCGCAATACCCGGGTGATGGCGAAGGTGCGGTCGAATATTTCCATGGAGGCCTGGCGCAGGGAGCGGTTGTCATTGATCACCAGGGGGCGTTCCTCGCCGGCCAGGGTTTTCAAGGTTTCCAGCACTGTTTCCAGGTCGGCATCTTCCTGGAGGCGAATGCCCATGGTGATCATACCATCATCCCGCCAATGGTGACGAAACAGCCGGCGGCTCATGGTGACCATGCCGGCATCGGAACGGAAATCGGAAAATATACCAATGATTTCAAAAGATTTTTCCCCGGAAGGGGTCGGCAGGGTCAGCCGGTCGCCAACCCGTTGCCGTCGATGGAAGGCAAAGGATTCGGAGACGATGACCACCTCATCGTTTTGAAAACGGGGCCAAAGCCGTCGGGGATCGCCATGGACGAATAAAAATTCCGAAAACCGTTGCCAGTCGATGTCGAGGATGAACAGCCGGGTGAACCCCTGGGGCGATTCCAGGATCAAACGGCGTCCCAATCCCACCGAGGCCACCCCATCGGCCTCGTTGAAGGCGCGGATCAATTCCGGGTCGAGATTGACCGTGCCGGAGGTGGCCAGGGTGCCGGCCACCGAGGCGTAGATGTCCGATGCCACGGTCCGTTCCAGCCAGTGGACCACCGTCGAACGAAAACTGCGGATCATGATACCCATGCCCACCGCGGTCGCCACCGCCACCGACAGGGCGGCGATGGCGATGCCGGTACGGCTGAGATTGCGCATCACCCCGCCGTTGGCCAGGGTGCCGGAAAAACCGAAAAACCGTTTCATGGGTTTCTTTAACAGAATTAACAAAACCTTGGCCGCCAAGGGGCAGAGCAGGGCCGATCCGATGGTGAACAGCCCCAACGCCGTGAATCCAGGGAATAAATGCTGGCTGGGCACCGCCAGGAACAGCCCGCCGGCCAACAGGGCCGCGGTTCCGGCCAGGGCGCTGGGCATCGGCCAACGGTTGGGGTCCCCTTCCAGGGTGGAACGGGCCAGGGCCGAGGGGATCGGTACCGTGGTCGCCTCCCAGGCCGGCGGCAGGGTCGCCACCAGCGAGGCGCCGATGCCGAGAACCACCCCTTTGGCCAGGGAGAGCGGGTCCAGGGCCAGGTCGGTCACCTCCAGGGCGAAATAGATGTCATTGATGGTGCGGGCCACCAATCCCACCAACCCCTCTCCCAACAGGATGCCGAGCGCCACCCCCAACAGGGTGCCCGGCAGGCCCAACAGCAGTCCATCGGCCAACAGTTGCCAAAAAATATCCCGCCGGCCCACCCCCTGGGCCCGCAACAGACCGATGATATGACGGCGGCGGACGACGGAAAAGGTGATGGTATTGTAGATGATGAACATGCCCACCATCAGTGCCAACAGGCTGAGCACCGTCAGGTTGAGGCGGAAGGAGCGGGTCAGGGCCTCCAGGGTCTCGGCCCGGGATTCGTTTTCCAGCAACCGCAACCCCGGTGTCAACAGCGGCGCCAGGGCGGTTTCCCCGCCAGTGGTCAATTCCAGGTCCACCCGGCTCAACAGACCGGTCATGCCCAACAACTCCTGGGCGCTGGCGATATCCACCAGCAGGGTGTTGGCCAATCCCTGGCGCACCAGGGGATCGGCCGGATCCAGCAATCCCAGCAGGGTGATGGTGTGGGGGGTGTTGGCGGCGACGATCCGGAAGCGGTCGCCGCTCTTCAGTCCCAGTTCGGCGGCGGTATCGGCCAGGAGGAAACCGCTGGCCGGTGTCAGGAAAAAATCCTTCAGGTCCCCCTTGGGGGCGGAACGGGATACGTGGGGCCGGAACGGCGGTTCGGCGAACAGGTCGATGCCGAGGATCGACAACCGCTGGTTGTCATGGTCCGGGGCCAGGGCCGATCCCTGGACGATGGGGGCGGCATTCATGACCGCGGCATGGGTGCGCAGGGCGGGATAGATCGACTCCGGCACCCCGGCCGGTGGTCCCAACAGCCGATGGCTGGCCCGACCGGAGAGCGATTCGACCGTCAACCGCAGGGCGGTCATGGCCCCATGGTTGGCCAGGTCGACGGCGGTGACCACCGCCACCCCCAGGGCGATGCTGAACAGGGCCAGTCCGGTCAGCCAGGGGTGCCCCCGGAAATGGCGCCAACTGGAGCGCCACAACAGCGGCGTCACAGGGAATCCTTCCGGATGTCGGCCACCAGCGTGCCCCGGGTCAGGGTGTAGACCCGGTCGGCCCGGTGGGCGAAGGCCATGCTGTGGGTGACCATGATCAGGGTCGATTTTTCCGCCCGGATCAAATCGGTCATCAACGCCATGACCAGACGACCGGTCTCCTGGTCCAGATTGCCGGTCGGTTCATCCGCCAGCAGCAGGCGCGGACGGTGGACCAGGGCCCGGGCGATGGCCACCCGTTGCCGTTCGCCGCCGGAGAGACGGTCGGGAAAGGTGGCCAGCCGGCCGGCCAATCCCACCCGTTGCAACAACTCTTCCGCCCAGGTGTGGCCATCGGCATCGGCCAATCCGTTCAACTCCAATGGGAAGAGGACGTTTTCCAGGACGGTCAGGGTGGGTATCAGATTGAAAAACTGAAAGATGAAACCGATGTGACGGCGGCGGAACCGGGTTCGCTCCCCTTCATCGAGACCGGTCAACCGGTCACCGCCGATATGGATTTCACCACTGGTGGCCCGATCGATGCCGCTGATGAGGTTGAGCAGGGTGGTCTTGCCGGAACCGGAACGGCCGATGACCGCGGTCAAACTCCCCCGGGTGAAATCACCGTTGAGGTTTTCCAGGATCGGCAGGGTGCGTCCGCCCTCTTTGTAGCTTTTGTTAATGTCAATAAGGCGAACCAGAGCCGGGCTGTCGTCGGATGGGTCGTTCATGGATGGCGGACAATCCTCCCTGGGCGCCGGTGGCAATGGTATGAGTGCAGGATACGGTTTTCAGCCGCCAGCGTCCAGTCGTCGGACCGGGGTTTCGGCCGTTGTCGGTCGGGCCGGTATTTTTTTTCGGACTTTTGCCGGCAAACCGTGATAAAAGGAACCGGTTGATCCAGTCATTTCCGAATAGGGGGAGATCATGGAAGCCATTGCGTCGTTGGTCCTGTTCATCCTGATCCTGGCCGTCATCCTGGTGCCGATGAGCATCAAGATCGTGCCTCAGGGTCGGGAGTTCACGGTGGAGCGTTGGGGGCGTTATACCCGCTCCCTGCCACCGGGGTTCAACATTCTGGTGCCGATCTTTGATCGGGTCGGCGCGAAAATGAACATGATGGAACAGGTGTTGGACGTGCCCTCCCAGGAGGTGATCACCAAGGACAACGCCATGATCACCGTTGACGGGGTGGTCTTTTTCCAGGTCCTCGATTCGGCCAAGGCCGCCTATGAGGTCAACAATCTGGAATATGCCATCCTCAACCTGGTCACCACCAACATCCGTACCGTCATGGGCGCCATGGACATGGATGAACTGCTCTCCCGGCGCGATGCCATCAATACCCAGTTGCTGACGGTGGTGGACGAAGCCACCGATCCCTGGGGGGTGAAGGTGACCCGTATCGAAATCAAGGATATCACCCCGCCCAAGGACCTGGTGGACGCCATGGCCCGGCAGATGAAGGCGGAACGGGAAAAACGGGCCAGCATTCTGGAGGCGGAAGGGGTGCGTCAAGCGGAAATCCTGCGTGCCGAGGGGCATAAACAGTCGGCCATCCTGGAAGCGGAGGGCAAGCGGGAGGCGGCCTATCGCGAAGCCGAGGCCCGGGAACGGTTGGCCCAGGCCGAAGGACGGGCCACGGCCATGGTCTCCCAGGCCATCGCCAAGGGGGATGTCCAGGCCATCAACTACTTCGTCGCGCAAAAATATGTCGAGGCCCTGGGCAAGATTGCCGCCGCCGACAACCAGAAGGTGGTCCTCATGCCGTTGGAGGCCTCCAACATGTTGGGTTCGTTGGCCGGCATCGCCGAGATTGCCAAGGCGGGCTTCTTGAAAAGAGGACCGGGCGATGGACCTGCTGCCTGACAGTCTGGCCTACAGCCATTGGTGGATCCTCGGGGTGGTATTGGTCATCCTTGAAGTGTTGTTGCCCTCCTTTTTTTTCCTCTGGCTCGGTTTCGCCGCCGGGGTGGTGGGGGTTTTGGTGCTGTTTTTTCCGGAAATGGGCTGGAAAGGGCAGGTTTTGTGGTTTTCCGGCGTCTCGGTGGCCTCGGTGGGCGCCTGGCACGGTTTTTTGAAAAAACATCCCACCCCCACCGACCGGCCGACCCTCAACCGGCGGGGTAGCCGTTATGTCGGCCGTACCTTCATCCTCACCCGGGCCATCGTCAACGGTCGCGGACGTGTTCGTGTCGATGATACGAGCTGGCAGGTGGCCGGACCGGATGCCCCGGAAGGGGCGTCGGTCAAGGTGACCAAGGTCGATGGCACCGTGCTGTGGGTGGAACCCCTGACCCCTCGCGAAACGTGAATCAATTCCGCAGTCATTCGAACTCATGGGCAATTTTCGGCTGGACGGGCCGTTTTTCGCGTCAGGGGCCACTTTTGAAGTGATATGGCATGACGGTCGACTCCCACCTTGCAGCGTTTGACGAACTTTCTGCTGAAAAATCAAAAAACACCATAGGCTCATCCAGTGATGACGAGCTGTCGTTGACCATTGAAAAAATCATTCCGCGTGGTCTGGGGCTGGGATATCACCGCGGACAGGCGGTTTTCGTCCCCTTCGCCGCTCCGGGGGAGCGGATGCGGGTGCGGGTGACGCGGCGTCATCGCGGATATCTCAGCGCCCGTTGCCTGGAAATCCTGGCGGCGGGGGCGCAACGGGTGGATCCCGGCTGTCCGGTCCATGAAAGCTGTGGCGGTTGTCAAATGCGCCATTTGAACCGCGCCGCCCAGGAGGAGAGCCGTCGCGGTTTCATCGTCGAATCCCTGCAACGTACCGCCGGTATCGATGCGGAGGGGTTGGTACGCCCGTTGTTGCCGGTCTCCCCCTGGCACGGGTATCGGCGCCGGGCCGGTTTCAAGGGACGTTGGGTGGCGGGACGCCAACTGCTGGGGTTTTACGGTTCCGGGACCTACCGTATCGTCGACCTGCCCGGTTGTCCGGTCCTGGACCCGGACCTGGCGGCCTTGATCCAACCCTTGCGGGCCTGTCTGGCCACCCTCTCGACCCGGGAGCGTCCGGTGGGCGTGGATGCGGTGCGGGCCGACAACGGTGTCGGCCTGGTCTTTCAGTTTCAACGCAAACCCTCCCGGCGGGATCGGGATCTGTTGACCGGTTTTTGCCGGGACCGGGGCATCCTCCGCGCCGCCTGGCGGCTCGACCGCAACGCGGCCCTGCGCGATTTGTGGCCGGGAAAGACATTGCTCTACGATGCCGGTGGTTATTCCCTGGCCCTGGGACTCGGGGATTTTATCCAGATCAATGGTGCCGGCAACCGCCGGCTGCTGGAAACGGTGATGGCGGAAGTGGCGGAGGGCGGTTCCGGGGGGGTGGCCTGGGACCTTTTTTGCGGAGTGGGCAACTTTACCCTGCCACTGTCAAAACGGTTTGCCGGATTGTTGGCGGTGGAATCGCAACCATCGGCCCTGGAGCGGACGCGGAACAACGCCCGTCATCATGGCATCGGGCACATCGACTGGCTGCGGGCCGACCTGTTTCAGGAGAAAGGTCTGCAACGGTTGTTTTCCGGACCGCCCCCGGAGCTGGTGTTGATGGATCCGCCGCGGGAGGGGGCGGCCATGCTGGCCGGGAAATTGTCGCATAGCCCGCCCCGCCGTTTGATTCATGTCGCTTGTGACGCCGCCACCTTCGCCCGGGATGCCGCCCGGTTGCACCAGGGGGGGATGCGGTTGATTTCGGTGCAGCCGCTGGACCTGTTCCCCCATACCAGCCATGTGGAGCTGGTGGCGGTTTTCCGGAAACGGGACGGCTGACCGGCGGTCGAGAGGCCGCCGAAAACCCGTGTGACGGCCTGGTGTGGCCATGGCTGGCGTTATTGGACATGCCCTGGAAACAGGCGTGAATATTGCATGTATTCTTCCGGACGAAACCTGTCAAACCGTGTTTCTATTGGGAAGGAATTGCATAAATGGTCATCGCCATGGGAATTCTCGATGAAGTTTCACCCAACTCTTCCGGGGTTGACTTGCGCATCCGCCAAAAAAACGGCGGCAAGGTGCTGTGTCACTTTCCCCGCAAGGGTCAACTGGAATATTTCCGCAATGCCATCGAACTGCTGAACGATGCCTCGCAGGTCGGCCGGTGGGTGGAACTGACCGGTCGGGACAATACGGTGCGGGTGGTGCGGTTTTTGTGAATGATCAAATGGTTGTTCGGAGTTGATGCCGGTCGGTTCCCGGTCGGGGCGGTGGCTGGCCGGTGGTGCGGTGGTTTACGGCGGCGCGGTCCGATGGCATGGTTTTGATATTTAAAATTTCTTTTATGGTAGAAATATCTTGATTGTGTTGTTGTCGTCCTTGACACCTTTTCCACCCACCCCCTAGAATCAGGTCAACAGAGTACGAACCGGGCGGTCCGAAATTGCGGATTTTACGCCATTCTCAGGGGTGAACAATCGATGGAGCATCAAACCACGATGGGTGGATTCGGCAGTGGCGTTCAGTCCACATCGACGACGGCCCTTGACGATCGGTCGGCACCGGTTGCCGAACCGTCGGAACCGGCGGAAAATCCGGATCCTTTGACCTCCCTGGAACAACGCTGGGACGCATTGGCCGGCATGATCCGCAATCTGCGCAGTGAAAACGGCGCCCTGCGGGAACAACTGAAAGAGCGTGAGGAACGCATAACCCGGAATGATGAGGAAACCGCCCGGCTGAAGGAGCAGTTGGACGGATTGACGGAAGAGAAAAAGAAGACGATTGCGCGTATCGAGGGGTTGTTGGCCCGTTTTGACGATATTGGGCAATAAAATGCCAACCGGTCATACCGGAATCAGGAACCATGCTTGATTCGATCAAAGCGCGCCATGTCTGATTTTGTCGAAGTGCGCATCTATGGTCAAACCTTCAAGCTGCGCGCGGGAGCGGGAAGAGAGTATATCGAACAGTTGGCCGGGCACGTGGACGGGGTCATGCGGCAAATGGCCCGTCTTTCCACCAGTCCCGCCACTGACAGGATTGCCGTGATGGCGGCCTTGAATATTGCGGACGCTTTGCTTCAACAGGAAAAACGGTCGGATAACGAAACCAGGATCGTCAATGGCAGAATCAGCAGGTTGGTCGATTCCAGCGACCGGTTGCTGAAGGGCTGATCAAGCCGGATCCCCTGCGGTGCTCGTGAGGAAGTGATTTTCTCCTGAGCCGATAATTCTTCGAACCTGGGAACCTTGCTCTGACCGTGGAGTGCGAACCCCTGGCGGGTTTACCGGAAGCGGCCATCCAGGGTTCCACCTTTGACAAAGGGTTCAGAGAACGCACGTCCCACGGCACAGGCGAGGGAATACCGGGACTTGGAAGCCAACAAGCGGACCATCCGCAAGCGCCTGCGCCAAAGCCGCAACGCCCTCACGGCATCACGAGTGGCAGCCCTGAGCCACGATATCTGCCGGAATGTCGAAAACATGCCCCACTTTCGACAGGCCCGGATCATCGGCCTCTACCAACCGGTGGATAACGAAGCCGATCCCTCCCTTCTTTTCTCCAGTGCCCGAAAAACCGGAAAAACGGTGTTGTTGCCGGTGATCGATCGGCAAAACCGCCGTCTCTGGTTCGCGCCGCATCGGTCCGACGGACCGTTACGGTCCGGACCGTTCGGTATTTTGGAACCCGATGTCACGGTCGGTGGGAAAGCCTGTGTCCCCCTGCTGGAAATCGACATCCTGTTTCTGCCCATGGTGGGATTCGATCCCCAGGGCAACCGCCTCGGTTTCGGGGGTGGATTTTTTGACCGGACGCTGGCTGATCTGCGGACATCCGCTCCGGTAATGGCGTTGAAAAAGCCGCTTTTGGTTGGGCTGGCTTATGATTTTCAACGGATATCGGCTCTCTCCCGGGCGCCCCACGATGTCCCCGTACATCTGGTCGTGACCGAAAAAGAGGTCCTCTCCTGCACGGTTTGAACAGCGGCCGGGCTGTGGTCGGTGACCTTGGACGGGGATGGAGCCGCAACCTGAATAACGTCGTCCGGGCCATCGGTTCCCGGCGCGGCTGGGAGGCGATATGCCATGGATATCATTGCCTTGATCGTGGGTACGGTCATCGGTGCGGGGCTGTTCCATTTTTACAACCTCTCCCAACGGCAACAACAGGAGCAGCTTTTTACGCAACAGAAGGAACAATCCGCCAATCTGTTGCGCCAGGCCGAGGAAAAACTGGCCAGCGCCGACAAGGAGATTCAACTGCGGCAACAGTCGGAACGGATTCGCATCCAGGAGGAGTTGGACAAGAAAAATCGGGAGTCCGAACAGGAGTTCACCCGCCTGAAACAGCGTTTCGACAAACGCGAAGAGCAACTCGACCGCAAGTTCGATCAACTCGACCAGCGCGAGCGGGAGCAGGATCGGCGCCGCAGCCGCCTGGAAAATGATCTCCAGAACCTGGAAAAGGAACGGTTGGTGGTCGAGGAGAGCCGGCAACGGGCTCAGGATCGCCTGGAAGAGGTGGCGAAAATGAGTGCCGAGGAGGCGCGGACGGAGTTGATGGACAGCATCGAAGCCGACGCGCGGCAGGAGTCGGCCCGGTTGCTCAAGGAGCTGGAGGATCAAACCCACGAGACCGCCACGCAAAAGGCCCAGGAGATCATTGCCACCGCCATTCAACGGCAGGCCGGTGAATTCGTCGCCGAACGGACGGTTTCCGTGGTCAACCTGCCCAACGAGGAGATGAAAGGACGGATCATCGGTCGTGAAGGGCGCAACATTCGCGCCCTGGAAAGCGCCACCGGCTGCGATCTGATCATCGACGATACCCCGGAAGCGGTGGTGATCTCCGGTTTCAATCCGGTACGGCGGCAAGTGGCCCGGCGTGCCCTGGAGGAACTGCTCGGCGATGGGCGCATCCATCCGGCCCGCATCGAAACCGTGGTGCGCAAGGCCACGAAAAGCATCGAAAACGAGATCCGCGAAGCGGGGAAAAAGGCCATTTTCGAAGTGGGGATGAGCGATGTCCACCCGGAGATCGTCAAACTGCTGGGCACTCTCAAATTTCGGACCTCCTACACGCAAAATGTCCTGTCGCACTCGGTGGAGGTGGCCTTTTTCGCCGGCATCATGGCCGATGAGTTGGGGTTGGATGCCAACCTCGCCCGGCGTTGTGGCCTGCTGCACGATATCGGCAAGGCGGTGGACCATGAGGTACAAGGCTCCCACGCCGTGATTGGCGGCCAGTTCGCCAAAAAATACAAGGAACACCCGCTGGTGGTGAACGCCATCTGGTCGCACCATTTCGATATCGAAGCCATCTCCGTCTACGGTCCCCTGACCAACGCCGCCGACGCCCTGTCGGCGGCCCGGCCCGGGGCGCGCCGCGAGGATGTCCAAACCTACATCAAACGCCTGGAGAACCTGGAGGCGATCGCCACCGGTTGTGGCGGTGTGGAAAAGGCCTTCGCCATCCAGGCCGGGCGGGAGTTGCGGGTGATGGTGGGGTATGATCGGGTGAACGATGAAGGGGCGATGATGCTGGCCCGGGAAATCGCCGAAAAGGTGGAAAATGAACTGACCTATCCGGGCCAGATCAAGGTCACCGTCATTCGTGAGATGCGGGCCACCGAGATTGCTCATTGAGTTGTTCCATTGAGTTGTCATATAGTTGGAGCCCGGAACAGAGGGGAGGGGCAAACGAGCGTGTAACTGGCAGGGTTCGGGCTCATGAATAAAAAAAAATGGATCGAGGCATTGGCCAGGGAGCATCGGCTGTCCCAGGCCACCGCCACCAAGTTGATCGACTCCGTTTTCGAACACATCGTCAAATCGCTGGAAAAAGGGGAAACCGCCCGTTTGCGCGGGTTCGGTACCTTTACGGTCTCCGACCGTTCCCAGGGTAACCGTCGTCACCCCAAAACCGGTGAGTTGATTACCCTTCCAGCCAAACGGGCGGTGTTGTTCCGTCCCGGCAAGGAGTTGCGGCGGCGGGTGGCGGCCAGTGCCCTGATTGAGGATGAAAAGGTAAAAATAAAAAAGGTCACGGTCAAACCGAAGGTCAAGATAAAGGCCAAGCTGGAACCATTGATCCTGGAGCCGAAACCGGGGGAAACCACCACGACGCCGAAATTAAAACCGACGTCGGCGACCGGCGCTCCGTCCAGAAAACCGGCCACCCCGGTTCCGCGTCCGCCCGCCACATCGGTAAACCCGGCCAAAGCGCCCGCCCCGGCTCCGGCCGGCTCCGCAACTCAAACGGTTGCCCCTCCCCTCAGGCCGAAGGGGGCCACGCCAACGGCCAAAACCGCATCCCCGGTCAGGACCGTCTCTCAAACCTTCCAGCCAATCACCAACGAACCGCCAGCCGCTCCAATCATGACCAAACAGAAAGAACCGGATCCGGTTTGGGAACAGCATCTTTTCCATATTCGTGGTTTGCGGGACAATACCACCTATCTATGGCGTAAGCTGGCGGCCCTGAAAGAGGGGGAAACGGCCCTGGTGTGCAAAATTCGTGAAGCGAGCCACCGTTTCATCGCCGAAGATCTGAGCGTTTTGAAAGAGGCCGGTTATTTTTCCCATTCGGTTTCGGATGATGATCCCCGGGGCATGGGGGAGGTGTTGGACCTGCGGTTGTGGAATATCTCCACCCGCTTTAAAAAAATCATCGCCATGCTGGCCAAAGAGGCCGATACCGGTTTGAAATAGCCGTTCCAGGTGTCGTTATTTTCATTATTGAAAGTTTAGAGGCTCAATGGAAACCTGCCATGGCGCATGAGGCCGGGATTCGATGAACCGTTCATCCCATAAAGGGATGGGCCAGCGTCCCCTTGCCATTACCGCCGATGATTATGGCCTGGATGCGGCCGTCAACCGGGGTATCGAATCGTTGGCCGGGGCCGGTCGCATCACCGGTGTCAGCGTCATGATGCACGATGGGGCGGTACTCGATGGTCTCGACCAACTGAACGGTCGGATACCCCTGGGGGTCCATTTGACCTTGGTGGAAGAACGGCCTTTGTTGGCTGCCGACCCCGGTTTGGCGCCGTTGTTGGATGGCGAGGGCCGGTTGCCCGGCAACTATCGCGTCCTGTTCAAGCGGATAGCGGTCCGTCCGACGCTGTTGCCGGCACTGGCCCGGGAGGCGGCGGCCCAGGTGGAACGATTCCTCGGGATGGGTTTGAAACTGGATTTCATCAACAGCCATCAGCATGTTCATCTGTTCCCGCCCTTGTGGCTGGCGCTTCATCCGCTCTTGAAACGTCATCCGGTGGCGCTGCGTGGATGCCGCCGACTGTCAAAACCCGGTGCGTCCCCCCAGGGTCTGGTCAACCTCGCCGCCTGGATCAGTTGGCGCCTGCGGCCCCTGCCGGGGCGTTGCCTCTCTTCACCTATGGGTATTTCCCATGCCGGACGGTTGACCCTGGAAACCGCCATCGATGCCCTGTCCCCGGTATGGACCCGGCCCCGACGAGAAATCGACGATCTGCCGGAACTGGTCACCCATCCCGGCCAGGTCACTCCGGCTCTCGATGCCCGCTATTCACACTGGAACTATCGATGGCGGCAGGAACTGGAACTGCTTCGTTCCAGGGCCTTCAAGGGATGGCTCGAAGAGGCCGGTTTCGTGCTGACCCCGGTCAATCGGTTCCCGGAGGGAACGGGGTGAGCGATAACCATTGGAGCCCGCCGGGTAAAAAATGGTAGAATTCGAGGAGAACGAAAACAATGGTCCCCCAAGGGGACACGCTCAAGGATTTCCCAGTCGTCCATGTCCCGATCCGCACCGACGTTGCTCACCGTGGTTGCCCCTCTTTTCAACGAGGCGGAAAACGTCCGGGCCCTCTACCGGCGTCTCAAGGCGGTGATGATGGAGATGGATCAGCCGTATGAGTTGATCCTGGTCGATAACGGCAGTTCCGACGATACCCTGGAACAATTGAAAATGCTACGGGCCGAGGATCCCAACCTCCACTATCTCAGCCTGTCACGGAACTATGGCCATCAGGGCGGTTTGATCGCTGGTCTGGAGTCGGCCCGGGGTGGGGTAGTGGTCTCCATGGATGGGGACCTTCAACATCCGCCGGAGGTGATTCCGGAACTGATGGCGCGATGGCGGCAGGGATATGACGTGGTATTCACCCTGAAACGCCTGCATGCCGGCCAATCCTTTCTTCGTAAACGCATCAACCAGGTTTTTTATGCCACCGTCCAACGGCTCTCCGGGCTCAACATCACCGGTGGCCAGTCCGATTTCAGATTGATGGACCGTCACGCCCTGGATGCCATGTTGGCCCTGCCGGAACGGGGTAAATTTTTGCGCGGACTTTCGCAGTGGATCGGTTTCCGCCAGATCGGCGTCGAGTTCGATGTGGCCGAACGGCTCGCTGGACGATCCAAGTTTCGCCTGGGCGAACTGTTCCGTTTCGCCGTCAGCGGTATTTTTTCCTTTTCCGTCCTACCCCTGCGCATTTTTACGGTATTGGGCGGTGTCGTCGCCGCCGTTTCCCTGCTCCACGCCCTCTACGCCCTGGTTCGTACCTGGTATAAAATGGTTATGGGGTTGCCCATTGTCGCCGGCTTTCCAACCTTGACCACCGGGATCTTTTTTCTAGGTGGCGTGCAACTGATCGGCATCGGTCTGTTGGGGGAGTATCTGGGGCGCATTTATGATGAAGTGAAAGGACGACCGCTCTATATCCTGCGGGAATCGTCCCTGCCACCCCGTGAAAAGCACAAGGAGATGAAATCGTGAACCAGCAGCCATCCTTTCCCCGGCATACGGTGGAGGTGGCCATTCTCTGTGGTGGCCGGGGCGTGCGCTTGAAACCCTTGACCGACGACATGCCCAAGGCGATGGTGCCGATCCAAGGGCGGCCAATGCTCGAACACATCATCGATTTTTTCAAAAAACGGGCCTTTGACCGTCTGACCCTTTGTGTCGGCTACAAAGCGGAACGGATTCACGACCATTTTCAGGATTCGGCCCCAAATGGCGATCTGCGGTTTTCCGATGTCGGCGAAAATGCCAGCATGTTGCAACGGTTGTGGGCCCTGCGTGAAAGTGACCGGCAACGGTTGCTGGTCATCTATGGCGATACCTTTATCAATCTCGACATGGACAGCCTGTTCAACCACCATGCCGCCACCGGCGCCGTCGCCACCATCGTTACCGCCGAAATTCGCAATCCCTTCGGTATCATCTCCTTCGACGAGAACCATTGGGTCAGCTCTTTTCAGGAAAAACCGGTGCATAACCACTACATCGGCTGCCTGTTGATGGAGACCAGCGCATTTTCGGACATTGAACCCGGGATGTTGGCGCAACCAGATGGACAGGGGTTGGTGGCCTTTTTCCAGAAATTGGCTGCACAACGCCGTCTTTCCGCTTTTCCCCACGCGGGTTTGCAGATTACCTTCAATACGGAACCCGAGCGGCGTCGTGCCGAGCGGGAGTTGGGAAAATATTTCACCTATCCGGAGTCCCTATGAACCATCTCGCCCAGAAACGTGTTCTCATCACCGGTGGTGCCGGTTTCATCTTTTCCCATCTGACCCGCCGGCTGGTGGAAGCAGGGGCGGAGGTGGCCATCGTCACCAAATATGCCAGTGTCATCGACAATATTCGCGTGGCCGATGTCTGGGACCGGTTGCGGGTGATCGAAGCCGACATCCGCGATCTCGATGCCCTGCGGGTCCTGGCCGACTTCAAACCCCAGGTGGTGTTCCATGCCGCCGCCTATAATCATGTCGGCAGCAGTTTCGGCAAGTTCAACGAAGCGATGGATGTCAACGCCAAAGGTACTGCCAATGTTTTGGAGAGCTGTGGCGATTTTGAACGGTTCATCTATATCTCCACCTCCGAGGTTTACGGTTATCAGACCGAACCGGTTTTTACCGAAACCATGAATCCCCAGCCCATCTCCCCCTATTCGGTGGGCAAATATGCCGGGGAACTCTATTGCCGCATGAAAATGGACCTGATGAAACGGCCCATCGTCGTTTTGCGTCCGTTCAATGCCTTCGGTCCCTATCAGACCAGCCGGGCGATCATCCCCGAAATGATCGAAACCTGTTTGCGCGGCCACACGGTCCGTTCCACCGAGGGCACGCAGACCCGGGAGTTCAACTTCGTGGAAAACCTGGTGGACGCCTTTCTGCTGGCGGCGGAAAAGGAGGCGGCCATCGGCCAGGTGATCAACATCGGCGCCGGCGAGGAGATCGCCATCCGTGATCTGATCCGCTTGATCCATGCCGAAACCGGTTCCAACTCCAAACTGGAGATCGGTGCTCTGGCCAATCGTCCCACGGAGATCTGGCGTATGTGCGCGGACAATCGGCGTGCCCGGGAAATATTGGGTTGGACACCCGAGGTCTCTTTTCGTGAGGGATTGACCCGCACCATCGCCTGGTATCGGGATTTTCTCGTCCAGTTCGACGATCCGCAATCGGGATTGCGGCGTCTTTGCGTTTAATCCCAACTGGCGGAGAGACAGCTTTCGATACCAGCCGCCAGGTCGATTTTCGGTTTCCAGTTCAGCAAACGGTCAATTTTATCAATGTTTGCCGTAACCTGATCGTTGTTGCCGGCGTTATGATCCGCCGGCATCCGTACATCCAGGGGGCGGGCCAGTTTTTCCTCGATCAGTTTGACCACCGACAGGACCGAAGCCGCCCGGCCGGAACCGACATTGAGGGTTTCCAGTCCATCGAAGCGGCCGGCGGCGGCCTGAATGGCGGTGACGACATCATCGATATGGATAAAATCCCGTTGGGAATGGGGGGATTTTAATCGGATCGGCCGGTTAGCCCGTGCCTCCTCGGTCAGATAGCCGATCAACAGGGCCCTGGTCTGGCCTGGTCCGTAGACGTTGAACAGGCGCAGGATGCGTACCGGAACCTGGAAACGGGTGTGATAGAGCCGGCACAGCTGTTCACCCATCCACTTGCTCTGGCCATAGGGTTCCGGGGGGTGGACCAGATGGTCCTTTTCTTCCAGGCTGCCCCGGGCATTCCGGGCATAGACCCCGCTGGTGGAGATGAAAACCAGCCCGGCGCCATTGCGGACACAGGCATCGAGGGCTCGCTGGATGCCGAGGAGATTGGTTTGCAGGGCCATGGAAAAATCGGCCTTGAATTGCGGTTGCATGGCCCCCGCCAGATGGATGAGACAATCGAAACCGGTATCAAAGGTGGTGCTCTCCAGGATATTGCCGGTCAAGGCCAGCGGTGTTTCACCCGATTGGGCCAACCGTTTGAAGAGCCGTTGCCCGATCCAACCGGCGGCTCCGGTCATGGCGATGCGCATGATTTTGATGTTCCTGGTTTTCGTCAATAGGTGGGGATCGTCGATTTGAGGATTATATGAAAATTTCCTCCAGTGATCGGGCATCCAATATTCGCTCCCCCCACTTTTCCAGGGTTGCCGGATCGGCATTTTGCAGTTTTTCCAGGGTTCCGGCGGGCAGGGATCCGAAACGGTGTTGCAACTGTTTCAATAACAAGGCGGAAGACCCTTCCCGCCGACCTTCCCGCCGACCTTTTTGTTCTCCTTCATCTCTGGCCAACTCGATGGCTCCCCGGGCGTCGGCGATGGCCATGCCGGCCTTGTCATAATATTCCAACTCCTGTGAATTCATATTCGCCACCCGGGCTTTTTCAAAGGCGTGTTGGAACGGCTCTTCTTTCAAACCTTCCGGGATATCCTCCAGGGCGCCGGCCGTTTTGATGAAAAAAATCCATTTGTCCAACATCTCGACCAGTTCATCGGTCTGTTTGGTGAATTTGGACAACTCAATGAAAAAAAAGGAGATTTCACGGAGGAAGGATTTTCCGGTAATGGTTTCCCGGCTTTGATGATGCGAGAGATAGTGGTCGAATTGGTCGAACAGGTTGAAATCGGTGATGGTGACGGCGATCACCTGATCAAGTTTTGGATATTCCTCGGCGCTGGCGATCTGGTTCACATAGACCTTGGCGGCGTTGTATTGGATGCGTTTGAGGAATGCCCGGGTTTTTCGCACCTGCATCTCGACGATATAGCGGATGCCCCGATGATCGACACATTGAACATCCAACACCGAATCCTTCATGCCTTGGATGCGTGGTGCCAGGAAAGGATCGAGAATGGTCACCTCCCGGATACGCCGATCGCCCGACAAGGCCAGCAAACTTTCCAGAAAACTGATGAGAATGTCCTTGGCGTCTTCGCTGCCAAAAATTTTTTTAAAGGCGAAATCGATTCTGGGGTCGATGAATTTCATGATTCCGGTCCTCCAATGGCTACTCTTGTATCAAGATTAGCGGACACTGGGCTCAATGTCATGTGTTTCTTACGGAATTCGTTTTTCTTTACGAAGGAAAGCTTGGTTCAAAAAAGCACAAGAAATAGAAGGAATGTAGTTTATTGTTCAAAATCCCACATTATCTCAAATCCTTGGTATGGGATGATTTCACAATCAAATCGAAATGCAATCATTTCAATATTATCGCCAAGATCATATCTGGAAGATGTAGATAGAATCTCATGTTCTCTATGATGATTTATTTTTAATTTAATCCTGTTTGATACTCTGGTATGATTAGAGATTTTCACAGAGAAATTACTTGATCTATCCTGGATAACCCAAATCAATCTGTCAGTTAATCTGTAGAAATCAAAGGACACAAATCTGAACTTGTTGTTCTGGCCTGGCTTCAGTCTGTATTCCTCTTCAAAATATATTTTGCCATTAAAATCTTTTACCTTGCTATTTTTATCCTTTATGGAAAGAGCTGCTCCAGTAAGCTTTTTCCCACAACCTTCCACATACGTAAAGCCACCAGTGCTTTTGTTGATGAGTTTTTTAGTGGCGAATCTGTAAACATCGATATATAATGTTTTGCTGATAGCTTTCCTGGATTGAGCAGATTAAACTCATGGGACTTTTCCACTTTCAACTGATTGTCGACAATTGAAAATATAAGATTAAGTTCCTGATTTTGTCGAATAAATTTAGATTTTTCTGAAAGGGCTTCAACTAGAGAATCAATCGGTAAACCATCTAGTCTTCGGTTGGAAATCCAATTTGTAATTGCTGTAGCCATAATCGAACCGCCAACTCCAATAAGTGGGAGAGAAATTATTTGGTAGCTGTTTAAATCTAAAGCAAAAAATACCAAACCAACTAGTAAAGTTATTGTTCCGTATACACCAACCCGAAATGTCACGTCGCTATTATTCATTCCTTTGTTTCCCTTAACAAGAAATATTCTGAACAATGTAGTGGCTACAGGTGAATTCAAGGACAGCAGGTTTAAACTTAACTGTTCCAAAAAAGGTTCCATCATTTGTAAACACATATTTGTTTTTAAAAAGAGATGAGCAAATTATTGTGTGAGAAATATTATTTAGTTTTGCAGTCACATTGAACGGGTTTATTGTTCCTTTACGCAGCCCAACAGATGATAAAATTTCTTTTTCTGCAAGTCGTGCAATGCCTGCTAGGTCTTTTACCAGTCGCGTACAAACACGTTCACTGCCTAATGAGTGAGTAACTATATAGCTGTTATGGTTTGTTGAAAAAATAAGAGTTTTCAGTTCTTCGTGCTCATAGATGTTTCGGAAACAAGCCGCTTCCCAGCATGTTTGGGCTGGGTAATCAAGAGAGTTTGGGAAGTGCATTACCCCTGGTGGAAATAAAAGTTCTTTTTTGTCCATGCTTTAACCTTTTCGGGAGACATGTACTTTGTTGTGAGGTAATCTTATGTGGCAACTTTAAACGCATACTAAACTGTATGCTTATCGGGATTCGTGTTTTTTTGGTAGGGCAAGGTTACGTACCCGCCGTTGAATCCTTGAGCCATTCGGCAGTGATGTAACCCCGTTCTACCGTATCTGCTTACTCTGAAGTGGTAGGATGTCGTTGAAACCACGAATCTCAAAATGGGTGCCACGGGTATCAAATAAAATTTTTATCCGCAAATAAAAGGATTGTGTGGCTTGATTTAAGGTGTGGCTAGTAACCTGACTTTTTCCTCCTGCAAGTCACATATATGTATTTTCTGTTTTTTATATTACAAAAAAAATCTGACCGTATAAAGTATTTAAGGGACTCTAGTGTTCTTCCTGTATGAATATTTACGAAAGAGTAAATGTCACCTTGAAGTTCGTAAGCTGCCAACTCCTCTAATATGTAGCGGGTGCAGCTTTTAAAGATATCGTTATTTGTTTTATCGAGATTGTTTCTAGTGATATATTTATACACATCCATATAAACAGCAGCTTGGAAATTTTTATTCTCTGCGTAGAGCAGTTTTAAATTTTTGTGTATGCTGATGTAGTTATGATCACTTAACCATCTACTCCAATGGATGATTCCTAATTTCTTCGTGTTTGCCAATATTTTATGTATCGTTTGTTGGTTTCTTTTGAGCCAATTGTAACCTTCTTGAGAAGATGAATCGTAATTTAAGTTTGGGTTGTGTCTTTGAAGTGTGTCGTTAATGAATATACAAGTTTTGCTGTATCTTTTTGCGCACCACCTTAATATGGAAAGAAGCTTCTGTCCTTCAAAACTGCTATTACCTACACTAATATTAATGGAACATGCAGTTTCTGTCCCATCAATATTGCTGCTCTTTTTGTTTGTTTGGATTCTGTAGGCAGGCATTTGTATGGTAATTCTTAAGGTATTTTTTTGATATCAATTCCGGCTTATAACATTCTGGCTATTTGTTGTCAAGATGGTTTTTGTGGTTCTGCAAGGATGTCTCATTCAGCGCAGTTCCCATCAGGCATCACTTATGAGTAAGTTTTACTTAAAATCATACATGTATTTCTTAGTCAATAAAAAATGACTCAAAAAAACAAGTTTTATTTAGAAAAGATAGCCAACTCGGGCCGGGGTGTCATGCGTTTCCTTCATGATTCGGTGTTTTCAAGTGCTGGGTAACGGAAGCCAAGGCCGTTTTCCGGAGGAACTCATCCATCAATTGGCTGGCGGGTGCCTGACGATTGAGCCAGCCCAACCGTTGGAGTTGGACCAGGGTGTTGAGGATCGTCGGCGGAGGCAGGTTGCAGCGTTGCAACAGGTCCGGGTCCGATAGGTTGGGCACTGTTGGACCATGATGGAGCAGGGCGTCGTTGTCGAGGATGGCCACCTGGTCGGCCCAGGTGAAAGCCAGGTCGACATCATGGGTGGCGATGGCCAGGGTGGTGCCGGCCCGGTGGCGGTTTTCCAAGGTGTTCATCAAACGGTGGGCGCCGGCTGGGTCCAGGCCGGCGGTGGGTTCGTCCAGTAACAAGAGCTCCGGTTCCATGGCCAGGATACCGGCGATGGCGACCCGTTTTATTTGTCCAAAGCTCAATAGATGCGGCGGGCGGTTGGCCAGGTGTTCGATATCCAGATCATTCAGGACTTTTTCTACCCGGTGGCGGCACTCGTTTTCCGGCAGGCCCAGGTTCAGGGGACCATAGGAGATATCCTGCCAGGTGCTGCCGGCGAACAGTTGTTCATCGGGATTTTGCAGGATCAGACCGACACGGCGCCGCCAATTTTGCAGGAACCGCCGGTTGTATTCGACCGGTTCACCCTCCAGGGAGAGGGTGCCGGAACGGGGTTGCAGCAACCCGTTCAGATGCAACAACAAAGTGGTCTTCCCGGAACCGTTGGCGCCGAGCAGGGCCAGTTTTTTCCCTTTTCCGATGGTCAGGGTCAATCCGTTGAGGGCCGGGGTGCCATCCTCATGGTGATAAACGATATCGGTCAATGAAATCAGAGGGATGGTCATTCAAGACCTCCCGCCGGCCAGTTGCCGAGCAGGGCCAACAGGAAAACAATGAAAACCGTGCCCAGATAGACGGCAGGACTGTTTTTTTTGGTTTTTGATAACACATTTAACGAATCTGATTCACCCCGTGTCCGCAGGCCCGATTCCAGGCGCATGGCGCGGGTGATGGCCAGGGGCAACAGGGCGGCGCCGAGCAGACCTGAAGAACGGAGACCGGTGGAAAAACTGCCATAGCCCAGGCGGGCCGATTGGGATTTGCCGATGATGGCGGCGGTGTGCAGGAGCAGAAAAATGGAACGATGGGTCAACAACAGCAGATCGATGATGGTTCGTGAAATACCGATATGCCGCAACCGGGGCGCCCAGTCGCCGATCGGTGTGGTCAGGGAAAAAAACAGCAGACAGGAGAAAGCGGCGAAAGAACGGCAGGTCGTTTCCAGGGCCAGGATGGCGCCCGCTGGGGAAAAGTGGATGTTAATGCCATCGTTAATATCAATATTGAAAGCCAGGACCGGGGTGCCGAGGAGGATGAACCCCGCCGGCAACCACAATCCCCGGCCAAAGGCGGCCAGAGGGACCCCGGAGCCGGCCACGGTCGCCAAACCAATGATAACAAAGACCAATGGGGCGATGATCAATGGGGGTTGTACCAGGGTGAGGATCAACAGGGCGATAGCGAAAACCCCTTTTCACCCGGATGCCGATCGCACCATCGATTATCATGGGCGATGCGGTCGATGAACATCATCCCTCTTTTTCGGTCCGTTGCCGGCGGGCGGAGCGACGTCCGAGAAAAAATCCCAGAAAACCGCTGCCCAGGGCCGCCTGCAGGGCGAAAAGCAAACTTTCCACCGACCCCCCCGGAGGCTCCCAGAGTGAGTCGAACCAGGGGCGGTATCCGGGCTGAATGGTTTCGATCATCGCTACCGCCTGATCGTCGGTGCCGCTGAACGGCTCCCCATCGGGGGTTGCCGGTGAAAAAAAGAGAGCGGCGATGGTGATGAGGATCGCCAGAAGGGTCAAAAGGGTATTGTTACGCATCATGGGCTTGGCCCTCCCTGGCAAAAATGGAGTGTTGCCCCAAGGTTTGGAAGCCGTATTGGCTCAGGGTATTGAGGACCACCACCGTCAACAAACCTTCGGTGATGGCCAGGGGAATCTGGGTGATGGCGAAAACGCCGAGAAATTTGATCAACGAGCCGGTCACGCCGCTGGCCGAATCGGGGAAGGCCAGCGCCAGTTGCAGGGCCGTGACCCCGTAGGTGGCCAGATTGCCCAGGCTGGCGCCGGCGAGGATGGCGATCTCCCGGCTGCCGTCGATGCCGGTGAAAAAATGAAAAACCCAGTAGGCCACCCAGGGTCCGACCACGGCCATGGAGATGATATTGGCGCCCAGGGTGGTGAGACCGCCATGGGCCAGAATCAAGGCTTGAAACAACAGGACGATGGTTCCCAACACCGCCATCACCGGTGGACCGAAAAGAATGGCCCCCAAGCCGGTGCCGGTGGGATGGGAACTGCTGCCGGTCACCGATGGCAGTTTCAAGGCCGACAGCACGAAAGAGAAGGCGCCGGCGGCGGCCAGGAGAAATTTGCTCCGTGGATCATCGTCGATGAGGGTTTGAATGCGCCGGACGCCGGCCACCACGAACACCGCGGCGGTGGCGGTCCAGGCGGCGGCGTGAACGGGGGGCAGATAACCTTCCATGATATGCATGATTGGCTCCTATTGGGATCAAATGGGCAAAACGGTGGCAAACCGTTCCCGGTCCATATGGGTTTCCAGGCTGTCGGCCAATCGGTCGATGCTCTCTTCCCGGATGGCGCCGATATCGATTTCCGGTCCCGTCAGACCGGGTGCCGCCCAGGTCAACAGATGGTGCAATGCCCGGGGATGGTCCAACAATCCGTGCAGATAACAGCCCAGGATGCGGCCATCGGCCGACCGGGCGCCATCGGTTTGGCCGTCCAGGATCAAGGCCGGATTTTCCAGGGCCGGCCCTTCGGAACGGCCCATGTGAATCCGGTAACCCGCTACCGGCACGTTTCCCGGCAACAACCGCCCGGCGTGGCGTTGCAACCGTTTTTCCCGGGTGATCAAGGTGTTCATCGTCAACAAGCCCAATCCCGGTTCGCTGCCGGGGGGGCCTTCCAGTCCATCCGGATCGGCCAGGGTCCGGCCCAACATCTGGAAACCGCCGCAAATGCCGATCACTTTGCCGCCGTAGCGGAGATGGCGCTGGATGGCCGTTTCCCAGCCGTTGGCCCGCAACCAGTTCAGGTCGGCGCGGCTGCTCTTGCTGCCGGGCAGGATGATCAGGTCGGCGTTGGGGATCGGCTGTCCCTTTTCGACCAGATGCAGGTGTACCCGCGGATGGGCGCGCAGGGGGTCGAGATCGGTGTGGTTGCTGATACGGGGCAGCCGGGGCACCACCACCCGGACTGCGGTGACGGTGTCCTCAACCGGTTGTTGACCGGTGAAAAAGGAATCTTCCGCCTCCAGGAACAGGCCGGGCAAAAAGGGCAGGACCCCCCAGGTGGCCCGTCTGGTGCGTCGTTGCAGATCGGCCAGGCCCGGATCCAGCAGGGTCGGATCGCCCCGGAACCGGTTGATGAAAAAGCCCCGCAACCGCCGTCGTTCCGAGGTGGACAACAGCGCCAGGGTGCCGACGAACTGGGCGAAAACCCCCCCCCGGTCGATGTCGCCGACCAACAGCACCGGACAGTCGACCATCTCCGCGAAGCCCATGTTGGCGATATCGTTGGCGCGCAGGTTGATTTCCGCCGGTGAACCGGCCCCTTCGACGATGATCACCTCATGGTTCGACGCCAACCTTTGAAAGGCGTCGAAGACCGTGGATTTGGCCTCGGGCTTGAAATCGTGGTAGGCGCGGGCATCCATGTTGCCCACGGTCCGGCCGTTGAGGATCACCTGGGAGCCGATGTCGGAGTTGGGTTTGAGCAGGATCGGGTTCATATCGGTGTGGGGTTCCAGACCACAGGCCCGGGCCTGAACCGCCTGGGCGCGGCCGATTTCACCGCCATCGATGGTGACGGCGCTGTTCAGGGCCATGTTTTGCGGTTTGAACGGCGCCACCCGCACCCCACGGCGCCGCAACAGCCGGCAGAGGGCCGTGGCCAGGACGCTTTTGCCGGCATCCGAGGTGGTGCCCTGGATCATCAGCGTCCGGGCCATCACACGCTCCGGGGGTTGGTGGCGGGTTCAGGAACCATCGACGATTTTTCCCATGTCATATTTGTCGGTGTAACCGCGCGGGGTCACCATCACCCCGTGATCGTTGAAACTGCGGGAGTTGCCGATCAACAGGGTGGTCTGCATACCGATTTCCGGATCGGTCATATGCGCCAGATCGGTGAGAACGAGGCGCTCTTTTTCCCGATAGGCGGCGGTGACCACCGCCACCGGGGTCCCCGGGGCGCGGCAACTCAGGAAAATACGTTGTGCTTCAAGGATCTGATGGGTCCTTTTGCTGCTTTTCGGGTTGTACAGGGCGGTGACGAAATCGGCCGCCGCCGCCGCTTGCAACCGTTTTTCGATCACCGGCCACGGGGTCAACAGGTCCGACAGGGAGATGGCGCAAAAATCGTGGGTCAACGGCGCCCCCACCAGGGCGGCGCAGGCGGTCAAGGCGGTGATCCCCGGTACCGCTTCGACGATGACGCCGCTGCCGGGCCGCCAACCGGCGTGCAACAACACCTCATAGGCCGGTCCGGACATGCCGTAGACACCGACATCCCCGGAGGAGATCAGCGCCACCCGTTGGCCGGTCATGGCCAGCCGGCAGGCTTCGGCGCAACGGTCCAACTCCTGGCGCATGGCGCTGGCGATGATTTTTTTCCCTGCCAGCAGGGGTTTGACCAGCTGCAGGTAGGTTTTGTAACCGATCACCACCTCCGCTTCCCGGATCGCCGCCAGGGCGCGGCCGGTCAAATGGTCGGCATGACCGGGCCCGATGCCGATCAGATAGAGTTTTCCGGGGTGCTGAGTCATCGGCCCGCTGGATCCTTTCCTGGCATCGCTGAAACGGCCAGGGCGATGGCGACGGTGGCATTTTTGCCGTCGGCGCCCCGGAAACAAAATTTTTCCACCAGCAGGTCGGTCATCTCCCCCTGTGCCGCCAACAGGGCCGCCGCTTCGGAGACCGACGGGGTGCCCATGTGCCGCCAGACCGTCCGTGACGGGTTGGGGGTCTTGACGTGCGACAACCGTTCGGCACTGAAGAAGGTCAGGGGCCGGTTCAATTTTTCCGCCAGCTCCAACAGCCCCTTTTCATCCTTCTTTTGTTCGATGGTGGCCAAAAAGCGGATGTCGTTCATGCGCAGATGTTGCCCGGAGAGAGCGATCTCCAGGGCGTTCTCCAGGGTGGCGGCCGAGGTGCCGCGATCGCAGCCCAAACCAACGGACAGTGGCGCATTCTGTCCCCTGGGGGGGCGATAGAGGATCAGGGAGTCGGGCCAGCGGTCGGCGATGGTCCGAGTGTCGGTGCGGTGGGTGATCCACAGCAGGCCCTGGTGCCGTTCCGGATCGGCCTGGTCGATATGGTCGAGGCGGATGAGGTTCACCGGCGGCTCGGGAAGGGTTTCCAACCAACGGTGATCGCCACACTCCTGAACGATGGCCACCGGTTGGCCGTTGACCACCCGGGCGGCGACCCGGGTCAGGGTTTCCGGTTTCGCCTCGATGCGCCAGCCCGATTCGCGGCCCAGCAGGTCGACGGCCAGGGTGCCGATGACATCGCTGGCGGTGGTGATGACCGCTTCGGCGCCAAAAATTTTCGCCACCTCGACGGCATGGCGGTTGGCGTTGCCGATGTGGCCGGAGATCACCGGGATGACGTAGCGGGTTTTTTCATCGATGGCCAGGACCGCCGGATCCTCCGTCTTGCCCCGCAAATGCGGGGCGATCAGGCGCACCACTGCCCCCAGGGCGCCGAAAAAAACCAGGACCGTATGATCTTCCAGCAATTTTTTAACGTGATCGCGCAGCGGTGGTCGTATCGCCGTCACCTCGGCATCGATCTCCCGGTGCCAGGGTTCGAGGATGTACAACCGCGCCTTCGGCCACCGTCCGGCCAATGTGGCGGCGTTGTGGGCGCCACGGCGTGTGATGGCCAGCACCGCCCGACGGGAGATGGCGGTGGTCGGTATCATCGCCGGTCACCCAGGGTGGCTTCACCATCGTTACAATGAACGATCATCAACGACAGATAGTGAACCCGGGTTCCCTTCAAGGTAAGGACGCGTTCGATCACCCGTTCCTCGGGGGCGCCGGCCCGTTCCACGAACACCGATTTGTCCAGGAGCTCCCGCCGTTCCAACAGTTGCAACACCTCGTCCAGGACCGGGCGCACCTTGAGCAGCACCACCGTTTCAAAATCGCTCAACAACCGATCGAGCCGTTGGCTGCCGACGGTGGCGGGAACGATGGCCAGACTTTGATCCCCGTCGCACAACCCCTTTTGATGCAGGGCCGCCGCCGCCAGAGGCGAGGCGACACCGGGGATGATCTCCACGCCGATGTCGCCGTCGAGCCCGAGGACGGTCCGTTGCAAATGGCCGAAGGTGGCGAAAAAGGAGGCGTCGCCTTCGATGAGGAACACCACGTCCACCCCCTGTGTGAGGATGTCCAACACCTGTTGGGCGGCCGAAAGCCAGTGCCGGGTCAACACCGTCAAATCCCGGGTCATGGGAAAGGAGAGCGGCAGGGTGCGGGCGGGTGGTTGCAGACCGGCCCGTTGGGCGATGGAGAGGGCGTAGCCGCCGCCCTCGCGACGACTTTCCGGCCAGGCCCAACAGCGGGCATCGCGCACCGCTTCCCAGGCGCGGCGGGTGATCAACCCCGGGTCGCCCGGCCCCAGGGAGGCGGCGATCAAACGTCCTTTTCCGGCTTTGTCCTCGGTTTGATTCATGATTTTTCTCCATGTGCGACGATGATCCACACCGGGTTGTCCGCCACCAGCCGATGCCATTGGGAGATGGGTTGCGACCGGTTGATCTGAACCTGGGAAATGTTCCCGTTCAGACCAGTCTTTTCAAGGGTATCCATGGCTGTTTGCACATTTTCCAGGGTGATGAAATTCATCACCAGCCGCCCCGTCGGGCGCAAACGGCCGGCCACCAGCCGGATCAATTCGGCCAAAGCGCCATCGGAGCCGCCGATAAAAACCGCGTCCGGGTCCGGCCACTGGTCGAGCCCCTGGGGGGCGCGATTTTCCAACAAACGATAATTGAATGAACGTAACTTGGAACGGTTTTCCCGGATGGTGATGCACCGTTGGGGATTTTTTTCCATGGCATACACATAGCCATCCATGCAGAGGCGGGCCGCCTCCAGGCCGACGCTGCCGGAACCGGCGCCGATGTCCCAGACGATGCTGTCGGAACGCAACGCCAGGGCCGCCAGGGAGATGGCGCGAACCTCCCGTTTGGTGATCATGCCGGTGTCCGCCTCCCCGGGCAAAAAACGGTGGTCGGCGATACCCGACCGCGGTTCCCCGTCCAGTGGTGCCGGCAGCCCGGGTCGGCGTTGCAAAATCACCAGGTTGGGTTCCGCGAAGGGTGTCTCATGCGCTTGATCGGCTGGGAGGTTCCGATGGATTTTTTCCGCATCGGTGGTCAACCGTTCGGCGACGCTGAAGTGAAAATGGTCTTCCAGATTCAGGCTCGTCAACAGACGGGCGATGCGGTTGGGCGTATTGGCCGGGCTGGTGAGGATGGCGATTTTTTTTTCGCTCATCAATGCCCGGCAGAGCGGGTGCAGGGGATGATCGGGACCACAGCCGGGGCGCCACTCACCACCATCCCGGGCATGGATGGAGAGAAAACGGGCATCGTGCCAGGGTATTCCCAAACGGTTGAAGGCCCGTTGCGGGGTGGTGGGATTTTCCAGGATTTTCAGAGTGTCGGCCGGCAGTTTTTTGAGCAGATGGGCGCCGATGCCAAAAAACAGCGGATCGCCGCTGGCCAGGACCACTACCCGCCGCCCCCGGGAACGGGCCTCCTCGATCCAATCCGGCAGATCCGTGATATGGCCGGAAAAAGAGCGTCGCTCGGTTCCACGGGACAGAACGGGTTGGAAAATATCCAAAAAACGACCATCGCCCAGCACCAGATCCGCCGCGAGCAACCGTTGACGGGCCGCCGGGGTCAGCAGATCGGGACCGCCGGCATCGACGCCGATGATCCAGCAGGGGTTCTGGTTTTTGATTTTCATTAACGTGTTTTGACTTTTAATAATGTACCGTTGCAGCCGTTTTCGGATTGGTGGATCATTGGCCGGGTTCGGCATATTCCGACAACAATTTTCCTTCATAATCAAAGGCCAGTACCATCACCCGCGTCCGCGCCGCCAATCTGGACCGCATGGTCGCCGCCGCCCCTTCGGCCAACAGTTGATGGAACCGTTGGATCATCTCCGGTTCGACCAGCAGCTCGGCGGCATGGCGGACGGTGATGCCGGTCGCCGCCCTTTGTCGTTGTGTCTCCGAGCCGCCGGCCCGCCGCACCAGGTCGGCCACCCGTTCCATGTCCAGGGGGGTCTTGTGGGCGTGGGTGTTGTCCAGGTTCTGGCCCATTTTGGCCAGTTTGCCGGTCATGGCGGCGACGATGACCCGGGAAAGGCCCGCCGAGCGGGCGCTGGCCATGGCGGCGCCGAAAAAATCCCCCATCTGGATGAAGGCCTGTTCCGGCAGGTCGGGCCGCTGGGCCATGGCGAACCGTTCGGTACGGCGTCCGGTGGTGAAAACGATCGTCTCCAAACCCATGGCCGCCGCCGCCCGCACCGACTGTTCGACGGCGGCCTTGTAGGCCGACGTGGAGTAGGGGTGGACGATGCCGGTGGTGCCGAGAATGGAGATGCCACCGATGATGCCCAAACGGGGATTGAGGGTTTTTTTCGCCAGGTCGGCGCCGCCGGGTACCGACAGGGTGACCTCCAACCCGCCCATTTCCACGCCATCCGTTACCGCGCGGATGTTTTCCAGGATGTTGCGCCGGGGAATCGGGTTGATGGCCGCTTCGTTCACCGGCAACCCCAGACCGGGGCGGGTCACCCGGCCGACGCCATTCCCCCCCAACAGGATCGTTTTTGCCGTTTTGTCCGCCAACCGGCGAACCCGGGCGGTCAAATGGGCGCCGTGGGTACAGTCCGGATCGTCTCCGGCATCCTTGATCACCACCGCCTCGGCGCCGGTTTCCGCCAACCGGCCCTTCTCCACCGCGAAATAAACCGTCTCCCCGTTGGGCAATATCGTTTCCACCCGTTCGGGAATGGCCCCTCGCAACAATCCCAGCGTGGCCGCCCGTACCGCCGCCGCCGCGCAGGCCCCGGTGGTAAACCCGGTTCGTGTGCCCTTGCGAAACCGTTTTTCCAACGGTTTCAATGGCTCTTTTCCAGTGCCAGGTCCATCAGCGCGTGCAGGGCCGCCACTGCCAATGTCGAGCCGCCCTTGGTGCCGCGTATGGCGATCCAGGGGATGTCGCCGATGGTCATCAATGCTTCCTTGGATTCGGCGGCAGAGATGAATCCCACCGGCACGCCGATGATCAAGGCCGGACGCAGCTTCTCTTCCCGGACCAGGCGCACAATTTCCAACAAGGCCGTCGGCGCGTTGCCGATGGCGGCGATGCCTCCCTGCAACAGGCCACGCCGCAAGGCATGGCGTACCGCCTGCACCGTGCGGGTGGTCCCTTCCGCCTTGGCGCGGGCGATCACCTCCGGATCGGCGTTGAACTGATGAACGTCGACGCCAAGGGGTTGCAGGCGTCGGCGGGTCAGCCCGGCGCGAATCATCTCCACATCGACCAGCAAGGGCGCCCCCCGGCGCAGGGCGGCTGTCCCGGCCTCGACGGCCCGTGGATGAAATCGGGTCAACCCATTGAATTCAAAGTCGCCGCTGGTATGGATCAAACGCCGGACGAGGGTCCACTGACGATCGTCATAACCGCTCCGGTCGCCGGCCCGGGCATCGATGACGTCGAAGGAGGCCGATTCGATGGCCGCCCCGGCGGCGACGATGGGGGGAGGGGGATCTGTTCGTGTCATCGGTTTCATCCATGATCATGATGATGATCGACATGGGCTTCGGCGATCTCGCGGAATTTACAGCCGTCGCATTCCATCATGGAGACGGTTTTTTCACCGCGCACTTCGGCGAGACGCCGTTCCATAATTTCGATAATTTTATTATTGATACCCAGATAACCGGCCTGCTGGATGGCCAGACGGGGATATTGTTCTTTGATCCGAGCCACTTGCCGGGTGATGCGTTTGATCAGCCGGCCGGTGAACAGATAATAGGGCAATACCACCATCTGCATCATGCCCGACGCCGCCATCCGTTGCATGACGCCCTCCAGACGCGGTTCGGTGACACCGGTAAAGGCATAATCGACCAGATCGTGACGGGTGGTTTCGAAGATCCAACGGGCCATTTTCGCCACCTCGCCGTTGGCCGACATGTCCGACGATCCCCGGCCCAGCAGGATGACGCCGGTATTTTTCGGGTCCGGCATGTCCAGGCGCACCATGGCGCTGTGCAGGCGCAGGCGCAACAGTTTCAGGATCGCCTCTTCACAGCCGATATGGCGCGCCATGGAAAAGGTCACGTGGGGAAACTTTTTGCGCGCTTTTTCAAGGTGAACCGGAATTTCCATCTTGACATGGCCGGCGGCGTTGAGGATCAACGGCAGGGCGATGACCCGATCGGAATTTTCCGCCGCTTTTTCAAAACCGGCATCGAGCAGGGTGTCGGCGAACTCGATGAAACAGACCTCGATGCGTTCATCGGGTCGTTGATTGCGCCAATGGTCGGCGAAATCCGCCACTTCCAGGTTGCCGTCTTCATCCCGGGAACCGTGGCCGATGAGCAGTATGGTTTCACGCATGGGGTTCAAGCTCCTGTTTGACGGGCGGGCCGGTAGCCGTGCCCGAAGGTCGGGTCATACAGTTTGGATCGGGGCGTTTCCCGGTTTTGACAGGCCCCCAGGGCCGGACCGAGGATGATCATGCTTTGACTGCGCACGCCGGCCTGCCGGCATTGCTCTTCGATGCTGGCCAGGGTGCCGCGTAAAATGTGCTCCTCAGCGGCCCAACTGGCCTTGTGGACCACCAAAACCGGTGTTTCCGGCGACAGGCCGGCGGCGGACAGCTCCTGACGGATACGTGGCCAGAGGGTGATGGAAAGATGGATGCAGAGGGTGGCGCCATGTCTGGCCAAGTCCCGCAACCGTTCCCCTTCGGGCATCGGCGTGCGTCCTGCCACCCGCGTCAGGATGACGGTCTGGGTGGTTTCGGGCAGGGTCAGGGTTTCCAGGGCTGCCGCCGCCGAGGCCAGGGAAGAGGGGACGCCGGGCACCGATTTGACCGTCAGGCCGGCCTGGAGCAGGGGTTGTGCCATCTCCGCCAGGGCGCCGTAGAGCCCCGGATCGCCGGTTTGCAGACGGACGACGGTCTCGGTCCGTTGCGCCTGCTGCAACAGCCAGTCGACCATCTCCTCCAGGGTCATGCCGCTGGAGTCGGCCACCTGGCAATCGGATGGTGCCCATTGCAGATGGTCGGCGCTCACCAGGGAACCGGCATGGAGAATGGCCCCCGCCCGGGAGAGCAACTCCCGGCCGCGCACCGTGATCAAATCCACCGATCCCGGACCGGCGCCCACGAACCAAACCGTTGCCATGATGAATCCCGCCTCCGCTGCATACGGCGGCGACACGGTCAACAACGGGAAAGAGGGACGGAACGAGGGAAAAATGGGGATGTCGTACCGCCCGTGCCGCCCGCTGCAACACGTTAGCCGCGTGGGATGATCATCGATACTCCGATCATCCCGGGAACAACAAGCCGGTCTACGGACTGACGAGGGGTGGTTGATCCCCACCGGACGGACCGCCTTCCCACGCCGATGCGCAGTGGCCATTTGATCCGTTCATCCTCGATCACCGTTGCAGGGGCAGCGGCGGATTTTCCCGTATGACGGGAGTACCGCACTTCCCGGACGCCTGCTTCCCAAAAAAATTACCGTCGCGAGGCTATCAGCCGGTTCGGCCACCGGTCAAGGGGTGTTCAACCGCCCAGCCAGCGGGCGCATGTTTCCGGCTGGGAGGGAAAATACCAGTGGATGTAGGAGGCGAGGACCCGGCGGTGACGGACGCCACCGTCGCCCCGGTCGGGTTGGAAGGCGGCGGGCAGATCGCCGGCATCCCGTTTGGAGTGGTGAAATTCATGACCGCGAACCCCGGACCGCTCCAGACGATAACCGAGCCCGGCCAGTTTGCCGGTCATGCGGGTATCGATCGGCAACACCCCGGCCATGGGCCAGGTACGGCCTTCGAGGTCGGTCAGGGTCCGTCCCAGGGCCATCATGCCGCCGCATTCGGCCAGGATCGGACCGTTCCGGTCGGCAAAGGCGCGAATATCCGCCCAACTGTCGGAGTTGGACAGGGTCTCCGCGAACAGTTCCGGATAACCGCCCGGCAACCAGATGGCCTCACAGGATGCCGGCAGGGGATCCCCGGCCAGGGGCGAAAAAAAACGGGCTTCCGCCCCTTCGGCGCGCAACCACTCCAGATTGGCCGGATAGAGAAAACGAAAGGCGCGATCCCGGGCCACGGCCAGCCGTTTGCCCCGCAAACGGCCTTGGGGCCGGGATCGGACCACCGTTGGTGGCGCCAATGGCGGGGAGGGGGGGCTGATGGCGGCCATCAGCCGGTCCAGGTCCAGGTGCAACGCCCGGGCGAGCCGTCCCCAGGGGGGATCCGGAACCTCCTCGGGCAGCACCAGTCCCAGGTGGCGCTCTTCCAGAACCGCGTCCGGTTGCCGGGGCATCCAGGCCAACAATGGCGGCAACGATCGTTCCGCCAACAGATCGCTCAACAATTGGGCATGATGGGCGCTGCCGACGCGGTTGGCCACCACGCCGGCGATGGAAAAACCGTCGGCGGCGGTGGTGAATCCTTGGATCAACGGCACCAGGGAGCCGGCCATGCCCCGGGCATCGACCACCAGCAGCACCGGCAGTTCCAGGGTGCGCGCCAGGTCCGCCGTCGAACCGGGACCGCCGACCCCGCTTTTGCCGTCATACAGGCCCATCACCCCTTCCACCACTCCCGGGGTTTGGCCCCTTTTTTCATGGAACAGGGTCCGGCACATCTCCGGGCCGACCATGAAGGTATCCAGATTGTACGAGGGTCGGCCACAGACCGCCTGGTGCCAGGCCGGATCCAGATAATCCGGCCCGGCCTTGAAGGGGCTCGGTTGCACGCCGGCCCGTTTGAGGGCCGCCATCAGGGCCAGGGTCAGGGTGGTTTTTCCACAACGGGACTGGACACCGGCGATGATAAATCCTGGAGCGGTGGTCATTGAGTCGGTACTTTCAAGTTTTTTGGGCGATATCGCACCTGCATGGGATACTTAACCGTGGATCTTCCCTCTGCGCAACCGGCCCTGTTACTGGTTCCGGCCTTGTTGCTGGACCGGTGGTTGGGCGAACCGAAACGGTTCCACCCCCTGGTCGGTTTCGGTCATCTGGCGCTGTGGGTGGAAAAAGGGACCTATGGCCCGGGCGGCATTTCACCCGGCCAACGACGGTTGCGTGGTTTGCTGGCCGTTGTCGTCCTGCTGGTTCCCTTGTCGCTCGTTGGCCATTGGTTCGGTCGTTTCGACGGGGTGGGGGCCGGTTTTCAGGTGATGCTCCTCTATCTGGCCGTCGGTGGCCGCAGCCTGTTCGAACACGGTTTGGCGGTGCCGGCGGCCCTGGCCACGGGGGGGCTGGCGGCGGCCCGGCAGCGGGTGGGATATCTGGTCAGCCGGGAGACCGGTGGCCTGGATGAGTCCGCAATCGCCCGGGCGACCGTCGAGTCGGTCCTGGAAAATGGCAACGATGCCATTTTTGGCGTCCTGTTCTGGTTTTTGTTGCTGGGCGCCCCCGGGGCCATCCTCTACCGGCTGGCCAACACCCTGGATGCCATGTGGGGCTATAAAAATGACCGGTATCGGGCTTATGGTTGGGCGGCGGCCCGTTTGGATGATCTCTTCAACCTGGTGCCGGCGCGGTTGACGGCCTTGACCTATCTGCTCGTTGGTTCGTCGGTGTCGGCCTGGCGTGGTTGGCGCGCCTGCCGGCACCGGAAAAGCCCCAATGCCACCCTGGTGATGGCGGTCGGCGCCGGGGCCCTGACCGTGGCATTGGGCGGTGCGGCCATCTATCATGGCCGGCGCCGGGAGAATCCCCGGTTGGGCGAGGGGCCGCCGGCATCGATGGCCGATATCCCCCGGGCCATCGCCCTGGTACGGCGCGGGGTGGTGGTTTGGGGCGCGGTTTCCCTGCTGTTGGGAGTCTGGTCCCTTGCTTGAACACGGTGGTGGCATTCGCCGGGCGGCGGCCCGGTTCGGCATTCCGGTAGCCGAGTGGCTGGACCTCTCCACCGGTATCAACCCCCTGGGCTGGCCGGTTCCGGATGGGCCGCCGGCCTCCCGTTGGTCGCGGTTGCCGGAGGAGGGGGATGGCCTGGAAACAGCGGCGGCGGGTTACTATGGGATCACCGATCTCCTCCTGCCCCTGGCCGGCTCCCAGGCCGCCATCCAGGCCCTGCCCCGTCTGCGTCCGCCGGGGCGGGTGGCGGTGGTGTCCCCCGCCTATGCCGAACATGCCCACGCCTGGTCCACCGCCGGCCACCGGGTGGAGGCCGTGTCCGTGGAGCGGCCGGAAACCGGTTTGGAATCGATCGATGTGGTGGTGGTGGTCAATCCGAACAATCCAACCGGCCGTCTGTTGGCCTCCGAGCGGTTGTTGTCCTGGCACCGCCGCCTGGCCGAGCGGGGCGGCTGGCTGGTGATCGATGAGGCGTTCATGGATGTCACCCCGCAGCATTCATCGATCGGGGCCGTTGGCCAGCCGGGTTTGATCGTTCTGCGCTCCCTGGGAAAATTTTTTGGCCTGGCCGGGGCGCGGGTGGGATTCGCCTTTGCCGAAAAGGCGCTGCTGGACCGGCTTCGGGAGCTTCTCGGACCCTGGACCCTGCCGGGGCCGAGCCGCTGGCTGGCGCAGCGGGCCTTGGAGGATGGTGTTTGGCAACAACGGACCCGGCAGGCGTTGCCATTGGCTTCCGAACGGTTGGCGGCCCTGTTGACCGATCACGGTTGGCCACCATCCGGGGGGACGGCCCTGTTTCAATGGTTGCCGATGGCGGGGGCCGGGACGTTGTGGCAGCGGTTGGCGGAGCGGGGCATCCTGGTACGCCATTTTTCACAGCCGTCGGCCCTCCGTTTCGGTCTGCCCGGCCCGGAAGCGGATTGGTGGCGGTTGGCGAAAGCCCTTGAACTCAACCGGGGGCCGTCATTATGATGATTGTCGAAATATGAGGAAGCCCCGGCATCTGTGAACGCGGTGAAAATCCGCGACGGACCCGCCGCTGTAACCAGGGACGCTTCCCACCGGACCGGGCCATTGCGGCGCCGGTCGGCCACTGCCGGTTCAACCGGTGGGAAGGCGTGGGACCGGCGAACGATCTGGGAGTCAGAAGACCTGCCGGGGTGGAAAAAGGACCATGGAACCCCATGGAAAAAGGTTCCAGCGCCGGGCGTGATCCATTCGCCCGGCGCTGGAACCTTTTTTTTTCGGACGGGGCTGCGGAAGAGTGATGGACGGGAACGGGATGATATGGCTGTGGAACTGATCCTGGGCGGAGCCCGGTCGGGCAAGAGCGCCCTGGCGCAACGTCGCGCCGAGGCCAGCGGTCTGGAGGTGATCTATCTGGCCACCGCCCGGGCCGGTGACGCGGAGATGGCCGAACGGGTGCGCCTGCATCAACGAAACCGGCCACTACATTGGACCTTGGTTGAAGAGCCGTTGCACCTGGCGGCGGCTTTGGAGAGCCATGCCCGTCCGGATCGGGTGTTGTTGGTGGACTGTTTGACCCTGTGGTTGAGTAATCTGCTCGATGGCGACGGAAAGGCCGGTGCGGTGCGCTTGGCGGCGGAGAAAAAAAAATTGCTCGATATCCTGCCCCGCTTGCCCGGGTCGGTGCTGCTGGTCAGCAATGAAACCGGCCTCGGCATCGTGCCCATGGGACGGTTGACCCGGCGGTTCGTCGATGAGGCGGGATGGTTGCATCAGGAGTTGGCCACCCTGAGCGACCGGGTATTCTTGACGGTGGCCGGTTTACCGATCGTTTTGAAAGGACAGATGACATGAGACCCGACTGGCTCGATCTCCCCATTCCCACTCCGTCGGAACCGGCCCGTGCCAGGGCCGCCAAACGCCAGGATCAACTGACCAAACCGCCGGGTTCCCTGGGGGAACTGGAGCGGGTGGCCATTCGCCTGGCCGCCTTGCAGGACAGCGATTATCCAAGTCTGGACCGGGTGCGTATCGTCGTCTTCGCCGCCGATCACGGCATCGCCGCCGCCGGTGTCTCCGCTTTTCCCCAGTCGGTCACCGTCGAGATGGTGCGCAACTTTTCCCGGGGTGGCGCGGCGATCTCGGTCCTCGCCAGGCAGATCGGCGCCGAACTGGAAGTGGTCGATGTCGGCACCCTCGTTGATCCCGGTCCCTTGCCGGGGGTCCTCTCCGTTCGCGCCGGTGAGGGCACGGCCGATTTCAGGAGTGGTCCCGCCATGAGTACCGAACAGTTGCGACTGGCCCTGGATGCCGGTCGACAGGCGGCTTTGCGGGGAGGGGAGCGGGGTGCCAACCTGTTGATCGGCGGTGAAATGGGCATCGGCAACACCACCGCGGCTACCGCCGTGGGCGCGGCCCTGACCGGTCTACCGGTTTTGAGGTTGACCGGTCCCGGCACCGGTCTCGATGCCAATGGCATGTCACGCAAGGCGGCGTTGATCGAAGCGGCATTGGCCCATCATCGGTTGGCCCGGGAGGAGCCGCTGGAAATTTTACGTACCGTCGGAGGTTTCGAACTGGTGGCGTTGACCGGTTTTTACCTCGCCGCCGCCCAGGCCGGCATTCCGGTGCTGGTGGATGGTTTCATCGCCACCAGTTCCGCCCTGGCCGCCCAACGGTTGCGGCCGGACCTGGAACCGTGGCTGTTTTTCGCCCATCGATCCCGGGAACCGGGCCATGCCGTCTTGTTGGAAGCCATGGATGCCGAACCGCTGGTCTCCTTCGGCATGCGCCTGGGCGAGGGCAGTGGCGCGGCGGTGGTCGTGCCCATTTTGCGCATGGCCTGCGGCATTCATGAAGGCATGGCCACCTTTGCCGAGGCGGGGGTTTCGGGGGGATGATTCGATGCCGGGATGCGCCATCTCCAACACTTTCCCAACAGGGGCCCGTGGGTTAAAATTTTCCGGTTGTTCCTTTGGCGTCATGGTCGGCCGTCGATTCGTTTCCCCGGGAGTTGGAGTATGGTCCGTATCGGTTCCGTTCTGTCTCTTGTTTCATGGTTGTTTTTCACCCCTGCTACCGGTTTTGCCTCCGGGGCCGGGACGGCGGATTGTCCCGCGGTTCACCGGTTGCACTCCTTGTTGCCACCGCAGGTGGTGGCCTATTATGGCGTCGAGGAGGTGGCTCACCTGGAACGGGTCGACGACCACCTGGAAAAGGCCCTCATCCGCCTGGCCCTGTATGACGAAACCCTCTTTTCCTGGAACCGGTTGGACGATTTTTCCGATGTGGTCCTGGAGTGCAGCCTCTCCTGGCGGCATAACCAGGTGCGGTTGTTCGAATACATCCATGGCCGTTCCCGTTCCATACTGGAGACGGTCCAACGGTATCGGCGGCGCCTGCCGGCCCTCTCCGACGGGCAGGTCGGCGATTGGATCGCCGCGGGGTTTTCCGCAACCGATGCCGATCGGGAAATTCGCCTCGGCCGCTCTCCCCGGGCGGCCGCGCAAGCCCGGGAATAAGGCCGGTATTCGTTTTTCAGGCCGGGGGCGCCGGCGGGGTGTCATATCATGGATCACCGTTTCACCATACTCATCGTCGATGATACACCGGACAATATTTCCCTGTTGAACGGCCTGCTCAAAGGCGCCTATCGGGTCAAAATTGCCAATAACGGCCTGAAAGCCTTGAAAGCCGTCGGCAGGAGTCCACCGCCGGATTTGATTCTGCTGGATATCATGATGCCGGAGATGGATGGTTACGAGGTGTGCCGCCGGCTCAAGGCCGACCCGGCAACGGCGGATATCCCGGTGATTTTTCTCACCGCCAAAACCCATGTGGAAGATGAACGCCGCGGGCTGGCCTTGGGGGCGGTGGACTATATCATCAAACCCATCAGCCCGCCCATTCTCCTGAGTCGGGTGCAGACCCATTTGCGTTTGAAGGAGGCCAAGGACCACCTAGCCGACCAGAACGCCCTGCTGGAACGGAAGGTCGCCGAACGCACGCGGTGGTTGGTCCAGTTGCAGGATGTGACCATGGTCGCCATGGGCGCCCTGGCCGAATCCCGGGACCCGGAGACCGGCAACCACATCCGCCGTACCCGCAACTATGTACGCCTGTTGGCGGAACATCTGAGCGATCATCCCCGTTTTCGCGATTTTCTCACCCCGGAAAACATCGAGTTGTTGTACAAGTCGGCCCCCCTGCACGATATCGGCAAGGTCGGGGTGCCGGACCATATTCTCCTCAAGCCGGGCCGTTTGACCGCCGAGGAGTTCGAATTGATGAAAAAACACACCATTTTTGGCCGCGATGCCATCATCGCCGCCGAAAAGATGTTGGAGGATACCGAATCCTTTCTGGTCATGGCCCGGGAGATCGCCTGGTTCCACCAGGAAAAGTGGGATGGCAGCGGCTATCCCCAAGGGTTGGCCGGCGATGACATCCCCATCAGCGCCCGGCTCATGGCGGTGGCCGACGTCTATGATGCCCTGATCAGCCGCCGGGTCTACAAACCACCGTTTTCCCACGAAAAGTCCGTCGCCATCATCAAGGCCGGCAGCGGTTCCCATTTCGATCCCGACATGGTGACGGCCTTCCTGGAAATATCCGACCGGTTCCTGGAAATCGCCAAAAAATATGAAGATGGCGAAGCGGAGCTGCCGGCAGCTCCGCCGTCATGAATGGAGCACCGCCGGGAGCATTCCGTCCGGAGCGTATCTGTTTCATCGGCGACAGCTTCGTCAGTGGCACCGGTGATCCGGACTGTTTGGGCTGGTGTGGCCGTCTCGGCGTCGCGGTACGGCGGGAAGGGTACGATCTCACCCTCTATAATCTGGGGGTGCGCCGTGATACCAGTGCCGACATCGCCGCTCGCTGGCAAATCGAGGCGTCGGCCCGTCTGCCGGAAAACGTCGCCGGCGCCCTGGTCTTCTCTTTCGGGGTCAATGATTGTCTGATCGCAGGGCCGGGACAACGGCTCGTTCCGGAACAGGGACTCCACCACGCCGAAACGATCCTCTCACGGGCACGATCCTGGAAACCGACCCTGTTCATCGGTCCGCCGCCGATCGGGGATCAACGGACCAACCGGCGCATTCAACGGTTGTCCGGGGAACTGGCCGGCCTGTGCCGAAAACTGGGGGTGCCCTGCCTGGAGATCTTTTCCCTCCTGGCCCGGTCGCCTCTGTGGCAACGGGAGTTGCGCACTGGAGATGGCGCCCACCCCGGCGCGGCGGGATATCGGCTGCTCGCCGGATTGATCGGTGATTGGCCGGCTTGGCGGGCCTGGTTCAAGGACTGAACAAAAAGGGGGAGCGGGAAAACACCGCTTGGTCCTTCACTCCTTCTGGTCCCACTCGGCCTTGATGCGGAGAATTTCGGGGAGAATTTTTTCGAAATGCTCCACCAGGCGCGGCTCGAAATGGCTGCCGGATCCGTTGCGGATTTTGGCCATGGATTCCTCGACGCTCCAGGCTTCCTTGTAAGGTCGTTTCATGGTCAGGGCGTCGAATACGTCCACCAGGGCGACGATGCGGGCCGATTCGGGAATGGCCTTGCCGGACAACCCCTGCGGATAACCGCTGCCATCCCATTTTTCATGATGATACAGGCTGATCTCCGCCGCCATGGCAAAGATGGGGGTGCCACCCTGGCTCAGGATGTGATAGCCGATTTCGGAATGGTTTTTCATGATCCCGTCCCATTCACTCTCGGTCAGTTGGCGTGGGGCCTTGAGAATGGCATCGGGGATGCCGATCTTGCCGGTGTCGTGCATGGAAGCGGCCAACTCCATCCACTCCACATGATGTTTCGGCCAGCCGACCGCCTCGGCCAGGGCGCGGGCATAGGCGGCCATGCGCCAGATGTGCTGACCGGTATCGGGATCGTTGAAATGTCCGGCCTCACCCAACATGAAGATGGCCTTTTTCTGACTGTCTTCCAGTTGCTTCGCCCGCACCAGGGAGAGGTGGGTTTGCACCCGGCGCAGGACGATGGGACCGGAAACCGGTTTTTGGATGTAATCCACCGCACCGACGTCAAACCCCCGCGTTTCATCCTCCACCTCGCTCATGGCGGAGATAAAAATGACCGGCGTATCAACGGTGTCGGGATTGGCCTTGAGCCTCTGGCACACCTCATAGCCGTTCATCCGTGGCATCATGATGTCCAGCAATACCAGGTCGGGCCGATGTTTTTCCGCCGCTTCCAGGGCCGTCGGGCCATTGGCGGCGAAGAGCAACCGATAATGATCCTTCAATATCTGACCGAGGATATGCAGGTTGTTGGGCTCATCATCGACGATCAATATTTTTTTCATCCCGGTCCGCTAATCCAGGGTTGAACCGAGCTTGGCCGCCAGGTCATGGGTATGGGCTTTCGCATGGGTGAAATCAAAGGCTTCCACGGCATTTTGAATGGCGGCCAAATCTTCTTTCGGCAAATAGCCGCTCAACCGGGTGAGTATCGGTTCGACGATATAGGGGTTGAACTCATCCAGGGCCGACAGCAGGTCCGCCAACAGTCCGCTGACCACATCGGCATCGAAGGTTTTCCTCGGCGCGGTTGACGCCTGCTCGGCGGGAATCAGGTCGTCTATGGCCGTTGCCGTCAACGTCAGGGTCTGGTGCAGTTTCGACAGTTTGGAACGGGCCGCTTCCCGGTTGCCGGATTTCAGGTCGGCATCGATTTCCGTGGCCAACCGGGCCACCCGTTCGATGGCCAGATTGCCCGCCACCCCTTTCAAGGCATGGGCCACGGCCCGGGCCGGCTCCACATCGTCGGCATGTGTCGTCAGCAATCGTTCCATCTCAAGGGCGTCCTCCCTTCTCTCACCGGCAAAGGCCGACAACGCCTTGGTGTAGGCCTTGGCCGATCGCCAGGTTTTGAGGGCCTTGTCGGAATCGGCCACCTCGGAGAGGGCTGAAAAATCGAACCCGTCCCGGGCTTCGACGATGATATTGCGGTTGGTGTTGGTTTTTCCCGCTCCCGCCGGTACCACCTCTTCCATGGCGGTGAACAGGTGATTGAAATCGATCGGTTTGGCGACCACCCCGTCCATACCGGCGGCATGACATTTGTCTTTGTCTTCCTTCAGCACGCTGGCCGTCAAGGCCAGCACCGGCAAACGGGGTTTGCCGGTTGATTGTTCGTGTTGACGTATTTTTTTGGTGGCTTCGAGCCCATCCAACTCCGGCATTTGAATATCCATCAATAGTAGATCGTAGTGATTGGCTTGACACTCTTCCACGGCCAGGCGGCCATTGTCCACCCAATGAACGGTATGGCCTTGTTGTTTCAGACGCAAGGTGACCAGGGTGGCATTGGTGCGAATATCTTCGGCGATCAAAACATGAAACTGACGGGGCGAGGCATGGACCGCCGTTGCGGTTTCCACCTCATCGAACAGGCAACCGGCCGTGTCCACCGCCTCGATCAGGCGAACGGTGAAATGAAAGGTCGACCCCTCTCCCGGTTCGCTTTCCACCCAGATGGTTCCCCCCATCAGTTCCACGATCTGTTTGGAAATGGTCGTACCGAGTCCGCTGCCGCCGAACTGACGGGTGGTGGCTTCATCGGCCTGGGTGAAGGCGTCGAACACTTTGGCCATCTGCTCCCCGCTCATGCCGATTCCGCTGTCGATGACGGAAAAATGCACCATTTCCCGTTTTTCCGTTGGCCGCACCGAAATCAGGATGTGGCCATCGGTGGTGAACTTGATGGCGTTGTCCACCATGTTCAGGAGGACTTGGCGCAATCGGGTGGGGTCGCCCATGAAATGGACCGGCAGGGTGGTGTCATATTCCACCTGCAGGGTCAACCCCTTTTCCTCCGCCCGCGGGGCCATGGTCCGCAGCGCCTCGGTCAAGGCGTTGGGCAGGTGAAAACAGACCGTCTCCAGTGAAAATTTGCCACTTTCCAGTTTGGAGGCGTCCAGGACATCGTTGATGAGTCCCAGCAGGGCCCGGGCGGAATCGAGGATCGTCTTCACGTGTTCGGCGGTTCGCGGGGAGAGATCATCGTCCTGGAGCACCACTTCCGCAAAACCGATGACGGCGTTCATGGGGGTGCGGATCTCATGGCTCATATTGGTGATGAAGGTCGATTTGGCCCGGGCGCCCGCTTCGGCCCTGATCATCGCCTGCCGCAGTTCGGCCTCCTGTTTTTTCCGTTCGGTGATGTCTGAAACAAAGATCACGAAAAAATGCTTGTTTTCAGCCAACAATGCATGTCCAACGGCGAGGTGGGCCGGGAAAACGCTGCCATCCTTGCGCATGGCCGTGGTCTCCCGGTCGATGCCGATGATTTTTTTGTTGCCGCTGCCGAACCCATTGGCTTGAAGCTCGTTGTAAAGGGCCGGGATGTTTTCCTCCATCAGGTTGGTGATGTTTTTCCCGACCATCTCGCCACCGCTCCAACCGAACAGGGTTTCCGCCGCCGGGTTGAAAAGGGTGATGATGCCATTGCCGTCGACGGTGATGATGCCGCTGACGGCGGTTTTGACGATCGCCTTGACCTCGTTGGTGGCGATGGTCACCAACTCTTCCAGATGATCGTTGTGCTGGCGGACTTTTTCAAAAGCGTGATGGGCCTCGATCTGTAACCGGATGCGTTGCAGCAACACCGGCCAGTGGATCGGTTTGGTGACATACTCCACCGCGCCGGCCTCGAAGGCCCGCCTGACCGATCGTTCATCATCCAGGGCGGTGATCATGATGATCGGCACGGCCCGCCCACCGGTGATTTCGCGCAGTTGCCGGCAGGTTTCGAAACCGTCCATATCCGGCATGTCGGCATCCATCAGCACCAGGTCCGGCCCCTGTTCCCGAAAGGCCGCCAGGGCTTTGGTACCCCGGTCCGTTTCAATGGTGGTGTAGCCCTTTTTCCGCAGGATCTGGCTGACCAGATTCAACAATATTTCATCGTCGTCACAGACCAGGACCGTTGAATCGCTCAGCTCGCCCGCCGGTTCGGACGTGACCGGCGTGTCGTCCAGGAGGCCCCGGATTTCCGCTTGAACGATGCCACCCTCTTCCAGGGTGGCGGTCATGAGTCTGCCGTTGGTCGGCACCCGCTCGGTCCTGGTGATGATCTCCAGTTCGCGGCACAGGTCGGCCAGCCGTTCCGCGCCCAGGGTGGCGGCGGCGCCCTTGAGCTTGTGCGCCGCCCGGGCCGATTCGGCGGCGTTCCCTTTTTCCACGGCATCGACGATGGCCGCCAGACGTTGGGGAAGTTTGTCGAGAAACCGTTGCAGGGCCGGTTTGATCCCGGCCCCCAAATCCCGGCACAGTTGTTTGAAAACGGTCCGGTTGATGGCGCCGGGCCGTTTGCGGAATTGAAACGGGCCGGGCTCGACCGGCGGCGTCTCCCCGGCTGTTGGTTCGGGCTCCGTTTCTGGAGCGGGGAGGGGGGCGGCGCGGTGCTGAAACGCATTCAGGACCTCCAACAACCGGGCCTTCCGGATCGGTTTGGTCAGGTGCAGATCGCATCCGGCGGCTTTGGTCCGCGCCACCTCCTCCCGCATGGCATGGGCGGTCAGGGCGGCGACGGGGGTCGGCTTGGCGTTGGTCTCCTTTTCCCAGGCCCGTATCCGCCGGGTCGCTTCATGACCGTCCATGACCGGCATCTGGATATCCATCAAGACCAGATCGAAACGGCCGTTTTGAAACAGGGTGACCGCCTCGGCGCCATTTTCGGCCATGGTCAACCGGTGCCGGGTCTGGAACAGGTAACCCTGGATCACCAGCCGGTTCTCTTCGGTATCTTCCACGAGCAGGATATCGAGACCGCGCAGGGCGTTGTCGGCCTTCCCTTCCGTCAAGGGGTCGGTTCGATCGAGCGGTTGCGGGATCTCCTCCGGTCCGGCTCGGGGCAACCGGACCGTGAAGGTAAAGGTGCTGCCCTGGCCCGGTTCGCTTTTCAGGTCGATACACCCTTCCATCAGGTCGATGAGCCGCCGGCTGATGGTCAGTCCGAGACCGGTGCCGCCATGGCGGCGGGTGGTGGAAGTGTCGGCCTGGCTGAAGGGTTGAAAAATTTCCCGCTGTTTCTCCTTGGGGATGCCGGGGCCGGAATCATGGACCTCGAAGGAGAGATAACCGGTCTTCCCGGTGCAGACGGTGATGCCCACCCAGCCGGCCCGGGTGAATTTGACGGCATTGCCGATCAGGTTCATGAGCACCTGGCGCAGCCGGGTCGGATCCCCACGCACCCATTGGGGCACATCGTCGTCCAGATGCCGTTTGAGTTCGATGTTTTTGTCCAGTACGGTGAAGGTGAAAAACTCCAGGGTTTCGCGGATCAACCGGTGCAGGTCGAAGACCGTCCGTTCCAACAACAACTGATCGGCTTCGATCTTGGACAGGTCGAGGATATCGTTGATGAGGGTCAGCAACGTCTCTCCCGAACGGTTGAGGGTGCCGACGAACCACTCCTGGGTCTCGGTGAGGCTGGTCTCCTTCAACAGTTCCGACATGCCGAGGATGGCATTGATGGGGGTGCGGATTTCGTGGCTCATGGTGGCCAGAAAGGCGCTTTTGGCCTGGTTGGCCTTTTCCGCCTCCCGTTTGGCCTTGCGCAGCAGGTTTTCGGTCTCGTGGATTTTGATGGTGTTGAAATAGGCGTGCGAATGGTAGCGCAAGCGGGCCAGCAGCTCGGCTTTTTGCGGCAGTTTGACCAGATAGTCGTTGGCCCCGAGAGAGAAGGCCTCCGCCTTGATGTCGGGGCTCTCTTCCACGGAGAGCATCAGGATGGGAATATCCCGGATGCCGGGCAGGGATCGAAAACGGGTCAGCAGGGTGAGACCGTTGATGCCGGGCATGAACAGGTCCAACAGAATGACCGATGGCGCCACCCGTTTGACCATCTCCTCGGCCCGCAGGGGGTCGGAACAGTAGTGGAGGATGATGTCCGGTTCTTCCCCCAGGCTGCGGCGCATGAGTTTTTCGGTCAACGGTTGATCGTCAACCAGCAGGACCTTGCAGGTCTCCTTATCCGCTATTGAGCCATCCATGTCCCGTCACTTTTGCCGCCCGCTTCGAGGGGGGGGTGATTACCGGCGGGCCGACCGGTGCCGATGGTTGTCCTTACATTCCCGCAATTACCCCGTCACTCTACCATGGACGCCCCCTTCCTGGCGATGGTATCCGGCATTTCCCTCGGTGATGGTTGTTATGGGCGTGGATGGATGGAAAGAGGCGGAAGGGGGGTTGATACTAAACCTTTTTTTGATTGGGCGTGAAAAAACCGGAGTCGACCGGTCGGGGTCTGGGACAAGGGCTGATGGCCATTGTCTGGCCTGGGATCGAAGGGGCTTGACGAAGACGGTCTTGGATTGACCGTGATATCGGTAGCGTGCGGCATTTTTGGGAAACCCACTGGTCCGTCCAACCTCCCGTCACCCGGCGGCCTTGATAGGAGGTTCCGGTGAATCGGGAAGGATCGACGAAGGTTTCCGCCAGCAGCACGGGCTGGCCATGGAGGCGTTCCCAGTCGTCGCTGAGTCGCTGCAGGGACAGCCCCAGGACTCTCGAAGCCAAGTTGGGCAGGTGAAAATCCGGGAGGATCAGGATGCGGGTGTTGTTGACGATGAAATGGAGGCGTTGCCATTGGAGGACCGGTAACCAGCCGATCCAACGATCTCGCGCCGCGTATTTGAGGGCCGGGGAAGACCATCCCAGCAAGGCGACCCATTGGCCATCCAGGGTAGCAACGTGCAGGAGGGACTTTCCGACCAAAGCCGGGGTGCCCAAATAGTGATGCCGAGCCAGAAGATCATGCCACCGGGATCGCTCGTCATGCTCGACAGGGCGTACCTGGATGGCTTGCAGGAGGCTTGGTGAAGGTGGTGCAACCAGGGCGTGGTGAGTGTCCATGTTCCTGGTATGCACGATGAGTTGAAAAAAAGCCAATGAGAGTTTTTTTGGCTTGTTAAATCAATCAGATATTATCGGGTTTGACGTAGTCCTGAGCATCGACATCTGCTTGACGTCCCGGGCCAACCTCTCATTGTTTTGAGACCGAATGAGGTCCGTGACCCGCTCTGCAACATCGATCGTCTCTCGGCTCGATACCGTTTATTTTGGCCCGATCGGCGGCCAACTCCCTTGCCCTTCACTACCGCATTATAAAAACCTGAAAACAGCCAAAGCCGGATTCCAACTACCCGGCAAAATGCTTGGAGTATGCCTTGCGAGCCACTGCAGATGGAGCTGGTCCGCTGCGAGGACCAGATTGAATTTTAGCCACCCTGCTTGCAGCTTGCATCTCCATTATTTTATCAAGCATTCTCCCATTTTTATTATGATGGGGGTTGCTCGTTACTGACTTTTCTTTTACCAGCTTTGTAAGCGGAGTTGGAGCGGTGTGATCTGGTTGGGCTTGGGGACTTTGTTTCGTAGATGGAGACATGACACTTTCGATAATACTAGCGAATTCAACTTGACCTGGAATACCTTTGCCGTTGAGAGTGACACTGTTGCCAGAAGCACTGTTTCCTGACGATTTTGTTTTGATGTTCAACAGGTTGGCTCTAAAAACCTCTGAAGACCCTATAAATTCTGCGCCGGACATGTTTTTTCTCCAAAAAATAGGAGCACCAAATATTTTTGACTGTATCGGTACGAACAAACCTCACCAATGCATCAATCATGCCAACATCATAGTTGCGAATGTTTTATAGATTTTTTATAGTAAAAAAGTAGATTGTTTGCAAAATCATCAGGAGAAGTACCATGTAAATTCACGAACTTTCCAACACTATTCGTGATTACTTCAACACTTCCTGTTTGCGCTATTAAAACATAAAATAAAATAAGAAGACAAGATCCCTTGTTGATTCGTTCCACATCCGATGTTGACGTATCCCCAAAAATAAATTTCACCATGGAAATTATTGTCTTTTCGTTACTTTTAACATCATCCCTAATGGCTTCTATTGTGCTTGCGTGTATTTTCAGGAACATGTCGGCAACAGACACAACAAACTCCTCATCATACCTGAGGGGCGCATTGTAATAATCAGCGATAATGCGGTCCAACTTCCTAACGACATGGTCCTTCAGAATATACTCTTCAACTTGCTCCTTGAACTTATCGCGCCACTCAGGACTTACTTCTTCTTCGTGCTCTGAAAAAGCCTCTTCATATTGTTGTTTTGAATGATCTGCATGAGGTGACTCAATGGAATGGTCATCTGATATACTTAAAGACTCTCTGATTCTTGACATTTCAGCATCTGCCATTTTCAGCAAATATGAGACCTGCGCCAGCTGATTTGCCTGATACTGGTTCATCAAGCCAGTACTGCTCATTTTATCAAAAATTCCTTTTACATCAAACCACGCATGTTGAAGCGAAGATCTCAACGTTAAATCAACCTTTACGGATGAAAAACGCTCATACTCCAATTGTCGACTCTTTTCCTTCGGGAGCGTCAACAAATAACGCTTTACAAAGAGACCGTAACGTTCCTGAGTTTGCATTTCATCCTGAGACGGAGTGACGATGCTAACGTCAAACTCTTTTTTTATCAAAACAACAGAAAGCTCAATATCATCATGAAAATAAGGTATAATTATGATTTTATCAAATCCTCGACATCTTCAAGCTTTCTATACTCAAACTTTCTCTCCCTTAAACGCTTTTTCAGTTCACTTCTAGACATAACATCGCCAGAAATAGCGTTTATCTGGATGTCTGTTTTATTGAAAATCTCTTTAAATATAACAATTAGTCTATCTTTATATGATTTGTATAAATCGAACACATGGTCATATTTGTCGATTATCGCCTCAAAATTGCTTTTTTGGAGTGGCATGTTCGTATGTATCTGCGCACGAAATGCGTTAGCCTAAACAGCTCACTGCAGACATTGGAGCTTTAGACTGCATATTCCTCTCAAACCGATCATCTGTTCCGGACTGAATCGGCCGACCTCCAATGAGCGAGGACGTGAAGCTCAATAGGCTTGTAAAACTCTTGATTGGTAGTGTTGTATTTTTATCATCCACTTCGACTCTCCTTTCAAGGTGATTTTATAGGCATTGTGGGCCAAGCGATCAAGGATCGCATCGCCTAGAGTGGGACCCCTGATGGTCTTATGCAAGTGTTTAGCCGGGAATTGCAGGTGAGAAAGCAAAAAATTATCGTAAACCAGTTAAGTCAACCCGGTTGCCCCGCCAGTCCAAACGGACCAGACAGGACCACTGGGCTGCGGTATTGAAAATTTCCGCGAGACGCTTGAACAATTCCTGGACGATTAGGGCTGTTTTCGGTGTCACAGTGTTCTCTTCCCACTTCTGGTTGCGATAAACAAAATACCAGAAGCAAGGCACGGAAATCATCGGGAAAAATCCGGTCCCAGAACGGTGCAAAGGGGCTGACGAGCCGAGCGCTTCAACGCTCACTGAAATTGACCCACTTATGCTTATGTGGCTGATCGGGAAGCGGATATCGTGGAGTTGATGCGGGAAGCAAAATTCTTATTTTACTTATGAATCGAAATCGTTGGACTCCTGTAATCACGGGACAAAAGCGATATTTTCCTCAAAGCCGCCACCGATGAAAGCGCCGCACCCATTCGAGCAGGGTATGGGGCTGATGGGCCTTTTTCCAGTTGCCGGCGGCGAATTTGTTGGCCTCGGCCAGGGTCGGGTAGATGTGGATGGTGCCGAGTATTTTGTTCATGCCGAACCCGTGGCGCATGGCGGCGACATATTCGGCGATGAGATCGCCGGCATGTTCACCGACGATGGTGGCGCCGAGGATGCGATCCTTGCCGGGCGCCGTCAGCACCTTGACCAGGCCGTGCGCCTCGCCGTCGGCGATGGCCCGGTCGAGATCGTCGATGCCGTAGGTGGTGACCTCGTAGGGGATGTTTTTCGCCTTGGCATCCCGTTCATTCAAACCGACCCGCGCCACCTCCGGTTCGGTGAAGGTGGCCCAGGGGATGACCGAATAGTCGGCCTTGAACCGTTTGAACGGGCCGAACAGACCGTTGACGGCGGCATACCAGGCTTGATGGGCGGCGGTGTGGGTGAACTGGAACGGTCCGGCGACATCGCCACAGGCATACATGTTGGGATATTTGCAGGCCAGGTAGGCGTCGGTGGCGATGGTGCCATCCGGGTCCAGGTCGATGCCCAACTCTTCGAGACCGAAACCACTGACATTGGGCTTTCGTCCCACCGCCACCAACAGGGTGTCGAAGGGGAGGCGCACCTCCCGGCCCTCGTTTTCGCAGATCAATGTTTTTTCACCGTTTTCCACCAGGAACGATTGGGCGGCGTGTTTGACCCGCACATCGATGCCCTCGCGCCGGAATTGCGCCATGACCATTTCGGAAATTTCCGGGTCTTCCCGTTTCATCAAAAAAGGTCCGCGCTGCACTTGCGTCACCTGCGAACCGAGGCGGGCGAAGGTTTGGCTCAACTCACAACCGATGGGACCGCCGCCCAGCACCAACAACCGTTTCGGCCGGGTGCGGATGTCCCAGATGGTGTCGGAGGTGAGATAATCCATCGCCTCGATGCCCGGCACCGGCGGGATCAATGGCCGGGCGCCGGTGGCGATGATGATGGAACGGGTGGTGAGGGTTCGGCCGTTGACCGCGACCGTAAAGGGGGAGGTGATGCGGGCCGCTCCCCGGATGCACTCAACTCCCAGGGATTCATACCGTTGCACCGAATCGTGCGGTTCCACCCGTTTGATCACCCGTTGTACCCGTTCCATCACCTCGGCGAAATCGAACGCGACGGTGGCCGACTTGAAACCGAACTCCTTGGCGCGGCGGGCGTGGGAGAGAAATTTGGCCGAACGGATCAAGGCCTTGGACGGCACACAACCGGTGTTGAGACAATCGCCGCCCATGCGATGTTTTTCGATCAACGTCACCTTGGCCTTGACCGCGGCGGCGATGTAGGCGCTCACCAGGCCGGCGGAACCGGCGCCGATCACCACCAGATTGCGGTCGAACCGTTTCGGGCGCGGATAGGGGGCGTACACCTTGCGGGCCTTGAACAGGTCGACCATTTTTTTCGCCAACAGCGGAAAGAGGCCCAGCAGGGCGAAAGAGATCAACAATCCCGGCGACAGGATGCCCTTGAGGGTGTCCAACTGTCCGAGCTGGACCCCGGCGTTGACGTAAACCAGGGTGCCCGGCAACATGCCCACCTGGCTGATCCAGTAAAAGGTGAAAGTCCCCAACTTGGTCAAACCCATCAGCAGATTGATCATGAAAAAGGGAAACAACGGCACCAGCCGCAGGGTGAACAGGTAAAACGCCCCCTCTTTTTCGATACCGCTGTCGATGGCGGTGAGTTTATCGCCAAAACGGTCCTGGATGGCGTCCCGGAACAGAAAACGGGAGGCGAGAAAGGCCAGGGTGGCGCCGAGGGTGGAGGCGAAGGAGATGAGGATCGTCGCCTCCAGCAGGCCGAAAATGGCGCCCCCGGCCAGGGTCATCGGCACCGCCCCCGGCAGAGAGAGGGCGGTGATGGCGACATAGAGGAGAAAATAGATCGATGCCGTCTGCAGCGGGTGTTCGGCATGGTGGGTTTCGATGGCGGCGCGTTGTTCCTTGAAAAAATCCAGGGAGAGATAGGAACCCAGATCGAGGATGAAAAAGGCGATGATGGCCGCCGCGACGATCAGCAGGAGAATGATCCGGCTTTTTTTCATGATCCGTTCTCACTTTTCTCGTTCAGGGACCAGTCATAAGGGAGAAAACGGTTCAGGGCGGCCCCGGCGGGCAGGTCGGGCCGTCGTTTTCTCAAAAAGGTTTCCAGGTTGGGGAAATCGGCCTTGAACCAGGCAAAAATTTTCGACAAACGGACCGTGGTTCCGTCGATGGACAGACCCTTTCCCGAATTGTCCAGAAAGGCCCGGGTTTGCGACTCCAGTTGTGTCTCCAGGCGCTCGGCGCGGTAGGCCTCGCGGCGCAAATCCGGACAACTGACCGAGGCGCAAACGATGGCCATGTGCATGCGTGGTTCTCCCAACGGGCGTAAAACCCGATGTTCGATGTGATCCAGGGTGACGGTCTGGCCGTCGATGCGCCCGGCCGGTTTTTTCCACACCGGACGGAACAGGGAGCCGGCATCGCGAATGCTTTTCAATGGTCGATGATCCAGGATCATCTTCAAGGTTAAAATATTATAGGCATTGATGAAAAAGGCCAGTTTTTCCCGCCGGCCCTGCAGATTTCGGGTTGGAAAGCCGGCCAACATCCCCACCAACCGGGGAAAGGCCGCCGACCGGGCCAGGGCCGGATAATCGACGGCGGCCAGGGCGATGCCGTTTTTTCGCTGCTGGCCGACATGGTCCGCCAACAGCCGGTCGTAGACCTGCCAGTCCGGTTCCCGGGCATCGGCCAACATCGGCAGCAGCAGAAGGAAACAGATGGAGATCGGAACCAGGGGGGTCATGAATGTGTAGAAACAGCCACTTGTTGACCTGTCAGACACTGGAAACGAGGTATGGGTTGGCGGGCATCATCGCAGCGGTACCTCCCGCAATGTTCAGGGGATTCCGGAAATTTCCCGTGCTGACGGCTCGGCACGGTCCTCATTTTCTGTGAAATTTTCCCTCACCGCAAGCAAATTGTCCTTTGGTGGTCACCCGGGCCGATGGTCAACGGGCGAAAATGACCTTGCCGGGGGCGGCGGAAAAAAACGGTCGGGACGGCCTGACCGGGGAATCACCAGGAACATGCCGTCGAAACGGTTATTGGATGAGCCGTGCGCTATCAACGGCGATGGCGGCGACGAAGCGGGGCATTTCACACAGGTGCTGTGTCATTTCACGCAACCCTGAAAAGGCATGCATTGAAAAACATAAAAGTTTCAATGCATTGTGCGGTGGTATGAATTCTGCTCCCACCATTTGGTTTCATGCCGGAAAATGGCCATATCCGTCAAGTGCCGTATCTTTCGGACCGTTCACACTGGATCGCATGGCTGGACAACCCTCAGCCGTATTGAAGATGGGAGACAAAAATGGAGAAAATGAAATATATCGGAAGGTTCTTCCTGTTAGCCATGATCGGCATGATACCGTTGAGCGGCTGCCAGTCACCAACCAAGTCCATGGCACATGGGCATAAGTCCATGGCCCATGAGCATCATGCCGCCAAACAAAGCATCACCGTTCAGGCTCCCTGGGCACGGGCATCGGCGGGCATGGCCCGTGCGGGTGCGGCTTTTATGACCATCACCAATCACACCGCCCACGGTGACCGTCTGCTGGCGGCTCAAACCAACGTTTCCAAACGCGCCGAGCTCCATACCCATATCATGGAAGGAGCGGTCATGCGGATGCGGTCCATCCCCCACATCGACATCCCGGCGGGCAAGAGCGTGAAGCTACGCCCGGGCAAACACCATGTCATGTTGATGGGGTTGCACAACCCCCTGCGGGAAGGGAGCCATTTTCCCCTGACATTGGAGTTCGAAAAAGCGGGCAAGGTACAGATCAAGGTAATGGTCAAGGGAGCGGCTGCCAACGCCAAGCCATCCGGCCACGACCATGGTCACGGCCACCACATGCATTAGCATGCTGACGACGTGAGTCTCCGGTATTTTTTTTGATTGACCGGGGCGTCTCCGGCAACATGCATGGATACGCCCCGGTCGACTGGAGTGGACCCATGAAGAGAAAACCCCATCTCTGGAACCGAACCAGCCTTTCGCTGATTTTTCTCATTATCATGGCCGGGTTTGCCACTTGCCCCGACATGGCCCATTCGGGGGGCCGGAAGCCCATGCCGTTGAAAGGGAGCTTCGCCCTGGTGGATGAGAATGGCCTGCAGGTGACCCTGGAGGATTATCGCGGTTCGTTTTCATTGATCTTTTTCGGCTACACCTACTGCCCGGACGTCTGTCCCACCAACCTGGGAATCATGGCCCGGGCCTTGAACATGATGCCTGAAAAGACGGCGTTGAAAATCAGGCCGCTTTTCATCTCGGTTGACCCACAACGGGATACCCCGGAGCATCTGAGGGCATTTACCGATGCTTTTCATCCCCGTCTGGTGGGGTTGACCGGAACCGCCGAGGCCGTGGGACGGGCCGCCAGGACGTTTGGCGTCTACTACGCCAGGGTGGAAACCGATCCGGAGAATGCCGACGGGTACCTGGTGGATCATTCGGCCAACACCTTTTTCCTCGATCCCCAAGGGCGATTGCTGGAGATATTCGATCATGCCCTGCCGCCGGAAAAAGTGGTCCGGGGAATATTGAAACACATGCAGCCATGACACTTGTGAAACAGGATGTTTCCGGTCGATGAAAAAAAACGATTCCCTCCGCGAATCGCCATGATCCCAAAATGTTTGACCGCCTTATTGGCGGCGCTGATCTGGATCGCCATGGTGGGAGCGTCAGGATCCGCACTGGCGGCGGGCGATGAAGAGAGTGACGTCGCGGCAACCTACAAACGGTTCGCCCTGGCCTTTATCCGCGGAGACCTGGCGCTGGCGGCTTCCCTGGCCGAGGGAAATGCCTTGCGCGTCGTGCGGCGCAAGCGACGCCTGGTCGATCTCGGGGAGGAGATCCTACCCCCGGTCGGATCCGAGTTCATGGTGATTGGAGAAAACCCCTCCGAAGATGGCCGTCGGGTGGAATTGCTCGGCGTCCATGTCGTTCGCAACCGGAAACCTGGTTCCAAGTTCGTCACCACCGCGATTCATCGGCAAAACGCCACCCTGGAACAGGGCGGGCAGGAGTGGAAAATCATCGAGTTCCAGGACGACCTGGAGCAGGCCTGCCACACGCCGGTCGAACCGCTCACCAAGGAACCCACGGAGTCCGACAAAGGGATGGCCAAGGCCGGAGTGAAATCACGCCGTGAAACATCGACACGACCGACCGCCCCTCGAACCCACCGGCCCCGATTTGCCCGACCGCCCCTGTCATGGCGGGCACCGCCTTGGCCTCAAACCGTATTCCAGGCTCCTCCCCCGTGGATATCACCATGGGCGGCTCGACGCCATTTCCAGATGCCGCCCCCGGGTGGACGTTTCCGCCGGCCCCCCGGGAGATGGGATCGGTGATGTGCAAGTCCCAACCAGGTGAATATCAAGAGATGCAACGCCGTGATCGCGCCTTGAAGCCGATCATAACGGCCAGCAAATTTTTATCTTTGATGAGATAACCCCGGAGGCTGTTCCGGAAAATGTTGGATTACCGGAGGATTGGAATGAAAAGGCAGACATCAATCGGCATGATCGCCCTGGCATCACTCGTCCTGTATCTGCTGCCACTATCGACGGCATTGGCGTCAACCCTGCTGATTGCCAATGAAAAAAGCAACTCGATCGCAGTGGTTGATACCGATGCGTTCCAGGTGGTCAAGCGCATCGAGGTGGGAAAGACACCGCATGCCATCGGCATCACACCGGATCGACGCTTTGCCTATACCGGCAATCGTGGCGACAATACCGTTTCGGTTATTGACCTTGAGACGCTGCGGGTGGTGAAGAGCATTACCATACCACACAGCATAATGAATTTGGAAATCTCTCCCGATGGCCGTCATGTTTCTGTAAACTCGCGGACAAGTTTACGCGTCAGTTTGATCGATATCGCGACAAATCGTGTGGAAAAGACCGTCGAGGTCGGGCATTGGACAGCGCGTGAACAAGGAAAGTCGGCCGTAAACATGGGAGATCCGGCCATCCATTCCAAAAAGGGCGGCATCATGATTTCCCATGATACATGGAGTCCTGATTCACGATTTCTCTTCGTTCCGGACCGCCTCAATTACCGAATCGTCAAAATTGACGTCGGAACATTCAAAGTCATGGACCGCTTGCAACTGGAGAGTCCAACGCACCATATGCTCGTCGCTCCCAACGGCCGATCGATGATCGCCCTGAACGATGGCGTGCCCAAACATGACGTGCCGCCGAGCATCCTCTTTTTTTCGATGGATGGCCTCCGGGTTGAAAAACGGATTGACGTGCCTTTGGCAAAGGGGGAGTTTGCCCAGGGGCATCATGCCGGTTTCAATCTTGACGGGACGACACTCTATTTTGCCAACAGGGGCGGGAAGAAGGGCGACAAACGGGGTAGAACCGTGGCGGTGGTCGATCTTGAAAATCGTGAGCTGACCGCCACGGTCGAGGCCGGGCATGGGGCCGGACACGCCAATGTGAGCCCGGATGGGAAATATGTTTTTATCTTGAACCATTTCGACAATCTGGTTTCGGTCCTGGACGCAAAAACCAACCGCTTGATAAAAAACATCGAACTCCCTCTCCCGTCGTCACCGGGCAGCATCGGTCACAGCGCCCTGTTTTCAAAGGATGGGCGTTACTATTATGAACTCAGCGAGACCGCGGGCAAATTATTGAAAATCAATGTTGAAAGCCTGACTTTTGCCCAAGGACTGAACGTGGGCGACTGGCCGAGTATCATGGTGCGGGTTGATTAGGTTTTTCCAGGGAACCGGTCATCCATCTTTATCGTCCGTTTCGGTGTGAAATGATCCGTATGGCCGGATGAAAACCATGAACCGTCGTAAGCCGGAGGGTGCGGAATTTCCGGTTTTACCCAACAGGAACACATATCCATGGCAGGGCGGGGTTACGTCCCCGCCGAATGGCTCGGGGCGCCGGCGGGGACGTAACCCCGCCCTGCCGTTTCAGCAGTCCGTAGAGCGGGAAGCCTGGCATATGATCGGCCCCTTTCATCGGCATCTTCCGCAGCACCGCAAACCATGATGGCGGGAGTCTGAAGGGTGTCGCTTCCTGAATGTGGACAAAATTGTCCGTAAGAAGTTAAAAATGGCGCGCCAATAAAAGAGTGACGGTGCCTGCCCCTCCTGCCGTATTCAACACAAAATCCATTCCCGTACACACGGCGATATTTGTTTAGTTAATTTTTATCAACATGTTACGAGTGTATACCTTGAAACTTTCCGGTTGGTAAAGGTGCTGGCATGGCTTATGCGCCATCATTATGCAAGCGATTTTTGTAAGCCATTTCCAACAATGAGAAGCCGGAGTTCAAGTTATGTCCAAGACCGCCATCACACCCGAGCAGGCGCCATCCGATCACAAATTGGAGCGTGTCGGCTGGATGTCCATGGGGGTGAACGTGTTGCTCATTTCATTGAATATTTTGATGGGATGGTTTTCCGGAAGCATGGCGTTATTGGCGGAAGCTCTGCACAATTTTGTCGATATGGTGGGCTCGGTGGGAGTCATCGCCGGTCTCCGGTTGTCACGCAAAAAGTCGGATGATTTTCCCTACGGACTGTATAAGGTCGAAAACATCGTCGCCCTGGTCATCGCAGCCTGATTTTTCTGGCCGGATACGAAATCGTCAAGACCGCCCTCTTCGAGCCTGAAAACGTCGTCACGGTGACCTGGCCGGTCCTGACCGGCGTCATCCTGTCGCTTGTCATTCCCGTCGCCTTCAGCGCCTATGAATTGCGCATCGGAAAACGGGCCAACTCGCCCAGCATCATTGCCGATGGTGAAGAGTTTCGCATGCATGCACTCTCCTCTGGTGCCGTCTTGCTGGGGCTGTTCGGACAGTATATCGGATGGGATTTGGATCGGTGGGCCAGCTTGTTCGTCGTCGTTTTCATTCTCCAGACCGGCTGGGAGTTGTCACGCGATGCCATGCGGGCGTTGCTGGATGCCAGCCTCGATGTCGAAACGTTGGGCAGGGTTCGCGCAACCCTGGCTGCGGACCCACTCGTGGTCCGGGTTGAATCGGTGATCGGACGCAATGCCGGACGCTACCGTTTTTTGGAAGCGGCGGTGATCCTGCGCACCCACGATCTGGACAAGGCCGAAGCCGCCTGCCGGCGTATGGAGGCGGCCATTCGAGATGCGGTTCCGCATGTGGAACGGGTGCTCATTCGCAGCGCACCGGCGGTTGCGGATCAGATCGTCTGCGCAATGCCCGTCACCGAAGAGGGGCACCTGCTCACGGATTGTTTTTGTGATGCACACGCCTTTTTTCTTTCGACCATCGACTGTTCCAGTGGACAATCCGGTGCGGGAAGCATCCATGAAAACCCATTTTTGACACTTGAACACGGCAAAGGAATCCAACTCGGCAAGTGGTTGGTCCAGAAAAAAGTGGACCTGGTACTGACGCGCAAGGAACTCAACGGAAAAGGTCTCTCTTATGTGTTGTCGGATGCCGGTGTGGAAGTACGGCAGAGCGCCCATGAACGGGTGGAGGATGCCTTGGTGCATGCGAGCCGCCATCCCCATCCCCTATCGGGAAATGGCACGGAATAATCCCCCGGTCGAGTAATCAAAAGGAGAAACAGTCATGATTCAATTCCTTCCAGTTGTCGCCATCGGTTATCTGGGTGCGGCGGCGATCATGGGGCTGGTCAACCGAAAACCGTCCACGGCAAAAAAAATATCCCGGGTGGAAAAGAAAAAAGTCGGCCTGATGCCCCAATCGGACGACATCCGCATCGTTCGGGAAACCGTCATTGAGGATGATAACGTGGTTCTCTCCACGGAAGATGTTCCCCTGGACAACCGTTTTGGTGAAAAACCCCTGGTCAGCGAACACCTGTTTTCCCGCACCGCCAGCATCACCATGGAGTTGGAACGGAACCGGGAGTGGAGCGGTACTCTGGGCGCTGACCTTTTTTCCCTGTTGGAAGCCAAGGCGCAGGCCAAGCTGTCCAGGACGCTGGGCTTTAAAATCGGCAGCGAAATCACCCGCGAAATCAAATTGAAATTCGCCGCCGCACCGGGTCAATTCGCCCATTACCGGGTGGCCTGGAAACAGGATACCCGCCGGGGCGTCTATGAGGTCGAGATGGCGGGCAGACGGCACAGCATACCGTTTCTGGTCACCTATGGCCTTTGCCACTCCGTTGAAAGCATCAATGAAAAAGGGAGCGGGAGCGCGGACCGGATTCGGTGAGGCCGTCGATGCGTGTCCGGCGGGGATTGAGAAACGAAAGGAGAAAATGCCATGAACATCAATGTCGGCGGTTGGGATCGGTTCTTGCGGATCATGATGGGCATCATTCTCATTTTAACGGGGCTGCGGCTGTTTCGACCGACCTTATGGTTGCTCGGTCTGGCCATGCTCTATACCGGGGCCTACCGATTTTGCCCACTCTATCGGTTGGTTGGTTATCATACATCCGCCATGGATCCGGGATTGTTTGAATCCCGGGCGGGACTCTTCGGAAAAACATTGTTCACGGTCCTGCTGATTTCGGCTCTACCCCCGGGCATGTGAGTCCAGGGGGAAACGGCCATTGACGAGGTGGCCGACCAAGGAGACGGAAAATGACTTTCCCAAGCGAAGACACCAGAAAACCAACGGCTCATCCCCAGGATGACAAGGCGGACATCCGGGAGGAAGCGGCTCATTCGTCTGGTTGGAAAAACCGGGAGACGGCCAACCCGCTCCATGGGGTCAAAGCCGATCAAGACATTGATTTTCATCACAAGCGCTATTGGCCGATAATGGACCGCGGTGCGGTGCCGTGAGAAGTGCTTTCCGGTATCGGGCAAATCTGAACAGACGTCGCGAAATGTTATCATAACCAGCGAATGTGAAAAAAATACCAACCGTCGGATAGCCACGAGACTCGAAAAGATGACCAACTCTTCGTTCACTCCATTCAATACGTGAGAGGCGAAAACAATGGATATTTCAATCAGTGACGTAACGGTCCATATCAACGAGACACTGGATGCGGCCCAGTTGGATGCGTTGGATACCGCCCTGCGAGAACTGAAGGGTGTGGTTTCCGTTCGCTTTCAGACCGACAACCCACATTTGGCCATGGTGTCATACGATCCGGACCGGACCACATCACGAAAAATTTTGGAACTGGTCTCCGACCATCCCTTTGGCGGGCATGCGGATTTGATTCCCAAAAAAGCCCTGCATGCCCAGATGGTTGGCTTATGAGCCGTGTTTATTTTGAGGTTCGTGGTTTCTGGTGTGTCCGATCGCTTCGGAGCGAACCGATACGGTAGGGCGGGGTACGTCCCCGCCGAATGACTCAAGAACGCCATGGCGGGGACGTAACACCCGCCTTACCGGAAATGACGGTTCCCGGGATGGGTGTGGGTTTGGATAATATTTTTTCAGGAAGGTAAAGCGCTTACCGGCCCTAATTAAAGTCCAGCTCACCTTGCTGGTCCGCTTGAATTCGAATGGCAGGGTTTCCTGGTAACGGTAAAACAGCCAAGGAAGTATTGTCATGACTGCTTGTATTGGAACCTCGGATCATCCCGTCGATTGGGAAACGCTGCCCAACGGAGCGGCCCTGTTGCAAGACTCGGTATTCAACAAGGGTACCGCCTTTACCAATGCTGAAAGGGACGCATTGGGCCTCCACGGTCTGCTGCCACCCCATGTCTCCACCCAGGATGAGCAGGTTGCGCGGGTGATGGGAAACTTTCAAATCAAGGATTCCGATCTGGAGAAATATGTCTTCATGATCGCCCTGCTGGACCGCAATCAGCGGCTCTTTTATCGGGTGGTGATGGATCATATCGAGGAGATGATTCCCATTCTCTACACCCCCACGGTGGGTAGGGCCTGCCAGGAATATGCCCATATTTTCCGTCGTCCCAGAGGTATTTATCTTTCCATGGACGACAGGGACGGGATGGCGGAGATACTGGCCAACTGGCCCCAGAAGGAGGTGCGGGTGATCGTGGTTACCGACGGGGAGAGAATTCTGGGCCTGGGCGACCTGGGTGCCAATGGCATGGGCATCCCCATCGGTAAATTGATCCTCTATTCGGCATGCGCCGGGGTGGATCCCTGCAACTGCCTGCCGGTGACCCTCGATGTGGGAACCAATAATGAAACGTTGCTCCAGGATCCCCTCTATCTGGGTCGGAAACGGCCCCGCTTGCGGGGGAAACCCTATGATGACGTGGTGGATGCCTTCATCAATGCCGCGACCCGGGTTTTCCCCGAGGCGTTGATTCAATTTGAGGACTTTGGCAAGAGCAACGCGTTTCGCCTGCTCAACCACTACCGGGAGCGGATTCGCACCTTCAACGATGACATTCAGGGTACCGCTGCCGTGGTGCTCTCCGGCATTGCCACCGCATTGAAGATCAAGGGTGAAACCCTGGACCGGCAAAAAATTCTCTTTTACGGCGCCGGTGGGGCCGGTGTGGGAATTGCCAATCTGATCGTCTCGGCGATGGTTCATTCCGGACTGGATGAAGGGTGGGCGCGGGAAAAATGTTGGTTTGTGGACTCCAAAGGGCTGGTGGTGAAAAGCCGGTCGGATTTGATCGACTTTAAACGGCCTTACGCCCACGACCACCCCCGGCTCACCGATCTGGAAAGCATCGTGGAGAGCGTACGGCCCACAATTTTGATCGGCGCTTCAGGCCAGGGCGGCGCATTCACCACGGCGGTTTTGCGGCGCATGGCCGCGATCAATACCCACCCTTTGATCATGGCTCTGTCCAACCCCACTACCAAGTCTGAATGTAGCGCCGAAGCGGCTTATCAGCAAACCGGGGGACGAGCCATTTTCGCCAGCGGCAGTCCCTTTGCGCCGGTAACCATGGCCGGTCGGACCTTTGAACCGGGTCAGGGCAACAATGCGTACATCTTCCCCGGCGTTGGGCTGGGTGTCATCGCCAGCGGGGCCAGCCGGGTGACCGACGCCATGTTTTTCGCCGCCGCCCATGCCCTGGCCGACCAGGTGAAACAACAGGATCTGGCCGTAGGCCGGATCTATCCACGTTTGAACAGGATTCAGGATGTCTCCACCGCCATTGCCGTGGCCGTGGCGGAGGTGGCCTATCAGGCCGGACTGGCCTCAAGGCCCCGGCCAGATGACTTGTCGGCTTTCATTCGTGGCCACATGTTCAATCCCGAATACCCGAACTATGTCGCTGAAACGAGGTGAATGGGAGTCTGTGGGTGTCCAACAGGGCCAATCTCCATTCGGGTGCGTTACCTTTTCATGGAAGTGGTACAAAAAGATCTTGATTTTCGACCGCCATTCCGATAAGCAGGAAGGGAGGCGCCGGTCAACCGATCGATCGGCCATCCGTTTTTCTACGACATCTTTTTTGAAGGTTTTCAGGTCATGTGCCGTTTTCATCGACACATCCCCGCCGTTTCCATCCTGCCGGATCCCCTCCTGGCCGCTCCGTTGCTGCCGTAAGGCAGACCATTTTTTCGCACCACCCAACCCCATAGCCGTCCGTGTCATCCGCTCCCACCGGTGCGGATGTGATTGGTTTCCGTGTCCGTGAGGCCGCCGTCATCCAGTGCTGCCCGCTGGCGTGGGAATGAAAAAATGATCCGGAGATCGAATCATGCGTACCCCCATGCCCCATCATAAATATCGACCTTATCCCCATACCCCCCTTGCCGATCGAACCTGGCCCGATCGCACCATCCGGCAGGCGCCGCGCTGGTGCAGCGTCGATCTGCGCGATGGCAATCAGGCCCTGGCCCAACCGATGTCCCCGCAGCGCAAAATGGCTCTTTATGAACGGTTGTTGCGGATCGGTTTCAAGGAGATCGAGGTGGGATTCCCCTCGGCCTCCCGGGATGAATTCGTATTCATTCGCCGTTTGATCGAAGAGGATCGGGTGCCGGCGGATGTGACCCTCCAGGTGTTGGTCCCGGCGCGGGAGGCGCACATTCGCAGCGCCATGGAATCCCTCCGCGGCGCTCGCCGGGTCATCGTCCACCTCTACAATTCCACCTCCACCCTGCAACGGCGGGTGGTGTTCGGCAAAAGCCGGGGGGAGATCATCGATCTGGCCTTGAACGGCGTCGATTGGGTTCGGCAACATCGGCAACGGATTCCGCAAACGGAGGTGATTTTTCAATATTCCCCGGAAAGTTTCACCGGCACTGAACCGGATTTCGCCGCCGATATCTGCCAGGCGGTCCTGGATCGTTGGCGACCGGAGGCCGGTCAACCGATGATCCTCAATCTGCCCGCCACCGTGGAGATGTCGACGCCCAATCAATTCGCCGACCGTATCGAATGGATGCGACGGCGATTCCCCGACCGGGAGCGGACGCTGCTCAGTGTGCATGCCCACAATGATCGGGGCTGTGCCGTCGCCGCCACCGAACTGGCATTGATGGCCGGCGCCGACCGGGTGGAGGGTACCCTGTTCGGCAATGGGGAGCGGACCGGCAACGTCGATCTCGTCACCCTGGCCTTGAACCTGTTCACCCAGGGGGTGAATCCGGTGTTGGACCTTTCCGACGTGCCGGCCCTGGTGACGCTTTATGAATCCTGTACCGGCATGACCGTGCCACCGCGCCATCCCTATGCCGGTGAGTTGGTTCACACCGCCTTTTCCGGTTCCCATCAGGATGCGGTGCGCAAAGGGTTGCGGGTTCATGCCGAGGGAAAACGGTCTCTCTGGGAGGTGCCTTATCTGCCGTTGGATCCCGGCGATATCGGCCGGCATTATGAACCGGTGATCCGCATCAACAGCCAATCGGGCAAAGGCGGGGCGCTGTTCATATTGGAGGGGCTCGGCTATCGTCCGCCGGCCGCCATCGCCGGCGATATCGGCCGGGCGGTGCAGACGGCGGCGGAAAAAGAGGGCGATGAGCTGGGGGCGGACGCGGTTGAAAAACTGTTTCAGTCGCTGTTCGTCAATGTCCGGGAACCGTTGGGGTTGGGTTCCTTTCACCTCGATTCCAGCAGCAATGGCCGGCAGGGTTGCCACATCGATGCCCGGGTGATGGCCGGGGGGCGCACGGTCCGGGTGGCGGGGGAGGGAACCGGACCGGTGGAGGCCTTCGTCAATGGACTGGAGTCGGTCTTTTCATTGAACGTGTTTCTGGATGATTATCATCAACACGCCCTGGGGGAGGGGCGCGATGCCGAGGCGGTGAGTTGGGTGCGGATTCAACTGGCCGACCGGGAATCCCGCCATGGCGTCGGACGGGCCCGGGACACCGCCCGGTCGGCGCTGCTGGCGGTGTTGACGGCGGTCAACCGGGCGCTGCCGGAATGGACTCCCGGCTGAGGGCGGGGACCGTCCCGGGCGTGCCGAACCTTGACGCCCGGGACGGATTGGGGAGATTCTTCCCAGTGGTTGGGATGGGGGCGGCGGGATCCATTGAAACCCGGGCCGTTCACAGGGAGGTGGATGGCCTGAAAAAGGATAAAAAAATTGTTGAACGAAGTGCCCGATGAACTTGTTTCGGTCCTCGCCTGGCAACCGGCGTGGCAATCGATGATCCAGGAGTTGGCGGCGGCAACGGCGGAACCGTCGGCGGTTTGGGAGCGGATGGTCGACTTCGTCCGCACCCATGGTGACGATCCCGAAACCATCGATCTGTTTACCGGATGGCTCCAGGAACCGAAACGGTGCCGATCCCTGGTCTCGGTGCTGGGCAACAGCCCCTATCTGTCCCATGTTTTTTTGCGCTGGCCCGATTTTTTCGCCACTCCGCCGGGCAGCCACCCGCAACGGCTGGTCGATGGACACTCCCTGACCGGGGCCCTGCTCGCCAGCAACAACTGGGGCGAGGCCAGCCGGTTGTTGCGTCATCACAAACATCGTTGGTTTCTCTGGATCGGCTCCCGGGATTTGACCGGCGAGGCCGGTCTGGTGGAGACCATTCGTTCCCTGTCCGACTTGGCCGATGCCACCCTGGAGGCCGGTTATCGCTGGTTGGACCGGCGTTTGGCGGCCCGTTTCGGTCAACCAATGGTATACGATGAGGAGAGTGGGGCGGCGGTTCCGGTGCCGTTCGTGGTGCTCGGCATGGGCAAACTGGGCGCCCGGGAGTTGAATTTTTCCTCCGATATCGACCTGATCTATCTCTATGATGAAAAACAGGGGCTGGTGGAGGGCTCCTGCACCATCTCCCTGAATGACTATTTCAACCGTTTGGGCCGGGACCTGATCAAACTGCTCGGCGAGGCCACCGCCGATGGGCGGGTATTCCGCATCGATCTGCGTTTGCGTCCCGAAGGGGAGAGCGGCACCCTCTCCCTCTCCCGGCGTTCGGCGGAGGTTTATTATGAATCCTGGGGGCGTACCTGGGAGCGGGCGGCGATGATCAAGGCGCGGGCGGTGGCCGGGGATTTGGCCATGGGCGCGGCGTTTTTGGAGGATTTGCGCCCTTTCGTCTATCGTCGCTACCTCGATTTCGGCGCCCTGGACGCCATCCGTGGCATGAAACACAAGATCGATCAAAAGATCACCCGGGCCGCCGATTATCACCGCAACATCAAACTGGGTTATGGCGGTATCCGTGAAATTGAATTTTTCGTCCAGTGTCAGCAGTTGATCCATGGCGGCAAGGATGATCGCCTGCGTCATCGCGAAACCCTGACCATGTTGAAACGGCTGGTGGCGGCGGGTTGGCTGGAGGCCGAGAGCGCCGCCAACCTGGAAAACGCCTACCATTTTTTACGCACCGTCGAACACCGTTTGCAGATCGTGCGCGAACAGCAGGTCCACTCCCTGCCGGAGGACGCCGAATCCTTTGCCGCCCTGGCCAAACGGATGGGCATGGCCACGGCGGCCCAACTGGAAAACCGGTTGCGAAGGGTGACCGATGGGGTGCATCGCATCTATGGGGCGCTTTTTCATGAGGCGCAACGGCAACGCGAAGAGGCGTCGGATCCCCTGGTGGAGACCATTCTCACCTGCGAACCGGAGGAGGCGCGCTGTTTGACCTTGTTGCGGGATGCCGGATTTCAGGAGCCGGAGCTGGCGCAACGGTTGATCACCCTTTTGCGGGAGGGTCCCAGCCGTTCGGCGATCACCGAGTTGGCCCGGGGGTGGTATGGACGCATCGGCGCGCCGTTCCTGCGGGAAATCCTCAAGGCCCCGGACCAGGACATGGCCATTCGCCATGCCGAGGATTTTTTGAACGCCCTGGGACATCGGGTCAGTTATCTGGCCTTGTTGCTGGAAAATCCCCGCGTTTTGCATTTGTTGATCCGTCTTTTCGGCAGCTCTTCCCTGTTGTCGCGTTTTTTCATCCAACATCCGGAGTTGATGGACCGTCTCGTCACCCGGGATTTTTTGGAGCGTTACCGCAACCGGGCCGATTTGTCCAAGGACCTGGATGAACTGTTGGACGGCGCCGAGGACCCCGAAACCCGGTTCGACCTGATCCGGGAGTTCAAGAACAGCGAAACGTTGCGCATGGGGGTACGGGACCTCTCCGGGGTGGCGGAACTGGCGGAGATCATGTCCGGTTTGTCGGCCCTGGCCGATGTGGTGTTGGGCCGGGTATTGCGGGATGCGCGCACCGAGCTGGCGCAACGGTTCGGCGAACCCGCCTGGGGGGATGGGCCGGTACGCCATCGGGCGCCGTTCGTGATCCTGGCCATGGGTAAACTGGGCGGGCGCGAGTTGAACTATTCGTCGGACCTGGATCTGATCTATATCCATGGTGGCGAGGGCGATGCCCAGTGGACCGATGGTGCCCGGAGTATCAACAACAATCAATTTTTCACCCGTCTCGGACAGCGGATCATCACCAGCATCACCACCTTGACCCGCGGGGGGAAACTCTACGAGTTGGACATGCGCTTGCGCCCGTCGGGCAAGTCGGGGCCGTTGGTGAGCCATATTCAGGCCTTTTGTGACTATCAACGCCAGGAGGCCTGGGTCTGGGAGCACCAGGCGTTGACCCGGGCCCGGGTGGTGGCCGGGGATGCGGAGCTGGCGGCCCAGTTGAAAAAGGAGATCCGCGGCATTATCGCCCAGCACCGCGATCGCGACGCCCTGCGCCGGGAGGTGGCCGACATGCGCCGGCGCATGTATGAGGAGAAAAAACCGCAACCGGGCTGGTTGGATATCAAACAGAGCCGGGGTGGCATCGTCGATGTGGAGTTTTTGACCCAGTTTTTGATCCTCGGCCATGCCACCGATCATGCCGATGTCATCCAGAGCAATGTCAGCAGTGCCTTGATGATCTTTCGGCGCGTCGGTCTGTTGGATGAGGCCGATTTTGCCATTTTGGATGAAAACTACACCTTTTTCCGGCTGGTGGAAAATCGGTTGCGGTTGCTCCATGATCGCTCTGAAAATCGGATCGGTCCCGATCCCCGGGTGCGGGAACGGTTGCGGCGTTTGTGTGATCTGGAGGAGGGGGCTGACCTTGTTGCGATATTGCAGGATCGTTTTGCACGGGTTCATGCCATCTATCGACGTTTTTTGGAGGATGCGCCGGAGATCATGGAGAGTTCGGCCGAGGGGGAGGTGCGGAGGGATGGATGATTTGCTGATCGCCGCCGATCCCGACTGGATGGCGGGAGAACGGCGCAAGGCCCGGGAGTTGAAAAAAAGCGCCTGGTGGAAAAACCAGGTCGGCCAGGGGCGGTGCAGCTATTGCGGCAACCGCTTTCCCCCCCGTGAGCTGACCATGGACCATCGCATCCCCTTGGTCCGCGGTGGCCGCAGCACCCGCGGCAACTGTGTGCCGGCCTGCCGGGCCTGCAACCGTCTGAAACAAAACCTGCCCCCCCGGGAGTGGCAGGCGCGGTTGGAAGCCGGGGATTTGGAAGGGGAAGGGTTGGCGTGAATGGCGGCGGGGTTACACGTGGCGTGAAAAACGGCCCGGCGGCGTCGGTTCGTCGGATTCGTTGGCGTTGATTTTTTTTCGTTTGTCCGTGCCCGACCGCGGTTTATGGAGCAGGCACCGCTCCCCGGAGGTGTTGAGCACCTCCAGACAGGGCCAATGTTTGGATTTGAAACCCATGGCCCTGCAGGCCCGCGGATGTTGCGGATCCCAGGTGACCTGGAAATGGACACAACCCACGCAGTCGATCCGTTGGGGCTTTTTGTCGGTATTGAAACGGGCCATAATGGCATTATTGAAACATAATTGACGGTACTTGTCACCAGTGAACCAGCCGTTTCCAATCAGACGGCTCAACGCCCCTCCCAGTTCCCGAAAATCTTCGGGCCGTCCCGCCAATAAAGGCCGGAAACGGCCGGGGAGGGTTCACCCGCACTGGTTTTTTGCGTCGATTTGTGTCACTCTTCCCCATCTGCGCCGGCGTAGCTCAATTGGCAGAGCAACGGATTTGTAATCCGTAGGTTAGGGGTTCGATTCCCCTCGCTGGCTCCAATAAAATCAAGCAGTTGGTGGTTTGCCTGGTTTGGGGTACGACTCTGTATTTGTACAGACTTGTACAAGGTTTCCCTCTGTGCCAATGTGACCGAGACACCGACCTCTTTATAGTTTAGTGTAGG
>CAYFNE010000002.1:0-127042 GCA_964344355.1 uncultured Magnetococcales bacterium
GCCTGGCCATGCTCATCCTGCTGTACCACAAGAGCGGGCGGGACCCGGATCGCATCCGGCTGGTCAACTGTAGCCCGCACATTCGTTCTTCTTTGAACGTGGTTCATTTTGGAAAAATTTTTCAAATCGACTGATTGACCGGAGTTTTGGACGCTGGGAAACCCGGCAGGGACGCCATTCACGGAAGAGACGGGGGAGAGAAAAAATGAAAGCATCCTGGATCAATCAGACGACCGCCCTGGAATCGGCGGGGAAATTTTTTGGTAGGGGTTTTCCGATCATCGACCGGATCATGGCGGCCATTTTCTGTCGATGTGCCCAGCCTTTCGTCAAGGGCGCTCAACCGGGGACGACCGCCTTGCCGGCGGTTGGCGCCACCTTGCCGGGACGGGTGGCGGCGCCAGCCATCATTCGGCCGGTCATATGGCCGTTGTTGGCCACCCTTCTCCTGCCGATGGCGCTTTTTTTCACCTCCACCGGTTGGATCGGCCAACGCGAGACGGAGCGCGGTCAGACGCGGTTGGTCCAAACCCTCCTCGAACAACGGACCCTGCGCCATCAACGGGAAACCAGGGTTTTGAAAAGCCAACTGGACATTCTTTCCCGGATCGAGACGTTGCAACAGGCGTTTCTGGCCGATGACCGCCAGGCCCTGTTACGGACCAGCCGGCCCCTGCTTCGATCCCTCCGTGAAAACGGCGTCATCAGCCATCTCTATTTCCACCTGCCGGACCGGGTCAATTTTTTACGAACCCACCGTCCGGAACGACATGGGGACCGGATCGACCGGCATACCCTGGTGACCGCCGAAAGGACTGGACGCCTGGCCCATGGCCTGGAGTTGGGTCCCTTGGGATCGTTGACCCTGCGGGTGGTGACGCCCTGGTGGAGAGAGGGCGAATTGATCGGCTATCTGGAGCTGGGCAAGGAGGTCAGTCACACCCTCTCCGATCTGCAAAAACAGCTCGGGGTGCGTCTGTTCACCCTCATCGAAAAGCGGTTCCTGAAACGGGAGCAATGGCTGGAAGGGATGCGAATGTTGGGTTTTTCGGCCAATTGGGACCGTTTCGCCAACGTGGTCCTGACCGGGGCGAACAGCGTATCGCCGCCGAGCGGTCTGGGGGATTATCTCGCCCGGCCCGATTGGCGTTCTCCCACCCCTTTCGTCACCATCGCCGGCCGGTACAACGGGGAATACCGGGAAAATCACTTTTTTTCCTTCGCCATTCAGGATGTCCGCCATCGGACCGTCGGCCACGTCGTCGTCGTTCAAAATGACATGGCCCGCCACCACGTCAGAAATGTGCAGTTGCTGGTACTCGCCATCATCAGCGTCGTCCTGGCCGGTCTGCTGACCGTGAGCTTTTATTATGTATTGAAACGGGTCGAAGGGGACATTCGTTCGGCGGACAGACGGTTGCGCGACAAAAATGCCCTCCTGACCAGCGAGATCCAGGAACGCAAACGGCTCGAACACCGTCGGGATCACCAGATCGAGTCGCAAAAAATCATCAATGCCATCTGCAACATCCCGTTGCAGTCGGCGCCCCTGAAAGAGCTGTTGGACCTGTCCCTGGAAAAAATTCTCTCCATGCCCTGGTTACCCGACAGCAGCATGGGGGCCATCTACCTGTTCGATGAACCACACGACGATTTTCGACTGGTGTCCCACAAAAACATGAAAGAATCCCATCTGCAAACCTGCGCCCAACGTGCCAATCCCCACTGTCTCTGCAACCGGGCGGTCGAAACCGGCCGGATCCATGTCCGCACCTTTTCCACGGCCGGGGAGTCGATGCCCCATCCTCGAAACAACTGTTCCAGCCATTATGTGGTTCCGATCCTCTCGGAGGAACGCCTGCTGGGGCTGATCAACCTGTTTCCCGGCAAGGGTCAACACCGGCGGGCTGAACTGGAAGAACTGTTGCGCATCCTGGCCAATACCCTGTCCAACCTCATCGGCCGGAAACGGGATGAAAAAAAGCTCATCGACACCAATCGGATTTTGGAAAAACGGGTTCATGAGCGGACCCTGGAGCTGCAGGAAAATTTGCAAACCCTGAAACTGGCCCAGGAAAAACTGGTCCGTTCGGAGACCATGGCCGCCCTGGGCGGATTGGTGGCCGGAGTCGCCCATGAGATCAACACCCCCGTCGGCATCGGTTATACCGCCGCCACCCACCTTGAGACGATCACCCGGTCCTTCGTCAAGGTGCGTTGGGGGGTGCTGGAAAAAGATGAAAAAACCGCCCGTTTCCTGGGCCAGGTCGCCGAGACCTCGGGCATGATCATCGCCAATCTGCACCGGGCCGCGGAGTTGATCGAAAGTTTCAAGAAGGTGGCCGTGGATCAAACCAGCCAGGATCGGCGGGTGTTCAACCTGCGAAGCTATCTCGATGAGATCCTGCTGAGCATCAAACCGACCCTGAAAAAGAGTCCCCATCGCATCATTATCGACTGTCCGCGAAACCTGACCATCAATGGTCATCCCGGCGCCGTGGCCCAGGTGTTGTCCAATCTGCTGGAAAACTCCATGCACCATGCTTTCAAAGCCGGAGAAGCCGGCCGGATCGATATCACCGCCGACGAGAAGGATGGCTGGTGTTCCCTGCTTTACCGGGATGATGGTCAAGGAATGGAACGGTCGGCGGTGAAGCGGATTTATGAACCCTTTTTCACCACCCGGCGCGGCCAGGGGGGCAGCGGCCTGGGCATGCACATCGTCTACAACCTGGTGACGCAAAAACTGGGCGGTGAAATTTATTGTCAAAGCGCCCCGAAACGGGGGTTCGAATGTTTGATCCGGTTCCCCATCGATCCTGCCGGACGGGAGAAATCATCATGACTCTGGAAATCAACGATCCCGACGGTGACCATTCCGGGGAGATGGATTCGAACATCTCTTGCTCACTGCCGGGGGTTGGGAACGAAGAACCCGCGAACGGGGCCTGGAAATTGATGGTCATCGACGACGATGTGAGCACTCTGTCGTTGACCAGGCTGATATTGAACGATTTTTCCTATGAACAACGGGGTCTCCAATTTATCGAAGGCCGATCCGGCACCGATGCGAGACGGTTGATCCGGGAGCACGGGGATACGGCGGTGATGTTGTTGGACGTGATGATGGAGACCGATACCGAGGGGTTGGAGGTGGTGCGTTACATCCGGGAAGAGCTGAAAAATCCCTTCGTACGCATCATTTTGCGCACCGGCCAACCCGGATACGCCCCCGAGGATGAGGTGACCGCCCAGTACGACATCAACGATTACAAGAACAAGGCCCGCCTCAGCCGCCAGGACCTGGTCACATCGGTCACTGCCTGCCTGCGTTCCTACCGGGAACTGCGCACCCTGGATCGGGCGCGCAGCGGTCTGAAACAGATCATCAGTGCGACCGGCCATTTGATGGAATATCGATCCATGAAACGACTCGCCACCGGCATTTTGACGCAACTGGCGGCCCTGGTCACCAATCGCGACTCCTGTGACGATCAATCCGCCAACGAATGTTTCGCCGCTTCCACCCGGCGCGGCAAGTTGATGATCTATGCCGCCTTCGGCCGTTATGAGGCCGACCTGGGAAACCCGGTGTTGACGGTGGTCGACGAGGCGCTGGCGGCGAGGGTGCGGACGGTGATGGCGGCGAGAAAATCCCAATTCGCCGGGGAACATTTTTTTGGCTATTTCCGGGCGGAAAACGGGGTGGAAAATCTCATCTACCTGCGTGGCTCCCATCCATTAAGTGCCATGGAACGGGAGTTGATCGATGTATTTTCCACCAACATCGCCTCGGCCTTTGAAAATTTGTTCCTGCATCGGGAATTGATCAACACCCAACGGGATATCACCTTCACCCTGGGCGAGGTGATCGAAGTCCGCTCCGGCGAGGCGGGTCAACATGTGCGGCGGGTGGCGGAGGGTTCACGGTTGTTGGCCACTCTGGCCGGGCTGTCCGAAACCGATGTGGAAAGGCTGTGGCTCGTCTCCCCCATGCACGATCTCGGCAAGATCGGCATTCCCGACAGCATCCTCAACAAACCGGGCGGGTTGAGCAAAGGGGAATTCGAACTGGTCAAAACCCATACCGAGATCGGCAGCCGTATTCTCAGTGGCAGCAGCCGGGAGGATATCCGTTCCGGCGGGATCGTTTGCGCCCAACACCATGAACATTGGGACGGGGGTGGATATCCCCTGGGGTTGGCCGGGGAGGGGATCCATGTTTTCGCCCGCATCACCGCCCTGATCGACGTGTTCGATGCCTTGACCCATGAGCGGGTCTACAAAAAGGCCTGGAGCGTGGAGAAGGCCCTGGCATTCATTCGGGAGCAGAGCGGAAAACAGTTCGATCCGAAACTGGTCGACCTGTTCTTGGACAATGTGGAGGAGTTTTTGGAAATTCGCCAGGGGATACGCAAATGAACACTTTCCTGAAGTCGATTCGATCATGGGAGACGGTTGGCACCGCAACGACGATTCACAACATTTTTCCATTGAGCGCCTGGAACATTGTCAAAGACCGGTTGTCCCATGTCACCCTGTTTTCATTCGTTGGCGCCGGTATCTGGACCGCCCTGGTCGGGTTTTCCCTGGTCTGGAACTTCCATCTGGAGCACGCCCGAACCCGGGAGCTGGTTACCAATGTCGCCCGGTCCCATTTCGACCGGAATACGGCGTTTCGGTTTTGGGCCGCCTCCCATGGGGGCGTCTACGTGCCGGTGGATGAACGGACGCGACCGAATCCGAATTTGCAACACGTTCCGGAGCGCGACATTGAAACCCCTTCCGGTAAAAAACTCACGTTGATGAATCCGGCCTACATGCTGCGGCAGTTGATGAATGAATATCCGGGCCTGTACGGCACCCGTGGCCGGATTACCAGCCTGAAACCCCTGAACCCCGACAATGCCCCGGATACCTGGGAAAAAAAGGCGTTACTGGCGTTCGAAAACGGGCAGGACGAGATGACGGACCGGATGATCATCGATGGCGCCGCCCACTATCGTCTCATGCGTCCCCTGGAAGTCAAAAAATCGTGCCTGAAATGTCATGCCTCCCAGGGGTATGAACCGGGAGATATCCGCGGCGGCGTCGGGGTCATCGTGCCCATGCAACCGTTTTTGGCCATGGAGGAGACCATCCTCCGGGGGATGACCATTTCCCATGGTGGTTTTTGGTTGTTGGGACTGCTGTTGATCGGTCTCATCGCCCATCATCACAATCATCATCTCGCCGAAAGGCGCAAAAACGAGGTCAAACTGAAAAAAAGCGAGGCCCATTTTCGCGCCGTCACCCACTCCAGCTCGGATGCCATCATCTCCACCGACGATGCCGGCGGCATCCTGTTTTGCAACCCGAGTGCGGCGTCGATGTTCGGTTATGGCAACGAGCGGATGATCGGGAGGTCCATCCTGCAACTGTTCAGCCAATCCGATCATCATCTGTTGAATTTCGGTCGGCATCGGCATGGCCTGGAAATTTTTGACGCCGACCATCCGGTGATCGAACTGAAAGGCTGCCACAAGGAGGGTCGGACGTTTCCCTTGGAACTGTCCATCGGTTCCTGGAACGGCAATGGCCGGGATGGTCCCTTTTATTCCATGGTGATGCGGGACATCACCGAGCGGAAACAGATCGAAACCGACCTGCGTCTGACCACGGAACGGGCCGAATCGGCCAGCCGGGCCAAGAGTGATTTCCTGGCCTCCATGAGCCACGAGATCCGCACGCCGATGAACACCATTCTGGGTATCGGCGAGTTGCTCGGTGAAACCCGGCTTTCGGCGCTGCAACAGCGGTATGTCAGTACCATCAACCGTTCGGGGGGGTTGTTGCTTTCGCTCATCAACAACATCCTCGACATCTCCAAGATCGAAGAGGGGAAACTGACCCTGGAACGAACGGTGTTCGATGCGCGGCAGACGGTGGAGGAGGTGATGGAACTGTTCGCCTTCGTCGCCCGGGACAAGGGCATTCGGTTCAAACATCAGATCGACCAGGGAGTTCCCAAGTGGGTGCGGGGGGATCCGACCCGTCTGCATCAGGTGTTGATGAACCTGGTCGGCAATGCCGTCAAGTTCACCCAGGTGGGACAGGTGGGTGTCCGCATGGAGAGCGGTGGTGGCGATCGGGTGTTTTTCGCCGTATCGGACACCGGTCCCGGCATCCCGGAAAAGGTCCGCCGGGAAATATTCCGACCCTTCGCCCAGGCCGACAGCTCCACCACCCGTACCCATGGCGGCACCGGTCTCGGTTTGGCCATCTGCCGGCGGTTGGTCGAACTGATGGGCGGTGAAATCGAGCTGGAGAGCGAGCCGGGCCAAGGGAGCCGTTTTACCTTCACCGTGCTGTTGCCCGGGGCGGGGGAGCCGGAAGACGTTGGTTTGGACAGAAGGAAACACGGTCTCACCGCCACCACCGCCAGTTCGCCGCCGATTGAAAAACTCAACATTCTCCTGGTGGATGATGCCGCCGAAAACCGGGAAGTCATCGAAGCCTATCTGCAATCGACGCCCTGCCACCTGGAGATGGCCGAAAACGGCGCCGAGGCGGTTGAAACGTTCAAAAAGGGTCGTTTCGACCTGGTATTGATGGACATACGCATGCCGATCATGGATGGTTATCGGGCCACGGAAACCATTCGTCGCTGGGAGTCCGATCACGGTCTCGAACCGACGCCGATCGTCGCCCTGACCGCCAATGCCCTGCGCGAGGACCTGGAGCGGGCCAGACGGGCCGGTTGTGACCAACTGTTGACCAAACCGTTGCCCAAGGCCAACCTGATGACGGTTTTGCGTCAGTACCATCATCGGGAACGGACCATTTACCCGCCAATGGCCGCCGCGGTGCCGGTGGTCGATCCCACCCCCGATTCCGGGCCCGGGGACAATGGCCGTGTCATCAACATGAAAACGTTCAATGTCCTGCATCGGGACCTGCAGGGCCGGGTCCACACCACCCTGCAAATTTTTCTCGATTCGCTTCCCGAACAGTTGAACGCCATCATCAATGCCTTCCAACACCGGGATGCCGATCGGATGGCGGAAACGGCCCACAAACTGTGTGGTTCCGCATCGATCCTGGGAGTGGAACGGTTGGCCGCCATCTGCCGGGAGTTGGAGTTGGCCGGGGACGCCGGGCGCATCCCCGATGACGGCCGGATTCCCTCCCTGCTCCTGAAAGAGGGACAGCACGCCAGGACCGAACTGCGGGAGATGATGAGAAAAAACGGCGCCATCGTGACGATGATGCCCGGTTGATCAAAGGGGTTGGCAACGGTCGGCGCACCGCTTGCCAACCCCGGGGGATTCTGGCAAAATTTCCTCCCATGATTCGGGATGACTGTTTTCACCGCACCGTCGACCTCCATGCCACTGCCGCATCGGAGCGGCCCCCGTCGGGGGTCGCCGCTTTTCGTTCACCACGGGGGCGGTCATGGACCGGTCCCGGACATCCATCGGTCCGCCTGTTCCGGCCCGGTCCTGCCGCTGGCCTTTTTCTCCCCCCCCCGCTGGAAACCTGATCGATGCGCGTCGTCCTGTTTCGTTCCGTCAAAAGGGGGATCGGCCGTACCACCGCTTTGATCCATGTCGCTTATGCACTGGCCCAGCGTGGGCGCCGGGTGGTGGTGGCCGATTGGGACCTGGAGGACCCCGGTCTCTCACGGATGGAACCGCTGTTTCCCGGTGATGATTTCGCCGGGGACGGGGGCATCCTCGACTACCTGTCCGGGCCGCGGCGGGAGGAGGCGCCGGACGGGACTCCGGGACCCGTCGCCATCGCCGACATCATCCACCCCACCCGTCTGGCCAGTGAAGCGCAACAGCGACCGGGGAACGATCCGGAAGAACCCCGCATGCGGGGGGAGCTGTTTTGCATCCCAGCGGGCGAGCCGGTCGCAAGCGTGGGTCAGCCCGTTCAAACGGCTACCGGCCCCGAACCACCCCCTTCGACCCTCTTGGCCGCTCCGGTCGATGGAACCGGTACCAAGCCGCTCCTGGCGGTGTTTTGTGCGGAGTTGCGGCAGACGGTCATCCCCTGGCGGTTGGCCGATTCCAAGGGGCCGCCGGACTATCTGCTGGTCGATTGTCCCAGTGGTATCCCGGCGGCGGATGATCCGCTGCTGGCGGAGGTGACCGATCTCACCATCATCGTCTATGGTCAGGATCCGCATTGCATGCAGGGCTTGAAGGCCGCCCTGGACAACCGGCAACGCCGTCCCTGGGAGATGGCCACCCGTACCCTGCTGCTCTGGACCCTGGAGCCCCACGGCCAGGAGGCGCTGAAACGCCGGCAACGAGCCCGTAAACGACACCTGGAACGGGAACTGCGCCTGAAGGATGGCCTGGGTATCGCCGAAAGCTTTCCGGTCGAATTTAAAATTCCCTACCACCCGGAACTGCCCCTGACCGCCGTTCCCATCGTTCATGGCCACGGTTTGAGCGATTTCAGCCATCTGTTCGCAACCATCGCCGACGAGGTGGAAAAAAAATGCCACTGGCGCGACACCCTGTTGGAATCGCCAATCGGCCCGAAATATCTGCCGTCCCTGCACGGGCCACGAAGATCGCCGGCCGATGCCGTCGAGCGTGAAAAAATGGTGCGGGAAGCCCATATCCGCTTGGATCTGGCCGGGGAATTGGGGTTGGATTTCATCAGCCAGCCCTTTCCCTGGGGCGGTCCGCCGGAAGAGGATCCCTTTGAACGATCGTCCGTCCTCAACGGATTGGGCCGGGATGAACGGCGGCGGCTGGTCACCCTGCTGGCCCAGGCTTTCCTTTCCGTTTCGGAAAAAAAGGATATTTTGCACGACTTGCGAAACAATCGCGATTCCCTCCGTGAAAGAGAGTGGCTCGATGATTTTTCCCGGGTCCGGGAACAGCTGTTGACCCTGCCGGCCCACCATTCATGGATCGTGGGCCTGAAAACCCTGGCCACCCTGTTGGAGTGGTGGATTTTGCTCCATCCCGACCAGGCGCATCTGCAAAAACGGTTCATACCGTTGTTGCGAAAGGGCGAGGGCATCGACGGGTGGCCCGCCGGCCAACGGCCGATCATCAACCTGCTCGTCGCCGACCTGCTCGGCCGGGAAGAGTTGCTGGCGGGGTCCGCCTTGGAAAAATGGTTGTCGGACAATCGATGGCCGCTCCACCGGACCGCTCATGACCTGGCCGACCGATATTGCCGGACGTTTACCGGAGAGTCGCCCGCCCTCAATATTCAACAACACGCTTGGCAACTCGTTGGCAACCACGCCCTCCACCATTATCAACGGCAACGGGAAACGGAAAACGGAGCGGAATGGATCCATAAGGCCATTGCCGCCTATGAACGGGCGCTCGCCCTCCGGCCGGATGAGGCGGTGACTCTCGGCAACCTGGGAAACGCCACGCGGGAAATGGGCCTGATCGTGCCACTGGAAGAGAAAAGGATCTGGTTCCAGAAGGCCATTGGCGCCTATGAACGATCCTTGACCATTCGATCGGCGGATGCCGATACCCAGGGTCATCTTGGCGACGTCCTGGGCGAAATGGGCCGAATCGTTTCGGTGGCGGAGAAAGGGGTGTGGTTTCAGAAGGCCATCGATGCCTATGAACGCGCCCTGGACCTCCGACCGGATGATGCCGTCACCCTCAACAGTCTCGGAATGGTCTTGAACGATATCGGCCGGATCGTTTCGGAGGCGGACCGGGAGAGGTGGTTCCAGGATGCCATAAGCGCTTTCGAGCGTTCCCTGGCCATTCGGCCGGAGAGCGCCGGTACACGCCACGATTTGGGCATCGCCCTGACGAATATGGGCCTGACCGTCTCCACGGAAAAAAAGGCGGCCTGGTTCCGGAAAGCCATTGGCGCTTTCGAGGGGTCGTTGGCCATTCGGCCGGAGGATCCCATCACCTGCCACGACCTGGGACTGGTTTCGTATGAAATGGGCGGGATCGTTCCGGATGCGGAGAAGGGTACCTGGCTGCAAAAGGCCATCGATGCCGGTGAACGTTCCCTGGCCATGCGACCGGGGGATGCCGATACGCTCCTGAACCAGGGCAATGCCGCCTGTGAAATGGGCCGGATCGTCCCGGATGAACAACGGGGCCCATGGTTCCGGAAGGCGATTGACGCCTATGAACGCGCTCTGGTTGCGCGGCCGGATGATGCCACCACCCTGCACAATCTGGCAAGAGCCCGGATCGATGGCAGCCGGACCGCCCCGCTGGAGGAGATGGGAACCTGGTTCCGAAGGGCGATCGACGATTATGAACGCGCCCTGGCCATTCGGCCGAATGATACCGCCATCCTCTTCAATCTGGCCGGTGTCCTGAAGGAAATGGGCCTGATGGCCCCGGCCGGGGAGAGGCGGGAGTGGTTCCGGAAGGTCATCGATATCCAAAATCGTTCCCTGGCCATTCGGCCGGATGATGCCGATACCCTCCACGATCTGGGGTTTTCGTTCAGGGCGATGAGCCGGATCGCGCCGGCGGCGGAGAAGGGTCCGTGGCTCCAGGAGGCCATTGGCGCCTATGAACGCGCCCTGGCCATTCGGCCGAATGATGCGGACACACTCATCAGTCTCGGGAGCACCTTGAACGACAGGGTCCGAACCATTCCGGCGGATGAAAAGGGTGCTTGGCTGCAAAAAGCCATTGACGCCTATGAACATGCCCTGGCCATTCGACCCGGAGATGCCCACATCCTCCATGATCTGGGAAACACCCTGGAGACGATGGCCGGGACGGCGCCGGAAGGGGAAAAAGGTGTCTGGTTCGAAAGGGCCATCGAGGTCTATGAACGATCGTTGACCCGTCAGCCGGATGATGCCGAAATCCTGGGCGATCTGGGAAATGTCCTGTTGGCCATGGGCCAAACGGTCCCGGCGGATGAACGAGGTACCTGGTACCGGAAAGCCATCGAGGTCTTTGAACGGTCATTGGCCCTTCGGGCGGATGATGCCGCGACACTCAATCACCTGGGAACCGCTCAAGTCAATTTGGGACGGACCATGGTGGGAGAGGAAGGGTGGTCGCGGGTGCGGGAGGCCATTGCCAACTTTGAACGATCCCTGACCATTCGGCCGGATGATGCCGGGACCCTCAATAATCTGGGGGCGGCCCTGCATGACCTGAGCCGGACCTTGCCGGTGGCGGAGCGGGGAGAGTGGTTGCAGAAAACCATCGACGCCTGTGAACGTTCCCTGGCGGTTCGTCCGGATGATGCCGAAACCCTCCATAATCTGGGCCTGGCCCGGTCGGCCATGGGCAACATCCTTGCAGCGGATGAACGCGGGCCGTGGTTGTCAAAGGCCATTGATGCCCATGAACGATCCCTGGCCATTCGACCGAATGACGCCGCCACCCTCCACGCCCTGGGGCTCGCCCTGTCCGATCGGGGCCGGGTGGCGCCGGCGGCGGAACGGGAGGCGTGGCTGCAAAGGGCCATCCATGTTTGTGAGGATGCCCTGGCCATTCGTCCCGACCACGCCGACACCCTGGATTCACTGGGTGCGATGTTGATCGACATGGGCGGCATCGTCCGGGAGGAAGAACGGGAAAAATGGTTTCAAAAGGCCCTGCGCACCTTGGATGAATCCCTGGCCCTCCGTTCCGATCATCCGGATACCCTCGATCGTCAGGTTTTGGCCCTGATCGGTCTGGGACACTGCGCCCCGGACAAGGAAAAGGCGGCTTGGTTCGAAAAGGCCCTGGACCGGGGCCAACGCCTGCGGGAGTTGGCCCCGGATGTGGCGGAATATGGCTATAACCACGCCTGTGCCCTGAGCCTGCTGGGCAAACGGCGCAAGGCGGTGGAGGCGTTGCGGCCGTTGTTGGCGCACGATCCGGCCCTGAAGGATCGGATCAAACGAGATGAAAATTTTGCGCCGTTGCGCAAGATGAACAGTTATCAAAAGCTGTTCAAGGTTTCCTGATGCCGTTGCAGATAGTGGCAGACGAAATCGGCCTGGGAGTGGGATTCGATGGAACCGCGCCGCAAGCGCCGCAACTTTTCGATGGCCTGCTGGCAGGAGAGGTTCGCGGCCCGGGCCATCAAACAGGCCAGCACCACGCCGGTACGTCCCTTGCCGGCCACACAGTGGACGGCGATGACCGTCCCATGCCGTTGGAACCGTTCATGGATTCGGTCCATCTGCTCCAGGAGCGGCGGCTGGAAATCCGCCACCGGCAGGTCCAGCACCGAGAAGGTTTGCCGATAACCGGGATCGAGATAGTCGTTGTCGGTCAAATTGACCAGATCGGTAATGCCGGACTCTTGTAAAAAACGAATCTCCGCTGCCGGATCGTTGCGCACGCTGGGCAGGGCCATGCCGGCGAGCTTGTCGTCGATGACGAAGGAAAAATTGAGATATTCGGCGATCCGGTTCGGATCATCGTTGATCAATAGACGCCGATAATGGTCCAGCAATTCGTTCATGATTCCCTCCTGACGGTTTTTCCCGGTCCGCGTGAACCCGGACGGGGTGGTCAGCGGCAGGTGGGAGGCATGAACCGGGCATCGATCGAGCCCCGGCGACAGACCCAGGTCAGACCATCGCCACGGATCGAAACCGAATCGGTAAAAATAGCCCCCTGGCGGATGCAGGGGAACGCATAGCCGAAAATTTTACAGTTCCCGCCGGGGAGAACGAAGGTCAGCGTGACGCCGGTCGGGGTGGTTCTCAGGGTCAGGCGTTCGATGGTTTTCCCAACCGGCGGCAGGCCGAGCTGGTCGATATCGGTCGGCAGGGTGCGGTGTTGTTCATACCGGGAGATGATTTTTTTCCGTACATCACCCACCAACCAGAACACCTCGGCCATTTTGGCCCGCAGATGAAAAATGGAATATTCATAGGATACATAGCCGCCCAGGACGATGCCGCCGATCAGCAGGACCAAAAAAAGGATATTGGATTTTTTCAGTGGATTTTTCGTTGCTGGTTTCATGAGCCATACCCCGTCCGGCAACCCGATGCGGTCAGAACAGCACCTTCTCGATATCGGTTTCACCCACCGAGTCGATGAAATCCTCTTTCCAGGTCTCGCCCAGGATGCGCTCCGCCAGTTCCACGGCCAGAAAACGGGTTTGCAGGTCGAGATCCTGCCGATACCGGGAAAGTCCTTGATAACAGGAGGGACATGCGGTGAAAAGCCGCGTCGGTCGGGACTGTTGGTGTGGGTCTATCCGTTGTTGGCCATCCTTCAGGACGCCGGTTTTGCGATGGCGTACCTGGGTGGCGATGTCGGGACGGGCGACGGCGAAGGTGCCGGCCTCGCCGCAGCAGCGGTCGCTGATCCGTCCCCGGGCGCCGGTCAGGGTGGTGACCACGGTCAGGGGGTCATGCCGTTTCATCGGTGAATGGCAGGGTTGATGATATAAAAATCCCGCCTGGTCGCCGGTCTCGGTCCGCACTCCTTTTTCCATCAAATATTCATGAACGTCCATCAACCGGCCATCGGGAAAGATCTCCTCGAACCGGTAGGTTTCCAACTGTCCCAGACAGGTGCCGCAGGAGACCAGGACCGTTTTGATCTCCAGGTCGCGGACGGCGTTGGCGACCCGGTGGAACAACACCCGGTTGCCGGTGGAGATCCGGCGGCTGCTGGCTTCATCGCCGGCGGTGGCCTGGGGAAACCCGCAACAGAGATATCCCGGCGGCAATACCGTCTGCACGCCGATATGCCGTAACAGGGCCATGGTGGCCAGGGAAATTTCACTGAACAGCCGCTCGCATCCACAACCCGGGAAATAGAACACCGACTCCAAAAACTCCCCGTCCGTGTCGGCGGCCTTGAGTACGGGAATGGTCTCCTGATCCTCCAGGTCCAGGCGGGCGCGGGCGGTGTGGGGGCCAAGGCCGGTCGGCAAGGGAGTTTTCACCATGTGCAACAGTTGGGAATGGATGGTCGGTGGCCCGCAGGTGGCCCCGGGCGGTTTTTCCCGGTCGCCGGGCAACAGGCGGGTGACCAGTTGATGGCCCAGGCGTTGGGCGGCATAACCCCACTGGATGAACAGGCGCCGCGCCAAACCGATCAAACGGGGATCGGAATTGGTCAAAAAATCCAGGGCCAGTCGGCTGGCGATGTTTTTTTTCAGTTTTCCCCGTTCTTTGAGGATGGCGCGCATGCGCATGGTGACCAGACCGAAATCGATGTCGACCGGACAGGGCACCACACACCGGTGACAGACCGTGCAGTGGTCGGCGACATCGGTCATCTCGTCGAAATGGCGCAGGGCGATGCCGCGCCGGGTCTGCTCTTCGTAGAGAAAGGCCTCGATGACCAGGCCGGTGGCCAATATTTTGTTGCGCGGTGAGTAAAGCAGATGGGAGCGGGGATCGTGGGTGGTGCAGACCGCCTTGCATTTGCCGCAACGCAGACAGTTGCGAATGTCATCGTTCAGGGCGCCCAGGGTGCTCTCCCGCAACAACAACGCCTCCTGTTGCACCAGGCGCAATGAGGGGGTGTAGGCCTGTTCCAGGGTGGCCCCGGGCAACAGTTTACCCCGGTTGAACACCCCCTGGGGGTCGACCCGTTGTTTGTAGGCGGCGAAGTCGGCCACCGTTTTTTCATCCAAAAAGCGAAACTTGGTCAGACCGATACCATGTTCACCGGAGACCCGGCCGCCCAGATCGGTGGCCAGTTTCATGATCCGGTCGACCATGCCGTCGGCCTCGCCGAGCATGGCATAATCGTTGGAGTTGACCGGAATGTTGGTGTGAACGTTGCCGTCACCGGCATGCATGTGCAGGGCGGCGAACAACCGGTTGGTACGCAACCGTTGATGGATGGTGTCCAGTTGCGCATGCACCCGGCTCCAGAGGTCGCCGGTAAAAAGATTTTTCAGGGCCCGGGCCACCTCCCGCCGGTAGGAGATGCGCAGATCACGGCGCAACAGGAGAGCGATCAGGGTTTCACCGCTCCCGGCCAATGCCCGTTCCTCATCGGTCAGGGGAATTTCGCCGCTGTCGACCGGGGAGTCGAAATGACTCATCAACCGTTGCCAGCGATCGGCCACCCGTTGCAACCGTTCCAGGGCCGCCCGCCGTTTGTCGGCGAGGATGATTTCACTTTCATCGCTGGATGGATAGTCCGATGGCAGATCGTCCAGAAAATCGTCGCTCTCCAGGTACGCCCTGACCGCATCGACCATGCGCAGTTTGTTGCGGATGGAATATTCGATGTTGAGCCGTTCGATGCCGGCGCTGTAATCGGCCAGTCGTTCCAGGGGGATGACGATATCCTCGTTGATCTTGAAGGCGTTGGTATGGGCGGCGATGGCCGCCGTCCGCGATCGGTCGGCCCAAAACCGTTCCCGGCCCTGGGGGGTGACGGCGATGAATCCGGCGCCGCCGCGGTTGACGGTCAATTGCACCACATGCGCAGCCGCTTGGGAGACCGCTTTTTCATCCTCACCGACCAGATCGGCCAGCAGCACCATTTTCGGCAACTCACCGCGGGCCGCCTTGGTGTTGTAGCCGATGGCGCGGATGTAGCGTTCATCCAGATGTTCCAGACCGGCGCAACCGACGTCGGGGTGGTCGTCCAGATAGGTTTTGGTCTCGACGATGGCCGGCACCACCCGGCCGAGGTCGGGACCGAAAAATTCCATGCAGACGGTCTGGGTGTGGCGCGGCATGGTGTGCAACAAAAAGACGGCGCTGCTGATCAATCCGTCGCACCCCTCCTTTTGCACCCCCGGCAGACCGCCGAGAAATTTATTGGTGACATCCTTGCCCAGGCCCGGTTTGCGGATCTCCTCGGCGGAGAGGGTGAGCACCTTGGGCTCGCCCACTGGAATGTTGCCGCTGGAATCATAACGGGAGATACGGAAACGGGCGTGCGGCACATCATGGATCTTGCCGCGGTTGTGGCCCAGCCGCTCCACCTCCAGCCAGTCGCCGTTGGGGGCCACCAGCCGCCAGGAGACCAGGTTGTCCAGGGTCGTACCCCAGAGCACCGCCTTTTTGCCGCCGGCGTTCATGGCGATGTTGCCGCCGATGGTGGAGGCGTTCTGGGAGGTGGGATCGACGGCGAAGACACAGCCCGCCGCTTCCGCCACCTCCGCCACCCGTTTGGTGACCGCCCCGGCCTCGACGTGGAGGGTGAACACCGGCTCCGCCACTTCCGGAATCGACCGTTTTTCCACCGTGCCGATGCCATCGAGCCGTTCGGTGTTGATCATGGCGCTGTCGGAGTGCAAGGGCACGCCGGAGCCGGTATATCCGGTACCGCCGCCACGGGGAATGATGGTCAGTCCCAAATCGATGCAGGCGGCGACGATGGGCGCCACTTCCGTTTCCGTGGCCGGGGTGATGACCACCGCCGGACAGGAGACGCGCCAGTCGGTGGCGTCGGTCATGTGCGCAACCCGGGCGACACCGGAAAAATCGATGTTGTCCGGATGGGTCACCCCCGCCAGGCGGTCACCGATGCGCTGCCGCAGGCGCACCTGTTCGGGAAACCAGGCGGCGAACCGTTCCACCGCCCGTTGCGTCGCTTGTACCAGGGACAACACCAGGGTATTGCCGGCACGCCGCGATTCGATGCGCTGCAGACGTTCCTCCATGGTTTCCAGCAACCCGTCCAACCGTTTGCGGTTGGCCAGCAGATCGTCCTGGATCAACGGATTGCGGGTGATCACCCAGAGATCGCCCAATATTTCGAACAACATCCGCGCCGACCGGCCGGTACGGCGGCTGCCGCGCAACTCGTTCAGCACATCCCACATCCCGGCGCCGAGAAAACGGATGACGATTTCGCGGTCGGAAAAGGAGGTGTAGTTATAGGGGATTTCGCGAATTTTTTGCGCAGGATTCATCGGTTCAAGTGCCTGGTCCGGCCCAGTTGTTTTTCAGGACGACATCTTTTACGGCCTGTTGAAGGGCGATGAAGGCCGTGAGTTGGCAGAGGGGGGAGAAGTCGTTCATATATTCGGTGATGTTCTGTCTTGCTTTATTGAAATTAATCGACTTCAGTCGCCGTCGATTGAAACCACTCGCATATTTGATCGCTTGGTGAAGCCGCTCTTTCGGGTTCGATAACCCCTCCACATCGGCTACCGAAGGAAGGTTGAGATCCACGACTCCAGAGGGGTCGCCAGCTGCCCTACGAATGGCGGACTCGTCCAGCAATAACCAAGCTTCGGTCATGCGAACAGGAACCACGCACACTGACTGATCCAGAGACCACTGTTTAACCTGTGCAATCCCTTTCCGTACTTCTTGAGTCCTTTTCGCCAAGGATTCCTTTTCAGCATCGCGATGAATGAACAGGAGATCACAAGGGTACCACTCAAGACCTGCTATAATTCTTTCGGCCAATTTTTTCGGTGGCTTTGGAATACGTCCCAAGTCCGCCCAATTGGCATGAATGGGACGCAAAACGCCATGTTTTTTCAGCAACCAAGTTAAGACCGGGATCAACGCCCGGTCTGAACTGCCATCACTGAGTAACGTGTATCGTAGAGCCTTCATTCGGGCGCTTCATCGATATTTGGTAAGGTAAACTGTAGACTTGGATGATCCACTACCCGGCGTGGTTTATTCCGGTTGGATTCCGAGCGTGAGCTATGCTTGCCGGATTCCAGGTTATCTGTTGAAATGATGGGATTCAGATAAGGAAGCAAATATCCTTTGGTTATAATATTCTGATTGTCGTCATCATCTTTGGTGCGCCAAGTGTTTTCCAAATAGCTGAAAGCGGCCTGAATTCCACCTTTGCCCTCTCCATAGTTTGCCTCCCGGGACTCAACGAGCAGCAAAGAATCCTCAGGAATTTGACCGACCACGGCGGGAGAGTGGGTGTTGATAATTACCTGTCGTAACGGGTTTTCCTCATCAACCGGTTCATTAGGATCCACAGCAATATTTTGCAAAAGATTCAGCATGGCTGGAATGCGTTCCGGATGGATACCGTTTTCCGGTTCTTCCAGGCAAATCAGACCTCGGGATTCTGGATCCAGTTCCAACACCGCCAAGGCAAGAAAACGCAGGGTACCATCGGAAAGATCCCGGGCAGGGTGAGGCGTACCGTCACGCCCTCGCACAAAAAGAGTCAGGAGATCCCGCTTGTCGTCCCGGTCAATCCACAACGAACGAATATCATCAATCAGTTCCGAAAGACGGTTGACAACCTGACTGTTGATACGTTCTGGATCTTTTTTGCCAAGAGAGAACAGGGTTGCAGCCAGATGATCCCCTTTGGAATTCATATGGGTTGGTGCGGTAAACGGATTCGATTGCCGCAACACCGCCGGCTCCAGATGAAGCATACGCCAAGATTCCATCTCCCGTCGGGCGACCAGGGCCGTGGGACTTTCGGCTGCATTGGAAACGGATAGAACGGTACGTGGTAGCGTGGCGGCCAACCGGGGCATAGGCCTTCCACTACTTCCACCATCCTGATGCAACTGGATAATCAGGTTGGAGTCATCCTGGTTTGTGGAAATATAGAGTGCCCTTCGAGCACCCGTTACAACAGATTTTCTCCACTTGCCCGCTGAGTGTTGAAAAAGCAGGTGTTTGTGTGCTTCCGATTGGCGAATGTGAACCAATTCCTCTTTCAGTAAGGTTAACGAACCGCCAGAGATCAGTGAATCACTCTCCTTCAATCCCAACGTCAGTGCATAACGTAACAAGGTAGTGGATGCTTTGGCTGTTTGCCCCAGATCATCCACTGCTTCTCTCGGCACGATCATTTCTGCTTCAAAATGCATTTCTTTGGTAACGTTATCCCCCAAGCGATTAAACAGCCCCTTCACGCTTCCAAACCGACCATCTTCGTCACGTATGGAAAGTGCTGCCTGATCAAGCGGTTTGCTGGCCAGGGCACTCAAAAAATGAATGGCGTCGAACAGGTTGGACTTGCCGGCGCCATTGGCGCCAGCGACACAGGTGAACGGCCCGAAACGGACATCCACATCGAGAAGATTCTTAAAACCGGAAACTTTGAGCCGGGTCAGCATCCGTTCGATTCCAAAGTCCGAAAGTGGCCTACTCCCGCCATTTGATGCTGCAGCCCAGGGAGGGATTTTGCGGTTCGGGGACCGGTTGGTTGTTGAGCAGGGCCAGGATCGCCTCGCGCATCTCCTGGCGGGTCACGGCCTCCGGGTTGCGGGGGCTGTCGTCGAGACGGCCCCGGTAGCGTAGTGTGCGGTCGCTGTCGAAAATGAAAAAATCGGGGGTGCAGACAGCGCCATAGGCACGGCCGGTCTCCTGGGTTTCATCGAACAGATAGTCGAACGGATAGCTCTTCTCCTTGGCACGTTTGGCCATGTTTTCAAAACTGTCCTCGGGGTAGTTCGTTGGGTCGTTGCTGCTGATGCCGACGAAGGCCACTTCGCGCAATACCGGATCGTTGGCCAGGGTGATGAGCCGTTTTTCCACCGCCTTGACGTAGGGGCAATGGTTGCAGATGAACATCACCACCAACACCGGCGCCGCCGCGTAGCTGGCCAGGGAGTGGTCGTTGCCATCAACGCCGGGCAGATTGAAGTCGGCGGCGGGGGCACCCAGTTCACCGGGTGGGGTGTGCAGCAAAACCATCGTGCTCTCCAAGTCGCAATAGATAAGGGGAATACCAGAGGGGCATATTATACCCGCTCACTTGGGAAAGCCAGAACCTCCTGGATGGTGTTGCACCGCAAACGGCACATCAACAACCGGTCCAACCCCATGGCGACGCCGGCGCACTCGGGCAACCCGGCCTCCAGGGCGGCGAGAAAACGGCCGTCGACCGGCAGGGGCGTGAGGCCGTTGTCGACTCTCAACGCATTTTCCGCTTCGAACCGGTGTCGTTGTATCGTGGCATCGGTCAACTCCTGATAGCCGTTGGCCAGCTCGATGCCATCGACGTAGAGTTCGAACCGTTGCGCCATGGGCGGCGGGCCGGGGTCGATACGGGCCATGGCCGCCGACCAGGGGGGGAAATCGGTGATGAACAGGCCGCCGCCCCGTTTTTTCAGGGCTGGTTCCACCCGTTCGATCATCAGCAGGTCCAACAGCCCGTATCGATCCACTCCCCGGGGTGCTGGTCCCGGCAGGGCCGCCTCAAGCGTTGTTTCATCCGCCGTCAGTGGATCGACACCGGCATGGAGAACCATGGCCCGCCGCCAGGTGATACGGTGGATGGGACCGGGGGCCAGGACCGTCCGGACCAGCTCTTCCACCTCTTCCAGCAATCGTTGCCAGGACCAGCCGGGACGGTACCATTCGAGGATGGTGAACTCCGGATTGTGCAGCGGACCGCTCTCGTCCGGGCGAAAGGCGCGACCGATCTGATAGATGGGACCGGAGCCGGCGGCCAACAACCGTTTCATCTCGATTTCCGGCGAGGTGCGCAGATAACCGCCGGCGCAGGAGAGGGGGGTCAGATGCGGTTCTGGGGCGGTGGCGGTGGCGAGGAGGGGGGTTTCCACCTCCAATACCCGCCTTTGCCGAAAAAAAGTTCGGATCGAGGTCAGCAACTCCGCCCGGGCGACGAGGGTTTCCCGGCTGGCGGCGGGCCGCCAATGGTCAGCGTCTGGCCCGTTCCACATATTGGCCGGTGCGGGTGTCCACCCGTACGTGTTCCCCTTCGTTGATGAACAACGGTACCTTGATGATGGCGCCGGTCTCCAGGGTCGCCGGTTTGGTGGCGCCCGAAACCGTGTCCCCGCGTACTCCGGGATCGCACTGGGTGATGGTGAGAATGACGAATGGCGGTGGCGTCACCGAGATGGCCTGGCTTTTCCACAGGGTAACCTGATAGGTTTCCTGTTCCTTGAGCCAGTGGACCACCTCACCGACCTGTTTGCGGCCCAGGGCCACCTGTTCGTAGGAAGCGGGATCCATGAAATGCCAATGTTCGCCATCGCTGTAGAGGAACTGCATGTCCTTGTCCAGCACATCGGCCTTTTCCACCGTTTCGCTGGACTTGAAGGTTCGCTCAATCACCCGGCCGTCCATGAGATTTTTGATCTTGATCTTGGTGAAAGCCTGGCCTTTGCCGGGTTTGACGAAATCGGCACTGACGATGATCCAGGGCAGCCCGTCGATTTCCACCCGCGTTCCTTGGCGCAACTGATTGTGATTCAGCATGATTTCCTCATGATTTTTCGAAAATGAAGATTTGGATTGAATTTATGAAAACCGAGTCGGAGTATAAGCCCATTTCACCGTCAGATCACCCCCTGCCGATGACAAAGACGGTTTCATGGACGCCCCGGCCCCCTTTTTTGCTCGATGAGGGGGGGGAGGAGGCCGGACGGCGTTATCCGTTCCGGGTTCCGGCGGCCTTTGCCCGGCGAGTGGCTTGGGAGGATGCCGACGATCCCCTGGCACGGCAGGTGTTGCCCAGCGGCGAGGAGTTACGGTCGGTGCCGGGATTCGCCGACGACCCCCTGGAAGAAAACCGTTTTCAACCGCTGCCGGGCCTGCTGCACAAATATCATGGCCGCATCTTGTTGAAGATAACCGGCGCCTGCGCCATCCATTGCCGATATTGTTTCCGCCGACACGGCCCCGGCACCGATGGTCCCCGTTCCCTGACCGGTTGGCAACCGGCGCTCCGTTATATCCACGAACGGACGGAACTGCGCGAGGTGATTTTTTCCGGTGGCGATCCGTTGATGGTCGATGATTCCCGTCTGTCGGCGTTGGTCGGGGCCCTGGCGGCCATTCCCCACCTGACCCGTCTGCGCATCCACAGCCGCATGCCGGTGGTGACGCCGGAACGAATCAACGATTCACTTGTCCATTGGCTGACCGGTACCCGCCTGACGCCGATGATGGTGATCCACGCCAACCATCCGGCGGAGTTGGACCCGACGGCCCGGGCCGCCCTGGCGCGGTTGATCGATGCCGGCATCCCGGTATTGAACCAGGCGGTCCTGTTGCACGGCGTCAACGATCGTGTGGAAACCCTGATCGAACTGTCGGAACGGTTGGCCGACGCCCGGGTCCGTTTTTACTATCTACACCTGCTGGACCCGGTGGCCGGCGCCGCCCATTTCCGGGTGGCCGAAAACAGGGCCCTGGAGCTGATCGATCAACTGCGCGCCCAACTGCCGGGCCATGCGGTTCCCACACTGGTCCGGGAGGAACCGGGGGCGGCGGCCAAGAGCGTTCGATAAAAAAACCTCTCCGCAGCCCCGTGCGGTCCATGGCTGGCGTTTTTGGACAACCTCTCAATAAACCCCGCTCTCCAGATCCATGATGGTATCGGGCAGGGATTCCATCTTCGGGGATTGGGGATTTTGTCCCTCCTTGAAGGCCTCGAACACCTTGAACTTGGTCCTGTCGCCCACCGGTTCGCCGGTTTCGGCATCGATGGCCTCCAGATGGATGCCGGACGGGACCGGGAAATCGGTTTTCGGCCGGCCTTTGAGGGCCATCTCCATGTAGTCGATCCAGATCGGCAAGGCCGCCGTGGCGCCGGTTTCGCGGTAGCCGAGGATCGATGAATCATCCATGCCCATCCACACCCCGGCCACCAGGGAAGGACTGAAACCGACGAACCAGGCGTCGCGCAGATCGTTGGTGGTGCCGGTCTTGCCGGCCAGGGGCCGTCTCAGGACCTGTGCCTTGGTACCGGTACCGCGGGCGATCACCCCCTTCATCAAGCTGGTGACCTGATAGGCGGTGGTGGGGTCCAACACCCGGCGGCCGAACAGCGGTGGGGGTTGCGGTTGTCCTTTTTTGGTACGCCGTTCTGGCTCCACGTGGCAGAGCAGGCAGTCACCGCCGCCATGACGATGGACCGTGCGTCCATAACGGTCCTGTACCCGGGCGATATAGACCGGTTCCAGCAGTTTGCCGCCGTTGGCGAACACCCCGAAACCGGCGGTAACCTGCAACGGCGTGAAGCTGACCGAACCCAGGGCCAGGGAAAAATCATAGCGGTTGCGCGGTATGTGAAATCCGAACCGCTGCATGAATTCGACCGCCTTGCCGATGCCGACCCGTTTCAACAGGCGGATCGAAACCAGATTGCGCGAATGTTCCAGACCGTTGCGCAGGGTGGTGGGGCCGTAAAATTTTTTCTCGTAGTTTTTCGGTCGCCAAATTTTTTTCTCGCCGGTGACGGCATCGAAATAGATCATCGGCACCGGGCTGTCATCGATCCGATCCACCGGGCTGAGTCCGGAATCCAGGGCCGAGGCATAGAGAAACGGTTTGAATGCCGAGCCCGGTTGCCGGCGGCTTTGGGTGGCGCGGTTGAACTCGCTCTTTTCAAAATCATACCCCCCGACCATGGCCAAAATTTGTCCGGTATGGGGATCGAGGCTGACCAGGGCCGATTCGGCGTCCGGTTCCTGGGCCAGATAATAGAGCCGGGGATTTTTTTTCTCGATTTTACGTCTTCTCTTTGGCGGCAGCCGGCCCGATGGCGGTTCCACCAGGATGACATCGCCGATATTCAGCACTTGGGAAAGGTGATTGATCTTTTTCCAGCTGCGGCGTTTGCGGTCTTTCAGTCTTTCCCGCGCCCAGAGAACCCCTTCCAGGGTGAGCTCGATGCGGCGACCGTTCATCAACAGGATGATGGCCGGCCCCTTTTTGGGAATGTGCAGTACCAGACCGGTCAAATAACCGGCCACGGTCGGCTTTTTCTCCTTCACCGAGGCCAGCCAGGCCTTCTGGGCGTTGCCGTCGACCCGTTGCAAGCGGGCCAACGGCCCCCGATAACCGTGACGGCGGTCATATTCGATCAAACCCCGGCGCACGGCGGCCTGCGCCACCCGCTGCAGGCGGGGTTCGAGGGTGGTGTAGACATCCAGACCGCCGCCCAACAACTGTTTTTGTCCCCACTCTTCCTGAAGGGTGCGTCGGACATGTTCCAGATAGTGGGGGGCGACCCGCTCCAGGGGTTCCGGCGGGTGGGCCAGGCCCAGGGGGGCCTCCGCCGCCGCCCTGGCCTCGGCGGCGGTGATGAATCCCACCTTCGCCATGCGGTTGAGGACCAGTTTGCGGCGTTTGTCGGCCCGTTTCGGAAAACGCCAGGGGCTGTAGTTGCTGGGGGCCTTGGGCAGGGCCGCCAGCATGGCCATCTGCCCCAGGGTCAACTCCGATACATCGCGGTTGAAGTAGATGCGCGAGGCGGCGCCGACCCCATAGGCGCCGGCGCCGAGATAGATCTGGTTGACATAGAGTTCCAGGATTTCATCCTTGGTGAACCGTTGTTCAATGCGCAGGGCCAGGATGATCTCCTTGATCTTGCGGCTGAATTTTTTAATGGAACTCAATAGGAAGGTACGGGCCACCTGCTGGGTGATGGTCGAGGCGCCCTGCACGACACGGCCGGCTTTGACATTGGCGACGAAGGCGCGGGCGATGCCCTCCGGGTCAATGCCGGGGTGTTGATAAAATTTGGAATCTTCGGTGGCGAGGAAGGCCTCGACCAGGGGGCGGGGTACCTCGGACATGGGTACGAACTGACGGCGTTGATGATAAAATTCACCGAGCAGTTGATAATTCCGGGCGTAAACCCGCGTCACCAGACTGGGATGGTAGTCCGTCAACCCGTTCAGGGTCGGCAAACCCTTGGAAAAATGTTGATAGACCCCCCAGACCAGGCCGCATCCGAGCAGGAAGAAAAAAAGGAACATCCAAACGAGAAACCGCAACCAGACACGCCGTTTTTTCCTGGTGGGCCGAGGTGGTTCCGTTGCCGGTTCCTTTTCCGGAACCGGTCCGTTTTCAAAGTAGGGCTCACTCCTGACCGACATTTTTCTCGTCACCGATCAACGCTCCCAAATCCATAACGAAAGCGGCGAAACCCGCTGATGGGAAAATCCTGCCCGTCCAATGAATTCGGCCAAGCCGGAAAGGTCGGGAAAATATGAAAGAATGTTGGACACGGTGCTATTGTGCTTGATATAGTGCGCCAATTCACTGAAAAAAAAATCCCCCCCCCCCGAATGAAAAGCCATGTTAAACCTGAGTTCGCACCAACCCATCGTTGGATTAGACATCGGATCATCTTCCGTCAAGGCGGTGGAGATCAAACCTTCCGGAAGACGCTGGCAACTGATGCGCTGTGGCATCAAACGCCTGCCCGCGGATGTGATCGAGGACGGCCGTATCGTCGATATGGAGAGCGCCGTCCGGACCATTTCCGATCTTTTCGTCGAAACGGGCATCAAAACCAGGCGCGTCGCCTTTTCCGTCAGTGGTCCGTCGGTCATCATCAAAAAAATCCAACTTTCCCCCATGACGGAACTGGACCTGGAAGACCAGATCGCCCTGGAGGCCGAGGAGTACATCCCCTTCGACATCGAGGATGTTCATCTCGACTTCCAAATTCTGGGCCAGGACGGCGAGAGTATGGAGGTGTTGTTGACCGCCTGCAAGAAGGAGTTGATCAACTCCCATCTGGAGGCCATGGAAAGATCCGGTTTGCAGCCCAAGATTTGCGATCTCGATCTGTTCTGCATCGCCAACGCCTACGAAACGTTCATCAGTCCGCCGGCGATGAAAAAAAAGAAAAAAAAGAAAAAAAAGAAAAAAAAGAAAAAAAAGAACAACGAGCCGGAGGGAACCGAAGGGGAGGCGGTTGAAACCGTGGCCCTGGTCAATGCCGGGGCCACCAACCTGAACATCACCATCCTCCAGGGAGGCGTGCCGGCCTTCACCCGGGATCACGCCTTTGGCGGCAACCAACTCGTCCGCACCTGCCAATCCCGCTATGACATCACCGAAGAGGAGGCGGAGCGGTTGCCGACCCTGGATGCCGATTCCGAGGAGATGCACCGTTTCAGCGGGTATCAGTCGCAGGTGGTGGTGCCATTTTTGGAACAGATGGCCCAGCAGATCCGGCAATCGATCGATTTCCACAAAGGGGGCAACCCCGGCTTCGGTACGGCCCGGATCTTGCTTTCCGGTGGGTGCGCCCTGTTGCCGGACGCCGAACAGATCATCGCCGACAAAATCGGCATACCGACCTTCAAGACCGATCCGGCCGGCCGGGTGCAAATTCCAAAAAATTTAGGGAACTCCCCCTTCGCCCAGGGAGCCGCCCCTCGTTTCATGGTCGCCCTGGGCCTGGCGTTGCGTGGAGACATAACATGATTCGCATCAGCCTGATTCCCTACCGCGAGGCCAGGCGTCAAAAACGATTTCAAGCCATCGTCACCGCCTGGGGCATCGTCGCCGTCCTCGGTCTGGGCACCGCCTTCTGGGTCGACTCCCTCATGACCGACAGGATCAAGGCGCTGAAGGCACAGGAAATCGAGAACACCGCCACCATCGCCAGCCTGGACAGGCGGTTGGGTGAAATCAAGGATATCGAAAGCAAAAAGAAAAAAATTCAGGATCGCATGTCCGCCATCCGTGATCTCAACCAGCTGCGGGTACTGTTGATTCATGTCCTGGACGAGGTGACCAACACCATTCCGGAAAAAATTTGGCTCACCCGCCTGGAAACGAAACAAAACTCCTTGCGTCTGACCGGTCTCGCCCAGTCCAACGCCCTGGTGGCCGATTTCATGCAGCGCATGGAAAGTTCCCCCTATTTCGCCAACATCGAACTGGCGCAGGTCACCCAGGTGGTCATGAAGGGCGACAAATTGAAATCCTTCTCGCTGGACCTGCACATCGGCATGCCGAAATCGGAAAACCAGGAAGAGAGTGAGGGGGAGAAATAAACCACCATGGATACCGGAATCGATCCCCTCATCATTCTGCGTCTGAAAACCGTCGAAAAAATTGGCATCGCCCTGGCGATTTTGGCGGTCGTCGGCGTCGGCTATTGGTATTTTTTCCTGCAGGACCGCATGCACAAAATTGAAAAGGTCGAAAAAGCGGTCAAAAAACAGGAGGAATCCATCGCCGCCAAACGCAACATGCTGACCCGCCTGCCGGAATTGCGCAAGGAGTTGGCGGCTCTGAAAATAAAGGAAGCAAGGTTGGCGCGAAAGTTGCCTTCAAAAAAGGAGATCCCGGTTTTGTTGACGGACATCTCCAACGCCGGGCATGAGCAGGGGTTGGATTTTCTGCTGTTCGCCCCCCAGCCTGAGATCGAAAGGGAACTCTACGCCGAAGTGCCGGTCAGCCTCCGGGTTCGAGGACCTTTTCACGAGACGGTCCTGTTCGTCAATCAGGTGTCCAAACTGTCCCGAATCGTCACCGTCAGTGATGTGGTCATGGTTCCGGGGGGCAAGGGAGGTGGTTTGGAAACCACCGCCCAGGCAACGACCTATCGTTTCCTGGAACAGGATGACGAAGCGGAATGAAACGGATAAACCGCAACGGAGGAAACAACGTTGAGCAAACGTCTCACACTGTTCCTGGCAGTGTTGGCCATCGGTATCGCTCCCGCACACGGCAAAGGGGGGGTTGAATCCGCCGCGGACGATATGTCGAACCTCGAAGAGGAGATCGAACGCCTCTCCTCGTTCACCTATCGGGCCGATGGGAAGAGGGATCCCTTCGAGCCGCCCGCCTCCTGGTTGGAAAGAAAAGCCGTCACCGAAGAAGAGGTGGCGGTGCTGCCGCAACTGGGAAGACCAAAACGTCAAAAAGAGTTTCTGGAAGCCTTTCATCTGGATAGTCTCAAACTGGTCGCCATTCTGTTCAAGATTGGCAGCCGCAATCCCGCCGCCATGGTCCAGGACCCGGAAGGCCGGGGACATGTGGTTCGACCGGGCAACTACATCGGTGTCAACAGTGGTCGAATCTCCCGCATAGCCGACGGTGTGGTGGAAATCATCGAACCGCTGAACAATCCGGGAGGCGACAAAACCTCCCGTACCATCACGCTGCGACTGAGTGACAGGAATGAGGAAAATGTGGAGACTGGGATCAAATAAGCTGTTTCGGGTCCGGATGTGGATGCTCGCCGCCCTGTTCATGGCGGCCTGCGTTCCGTTCAAACCCCCGGCGGCTCCAACGGCGCCGACCACGGAAAAACATCCGATGGCGGCCAAGGACACCGGTGAACCCGTCTCTCCACCCGTCGTCACCGAAAGGGGATTGGAACCGATTGCCAAAAAACCGGCGCCCCAAACGGAACCGGTGGCGGACGAGTCGGTTGTCGTCAAAGCCGATACCCCGGAAAACGCCGCCGCGCCCAAAACGGTGATCAGCAAACCGGTCGCCGCGCCCACTCAAGGGCCCGATCCGGCCGGGCTGCCGCCCAAACGCATCACCGCCATGGAAGTGTTGGAAACCGGCAAGGGCGCCCGTGTCTCCCTGAAAGGCAATGGCTCGCTCCAGTACAACCTGTTCCCATTGATGGATCCGCCGCGCCTGCTGTTGGTCTTTCCGGCCACCACCCTGGGTCCGGCCGTGCAACCGCGCACCCTGGACCGTTCCACCATCGTCGGGCTGTTTCCCCGGGAACGCAAGGATGGATCCGGCAATCTGGAAATCATCCTCCGGGAGATGCTCGACTATGATGTTCAGGAACGTCCCGACGGTTTGAACATCACCGTATTCGCCAACAAGAGAAAGGCCGGCAGCCGGGCCGGGATCAAAAATGTCCGCGCCACCCAGGATGAATCCGGTACCCACATCCATCTCCTGGGAACCGGTGTCATTCCCCGACCGCAAACCTATCGCATCAACAATCCGCCGCGCCTGGTGATGGACCTGTTCGGCGTCGAAGGACCGGTCAAACCGCTGAACATGGCCATTTCCTCACCGGAAGCGGCAAAGATGGAACTGGTCGATGGACCGCAAAAAACCCGACTGATCGTCGATCTCGCCGACCCGACCGTGGCCTTTCGCGTCGGCCGCGACGGCGGCATGCCGGTCATTCATTTGACGCATCAAACGGTCACCACCCGGGCCGACGGTCGACCGTCCACCCCGGCCATTCAAACCGTCGATTTCACCCGCGATGGTGAAGATGGTGTGGTGCGCATCCGTGTCAACAAACCGGGCATCGTCCTCGACACCCGGCGCCAGGACCAAAATTTGCTCCTGACCCTGAAAAACACCTCCATTCCCAGCGAGTTGTCCCGTCGCCTGGATGTGCGGGCCTTCGGGGGACCGGTCTCCACCATCGACTCCTATGCCGACGGCACCAACAGCCGTATCGTCGTCAGCCTGTCGGACCCCGCCGACATTCATGATATCCTCCAGAAGGAACACGAAATTTTCGTCCGGGTTCAGTCCAAGGAGAACGCCGCCAGGGCCGAAGAGAGTAAGGAAACCGTGAAACCGCTCTATTCCGGTGACAAAATATCGATGGACTTCAAGGATATCGATATCAAAAACGCCCTGCGTCTGATCGCCGAAATCAGCGAACTCAACATCATTCTCTCCGATTCGGTGACCGGCACCCTGACCATGCGTCTGGTAGAGGTACCCTGGGATCAGGCCTTGGACCTGATGTTGGATTCGCAGGGATTGGGCAAGGTTGTGCAGGGCAATGTGATGCGCATCGCTCCCATGGCGGATATACAACGGTTGAACGAAGCCCGCATCCAGGCCCAACAGAGCAGCAGGCAACTCGAAGCGATCATCACCGAGATGATTCCCATCAGTTTCGCCACCGCCGCCGAGATTCGCGACCTGATCCTGGATCGAAACTCCCAAAGCGCCACGGGCGCCCCCGCACAGGGGGCGGGAACCGGGACGACCCCGGCCGGAACGGGAGGGGCCCGGGGCAATCAACAACAGGGACGTTCTTCCAATCTCCTCTCCGAGGTGGGCAGTGTCTCCATCGATCCCCGGACCAATACCCTGATCGTCAAGGATATGGCGTCCAATATCGCCAAAATCCGTGAAATGGTCACTTTGCTGGACCGGCCCATTCCCCAGGTGTTGATCGAAGCCCGAATCGTCACGGTGGACCGCAACAGTTCCTTCGCCCTGGGAATCAATTGGGGATTGAACTTCAAGGACCGACTGAACAGCCCCCTCGGTATTTCAAGCACCATGAACAGCGCCTATACGGTCCAACAGGATGTGACCACCCGGGGTGAGCGCCGTCCGATCATGTCCGCCTCCCCGGTGATGGTCAACCTGAAACCCGCCGGCACCGTCGGCAACGTCGGCATGCATCTGGGTTCCATCTCGCCGATCATTGACGTCGGCATCGAAATCGGCGCCCTGGAGGACGGCGGCAAAGCCAAAACCATCTCCAGTCCCCGGGTCATCACCGTCAATGGTCACAAGGCCAGCATCAGCCAGGGTGTCACCGTCTACTTCCCGGCCGAATCCGAAAGCGGCGGCACCACCCTGGAACCCCAACAGGCGCAACTGGTCCTGGAAGTCACCCCCCAGGTCAGCCCCAATGGTTTCATCACCATGGAAGTGGATGTGACCAACGACGCCCTGGCGTCGACGGGTGGGACCGCATCCGGCGTGCCGGCGATCAACAACAAGAACATCTCCACCAAGGCGATGATCAAGGATGGGGAAACCCTGGTGTTGGGCGGGGTGTTCCAGGACCTCATCACCGACAGTCAAGGCGGTGTTCCCAAATTCAAGGAGATTCCCCTGCTCGGTTGGTTGTTCAAGAACAAGCAGTCCTCCAATACCCAGTCGGAGCTGTTGATCTTCATCACCCCGCGCATCGTCGGTCCCACATGAGCGATCGGCAGCGGCTTTCCCTCGATCTCGGACCCCGGTCCTACGACATCCTCATCGGCCCGGGCCTCATCGATGAACTGGGTGAACTGCTGTCACCGTTGCTGCCGGGCCGGCAGGTGGCGGTGATCAGCAATGAGACCGTGGCGCCGCTTTACCTGCAACGCACCCTGGAAGCCTTGAACCGAGCCGGCTTCAACACCCTGTCGGTGGTTTTGCCAGACGGGGAACGCTACAAGGACTGGACCCATCTTCAGCGCATTTTCGACGTCCTGATCGAAAACCGGTTTGAACGGACCGCCACCCTGCTGGCCCTGGGCGGCGGGGTGATCGGCGACATGACCGGTTTCGCCGCTGCCACGTTCCTGCGTGGCGCCACCTTCGTCCAGGTACCCACCACCCTGCTGTCCCAGGTGGATGCCTCGGTGGGCGGCAAAACCGGCATCAACCATCCCCTGGGCAAAAATTTGATCGGCGCCTTCCATCAACCACGGTTGGTGGCCATCGACGTATCCACCCTGCAAACCCTGCCCCGGCGCGAACTGTTGGCCGGTATGGCCGAGGTAATCAAATATGGCATCATCTGGGATGCCGATTTTTTTGCCCTGCTGGAACGGGAAGGCCCGGAAATTTTCAACACCGATGGCGCCCTTCTCAGCCGGGTCATCCGCACCTGCTGTGCCATCAAGGCCGAAGTGGTGGCCAGGGATGAACGGGAGTCGGGTACCCGGGCGTTGCTCAACCTGGGTCACACCTTCGGTCACGCCATCGAATCCCTGGCCGGTTATGGCACCATTCTTCACGGGGAGGGCGTGTCCGTTGGCATCATCATGGCGGCGGACCTGTCACAGCAGATGGGATTGTGCAGCGGCGCCGATGTGGCCCGTATCCGCAATCTGCTGCAAAAAACCGGTCTGCCGATATCGGCCCCCCGTTTTACCGTCTCCCGTTTTCTGGAGGCCATGAGCCGCGATAAAAAGGTCAGCGGCGGTGATCTCCGTTTCGTGCTGGTGGAGGCCATCGGCCGCGCCGCCATCCACAAAAACATCCCCACGGAAAAAATCTCCCGGGCCATCGAAAACCGCCTGTCGGCCTGACGGGCCGTCGAACAATCGTTCGACAACTTCCGGTACGGCGACCATCGTCGTTTGTTTTCCCCGTTTTCCCTTCACCTGACATTTTTTCGGTAACAATGTGGCGCATGACCCCACCTCATGTGTCCCGTGGAAATCCATTCCAACCCGAGAAAAACGGACCCTCCCGATAACCGGATGGTGGTTGTGCCATCCGGTTTTCGGTAAAATGGGACGGGCGTATGCAAACCCGGCCCGCAAGAGAGGCCCGGGAACCAACCGGTTTTGCGCGGTTTGTCGGCAAGGAGAGGCACGAAGTGAAAAAAATAATGTTCATCATCGGCTTTCTGCTCTTCTTTTTTCGAGGGCCGATCACCGGAATCTATTTGGATCAAACGGCGGTCTGGCAGCAGTACCGGCCCGAAAACAAAAAAGGCCACATGCGTCTGGAGGCTCCCTGCAGCCTGGAAAGCCTGGATGAACACATGCCCGGGGAGATGAAAACCCCCGAAGCGAAAAAGGTCATACACTGGGTCGAGTTCCGTGGTTGTGAGTACCTGGATTTCGCAGTTGTCCTGGGGAGTTACCGGTTTCGCGTCAACCTGCCGGGCAATGCCCTGAAAGGCATGATGGATGAAGCGGCCAAGAGCATGCTCCAGCAACGGTTTGGCTTCACCGACCAGCAACTGAACGTGGAACCGGCCCGCGTCGACCGGTTGTCGGCCTACAAGGCCAGCGGCAAGTTTGAATATTGGGGGCGGACCTATCTGGTGGAATCCCTGCTCATCAAACGCGGCAAGGAGTTCGGCATGGTGAACGTGCTCTATCTGGATGAGCGCGTTCGCCAACGGTTCGCCGAACGGGTCCTGGCCTCCATGACCCTGCGCAGTGAAAGCCGGGCAGGGGAGGATGGCCCCGGTACGGCGGCGACGGAAGGATTGGCGGCGAGCCGGGAAAAAATCGAAAACATGGTGGCGGAGGTGGAGCAGGCCCATGACACCGCTGAAACCAACCTGAAAAACGCCATCGCCAGGGCCACGGATCAACAAGGGGGGGCATCACCGGAAGAGACGGAGGAGGTGGAGGAGGGGCCAGTCGGTGGAGAAACCACCTCACCGGGCCGGGAAGTGGCTGAAATACCCGTTTTTCGCACCGTGAATCCGCCGGACAGCAGCGAAATCGACCCCTTCCAACGGGCCATCAAGGGCGATTTGGAGGCGCTCAAACGGTATCGGGATGCGGGAGGTGATCTGAACCGGAAAAACAGCCATGGCGCCTCACCGTTGCATTATGCCGCTTTTCACGCTCATCTGCAGACGGTTATTTTTCTGGTGGTGAACGGCGCCGATGTCGCCGCCAGCGATCAGCAGGGGGCCACTCCTCTGCATATGGCCGCCTACAATGGCAACTGGAAGGTGGCGATGTTTCTGTTGAAAAACCGGGCCGATCCGATGCGAAAAAATCGGGATGGCTACACGCCGGGGGCATTGGCCCGGGCGCGGGGACACGATGAATTGGCGCGGAAACTGGGGGATCGGAAAGAGTAATATTTGCATGCTGTGAGCGAAAGAGTGTTTTTCGCTCGGGACCGATCAGACTGCTTTACACTTCACGACGCACCGTAGGAGCGAGTTTGCTCGCGAAAAGTCCCTCAGGAGCTCTGGTCCACTCGGTTCGCGAGCAAGCTCGCTCCTACAGGGGTTGGCCAAAGCGTAAAGCAGACAATCGCAAATTTGATCGGTCCCTTTTTCGCTCATGGCGTTATCATCAGTCGGAGTCGGCAGAATCGGGACGGATGCCTGCCATAATATCCGGTCCCTCAAAAATGGATGGCTGACGCATTCGTTGCCATCACAGCCATCACCGGAGCAATTCGTTCAAAAAGTGTTGGCACAGGAGGTGCCCCTGCCAAACGGACTGGGATGGCCGGCAGGAAAGTTACCCTCCTCGGTCACATCATCATCCAGAATCGGTAAGAGAAAATCCACGCTGGATCGGGACTCGGTACCACCAACGACACCCGTTGCGATCAACTCCACCTTTACCCAATGGGCGTAATTTTCCGGATAGACGATATTGAAATCAGCAAAGCCGATATTATCGGTTGTGACGCCGGATGGATCGATGGTGGCGGTTATTTTGGGATCCAACTGTCCATTGTTGTTATAGTCTTCTCCATCATCCATGAAACCGTTATGGTTCGCCCGATCCTCATCCCGGCAGCCGTTGCTCTCATCATAGTCGGGCGTATTTACCGTATCATCTTCCAAAGTATAGACGGGACTATACGTATAAAAATCACCGTCCCCGTCAAAAAGGGGTTCATAATATCCCTTGTAGTAATATTTAGGCAGTAGGCTGATGGTCAAAGAAACACCTGAAACCGGATTGCCATCGGCATCAGTCACCAGGGCCGTATAGGGGAGGGAGTATTTGGTTAGATCCTTGGGTTCCATGGTATTGCCGGTTCCAAGGACGATGAACAGGGACTTGTCGGCCACCGTCAATCTGGCGGTTACCGGATCCAGGCCCGCCAAAGTGGCGATGATTTTGACGCCCTCGGCAGAACTGGGCGTCGCCCCGGCGGTATAGATGGTGCTGGCCATACCGAAGCTGTCGGTAATCGCCGTGGTTGGAGAGATTGAGCCACCCGTTGGATCCTCAAGGGTGAAATTGACCGTTTGATTTTTGACTACATTGAAGGCCGCATCCCTGACCAGGGCGATCACTTCCGATTTTTCCGTCGTAGTGGTACCACTGTTGATGCCGATGCTCGCCGGAGAGGGTTGCAGGGTCAGCGATGCCGGGGAGTCGGCGACAAATTCGATTGTTCTGGATGGCGCGGAAACCGGATTGTTGGCATCATCGGTACCCGTGGCGGTCAGCGTCGAAGGTCCGGCGGTGGTGGCTGAAATGGTGGCGCAGGCATTTCCCGCCACGTTGTTGGCCCCCGAGCAGCTGCTGCCATCGGTGGTGACGGTAATGGCTCCATCATTGGCAACGGTATCGGAATTGGCGACATCTTCCGCCAACGTGCCCCGTGATGCGGAGAAGGTGATCGTCCGGTTGGTTCTGGCCACATCGGAACCATCCGTCCATTTGGCGACAATGGTGGTGGAGTTGGTCGTCAGGTTGATCTCGGCGCCTGCCGCCGGTGAAGAGAAGAAAAGCTTGTCATCCTGGGAGACGAAGATGCCATGAGTGGTGGTGGCTGCGCCTTGATAGGCGCTGACGCTGATTTTATCTTCTCCCGCCTTTCCCGAGTCCGCGGTTACCTTGACGGTGGTTTGTCCATTGAGATCCGTGATTGGATTCGTTGGGTTGACCGAGTTGCCGAAATCGGAGGAGACCTCCAATGTTTCATTGGCAATGGCGTTACCGGATGAATCCTTCAGTTGAATGGTCAGTTCGATCTCGGCATTGGCGATCGCGGAGGTGGATCCGGAAACCGTCAAAGCGGTACCGGATACCTCCACGGACACTTCATTGGATGTTTTGCTGTCGGCCTTGGCATAAACAATGATTTTGCGGTTTTCCTTGTTTGGTTTGGCCTTGAGCAAGGCGGTGGCGGTACCGGAGGAGTCGGTTGTGCCGGAGGTCACCTCGATGGTACCGATGCTGCCCGGTTTGATGATGAAGGAGACATCCACGCCGGTGACGACATTCTGGCTGCTGTCGCGGGCCAGGGCGGTCAGGGTCACGCTCTCCTCGCCATTGGAGGAAAGCTGTGGACTGCTGGTCAGTAAGGTCAGCGTACTGGTGGTAGGGGTGGTGGTGCCATCGGAACTGGTGGTCGTGTCAGTGGTTCCCGTGGTGGCTTCATCCCGGGGTTCACCGGCGGTTCCACAGCCCAACATCCAAATCGTCAAAAAACCGGCCAACAGTGTCAATAAAAATCGCTTTATCGTAACCAACATGAAATACTCCGCCCAATTCCCGTCATGGAACCGCCATGATCGCTGGAGATTTAATCGAGTTTTGGATGTTTTCCGCAACGAACACGGGAGAAACTCCAGCCAAAGTTTCAGCAATTCTTATACCAATTTTCCATGTCGTCGCCAAGGTCCTTCCCGGTCATTCGCAATTGATCCGACATTTTTTTCCGAAAGGATCGGTCCGGAAGGAGAGGTGATGAATTGAACTCCCGGAAAAAAGGGACTATCCTGCGATATTAGCGGTTATCGGTCCCTTTTTAAATCCAAAACCTCCATGCCCCTGAACAATACCCAGACAGACTGGATCAAACGGTTGAATGATGAAGTTCCCCCGTTCATGGAACGTCTCGCCGTCTCCGGACAACCGGGTCGTTTTCTACCCTGCCCGGCCGGCGCCACCGCCGCCGGCGAGGCCATCGGCCTGGGTTTCAGCTGTTTCGCCCTGAAAATATTTTACACGCTCAATATCTGGGAACAACAGGCACCCGATCATAAACGGGCCTGGCTGGATTTCATCCGTTCCCATCAGGTCGCCGCCGAACCGGGCCGGGACCATCCCGGCGGCGGGGCCTTCGTCGATCCGGCGGTCATGGCCGCCATGCCGCCGGAGAGTCCGAGCGCCGTGTTCAAACGCGGCATTCAACGTCTATTGGGAAAAAATGCCCTCTCCCCCCGGGTGGAGACCGTCATCGCCGAGAGCAAACAGGCCATCGCCACCCTGGCGCAGGTGGGCGCCATCCCGGAACGGCCGTATCAAAACTTTCCCCGCCAACCGACCGCTCTGCAAAAACGGTTGTCCGGGTTCGACTGGAGCAAACCCTGGGGGGCCGGCGGGCAGACCGCGGCCCTGGCGGTATTCGCCCGAACCCAGGCGCCGCTGCTGGAGTCCGAGGCCGATGCCGAGGCGTTGATCCATACCTGCTCCACCTTTTTCGGCACCATCGCCGATCCCGGCAGCGGCGGTTATTTCAGCGGGCCGACACCGCCCAATCACGGCCAGTTGATCAATGGCGCCATGAAGGTGTTGACCGCCCTCGACTGGCTGGAAACCCCGGTTCATTATCCGGAACGGCTGATCGACAGCTGTCTGGCCCGATTGCCTTCCAGCACCGGTTGCAATCTGGTGGATGCGATCCATGTCCTGCACCGTTGCGCCTTGCAGACCGAACATCGGCGTCGCGACATCCAGGCCTTTTGCCTGCAGGTGTTGGACATGGTGATTTCCCACTATCATGCCGACGGGGGGCTCTCCTATCGGATCGGTCAGAGCCAAACCCATTATTATTATGGCACCGTCATCAGCAAAGGATTGAATGTCGGGGATATTCACGGTACCTGCCTGTTGATGTGGGGATTGGCGATGATTTTGGAGCTTCTTGATGAAAACGAACCGGGCTGGCAGGTGATCCGTCCATGATACGTTCCCAGGCGCGAAACCTTTTGAAAACCATTCGGGCCGAGCTGGAGGGCCGAAAAGAACAGAAAATTCACTATATTTCGGACTCGGCCAACTGGTCCTTCCGCTGGGATGCCCATTACATCACCCGCGGGCTGGAAAAACATCCCGGTATCAAAACCGCCACCAACACCGTTCCCTGGGATTTGCGTCATCAGATCATTCTGTTCGGCAACCGTTTCGCCTTTTTCAAGGGTCCCCGCGATCGACTTCATCTCTCGAATACCCTCTTTTTGATCTGGTTCCATGGTGATCCCAATGATCCGAATCCGGACATGCGCAGCCTGTTCGGACAACTGCCGGAGGCCTTTGACAAACTTGAAAAGGTAGTAATCACCTGTGACATCTCCAGGCGGATTTTACGGGAACAGGGTGTGGCCGATGACAAATTGGTCACCATTCCCCTGGGAGTGGACACCAACCGTTTCATCCCCGCCATGCCAGAGGGAAAAAATCGGATTCGCCAAAAACTCGGCATTCCACCAGAAGCTTTTTGTATCGGCTCCTTTCAAAAAGATGGCGATGGGTGGGGTGAGGGGGAACAACCAAAACTGGTCAAAGGACCGGATATTTTATTACAGGTGCTTGAACGGCTGAAAAAAATTCATCCGCAACTCATGGTGCTCTTAACCGGTCCAGCCCGGGGTTACGTCAAAAAGGGCCTGGAACGGCTCGGCATTCCCTATCGACACCACCTGTTGGAAGACTATCCACAGATCGTCCCCTACTATCAGGCCCTGGACCTGTATCTCATCACCTCCCGCGCCGAAGGTGGACCCAAGGCAATCCTGGAGGGGTGGGCCTGCGGGGTACCGGTAGTCTCCACCCGGGTCGGCATGCCCGCCGATCTGATTCGACACCGGCGCAATGGCATGCTGGCCGACGTGGAAGCGGTGGCGGCATTGACTGAACATTGCCAAGCCATGATCGAAGACAAGGATCTCCATGACCGCTGTAAAAAAACCGGGCTGGAAACGGTACAAAACTACGATTGGCAGGCGGTAGCCGATCAATATCATGCCATGATCAAGCCCCATATGCGTTGACATTTACACTAACAACTTTTTCAATACTGACAGCTCTTGTTCAACCACCCGTTCCAGAGCCACCTGGCCGAGAATATGGGCACGCGCATTGGCACCCAAACGGTTTCTCAGGTCGGCATCCCGTAAAAGGGTGTGTAAGGTTTGATGAAGATCCATCACCTCCGGTTGACAGAGAAGACCGGTCCGTTGGTGATCGATCACCTCTCGAATACCGACCACATCGGTACCAACCACCGCCACACCGCAGGACATCGCCTCCAACAGGGTCTTTGGATGACCTTCATAAAGAGAGGGCAATACGAACAAGGTCGAACCATTGATCAGATCGGGCAAATCGTTGTGAGAACGCCTGCCCAGAAAACGAGCCCGTACCCCCAATTGTGCCGCTCGTGTTTCCAACTCCCCACGCAGGCTACCTTCACCCACCAACCATAACTCACCCGGCAGCCCCACCATCGCCTCCAACAGGACGAACAAATTTTTTTCCGACTCCAGCCGGCCGATGAACAAAGTGTAAGACGGGTTCCCATTGCCGGTATCCGGGGGTCGGTTGGACACCGGACAAAAACGTTCGGTTTGTACATAATTCGGAACAACATGAATATAATCACCATCTATGTTGTACTCTTCCATTATGGAACGTTTTATTACCTCAGTAGTTACAATCAAGCGGTTTGCACCGGAAAAAACCGACCGTTCCAAAGTGGCCGCCATTTGTGCCTGGGACGAATCGGCGCCGTAAACACGACGCATCGTGAAACCATAAAGATAACCACAACGGGAGATGAAGGGATGCCGCCAACGCCGGGCCATGCTCAAGGCGATTTCCGCCCCTTGGGTTTGATTGCTCTTGTAGACCGCCGGCCCGCGACGCCAGGAACCGGGGAAATGGTGCAACCAGCGCAGATACCAATGATGGGGAAGCCGCCAACGGTTGCAGACGATATCGATACCCGGCAACCGTTCCCCGTAGGCCAGGTCGCCGGCATCGCCATAGGTGATGAAGGTGATCCGTCCCAGGTGGGGCCGCAATGCCCGATAGAGCGCCACTTCCCGCTCCAACATGCCCACCCGGTCCCAGGTGGCCAGCGAGAGGCCGCGGGTAAAAAACAGCACCAGGTGGAGATCCGACAACCGGCTCATGCCGGCCATCCATGTTTTCCCGGGACGGTTTCAGGTATCATTGGTGCTCAACCTTTGGCTACGACGATGATCCATATTCTCTACTCCGCCGACTATGAACTCTACCTGGGGGGCAACCGCCTGCCGGAAACCGAGGTTCTCATCGAACCGACGGCCCGGTTGTTGGATCGTTGTGATCGCCTGGGCATTCCCATCACCCTGTTCGCCGATGTCGCCTGTCTGTGGCGCTATCGACAACTGGACCGCAACCGGTTTCCCGATCGGGCCGAAGCGCAACTTCGACAATCCATCTCCCGGGGACATGACGTTCAAACCCATCTGCACCCCCACTGGTCGGAAACCCGCATCATCGACGAGGGAGCGGGACAACGCTACCGATTTGACGATAAACGGTATCTGCTGGGAACCCTCTCCGACGATCCCCGGATTCGATTCGATTTGACCAAAACCCTCCTGTGCCGCGCCTCATCCCATCTGACCGATCTCTGCCGAACGGTGGATCCGGGGTATCGGTGCCTGGCCTTCCGTGCCGGGGGTTATGGGTTGCAACCGGATGAACGGATGATTTTGCGTGCCCTTCAGGAGAGCGGTTATCGCATCGACTCCAGCATCATACCCGGCTGGCGTCATGAGTCCAACGTTCAACGGGCCGATTTCACCCGGCTGCCCGAGGGCGCCAACTATTGGCTGTCGGCCACAGGTGGTCTGACCGATGCCGCGGCCCCGGGAGAGGGGCTCTATGAAATTCCCATCGCCGCATTTCACACCCCGCCCGGCGTCAACTGGTCGATCAATGGCGGCGAGGCGTGGCGTCAGGCCGGGGAGATCCTCCTGGCCCGGGACCGGAACGCCCCACGACGCGGCTACCCCTGCAACCAGGCCCCGTCCACCCCGGATCGGCAACCGGGCCGGTTGAAGCGGGCCTGGTGGCGCGCCAACGCCCAGTTGCGAACGCCCTTTCATCGTCTCGAACTGGGGGGCAACGCCAAATCGATGCTGACCTGTGTGCAACGCCATCTGGACCGTTACGCCGATTTTCAGGGAGATATCCATTTTTCGTTGAATTGCCATCCCAAAGGTATCGGTCCGGATCACCTGACGGCCCTGGAACGGTTCCATGCCGCCCTGGTTCGACGCCATGGCACCAATCTGCGCGCCGTTACCTTTCAACAGGCCTGGCAACGGATCGAAACATCCCTGCCCGGCTGAAATGACCGTGATCCCCTACATCTTTTGATCGAGATCGCGTCCCCTGTCACGATGGCACAAGGTCGGCACGACGATTTTCAAGGCTTCGATGATATCCCGGCATCGCCAGGTTTCACCGTCACGAATCCCCATCAGGGTGTTCAGGGCGGTCATCAACCGTTGTGACCGGTCGAAGGGCGGAACCCTCACCACGCCCACCCGGTGAAACCGGTCAAAATCCACCCGGTCGCCGGTGGCATGGAACTCCTCGAACGGTTTTTCCCCGGTGGTATCGCTGACGGTGAAACAACAGGGCCACTGTCGGTCGGCGGGTTTCATGCCGGCGGCAAAGGCGCGGGCCTCGGCCTCATCGTCGAAAATTCGCGGTTGATAGCCCCTGGATTCGATGAACCGTTGGGCAATGTGTGAAAAGGTGAGCAGATCGGCGGTCGGGTCCAGGCGGGGAATGAACACCTCGCGGTTGTTACCGAGAAAGGCGGCCAACAGGCAGAGCTGGCCGGCCTCTTCATGGGAGATGAAATACCGTTTGACATCCAACGGCGCCGAGAGGGGTTGCCCCTTTTCGAAACGGCGGTAAAAACCATACAGGAGACTGCCATCGGAAAAGGCGACATTGGCGAAACGGGCCGACGTACAGGGAATACGGTCGGAAAAGTGCCAGAGAATCGCCTCCATGAAGGCCTTGGTGGCGCCCATGGCATTTTCCGGATTGACCGCCTTGTCCGAAGAGACCGAAAAAAACCCCCGGGGCGGGGTGGCGGTCAGTCCCCGCAGGGTTCTTTCCAGGTGGAACAGATTGATTTCGACCATGCGCATCAACGTATGGGGGTCCCGTTCGCCCCGTACATGTTTCATGGCGGCAAAGTTGAGCAGATGGTCATAGGGGGGTTGCGAAGCCAAAAACCGGTCGAAGGAGCGGTCACCCATGGCGATGGCCAGGGTGCGGAAATCATCCGGGGGCTGAATGTTGGAGGAGCGCAGGTCCCGAACCAGCTCCACCAGGTTGTTTTCACTGGGATCCACCAGGTGAAGGGTGGCGGGCCGGAAGGGGATCAACTGTTTGACGAAGGCGGCGCCGATGGAGCCGGCGGCGCCGATGACCAGGATGCGGCTCCCCGCCACCATTGCCCGGATATCCCGATCGTTATCGGACATCTCCACGGAAAACAGCGATCGGTTCCGGCCCAAAATGGTGGCCAACAGTTCAGAATCCATCCATCTCCCTCCCAATACCGGTTTTTCAACGGTTGCCGACGGGACGAACCGTGTCGGGCATCGATTACCCGTCAAGAGACTGCCAATGTCAACCGGGCGAAAGTCATCATCGTATTCCAGCCGGGCCATCCTTTTGCCGAAACGGTGGCGGATGGTCGGCAACCACCGGTGGTTTTCAACATCCGAAGAACATTCCCACCCGGGGACATGTTGCTGGAAAAAAACCGGCTCGACCATTGCCCAACGATTCCGAACGGGAAAAAAGATGCGGGTTCCCCGGTGCGGGACACTTGCAATTCGCCTCGTCAATCAGTAACATTCGCGCGTTAAGGAAATTTTCAATCAATCCACACCCCGCCAACGGCGGCCACGGTGCTCCACGTCATGGGGGTTCGGCCGGAGAAAACGTCGACGGGGGACGACCAACCGAAACGAAACAGGAGTCATCATGGCCAAGTTTTCCATCCGCGAACTGCTGGACGCGGGCTTCCATTTCGGGCATCAGACCAAACGCTGGAACCCGAAGATGAACCGCTACATTTTCACCTCCCGCAACGGCATTCATGTCATCAATCTGCAAAAGACCGTCTACATGCTGCGCGACGCCTATAATTTTCTGCGCGAACGGGTTCGCGGCGGTGGCGTGGTGCTGTTCGTCGGCACCAAGCGGCAGGCGGTGGACATGGTCGCCGAAGTGGCCGGACGTTCCGGTCAGTACTATGTCAATCATCGTTGGCTCGGCGGTACCCTGACCAACTGGAAAACCATCCAGGGTTCCATCCGGCGCCTGAAAGACATCGAAAAAATGCGCGAGGACGGCACCTTCGAGGCCTTGACCAAAAAAGAGGTGCAGAAACTGGAGCGGGAACGCGAAAAGATGGAACGCTCCCTGGGCGGCATCAAGGACATGGGGCGCCTGCCGGACATCATGGTCGTGGTGGATACCAACAAGGAGTCCATCGCCGTCAAGGAGGCCAACAAACTGGGCATCCCGGTGGTGGCCCTGGTGGACACCAACTGCGATCCGGATCCCATTGACTGGGTGGTGCCGGGCAATGATGACGCCATCCGCTCCCTGAAGCTGTTCCTGGACAAGATGGGCGACGCGGCCCTGGAGGGCAATCAAAGCACCGGCGAGGAGATGTTCGCCGGCAAAGGCGGCGCCGAGGAGGCCGGTGGCGGCACCGAAAAAAGCGAAACCCCCGAAGAGATGGTTGCGGTGAAATAATCCCCATCCCCCTGAACACCTGTCGCCGGCCGCATCCATCCATGGATGGATGCGGCCGGAATGATCGATATTTTCAAACGAGGAATCCAAGACGATGGCTGTAACCGCGAAGATGGTGAAGACCCTCCGGGATAAAACCGGCGCGGGTATGATGGACTGCAAGAAGGCCCTGACCGAAACCGATGGTGATCTGGAAGGGGCCGTGGACTGGCTGCGGAAAAAAGGTCTTTCCGCCGCTTCGAAAAAATCGGCCCGCATCGCCTCCGAGGGCAAAGTGGTGGCCGCTTCCGGTGGCGCCCGCGGCGCCCTGTTGGAAGTCAACTCGGAAACCGACTTTTGCGCCAAGAACGATAAATTCGTCTCCTTTGCCCAAACCGCAGTCGAAACGGCCCTGGACAGCGGTTGCAATGACATCGAAGCCCTGAAAACCCGGGTCTATCCCGGGACCGGGCGCACGGTCTCCGAAGAGTTGACCCACCAGATCGCCACCATCGGCGAAAACATGAACCTGCGCCGTCTGGCGGCGTTGGATGTCGGACAGGGCGTGGTCTCCACCTACATCCACATGGGTGGCAAGATCGGCGTGCTGGTGGCCCTGGAGTCGGCGGTCGGCGATCAGAACGCCCTGAACGAACTGGGACGCAAGATCGCCATGCACGTGGCCGCCTCCAGCCCCTCCTGGCTGGACCGCAGCGCCGTCGATCCGGAAGCCCTGGAACGCGAACGCGGCGTGCTCACCGAACAGGCCAAGGCCTCCGGCAAGCCGGACAACATCATCGAAAAAATGGTGATGGGCCGTCTGAACAAGTTTTATGGGGAAAACTGCCTGGTTGACCAGGCCTTCGTCATGGACCCCGATCAAAAGGTGAGCAAAGTGGTGGCGGCCACCGCCAAGGAGCTGGGTGCGGAGATTCGCATCACCGGTTTCGTTCGGTACGCCCTGGGCGAAGGGCTCCAAAAAAAAGAAGAGGATTTTGCTGCCGAAGTGGCCAAGCAGGCTGGTTGAGGGAGATCGTCCACGATGGGTGAACCGCGATTCCGCCGCATATTGCTGAAACTCTCCGGCGAGGCCCTGATGGGTGACAAGGGCCTCAACATCGATCCGCAATTGCTCCATGAGTTGGCCGGGGAGTTGAAGGTGGTTCACGACCTGGGGGTGCAGTTGGCCCTGGTGGTGGGCGGCGGCAATATTTTTCGCGGTCTCTCCGGCAGCGCCCAGGGCATGGAACGGTCCAGCGCCGATCACATGGGCATGTTGGCCACGGTCATCAACGCCCTGGCCCTGCAGAACGTCCTGGAAAAGGTCGGGCTGTCGGTGCGTTTGCAGTCTGCCATCTCCATGCCGCAGGTGGCGGAACCCTTCATCCGGCGGCGGGCGGTGCGGCACCTGGAAAAAGGCCGGGTGGTGATATTCGCCGCCGGCACCGGAAACCCGTTTTTCACCACCGATACCGCCGCCAGCCTGCGGGCGGCGGAGATCAATGCCGATCTGCTGATGAAGGGGACCAAGGTCGACGGGGTATACAGCGCCGATCCGGTGTCCAATCCCGATGCCGAGCGTTATGACCGGCTCACTTATGATGAGGTGTTTTCGAGGGGGCTCAGGGTGATGGATATGACCGCCATCACCCTGTGCCGTGACAATCGCATTCCCGTTCTGGTGTTTTCCATCCTGGAGCGCGGGGGGCTCACGTCGATATTGCGTGGGGATGGGCGAGGGACTTTGATAGGAGCGAAACAATGAACGATCCGGTTCTGAAATCCTTGGACAAACGCATGAAAAAGACCCTGCAGGCTTTGAAAGGGGAGCTGTCGGGCATTCGAACCGGTCGCGCCTCCACCTCGCTGCTGGACAACCTCCAGGTGGAAGCCTACGGATCGCCCATGCCCCTCAACCAGGTGGCCTCGCTGAGTGTGCCGGAACCGCGCATGATCACCATCCAACCCTGGAACAAGGGCACCATAAAAGGCATCGAAAAGGCCATCCGGGAGTCGGACCTGGGTCTGAATCCGATCAATGACGGCCACCTGTTGCGGGTGCCGTTACCGGAACTCACCGAAGAGCGGCGCAAGGAACTGGTCAAACTGGTCCATAAATATGGCGAACAGTGCAAGGTGGCCATGCGCAACGTGCGGCGGGATGTCCTCGATCAATTGAAAAAACAGGAAAAAAACAAGGAAATTTCCCAGGATGATCTTCGCCAGGAAGAGAAAAAAATCCAGGAGCACACCGACAAACACATCAAGGATGTCGATGAAGCGGTGAGCAGTAAGGAAGCCGATATCCTCCATGTTTGACCCCTGATTTCTCTCGACTCATAGACCGGTTCCATTGGCGGGCGTCCGTTGCGCCTGAATCCACCATCCTTAGCGTAGCGCCCTGATTTTCCCATGCCTCCCATTCCCCCGGAAAAACTGCCCCGCCACATCGCCATCATCATGGATGGCAACCGGCGTTGGGCCCGATCACACTTCCTACCCCGCATCGAGGGCCATCGCCGCGGCGTGAAGGCGGTTCGAACCACGGTCAAGGCCTGCCTGCGGTTCAAGATTCCGATACTCACCCTCTATACCTTTTCTTCGGAAAACTGGAGCCGGCCCCGGGATGAGGTTACGGCCTTGATGAACCTGCTGGCTTATCATTTACGCAACGAAATGGAAGAGTTGCGTACCGAAGGGGTCCGTTTCCGGGCCCTGGGCCGCATCCAGGAACTCCCTGAAAACATCCAGGAACACGTTCGGGAACTGGAAGAACAAACCCGGAACAATGACAGGTTGATGTTCAATATCGCCTTGAACTATGGCGGCCGTCAGGAGTTGGTCGATGCGGCGCGAAAACTGGTCAAGGAGGGCATGGATGGAAAATTGAAACCGGAGGAGATCAACGAGGATTCGCTCTCCCAGCGGATGACCACGGCCGGCATGGATGATCCCGACCTGCTCATCCGCACCGGCGGTGAACAACGTGTCAGCAACTTTTTGTTGTGGCAGATCGCCTATACGGAGTTGGCCTTTCTGCCGATCCACTGGCCCGATTTCAATGATGATCACCTGTGGAAATCGATCGAGGATTTCGCCTCGCGGGAACGACGTTTCGGTTCGGCGGCATGATGCGATTCACCCGAATGTCCTGATGTTTTCCCGTATTCTCTCCGCTTTTCTGCTGGCCCCGCCTCTGGTCTATCTGATTCTCAAGGGAACCTTGGCGCTGTTTTTCCTTCTGGAGTTGCTGGTGGCCACCCTGATGATCAACGAATGGCAGCGCATGCATGCCGACTATTCCATCCGGCGTTCCATACCGCATCTCCTGGGGGCGGTCCTGTTGCTGGTCAGCGGCTATCCCGGCCTGGACGTTTCACCGCAACCGGTACTGGCCTTGTTGTTGATGGCCTTTTTCATCCAAGGGTTGATCCGCTGGCAGCCCGGCATGAACCTGATCCAGGAGATCGGCTTTCATTTCGTGGGCATGCTCTATTGCGTTTTGCCCCTGGGATTGTTGTTGAAAATTCGTCTCCTGGAACAGGGTGGCGCCCTGGTCTGCCTGTTGCTGTTCACCCTCTGGGCCACCGATATCGGGGGTTATTTCGCCGGGCGCGCCCTGGGAAAACGCAAGCTGGCGCCAAAGTTGAGTCCCGGTAAAACCTGGGCCGGATTTTGGGGGGGCACCCTGTTGGCGGTGGTCACGGGAGTTGCCGGCAACCGATTGTTGGGACTCCCTTTCGGTCCCCTGGAGATCCTGCTGGTAAGTCTGTTGATCTCTTTCAGCGGTCAAACCGGGGACTTGGCGGAGTCGATGTTGAAACGGGAGACGGGGGTCAAGGATTCCGGCAGCCTCATTCCCGGTCATGGTGGTCTGCTCGACCGTCTGGACAGTTTGCTGTTCGCCATTCCGGTCTTTTATCTGTTTCTCCACCTGCGTGATGCCGGCAACGGTTGGATGGGGTAGGGGGGATGTCCGTGAAAAAAATCGCCATATTGGGCGCCACCGGTTCCATCGGCGTCAGTGCCCTGGATGTGATCGCCGACCACCCGGACCGTTTCAAGGTGGTCGCCCTGGCCGCCGGCGGCAATGGCCGGTTGCTGGTGGAGCAGGCCCGCCGGTTTCGGCCGGAGATGGTGGCGGTTCGGGATCCGACGGTCGCCGGGACGGTCCGTCAAAACCTGGCCGGGGAGGGGATCGACGTGTTGGCCGGCGAGGAGGGCGTGATCGCCGCCGGTGCCTGGCGATCGGCGCACATGACCCTGTCGGCCATCGTCGGGGCCGCCGGTCTGGCCCCGACCCTGGCCGCCATCCGCGCCGGCAAGGACATCGCCCTGGCCAACAAGGAGTGTCTGGTCATGGCCGGATCCCTGTTCATGGCGGAAATCGCCCGTCACGATGTCCAGTTGATCCCGGTGGATTCGGAGCACAGCGCCATTTATCAGGCGCTGTTCAATGGTCACGGCGGCCCGATCGCCCTGCATGGGGGTCTCGACGATCCAGGAAGCGGCGTGCGGTTGATTCTCACCGCCTCCGGAGGGCCCTTCCGGGGCTGGAGCCGGGAACGATTGGCGGCGGTGACCCGGGAACAGGCCCTGGCCCATCCCACCTGGAGCATGGGGCCGAAAATATCCATCGACTCCGCCACCATCATGAACAAAGGGCTGGAGATCATCGAGGCCCATCATCTGTTCGGCCTGCCGGGGGGGCGGATTCAGGTGGTGGTTCATCCGGAAAGTATCGTACACTCGATGGTGGCCTACCCGGATGGTTCGGTCCTGGCGCAGATGGGAACACCGGACATGCGCACCCCCATCGCCGTCGCCCTGGCCTGGCCGGAACGGATCACCACCGGGGTCGAACCTCTGGATCTGGCGGCGTTGGCCAAACTCCATTTTTATCCACCGCCGGAAAAGGAGGCCTTTCCCTGCTTGGCGTTGGCCTATCGCGCCCTGGAACTGGGCGGTACGGCGCCGGCGGTGCTCAACGCCGCCAACGAGGTGGCGGTGGCGGCGTTTCTGGCGGGATCCATCGGATTTGCGGACATTCCCCGTCTCAACGGTTGGACCCTGGAGACGGTGCCGGTCACCGTTCCCGGCACCATCGGCGAGATATTTTCGATCGACCAGGAGGCCCGCCGCAAGGCCGGAGAGTGGGTCACTCAACATAATAACCAAGCGGATCACCCATGATAAACACCATTTTTTGGGCCATCGTCGTCCTGGGGGTATTGATCTTCGTCCATGAACTGGGCCATTTCCTGGTGGCGCGCCTGGCCGGGGTACGGGTTCTGGTCTTTTCCCTGGGGTTCGGTCCACGCATCGGCGGTTGGCAAAGCGCCGACAGCCGTACCGAATATCAGGTTTCGGCCATCCCGCTGGGCGGATATGTCAAAATGCTCGGCGAGGGGGACGACGAAGATGAAGAGATACTCCCGGAGGAGACGGATCAGGCCTTCAGCAACAAAGGGGTCTGGACCCGTTTCGCCATCGTTTCCGCCGGCCCCGCCTTCAATTTCATCTTTGCCGTCTTCGCACTGATGATCGCCTTCATGTCCGGGGTCGGCGAGTTGTTGCCGGTGGTCGGCACGCTCTCTCCCGGCATGCCGGCGGAAGCGGCCGGATTGCGAACCGGTGATCGGATCACCCATATCGGTGAACGGCCCATCAATCGCTGGGAAACCCTGAGCAACACCATTAAAAATTCCGACAGCGGACCCATCACCCTGACGGTGGAACGGGATGACACCTTGATTCGAATGACCGTCACCCCGCGCATCAAGGAGGTTCACAACCTGTTCGGTGAACCGGTGCGGATGCCTTTGATCGGCATCTCCCCGGAAGGGGCCACGGAGGAGGTTTTTTATGGTCCCTGGGAGTCGCTGGTCAAAGGCCTGGAACAGACCTACTCCATGACCACATTGACCTTGACCAGCGTCTGGAAGCTGTTGAACCGCACCATCTCCGCCGACCAGATCGGCGGTCCGCTGATGATCGCCGACCTGGCCGGCAAGACCGCCTCGCAAGGGGCGAGCAGCCTGCTCTATTTCATGGCGCTGATTTCAGTGAACCTGGGTATTCTCAACCTGTTGCCGATACCGATCCTCGATGGCGGCCATCTGCTGTTTTTTCTCATCGAAGCCGCCAAAGGGCAACCGGTGCGGGAAAAATTCCAGATGATGGCCAACCGCGTCGGCATGACCCTGCTGCTGTTGTTGATGGTCTGGGCCTTGAAAAATGATCTGGTGCGCATGTTTCCACCCGGTCCCTGACCCAGCCGGCCCGATGGGCCACAACGGTGTTCAACCCGTTTTTTTCGCGCGTCATCTCTTGCCTGGGCGGGGGGAATGGGTATAATGTGCCCGGTCTTCGGGTTAATGAAATCCTATTGAACAGACTGGTCACAATTTCATGAATTCCTTGAAATTATTTTTTTTTCGCAGCCTGCCCGGACTCGTCGCCGGCATTCTCTGTCTGGCGCCGCTGCCCCTGCAGGCCGTCCCTTTCGCCCGGCTCGCCGATCCACCGGCCCCCAGCGATTCCACCACCGATACCGTCACCGCCATCCGGGTAGTCGGCGCCCAACGCATCGAAGCGGAGACGGTCAAAAGCCATCTGCAACTGGTGGAAGGCAACCGTTTCGACCGAACCGCCATTCGCGAAAGCCTCAAGGCGCTGTACGACACCGGTTTTTTCAAGGATGTCTCCCTGGTACGGGAAGGAAGCACCCTGGTCGTGCGGGTGGTGGAAAATCCCATGGTCAACGAGGTCAATTTCGAAGGCAATGAGGCCTTCGGCCAGGAGGAGTTGGAAAAGATGGTGCACGTCAAATCGCGCGCCATCTACAACCGGGCCGAGGTGGAACGCGACCTGGCCGCCCTGCGGCAGGGATACCGGATCAAAGGGCTGTTCCTGGCCAAGATCGATGTCGAGATCACCCCTCTGGAAAACAATCAGATCGACCTAGTCTACCGCATCCGCGAAGGCGAAAAGTCCAAGGTTCGCGAGGTGCGCATCATCGGCAACCAGGGTCTTTCCGAGAAAAAGCTTCGCGAGGACCTGTTGATCCAGCCCACCGACTGGCTCTCCTGGTACACGGAAAAAGATACCTACGATCGGGAAAAGCTGCTCTATGATCAGGCGCAACTGCGCAACACCTATCTGGACAACGGTTATGTCCGGGTGCGGGTGGACTCCTCGGTGGCGGAGTTGACCCCGGACCGCGGCGCCTTTGTCGTCACCCATACCGTGCATGAAGGAAAACGGTATCGGATCGGCAGTGTCAACATCGAAGGGGATTTCAATGAACTGCCGCAATCCAGGCTCAACGAAGCCCTGACCTTCAAGGCGGGTGAGTGGTACTCCCGCAAGAAAATCCGCAAATCCATTGAAAAGCTGACCGATCTGATCGGTGATTTCGGCTACGCCTTTCTGGAAGTCCGTCCCAAAAGCGCCATCAATGATGAGGCGGAAAATGTCGATATCGTTCTCAGTATCAACAAAGGGCGGCGGGTGTACGTCAACCGCATCGAAGTGTCCGGCAATACCCGCACCCGGGACAATGTGATCCGTCGGGCGTTGACCATGACCGAGGGGGACCGTTTTTCCGCCTCCCGGGTGCGCAAGGCCAAAAAACGGCTGGAATCGTTGAACTTTTTTGAAACGGTCGAGATCACCACCCCTTCCACGGACAACGCCGAGCAGGTGGATGTGGATATCAAGGTGGAAGAAAAAAGTACCGGTACCTTTTCCATCGGCGCCGGCTATTCCAGCCAGGACGCCTTCATCGGCACGGCCAGCATCAGCCAGAACAATTTTCTCGGAAAAGGCCAACGTCTGGTCCTGTCCGCCTCCCTGGCCGGCAGCCGCAATGAATACAATATTTCCTTTACCGAACCCTATTTCATGGGCAAGCGGCTCTCGGCCGGATTCGATCTGTACAACCAATACACCGAACGGACCTCCTGGTCCTCCTTCAAACAGGAAACCTTCGGTGGGGCATTGAGGCTCGGGTTTCCCATCTCCAACCACCTGGGAGATACCATCACCTATCGTTTCGCCCACGTGGAAATCGATGACATCGGGGACTCCCCGTCCCTGGCCCTGCAGGCCCAGGCCGATCAGAGCCCTTATCTGCAGTCCATGATCAGCAACACCCTGCTGTGGAACGATATCGACAGCCCCATCTTTCCCACAAAGGGCCGCAAACATCGCCTGACCACCGACTTTTCCGGTGTCGGCGGTGATGTCACATTCGCCCGTCTGTTGACCGAACATCAGGTCTACGTGCCCCTGTCCGATGACAGTCTCTGGGTGGGGCACCTGAAACTTCGGGGTGGCGTCACCGATGGCCTGGGAGACGATGTGCCGGTTTTTGAACGGTTCTATCTGGGCGGCAGCCGTTCGGTTCGCGGTTTCGACCGTTCCGGCATCGGCCCCCGGACCCAGGATCTGCACCCCTTTGGCGGCACCCATTTCGAGCAGATCAACGCCGAGTTGATGTTTCCGTTACCGGGTCTGGAAGACCGGGGGGTTCGCGGTTTGATTTTTTCCGATGCCGGTTATCTCGGAGATTGGGATCTGCCCCCTGACATCATTCACTCCGGGGGCATCCGTGTCTCCGCCGGTGTCGGTGTCTACTGGAACTCCCCCTTCGGTCCCATGCGCTTCACCCTGGGTTCGCCGTTGGTGAAAGAGGACACCGATGATGTCCGTACCTTTGATTTTACCATGGGAACCTCCATGTGACTTTTTTCGACCGACCACGCCTGACGGGGATTCAATCATGATGTATCGAAGTATTTTTTTCGCCTTGCTGTTGGCCTTCAGCCTGATACCGGGAGGGGCGGCCGAGGCCGCTGGCAAATTCGCCTATGTGGATGTTTCCCGGGCCATTACCTCCTGTACCGCCAATAAAAGATTCGCCAGATCCTTCAAGAGGAAGGTGGAAGCCAAGAAAAGGGAGCTGTCCAAGCTGGCCAAGGAGTTCGAACGGGAAAAGGCGGCCCTGAAAAAACGCAAAAACCTGATGACCGCCGAGGCCCGTTCGGAAATGGCCGCCAAGTTGCGGAGCAAGTATCTTAAAAATCAACGCTTCGTCGAAGACAGCGAATCGGCTCTTGAACGGGAAAGCAGCGGTTGGAACAAAAAGATCTCCCGCGCCCTGCGCAAGGTGATCCAACAGATCGGCCGGGAACGCGGCTATACCGCCGTTTTTGCCAAAGGGCAGGTTTTATATTCCAGTCCCTCCATCGATATCACCGATACGGTGCTGAAACGATTGAACACCCGCACCAAAAAATGGTTTTAATGGTCTTTCGTGATCGGGTTGAACCCTGGCGGGACGGGATCTCCCGACAGGGTGAATGGATGACCGGACCGCTTTGACTGACGGGCCATTTTTCCCCCTTTCTCCCAACCAGACGGGTTTCCGAGCGTGAATTTGAGCACCCCTGAAGAGATTTTGAAAATCCTGCCCCACCGCTATCCGTTCCTGTTGGTGGACCGGGTGGTTGAGGTTACCGCCGGAGAGCGGTTGGTGGCCATCAAAAATGTCTCTTTCAACGAACCCCATTTCATGGGCCATTTCCCGGACCATCCGGTGATGCCGGGTGTGTTGATCCTGGAGGCCATGGCCCAGGCCGGTGCCCTGTTCGTCGGCCATACCGATCCCAAATCGATTCAGGGACGGTTGGTCTATTTCATGACCATCGACAAGGTGCGGTTCCGGAAACCGGTGGTGCCGGGTGATCAATTGCGTCTGGAGTTGAAATTGATCAAACGGCGCCGGGATGTTTGGCGGTTCGTGGGTCACGCCTATGTCGATGAGGCCCTGGTGGCGGAAGCGGAGTTGATGGCCATGACCCGGGATGCGGAGGCCGAGTCCGGTTCGAAGGCATGACCGCTCGAATCCATCCGACCGCCGTGGTCGACGGCAATGCCGTCCTCGGTGATGATGTTCAAATCGGCCCCTATGCGGTGATCGGTCCCCATGTCGAACTGCGCAATCATGTCGATGTCGGTTCCCACGCGGTGATCGAGGGCCACACCATGGTGGATGAGGGCAGCCGGATTTTCAATTTCGCCTCCATTGGACAAACACCGCAGGATCTCAACTATGCCGGCGAACCGACCCGGGTGGAGATCGGCAAGGCGTGCTGGATCCGGGAGTTCGTCAGCATTCATCGTGGCACCGCCGCCGGCGGTGGCCTGACCCGGGTGGGCCATCATTGCATGATCATGGCCTATGCCCATGTCGCCCATGATTGCCGGGTGGGGGATCATGTGGCCATGGCCAACGGTGCCACCCTGGCCGGCCATGTCGAAATTCAGGATTATGCCGTCATCGGCGGCCTGACCGCCATTCACCAGTTCGCCCGCATCGGCCGCAACGCCTTCATTGGCGGCGCATCGGCGGTCTCCATGGATGTGGTGCCGTTCGCATCGGCGGCAGGAAACCGTTCCCGGATCACCGGTGTCAATGTGGTCGGTATGCGCCGCAACGGGTTTTCCGAGGAAATCATCAAAAACATTCGCCAGGCGCATCGAACCATTTTTCGGGCCAATCTGCGGTTGGAGCAGGCCATCGAGGAGCTGGAGCAAAAATATCCCGCTTGTGCCGAGGTTCAATGCGTCCTGGAGTTTTTGCAGACCGGTCAGAGGGGAATTTGCCGCTGAATCCCGTAGCGGGGAGCGCCCCCGAGGTGAACCGCATCGGTTTGATCGCCGGCAGCGGTCGGTTGCCGTTGTTGTTCGCCCGCACCTTGATGAACCGCTCCCGGCAACCGGGGCAGCCGAACCATGAACTGGTCGTGGTCGGTCATGAAGGGGAGACCGATCCGGAGTTGTCCACCCTGGTCGAACGGTTTCAATGGGTGCGTCTGGGTCAGTTTAAACGCATTATCGGTTTTTTGACCGGACACGGGGTCAGGCGGGCAGTGATGATCGGCGGAATCGCCAAGGTGAATCTGTGGCGCATCCGACCAGATACCCTGGCGTTGAAGTTGTTGCCCAAACTGCGTCATCTTCACGATGATCATCTGTTGCGGGCCGCCGCCGGTATCCTCGAAGAGCATGGCATCCAACTGCAATCGGTGACCGATTACATGCCGGAACTGTTGGCCCCGGCCGGTCTGCTCAGCCGTCGGTCGCCAACCGCACAACAGTGGGCGGATATCCGTTTCGGTTGGAAGATGGCCAAGGAGTTGGGCCGCCTGGACATCGGACAGGGGGTGGTGGTGAGGCAACGGGTGGTGGCGGCGGTGGAGGCCATGGAGGGTACCGATGCCATGATCCTGCGCGCCGGTCCCCTGGTGGCCGGCAAGGGGTGGGACACCTCGGATGGTGGTGTCATGGTCAAGGTGGCGAAACCGATTCAGGACCGGCGGCTGGATCTACCGACCATCGGTCCGAAAACCATGGAAAATTTACATCGGGCCGGTATTCCGGTTTTGGCGGTGGAGGCGGGCAGCGCCATGATCCTGGATCCCGAAACCACCAGCGAAGTGGCGGACCGCCACGGCCTGGTACTCATTGCCTGCACGGAAGACGATCTGGAGGCGTCGGTTCCCAACCATGGCTGATGATGCCACACACCCCTTGATTTCATCCGAACGAACCCCTTTGCGCGCCGCGGTGATCGGCTCCGGATATCTGGGACGGTTCCACGCGCAAAAATATGCCGCCATCGCCGATGTGGAGCTGGTGGCGGTGGTGGATAACAATCCGGAGCGGGCGCGGGTGGTGGCCAAGGAGGTGCAAACCGACCATCTGACCGATTTCAAGGAGGTTTTACCGCGGGTGGACATGGTGAGCGTGGTCACGCCCACCTTCACCCATTTTCCCATTGCCAATGCCTGTCTCGCCGCTGGCGTTCATGTCCTGGTTGAAAAACCGATCACCCTCTCTCTGGAAGAGGCCGATGGTCTGGTGGAGATGGCCGACCGGATGGATCTGGTCCTGCAGGTGGGTCACCTGAAACGGTTCCATCCGGCGGTGATGGCCCTGTCCGAAAGCGGACTGTTGAAAAAACCCCGATTCATTGAATCCTTGCGTTATGCACCATTCAAGAGCCGCTCGTTGGATGTGGATGTGGTGTTGGACCTGATGATTCATGATGTGGATCTGATCCTGAATTTCGTCGGCTCGGATGTCAGCGGTGTGGATGCGGTGGGCGTGCCGGTGGTGACCGACCATGTGGATATCGCCAACGCCCGTCTGCGTTTTGATAATGGTTGCGTGGCCAATGTCAGTGCCTCCCGGGTGGCCCGGGATGCCACCCGTCGTATCCGTATCTTTCAGGAGAAAAGTTTTGTCTCCCTTGATTTCATTAAAAATGATATCGTAATCATGCGGCGGGGTGAGGGAACCATGGAACTCGATGGCATGACGGTGCCCAAAATCGAGGAATCCACCATTCCCATCCGCAAACACGACACCCTGGAGGAGGAGATCCGCTCTTTTTGCAGCGCTGTGCGCGGCAACCACCCACCGCTGGTCAGTGGCCGGGATGGCCGCAAGGCCCTGGAGGTGGTCAACACCATCCGCCAGTCCATCGCCACCTTTTCCCGACCAGAAGACAGCTGGCGTTCCCTGGCTTTATGACTCAACCAACGGATTCCACCCGCATCGTCATGGTCGCCGGCGAGGCTTCCGGCGATCTGTTGGGCGCCGATCTGCTGGAGGGATTGGCCAGCCGGGTGCCGGGTTTGACGGTCCTGGGGGTCGGTGGCCGGGGAATGCGGGAAAGGGGACTGAAAGGTCCCTATGATATCAACGATCTATCGGTCATCGGCCTGGTGGAGGTCCTGCGGCGGTTTCCACGGCTGCTGGAGGTGTTCCGCCACCTGGTCGGACTGCTGAAACGGGAACGGCCACGGCTGCTCATCACCATCGACCTGCCGGATTTCAACTTCATGTTGGCCCGGCGGGCCAAGGCCCTGGGCATTCCGGTGATTCATTATGTCAGCCCCCAGGTCTGGGCCTGGCGCCGGGGACGGGTGGCGCGCATCGCCCGGATCCTGGACCATCTGTTGGTGCTGTTCCCGTTCGAAAAGGCGATTTATGCCGACACCGGTTTGCCGGTGACCTTCGTCGGCCATCATCTGGTCCGAAAAGCGGTTCCCGGACTCGGGAGCGGTTGGAATAACCGTCCCTGGGACCGGAAGGAGATGCGGCGCCGGTTGGGACTGGCCGATGATGACCAACTGGTGGTACTGTTGCCGGGTAGTCGTCACGGTGAGTTGAAACGGCTGTTGGGCGTCATGGCGATGGCCTGTCACCGTTTGCAAAAACGGCGGCAACGGGTCCGTTTCGCCTTGATCCTGGCCGACTCCCTGACCCCGGAGGATATCGCCGGGCACTGGCCGGTGGATAAAAACGATCCGGAAATCGAAAGATTCAAGTCGGAGGTTTCCATCCACCGTACAGATACGTATGATGTCGTTGCGGCGGCGGATGCGGCGTTGGTGGCCTCCGGGACCGCCACCCTGGAAACCGCCCTGCTGAATACGCCCATGGTGGTGGTCTATCGGGTCAACCGGCTGACCTATGAGATCGGCCGGCGGGTCATTCGCGTGCCGTTTATCTCCTTGGCCAATCTGGTGGCCGGCCGGGAGTTGGTGAAGGAGCGCATCCAGGATGAGGCCGACCCCGATATTCTCGCCGGGGACCTGGAGCGGCTATTGACCGACGAGAAAACAATCGGGACGATGCGTCGGGGATTCGAGGAGATCCGTCAACGGCTGGCTCCACCCGCCCAGGTGGCGGCCGATGTGGTGGCCGATATTCTGAAAAAACATCCTTAATAGAAAATGTCCATATATAACAACTTGATACACTCAATTCAACCAATAATTCCCGACCGAGGAGACGTGCATGGCGACCATCGCCCTGACCAAGGACAATTTTGAGGCCACCATCAACGACAACGATATGGTGGTGGTGGATTTTTGGGCGGCCTGGTGCGGCCCGTGCAAGGCTTTCGCGCCCATTTTTGAAAAAGCCTCGGAAAAGATGTCCGACGTGGTTTTTGCCAAGGTGGACACCGACCAGGAGCGGGAGCTGGCCGCCGCCTTTCAAATTCAATCCATACCCACCTTAATGATTTTCCGTGAAAAAATCATCATTTTCTCACAGCCGGGCATGTTGCCGGAGACCGCTCTGTTGGATGTGTTGGGCAAAGCCAAATCCCTGGACATGGAAGAGGTGAAAAAGCAGGTGGCCGAAAGTGCCGGTGAGGCACAATAACGGCTATTATCGTAAATTTACCGCCGCCGTTGCCGGCTTTAGGGTCGCGGTAGAAAAAAATATTGCAATCGCGCAGGATATTGGTCCGTCCACAAGGTGCGTTAAGGTGAGCGTACACTCATATGTGATCCTTGCCGGAACATAGCAGACGGGCCAAGAGGCGAGCGAGTGGGATATTTTCTTTCTACCGCGGTCCTCGGTCCCCGATTGAAGAACCATGGTTCAACTCTCCACCCTGATCCTCGTCTGTGGTCTGTTGCTGTCCGCCTGTAACTGGCAGACGGTGCCACACCGGCGAAACCCGGGGACGGTGGCGGAACTTCAAGCTTTGGAACAGGCGCGTCAGGGGTTACGGGCCGCCAGGGACAATCGGCCGGAGCTGGCGGTCGCCGCTTTCGACCGGGCATTGACGGGGAAACTGCCCTCTGATGCCGAACGGGCGGTCATCCTCAACAATCGGGGGGTGGCCCATAAGAACATCGGGCGGTTCGACCGGGCCATCGCTGATTTTTCCGCGGCCATCACCCTGCGCCACGGGAGCCCGACCAAGGCGTTGCACAACCGTGGCATCACCCGGTTCATAATGGGCCGTTTTCGTGGGGCGGCCGCGGATTTGGCGGCGTTTATCGAACAAAATCCCGATATTTCCTCCCCTTATCCCCTTCTTTGGCTCTATTTGGCCCGCGAAAGGGCCGGCCTCGAAGGTCGTCCGGTCCTGATCCGGCATGCCAAGCGGTTGACCGGTCTCTCCTGGCCGGGACCGGTGGTGGCGTTTCATCTGGGTAAACGGGATCCCGAAGGGTTGTTGGCCGCCATCGGCCAGGCCGGGGCCGACAAAAAAACCGAGGATGCCTGCGACGCCTATTTCCATCTGGGGCAATATTATTTGCTGGCAGGGAAGGAAACGCAGGCTCGTCACTGGTTCCAGCGCACGTTGGCAACCGGCATGACTCACCTCAATGAGCATATCGCCGCCCGGATGGAACTGAAACGGCTGACCCGGTCCGATGAACCGATCGAAAAACCGGTTTCCTCGCGTGAAGCGGCCAAGCCTGAAACAACGGGTTTGAAAACAGGGGCCACGGACTCTTTGAAACCGGCGGGGAGGAACTGGTCGAAACAGGAAGAGAAAACCCTGGAAAAAATGTTGATCCAGGCCATTCCCGAGCCGGTGCCGCCGAACCCCGAAACAACCGGGGCACCGCCTGTGACCGATGAGCCGGTTTCAGAGCCGGCTTTACAACCGGTTGAACCGCAAATGGATGCCGGGAAGGGGGAGGAAACAGCGGAAACGGCCATGCCCGTGGCAACCCTGGAGCTGATCGATCCCTTGGCGGAAAGGGAGGAAATACCGCTCCACCCGGATCGGCAACCAGGCGTCGACACGTCGCCGAACGAAGTACTTCAACCACCACCCGCCCTTTCGATCGCCACGGCCAGAAAAAAACCGGTCGCCAAACGATCGCTCTATGAGGTGGTGGTCGGTTCCTACCAATCCGACGAATCGGTGAGCAAGGCCGAACACCGCCTTAAAACCCTGGGATATGCGGTGATCAAACGCCAGGCTTTCGTCAATGGACGGCGCTACGTCCGGGTACGAGCCGGTCCCTTTCGCAGTCGCGAGACCGCCCAACGGGTCCGGGACCGCATCGAACGGATCGGTGGGCTGAAAACCGGACGGATCATTCACTCACCGATTTCCCGGATCCAATGAAGGGTTGACCGTCTTGGTCGGGACTTTCCCGATCCACCCTTCGACCCGCCCCGTCCGCCTCATCCCGAAGCGTATTCAATCAGATCAAACAAACCTTGGCCTGTAGCTCCTCGGTCAGGACACGGTTGTTTTCCGAGTAGTCCACCGGTATATCGATCAAATGCACGCCGGGGGTGGTCAGACACCGTTTCAGCAGGGGCAGCAACTCCTGGGTTTTTTCCAGCCGATGGCCTTTGGCGCCATAGCTTTCGGCATATTTCACAAAGTCTGGATTGTTGAAATCGAGTCCATAGCCGGGCAACCCCATGCCCTCCTGTTTCCATTTGATCATGCCATAGCCGCTGTCATTGAGCACGATCACCGTCAGGTTCAGGCCCAGGCGGACGGCGGTTTCCATCTCCTGGGAGTTCATCATGAAACCACCATCGCCGCAGACGGCGACGACGGTTCGTTCCGGCAGGGTCATTTTGGCGCCGATGGCGGTGGGCAGACCGGTGCCCATGGTGGCCAGGGCGTTGTCCAACAACACGGTGCTGCGTTCATAAGCGGGATAGTTGCGGGCCACCCAGATTTTGTACATGCCGTTATCCAAAGCCAGGATGCCATCATCGGGCATGGCGGCGCGCAAATCCGCCACCACTCGTTGTGGCAGGACCGGGTAGCGGTCGCTGTCGCTCTCTTCCCGGACATGGCTTTCATGTTCGGCCTTGACGCGGCTGAAATAGGAAAAATCCCAATCCGGGGAGGGGGTGACCTGTTGTGTCAACAGTTCCAGGGCTTTTGAAATATCCCCGATCACCTCCAGATTGGGGAAATAGACATCATCGATTTCGGCGGTGTAATAGTTGATGTGAATCACCGGTGCCGCATGATGATGCCCCATGATGGCGGGTGGTTTTTCCGTCACATCATGGCCGACGGTGATGATCAGGTCCGACCGGTCGATGGCACAGTGCAGGTAGTCGTTTTCACTGAGGGCGGCGGTGCCCAGATAACCGGGGCTCCGCTCATCCACCACCCCTTTGCCCATCTGCGTGGAGACGAAATAGATGCCGGTTTTTTCCAGAAAGGCGGTCAAACTGGCGGAGACCCGTTTGCGATTGGCCCCGGCCGCCACCATTAAAAGTGGCCGTTCGGCGGCCATGATCAGGTCGGCGGCATGGGCCACGGCCTTGGCATCGGGCGTGGCGCGGCGCGGCCAGGTTTTGTGCAGGTGCGGCGTATCGGTGGTTTCCCGGGCGATATCCTCTGGCAGTTCCAGCAGACAGGCCCCCGGCCGTTCCTCCTCGGCCCGTTTGAAGGCTTCCCGTACCAGGGAGGGAATTTTGTTGCCGGAGGGCACCTGTTCGGCGAACTTGGTGATCGGCCGCATGGTTTCCACCACATCGATGATCTGGAAGCGGCCCTGTTTGCTTTTTTTAATCGGTTTTTGCCCGGTGATGACCACCAGGGGCATGCCGCCGAGCTGGGCGTAGGCGACGCCGGTGACCAGATTGGTGGCCCCGGGACCGAGGGTGGCGAGGGCCACGCCGGCCTTTCCGGTCAAACGGCCATAGGTGGCGGCCATGAAGGCGGCGGCCTGTTCATGACGGGTCAGGATCAGTTGAATGCCCGACTCCCGCAACGATTCGAGGAAGTCGAGATTTTCCTCACCGGGAACGGCGAATACATGGTTCACCCCTTCCGCCGCCAGGCACTGTACGAATAGGTCGGAGGCTTTGCGTTGCACTGGGACGGTCATCTTCGTTTCCCCTGGGTCAGTCGTCCGAAACAGTCTGAAATTTCAACCAAACACAATATTTCGTTAATTAATTCATTGAAAATAAAAACTTAATATCGTCCAGATACCGCCACGGCGACGACGATCAGGCCCAGGGTCAGATTGACGCCCATCACCCGGCGGATCCGTTCCATATAGAGACCGGCTTCCGGGATCAACAACTTTTTCAGCATGCGGCGCATACCCTGATAGGGGCCGAAATAGACCACCAGGAACAGCACGATCATGGTCCAGGCGATGCCCTGCATGATCCAGACATGGGGCGCCAACGATTCCAGGCCGCCGAAAAAGTGAAAGATCATGCCATAACCGGTGATCGGCAGGAGGATCACCAGGGACCAGACCACCGGGAAAAAACGCCCCAGGACCCGGGACCACAACTTGACCCGGACCGGCATTTCCAGGGGCAAGGCGGCCGGGCGCAGGATCCAGTGGGCGAAAAACATCGCCCCCACCCAGATGACCGCCGCCAACACGTGCACAATGGCTAAAAAGTGACTCATGTCCCCCTCGATTACTCACTGCTGTCGGGCTGGTTGAATCGCACCTGGCTTTCGATCATTCTATTATCGAAAGTAGGCTTTTCCCGTTCGGTTCATGATACAAAAAACCAACGGCCAGGAACAGCCGAATTCCGGATCGACAATCGTCATCGACCGGACCGGGAACGTTTTCGGGCCGGTTTTTCATATCCATGGCTGCCGTCGCAGATGGGATCGGTACCGCTGCGGCCACATCGGCAAATGGGAATCATGCCCGCTTTTTCAATGTGAAAAACCGTGGCTTTTCGACATTCGGCGCCGTTGTCGCCATCACACAACGGTTCCTGCAAACTCTCACCACAATGACAGATCCGATGATCACCCGGGGTCAACTCGACGATAACGGGATGCATGAATGGATGGTTCTCCTCGTGATTCCGATGGTTGCTCAAAAAGCCTCTATTTTTGGCGGTCCATCCATGGACCGCACGAGGCTGTCGAAAGGTTTTTCGACAGCTTCCGATGCCTCCCCCGATCGGCGGATTGCCCCTGGATGGACAATCCCTCGATGCGGGGGGTCGGCCCATCGCCGGACCGGTTTCCGGTCGCTACCAATATTTTTCCAGATGCAGATTGCCCGGTTCCTTGCGGGTACCGGCATCGAACCCTTTCCCGGTCAACAACCGGGCGCTCTCCTCGACCATGAGCGGATGCCCGCAGAGAAAAATGTGCGTTTGCCCCGGATCGAGCGGAAAACCGCACAGGTCCGCCAGTTCCGGACGATCCACCCAGTCGTTCAAACGGCCGGTCCGGCCTTGCCAATCGCGGTCCTGTTGGGGGCGGGTGATGATCGGCAGATAGCGAAAGGTTTTGCAATGGCGATCCAGGGATTCCAGTTCACCCCGATATCCCAAATCCCAGGAGTAGCTGGCCCCGTGCAGGACCGCCATGCGCCGCACCGGACAGGAGAGGCCCAGGGCCTGGGTACGCATCATGCTGACATAGGGGGCGAGACCGGTGCCGGTTCCCACCAGGAGAATGTTTTTCCCCTCGGGCACCCGGTCCAGGGTGAACACCCCTTTGGCTTCCGGACCGAGGAACAACCGGTCGCCCGCTTGCAAATGAAACAACCGCGGCGTCAGTTCGCCACTGGAGACCATGGAAATGTAAAATTCCAGGTAGTCCCGTTCCCGGCTGCTGGAACTGATGGAGTAACTGCGACGCACCAGCCGTTCCATCTTTTCCGGTGGCACCTCTTCGGGATCGGCCTCGGGAACTCTCGGCGCCGATCGTTTCAACCCCAGGACGATGAACTGCCCGGCCTTGAAGGAAATCTCCGATCGATCGGGCCGCACCTGAAGGATGATCAACCTCGGTGTCACGTCGATGCGTTGGATCACGGTCGCGTTGTATGCCTGTTTGGCCGCCGCGCTCTTGCCGGCGGGTACGGTTGGGGCCATCGGTTCGGTTCCTCCCAAAGCGATCAATCGGCGACCGGGCCGGGGAGGGGAACGCCCGTTCCCCCCAGGCCACAATAGCCACCCGGATTTTTCGCCAGATATTGTTGATGATAGGCCTCGGCATGATAAAAAGCCGGCATGGGCGCGATTTCCGTGGTGATGTTACCATAACCGGCACGGTCGAGCGCCACCTGATATCGATTCCGGGTCCGATTGGCGGCCTCTTTCTGAGCGTCACCCTCATAATAGATGCCGGAGCGGTACTGGGTTCCGATATCATTGCCCTGCCGGTTGCCCTGGGTGGGGTCGTGGGATTGCCAAAACACCCGCAACAGGGATTCATAATCGATCCGTCGCGGATCGAAAATGACCAGGACCACCTCGTTGTGACCGGTCATGCCGGTACAGACCCGTTCATAGGAGGGGTTGGGTAGACGACCGCCGGCATAACCGACGGCGGTGGTGAATATCCCCTCCATCTGCCAAAAACGCCGTTCCGCCCCCCAAAAACAGCCCATACCGAACAGGGCCGTGGCCATCTCCGGCGGAAAGGGGGGACGGATCGGGGAACCCAGAACGAAATGACGATCGGTTGCCGGTCCCGCAACAGGACCGATCATGCCTCCTCCATCTCGAAATCGCCCTTTTCGGCCCCACAATCGGGACAGCCCCAATCTTCGGGCACATCTTCCCAACGGGTCCCGGCGGGAATACCCTCTTCGGGCAGGCCAAGGGCTTCATCGTAGAGAAAATCACAGACTTTGCAGCGCCATTTTTTCATGGTTCCTTCTCCCTCAAAGATACGGTTCCAGGTGGTGCATGAGACGATACGAGACCTCTTCCCGGCGGCCGTCGTTCACCGCCAGCAGACGATCGGTGCCGTCATGGATCCCCTCATGATAGTTGACATCTTTTTCATCCTCATGCAATGCCACCAGTTTTTCACCGACGGCGAGGGGATTTTTCTGCATGAGGTGGGAAAACACATCCAATACCGCATGACCCCGTTCAACACCCCGATCCAGACCGCAGCGGTCCAGCAGGACCCCCAGCATGCCTTCAAGGTAACCGAGGACATAGTGATTGTCGATCAATCCGTCGGGAAGACGGTTACCGTTGGCCCTGCGTACCGACTCCAGCATCGGTTTGAGGTTGGAAACACAAAACCGAACCGAGCCTTCCAATCCGGTATCTCGTTGTTTGACAGGCATGGAATCCTCCCGAATAAAATTTGGTTTCCGGAGCTTACTGAAATGATTTGACAACATGCAAACATTTTTGGTTTCATGTCGTCAAAATTATTTTTCCGGTGACCCTTTTTCGATCTTTTCCGGGAACGTCCGGTCCTTCAGGTCGCTCCAACCCCTGAAATGAGGACAAAATTGTTCGGGACCGATGATCAAACCATCTGTTAAAAAGGAAGGGCGGATCGACGGAAGCGGACCGATCTGCGGTTATTTTTCATTCATTCGCCATTCACCCATTTTTCCAAGGACATCGATATGGATCCGGAAGAGTTGAAACAGATCATTGCCGGCGGTTTGCCCCACACCCATCTGGAAGTGGATGGCGATGGCCGTCATTTTGAGGCCGTCATCGTCAGCGAAGCTTTTCGAGGGTTGGGAAAGGTTCAACAACATCAAATGGTTTATCGGGTATTGGGCGATCGCATGCGTGAGGAGGTCCATGCCCTGTCCTTGAAAACATTCACCCCGGAGGAGTGGGTCGACCGTTGAACGGTCACCCCTTTCCACTGTTCAAAATCAACCAGGAAGTTTAAAGACATGAGTGACATCCAGGAAAAAATCCGCCAACAGATCAGTTCCAACCCCATCGTCCTCTACATGAAGGGCACGCCCACCTTTCCACAATGTGGTTTTTCCGGCAAGGCCGCCCATCTGTTGGCCCAGTGTGGGGTGAAACAATATTTTTCCGTCAATGTGCTGATGGACCCGGAGGTTCGCGAGGGCATCAAGGTCTATTCCAACTGGCCGACCATTCCGCAACTCTATATCGATGGCCAGTTCATCGGTGGTTCGGACATCATGACCGAACTGTTCGAATCGGGAGAGCTGGAAAAAATGGTGAAAAAGGCGGTTTGAGCCAACCAGGACCCGGGCCAGAGCCGGAGCCCTTGCCGAACGAACGGAGTCGGGCCATGAACCGTCTGCAACATGCCACCAGTCCCTACCTGCAACAACATGCCGCCAATCCGGTCGATTGGCGGCCCTGGGGAGAGGAGGCCCTGGCGGAAGCGCGCCACCTGGGCCGCCCCATTTTTCTATCCATCGGTTACAGTGCCTGTCACTGGTGCCATGTCATGGCTCATGAATCCTTTGAGGACTCCGAGACGGCGAGCCTGCTCAACCGGTCGTTCATCCCCGTCAAGGTCGACCGGGAGGAACGGCCGGACCTGGACCACATCTATCAGTCCGCCAATCAGGCCCTGACCGGCCGGTCGGGGGGATGGCCGTTATCCATTTTTTTAACACCCGATCTGCACCCCTTTTACTCGGGCACCTATTTTCCCAAGGAGCCGCGCTATGGCATGCCGGCCTTCAAACAGGTCCTGGAGGGGGTCCGTCATACCTTTGAGCAGCGCCGCCGGGAGGTGGACGAACAGGCTCGGTCGGTCACCGACCATCTGCACCTGCTGCAACGATCGGCAGGGGCATCGATGGAAAGTCCGGCCCGGTCCCTGGGAGAGCGTTTGCTGGACCAGTATGATCCGGTTCATGGCGGTCTCGGCGGGGCGCCGAAATTTCCGCATGTGACCGACCTGCGGTTGTTGCTGCGTCTCGGGTTTCGAAATGGCGATCGTCAATGCGTCAATGCCGTCGCCCACACCCTGGACCGCATGTGTGCCGGTGGCATCATGGATCAGATCGGCGGCGGTTTCGCCCGTTACAGTGTCGATGAGATGTGGCTGGTGCCCCACTTTGAAAAAATGCTCTATGACAACGGTCAACTGTTGCTGTTGTTGGCCGAGACCGATGCTTTGCTCGGGGTGGACCCGGAACGGCAACGGGCGCGCCACGGCATCGTCTCCTGGTTGGCCCGGCGCATGACCCTGGCCGGTGGTGCCTTCGCCGCCTCCCTGGATGCGGACTCGGAAGGAGAGGAGGGGCTCTATTATCTGTGGACCCCCGGACAGGTACGGCAGGCATTATCGAAAGAGGACGCCGACCTGGCCGTCGCCGCCTGGGGTATCGGGGAAGGGGGCAATTTCGAGGGCCGCTCCATCGCCACCCGTGCCCTCTCCCCGGAGCGGCTGCGGCAGCGATTCGGCGCCAACGTCGGACAACGGCTCGATGGCATTGCCCGGATATTATTGAAAGAGAGACAACGGCGGGCGCCACCGGACCGCGATGAGAAGGTGTTGACCGGTTGGAATGCCCTGGCCATTCGAGGATTATTGCGGCATGGCCGCCTGGATGGGGATGATCGGGCCCTGGCCATGGCGGAAAAGGCCCTGCGGTTTCTCCTCGGCCATCTGCGTGAGGAGACGGGATGGTTGGCCGTCTGGCGGGATGGCCGCCGGCATACCCCCGCCTTTCTCGATGATCACGCCTACCTGCTGGAAACCTTTTTGGATGCCGCCATCTGGCTGCCGGACCATGCCGGGGAGTGGTTGCATTGGGCCAAGACCACCGCCGGCGAGATGGTGGAGCGGTTCGCCGATGGCAATGGGGGATTTTTTTTCACGCCGGAAAACCAGGCCGATGTCATTATCCGTTCCAAAAACCATTTTGATGCATCCACCCCTTCGGGCAACGGATCGGCGGCCTGCGCCCTGGCGCGGCTGGCCCTGGCCAGTGGTGACGATCATTACCGAAAGTTGGCTGAAAAAACCGTGCAAACCTTTACCCGGGTGTTGGCCAGCAGCCAGGGTGGTCATGGACAACTGGCCCTGGCCGAAGACCTGCTGATGAACGGCGGGGCCGAGGTGGTGGCAGCCGGAAACGGTTCCGAACCGCTGCTGGCGGAGCTGGGCCGCCACTACCTCCCGGAACCGGTGTTGCTCCTGGCGCCGGGGCCGGAAACCTTGCCCAACCATGTCAGCGGCCGCCTCGACCATCCCGGTGCGGCCCTCTGCGTTGCCGGAACCTGTCTGCCAGCCGTATCGACCGTGGAACGATGGTCGGATGTCCTGAGGGGCGTTTCCGCAATGAATGATCCCTTATCGAAACCCTGAATCCAAGGAGACCCCATGTCCGACAGCATCGAAACCTTGATTACCCGGGCCATCGAACTGGGCTTGCAAACCGCCATCGCCTCCACTCGGGTGGCCGAAAAACGGGACGGGGGAAAGGAACCGGTGGTCGAGCAACTGGCCTTTGAAAGATTGTCTCGCGCCTACCAGGAGAGTTTGCGCAAGATCGAGGCGGCGGACCCGGACCATTTCGCCCTGCATCGCAATCAGGTGACGGCCATGGTGCGGGAAGCCATTCGTGTCAACCCGGAGCAGGGAAGGTGAGCCGGCACACGGAGCCCGATCATGTCCTCCAATCAGGAAAAAGAGTTGGCCCCATCCGCGGACGCGGCCCTTTTCGACCGCATATCCTGGGCATGTAAGACCCTTGGGTTGGGCTCTTCAGCTACCAGGGGAGAAATAGAGGGCCGCATTCGCACCCTCCTCAAACGGTGGCATCCCGACCACAATCGGGATGATCCCGAACGGAGCAAGTCCCGTACCCGGGATATCCTGGAAGCCGGAAAAATCATCCGAACCTATTGTGACAATTACCGTTTTTCCTTTTCGAAAGAGGAGACGGACAACTATTTGAGCCCCCGTGAATGGTGGTGCAAACGGTTTGGAATGGACCCGTCCGGCCGTGGGACCGACAAGCCGCCAGATTGGCTGTAGTGCCCTTTTTTTCGGCGTTTACGGTTTAATTGACCCCTTTTTCCCATTCGGATTCGCAATCGGATGACCGATCCGGGCCGCCATGGATGCCCACCGTTGGCAAGCGGGATTCCGCAATGTCCTGTTTTTTAGCTGTAATGCCCATATCTTCGCGATTTACGAATATTATTCAGTCATCGGGCCGGCCCATGCCGTACCGACCGGCGAGAACCTCCTCCAGGGGGCGCACTGGATCCTTTCCTGAACGGCGCATTCCACTTCTGGGTTTCATGTACCGGCTATTGATGTAAGACAAAGAGCGTTCTCCCTTTTCCATGTGGAACCCGGAAAGATCTCTCAAAAAATTTTGACAGCATGCGCCCGGAATAGACAAAAATTTTTACATACCGAATCGGACGAAGGAGAAATTCGAAAAAATCATGCCAACTGAGTTATGAAGTTCAGATATCCTTTAAACGTCGGATACCCGTTTAATGAATGTTGGCGGAGTCGGCATCGGCATTTAGGCCAATCCGACCGGCGAAACCTGGGGTCCGACCGTTCGGCAAATTTCTGATCTGCGGAGCGGAGAGAGGCAAAATTTTTTCCTCTCGTTGATCGGGGACCCCGCGCATTGGAACCATTCGTCCGGACCCTTTTCGAGCTTCCGGCTCCAGGGTCGACTTTTCGCCCTTTCCGCCTTTTTCTTTCGATCATGCGTCGCTCCCTCCACGGTTTCGCGACAGCTCTTCATCCCAGGATGACAAACGCCAACCGGCAAGGATTTCCTATTAACGAAATCTTAAATTTTTTTGATGCGGTCCGCTGTTTGCCGCTGTCCACAGCCCCCTGTCCGCAATGTGAAAAACAGAACTAACTTACTTTAAATTCTGGCCAATTTCAGCCGGTTTTCCCATTTATTGACGGACAGACCGGAAAAAATTCCGCTTTTCCCGTCCATTTCGAAGCCGTAAAAAAAACACAAAGAGACGTAATTTTCGCGGTTACCAAACCATTTGACCGAACCGGTCGGACGAGTTGAGGCGGGAACCTCTCCTCTGGGACCACCGCTCTCCCAAACCGTAACCACCCACCCCCATTAACCACCATTCTGGCGCCGTTGGCAGCGACCTCAGCGGGGCAACTCGCCCAAACACCCTGATTTAGGCCTTTTCAAAAACACGTCCGGCGGAAAACCGCTCGAAACGGACTAGAAGACAAAAAAAACGCTTTCCTTTCAAAGAGATATATCATACGCTTCCGCAAATGGCAGCGGAAGGTGCCTCAACTTGGTCCATTCAGCGGTAAATGGCTGAAATGATCCAAAAGGAAGCCATTCCCCAGCACATCCGGAGAGGTTTTGCCGGAAAATATCGCCAAATCGGCTTTTGGTTTCGTTAATTTGGAAATCCGTGCACAATCGGTCACCGGTTGCAACCGGGTTCGTCCCATCCCACGGGGAGGTCCGGTCGGTGGGACCGGAAACCATTGGACGGCTCCCTGTAAGGCCGTCGGCAACAGGGGGTGGGGGAGGGGCTGGTAGCAGACTCCAAACGGCCTGAGAGGATGCGGGAAAGGGAGCAACCGGGCCAGGGAAATGGAGAGAGATGGAAAAGGCCTGAAAACCGGCGGTGCGGCAGAGATTGACCCGACTGGTCGAGCTTATGGGTGCATGAGATTCATTAATATATTTAACGAAATTTAAAAATGGACCGGCCGGCAGCCGTTTTTCCCCCTGTTTAGGCCTTCTCCACCTTGTCAGAGACTGGGAACACAGGGAGAGAGCGGCTCGTTTCAGCAGGAACGACTCAGACCAAATTCCGAAAAATTCGAAGTTTCATGGTGACACATATCCCGGAAACGATCCAGGAAAATTTCGCCCTGCACATCGGTCGAATCCGTTTTCATCAACCGGTCCGCTCCCGGGATCTCCGGTCATAGGGGAATGAGAGAACAGAATCCATCTGGCGTATGGTTTGGAACAGTCCCGGCAAAAAAAAATTTTTTTCCTGGAAAACGGCCAAAAATTAACGAATGTTTGAACAGTTCGTCATTTTGATCGCCGAAACATATGGTGCTCTGAATTAATTCGGGTACACTTATTGCAAATCCTTGCTTGATATATGGGCGATGTGAAAATATCGTCCCTTGCCGAAACCACTGGCGTTCTCGAGCCTGGAAAGGCTGAATCAAGCCTGGAAAGATCGACTTTCTGGAAAGTCCGGGTGCCACCCACCCATATGGGTCGATATGATGAAATATCTAAAAATTCTTCATAAAATTCCCCTGTTCCGATCCTTGACGGAAGAGGAGAAAAAGGCCGTGGCCGACCTGCAACTGCGGCTGTTCCGTTATCCGGCCAAGACCCTGGTGATCCGCAAGGGGGACCAGGAGACCGATCTGTTTTTCCTGGTCAAAGGCACCGTCACCGTCGTCGGTGAAGGATCCCTGCCCAAAGCCATCCTCAAAACCGGAGAGGTGTTCGGCGAGGTGGGCTTTCTGTCCGGCAAACAGACCCGAACCGCCAATGTCATCACCAACAATGAAGTGATCGTCATGCGCATGGATCGGGAACGGTTTCAAATTTTACCCCCATCCCTGCGGGAAAAGATCAAGGATCAACTCATACCGATCCTCATTGAACACCTGCTGGGGGATGAGATGGACCGGGTCCTCTCCCTCTCCACCACCTTTGACTCCATGCCTCTTCCCCACTGAAGGTTTTTCTTCCAAGGACCCGGGCGACCGTCGGCCGGTTTTTCGACAACCGACGGGGGACTCCGCGGTCACATCCATTTTCCGTCATCGGCGGTCCGTCTGGGATCGTTCCCTGATATGTGATAGGCCGTTTCGTTCCGAAGCCTCGGACATCATCCGGGGTTGCCCGCCGGTACCCGGACAATTTTTATATTTTGATATATAAGATTTGCAAAATTGCCCCAAAAGAACTACCATTGGCCCCCGAACCGATCGAGCGCAACCCTTCCGGTACGGCGCCACTGGACCATCCGGACCACCGTTGGTAACCGCTTCGATCCCAAATCCGGTAACGACGACCGTTTTTCATTCATCCTGCCATTTTAGAAAGTCTCTAGCCGTGAACAGTCAGACCTCGAGCAAAAAAACCCTGAAAACCATTCCGATTTCCGTTGTCGGCTCCCCTCCGCCCGGTGGTCCCGGGTCCGCCGCTTCCCGCCCCAGTCCGGCGGAAGAGTGGAAATCGGACAAGGCCGATATCGCCCGTCTTTGCAAAGAGGGCGACTGGCCGGAGATATTGAAAATTTTGACACGGATGTCCACCAAACATAAAAACAAGGAGATTTACAAAGCGTTGGCGCAACGGGTCTGGGTGGCCCTGAAATCGGACGCCCCCGCCGTCGACGTGGTGCTGGCCCTGTTCCATCTGCTGAACACCCTCACCCCCCGCCATGAAATCGCCGGTTCCATCGCCACGCTGGCCCATTTGATGGCCAAACATCGCACCCCCGATCACCCCGACCGCGACCTGGCCCTGGGGCAGGCCCAGCAGATGATGGCCCTGGTTTGTGATCAGGCCAAGGTGGTGGGCCAGGAGGCGTTCAAGATCTGGGTGACGAACAATCGCCTGGACGATCCGGATCATTACATTCCCATCGTCATGGCCGGACTGGAGATGATGGTTGGCGATGATTGGTGGATCGACAAGGAGGCCCTGCAACGGGACATGGAACAATCCCGGGCGGCCGCATCCTGATTTTCAATAACGGACCGATCAGCCAACCCTTCCCGGTAATTATTGTAAGTCAGGGTACCCGGGCCAACTGGTCCAGGACCCGATCACACTGACGTTCCCAGGAATATTCCCTCATGAACCGGTGGGCGCGCCGTCCCCGCTCGATGGCGGCCCGCCGGTCCCGATGGACCGCCTCCAAATGCGCCACCCCCTCCTCGACGGAGGACTCCCCCCAATCCGCCAGCGTTTTCCCGGAAAGGGGATCGCGCACCGGTTTCTGTTCCGTCAATCGATAACAGTGTGCCGCATCGATCAAATCCCGATGGCCGGTGTTGTCCGACAAAATGACCGGCAGACCCGCCGCCATGCACTCCATGGCCACCAGGTTGGTCCCTCCCTCACATCGATTGGGAAACAGGGCCACATCCGCCTCCCGGAGGATCGAAGGCATCAACGGATTGGGCACCGCCCCCACATCGATGAATGAATCCCGGGGCAGATATTTTCCCAACCAGTGCGGCATGGCTTGGGAGCTACTGGGCAGGTCCTGAACATGGGTGGGTGGAAAAGGGTCGATCCGTTTATCGAACAGATTGAACCAGGCGGTCACCAGCAGTGCCTCCGGATGGCGTTCATGGAACCGCTTGAAAATTGCCAGGGCGATATCCTGACCTTTGCGATGTTCCAGTTTGCCACCGGAAAAAATGACAAACCGGTCCCGGAACAGATGGCGTTTGCCGGAGGGGAAGAAGAGGGTGGTATCCACGCCCTGGATGATGTTGACCACATTGTTCAGGCCATATTTTTCCTTGAGAATATGTTCATTCCAGGAGGAACCGGTAATCACCAGTGGCAGGCGCCGCGCCCGTTCAATGTTTTTTTCCGCCAATTCGGCGGAACTGAAAAAGGTCATTCCCACCTGCCGGTCGGCCTCGAACCCACCATTGAAAAACTGAAACGCCCCATCGCTGGCCAACAGCAGCGTGGCGCCGGGAATCCGGAGCAGACGATCGGGATTCCGTTCCCGAAGCCGGTCGATTTGCAGGATGTTTTCCAGGTGTGGCAACAACAGCGCCATCCGCAAAGGATCCAACTCCAACCGGCCCGGCTTTTGGTTCATGATCGGTTGAATCCCACGCCGCAACATGGCGAATACCAGGTTCAAACCATACACCCCCCATCCATGCAGATGGCCGATATTCCAGGAGAGGGCGAGGCGGTTGATTGGCATGATGGACCTGTCGGCGGATCGAAGGCGGTGATGGATAATCGATTGTTCGGAACCGGGTTCACCATACGATTCCGACCAGCGGCGGGCAACGGCCGGTGATGGCACGGACCGGGAAACTGCCGGCCGGCGGATTCTCACATGAGTTCGTGGGCGAGCCGGTGTTCGCAACGATTCCCCGGTAGACAGCAGGCGGAGATATCATCTTGACGAATTTTTACTGAAACACAGTGTACCATTTTGAAATTCAAACAATAAACAACAATGGCACGAGATGTGCATTTCTTAGTCTGACAAAGATGATTCGGATGGGTGACCACCGACCTACCACATGGAGACTGAAACATGGGATCACTACAGATCGTTGCCAGCAAAGAGGAATACAAGATTTTCGATAACGATGAGGACCAGATCATCGTGACCGGCATCAGCAGCTACAAAAATGCCATCAATATCTATGAAAAACTCATCGGTCTCAAAGAGTCGGTGGCCCGCTATTCCAGCAATCCCTGCGCTGGTCGCCCGGGCTGATCCATCGTCCGGCGACAACCGCAGAAAGAAGGGGGGCGGACCCCGGTCCGCCACTCCCTGAATCGCATGAACGATCCCCCCCCCAATCCGCACCACCACCGGTCCGGCTCAAAAATAGTCGGGCAGTTTTTTGGAAAATTCCGGAAAATAACGGGAAATCACCGTGATGTCGAAGCGGGAGAGGATCGCCTCCTTGGGCTCCCGATCCAACAGGAACCGAAAAGCGGCACCGACACAAGCCGCCGCATCCACCCGGCCCGCGGTCAACCGTTGGTGGGTAGCGGTGGTCATGGTCACCATGTGCCGGCTCTCGCCATTCCCCTCCCGCACCCGAACCTGAAAGCGTAGCGGGGGACCGTCGCTTTCCTTGATTACGTTAATGTCAACATGGGAAGTCATAGGCCTCAGGCCGCCGCTGGGGAAGGTTGGCCGAGCAGATCGATATAGGGCTGACTTTCCAACGCTTTGCGCATTTTGACCATCGCCTGTCGTTCCAACTGTCGTACCCGTTCCCGGGAAATTCCCAGCTTGTCACCCAACGTGGCCAGGGTGGCGGGGGCATCGGCCAACAATCGGTCGCTGACGATCATCCTCTCCCGTTCGTTCAATGATTGCAGGGCGGCGCCAACCGCCTGCCGGCGCAACCGTTCCGCCTCGGAGTCCAACAATTTGACTTCCTGATTTTCCCGATCATCCACCAGCATGGTTTGAATTTCATCACCGGATTCCAACGCCAGGCGGTTCAGGGAGTCATCACGGCCGGACAAACGACCATCCATCTCCAACACCTCGGCGGTCTCCACCCCCAGTTTTTCCCCCAGGACCTCCGCCTGGCCGTGATCGAGACGTTCGATGGAGCTTTTGTTTTTGCGCAAGTTGAAAAACAGTTTCCGTTGCGCACTGGTGGTGCCGATCTTGACCAGGCTCCAGGAACGGAGGATGAACTCCTGGATGGCGGCCCGAATCCACCACATGGCATAGGTGGCGAGCCGGAACCCCTTGTAGGGATTGAACCGTTTGACCGCCTGCATCAGGCCGATGGAACCCTCCTGAACCAGATCCATGGTGCGCAAACCATAATTGCCATACTCCCGGGCGATCTTGACCACATAGCGCAGGTAGGCGGTAACCAGGCGATGAGCGGCGTCCCGGTCGCGATGTTCGAAATATTGGACCGCCAACCGGTACTCCTCATCGGCCGACAAAATATCGAACTTGTTGATTTCCTTCATATACTGTTTCAATCCACCATCATCGGCGACGATGGCCAGGGCTCTGTTTTCCATATTTCCTCTTCTTTCTCGATTCATCGTATCCTTGGGGACCGTGGCTGGATGTTTCGATGGCCTGACGGGAGACCGCCTCTTTACGATCATCGATTTTCATATCAGGATGCCCCTTTTCGGACCACCTTCCTGAAAACGGTGTATCCGGATGGGTTCCTTTGATTCGTTGATATGGTGATGCAGATGGAAAAAATCAAGGCCTACCTCCGCTCGGGACTCTTTTTTTTTCTGTTCGTCCTCGGCATCCTCGTCTTTGCCCTGTTCATTCTCGGTAGTTGGTCCTTCACCTCGCTGGCCTGGCGGCGGCGGGTGGCGCAAGTCTGGTCCAGCTACAACCGCCGCCTGCTGGCCATCACCTGTAATCTGCGGGTACGGATCCTCGGGCGCGAACGGTTGCCACCCCCCCCGTACGTGATCCTCTGCAAACATCAATCGGCCTGGGAGACCGTCTCCCTGCATTCGGTTTTTCCCGTTTTCGTCCTGGTCCTCAAGGAGAGTTTGACGCGAATTCCCTTTTTCGGCTGGTCGCTGCTGGCCACCGGTCAGATTCCCATCGATCGGAGCAAGGGGATCGAATCGCTGAAAAAGCTGCAACGGACGGGCCAGAAGGAGTTTCAACGCGGCGTTTCCATCCTGATTTTTCCCGAAGGTACCCGCACGGCGGTGGGTGAGGTGGGACGCTACAATGCCGGTGGCGTCAGTCTGGCCCTGGAGGCCGGCGTACCCATCGTGCCGGTGGCCCATGATGCCGGCCGTTTTTGGGGCCGCCGGGCCTTTTTGAAACAACCGGGTGAAATTCAGCTGCGCATCGGCCCGGCCATCCCCACCGCCGGACGTCCGAAATCGGACCGCAAGCAAATTTTGCATCAGGTGCGCGATGCCATCGAGGGCATGGCGCGAACCATCGAACGGGAGCGGTCAGGCGAAATCATCGACCAAACGGGCGAACTCCACGACCGATAGGGTCTCCCCGCGGCGCCGGGGATCGATCCCCGCCCGCTGCAACCAGGCCTTGGGATCCGGATGTACGGTTTTCAAAGCGTTACCCAGGGTTTTCCGCCGTTGCCCGAATGCGGCGCGGATGATCTTCCGGAACAAGGCCATGTCGGCCACCGCCGCCAGCGGTCGATCCCGTCGGATCAGCCGGATGACGGTCGAATCCACCTTGGGTACGGGATGGAATGCCCGTGGCGGCACATCGAACAGGGGTTGGATATCCATCCACAAACGACACTGCACCGACAGGGTGCCGTAAACCCTGCCGCCCGGCGGGGCGGCGATGCGCTCGGCCACCTCCTTCTGGAACATCAAGGTCATGTCGGCGATGGCATCCCCCTGGTCCAGCAGGTGCAACAACAGCGGCGAGCTGATGTGATAGGGCAGGTTGGCGACGATGCGCAACGGACCGCCCAGCTCCCGGGCCGTTTGACGATAATCCCAGGCCAAGGCGTCCCCGAACTGCAGCTGCAACTCCCCCAATCCCGCCGTTCTCTGTTTCAACAGGGACAGCAGCCCGGAGTCCTGCTCGATGGCCCAAACCTTTCGCGCCCGTTGCAGCAGCGGCCAGGTCAAACTGCCCAGGCCCGGACCGATCTCCACCACCCGATCCCCGGGTTGAATATCCGCTTCAGTGACGATGCGCGGCGCTACCCGCTCATCGATGAGAAAATTTTGCCCCAACCCTTTCCGGGGACGCAATCCAAGGGTTTTTATCAGTTGTGGCAAGGACATGATGGACCGGCGGCGGTTGGTTCGACGAGGCGGTTCAAGTCGATCGGTTTTGGCGGTTTCCGGCCATTTCACCGGCCAGGGACAGGGCCGCCAGATAGGAATGATGATTGGCCATCCCCCGTCCGGCAATGTCAAAAGCGGTGCCATGATCGACACTGGTGCGGATGATGGGCAGTCCAAGAGTTACGTTAATCGCATTACCGAAAGCCAGCATTTTGATCGGGATCAATGCCTGATCATGATACATGCATACCACGGCATCGTAACCACGCCGGGCTTCGGCGTGGAACAGGGTGTCGGCGGACAGGGGACCCCGAACCGTTCCAGCATATTTTTCGGACAGTTGCCGACAAACCGGGGCAATGATCGTCACTTCCTCGTCGCCGAATCGGCCCTCTTCACCGGCATGGGGGTTCAAACCGGTCACCGCCACCCGTGGCGCCGAAATGGCGAAATCCACCCGCAAGGATTGAACCACCGTCTCGATCACCCCGCGCAACCGGTCCACATTCAAAGAGGCCGGCACCGAGGCCAGGGATTGATGGATGGTCGCCGGCACCACGCGCAACCCCCCACCGGTCAACATCATCACCGGCTGTGGAACACCGGCACACTGGCCCAGCAGCTCGGTATGACCGGGAAAGTCGAAGCCGGCCTCGTGCAACACCGCCTTGTGAATGGGCGGGGTCACCATGGCCATTGACCGTTCACTGCGGGTCAATTCACAGGCGGTCAGGATACTCTCGACGATGGCGGCGGCATGACCGGGGTGGGGTTGGCCGAATTGAAACGACGCCATGGCCACCCGGGCGCGGGTGGGAAGAACGGTAAACAGATGCTCGGGCAGAGCGGCCGCCTCTTCAACGGAACCAACGGGGCGAATCGACACCTCCAGTCCGAAATGGGCCGCCGCATGGCGGTACAGGTCCGGGTCCCCCACATGCAGACGGCGGGGCAGGGGCTGGTCGACAAAACCTTTCAGGGTCACCTCCGGTCCAATACCGGTGGGATCCCCCATGGTCACGGCAATCATGGGAATCGATCGGCAAAAAGGTCAGCGAAAATCCACATAGGCGCGGCTGCGCAAATTTCGCAACCATTGACTGTAGCGGGATTTGATCTTGCTCTCCACCAAACGGCTGCGCAACGCCTTGCGCTTGGCCGCATCGGAACCGGCCGACAGGACTTTTTTATCCTCCAGTTGGATGAGGTGCCAACCGAATGGGGTTCGAACCGGCTCACTGATTTGACCTTTTTCCAGCGAAAAGGCCGCCTCTTCGAAAGAGGGTACCATGCTGCCTTGTTCGAACCAGCCCAGATCGCCGCCATCTTCGGCGGTGGCGTCCTCGGAATGTTGGACCGCCATCTCCTTGAAGGAGGCGCCGGCACGAATTTCCGCCAGGATGGAGCGGACCCTCTCCCGCACCGCCGCCTCTTCGGCATCATCCCCCTCTGCCGGCACCTTGAGCAGGATGTGCCGGGCCTTGACCTTGGTGCGTGCGGTCACATCGACCTTGGACTCCGATTGGGCACGACGCCGGTCCAAAACCTGGAAGATGTGAAATCCCTGCGGTGAACGGATGGGACCGGCAATGGCGCCTTTTTCCAGGTCGAAGACCACCTTTCCCAACTCGGGCTGTAGTTGGCCCCGCTTGAACCAGCCCATGTCACCGCCACTCAACCCACTGGGATCGTTTGAAAACTGGCCCGCCAGACTGGAAAGGGAGGTACCGCTCTGCAACTGTCCCGCCAGCCGCTGCGCCTTGCGGCGGATACTCTGCACCTGCACCGGCGGGGTGGTGGCCTCGACGTGCAACAGGATTTGACCCAGATGGATCTCCTCCTCACCGCCGGCCCCGGCTCCCTTCAGGAGGAGGTCGACCTCCTCGTCGGTGACCCGCACCTGCGGACGGATCAGCCGGTTGATCAGGCGGGTACGGATGATCTTGTCGCGTAAACTTTGCCGATATTTTTCCACGCTGATTCCCTGGCTGGCCAATGCCTGGGGCAGGGTGCCGGGGGGGAGTTTGTTGTTGCGTTCAACTTGGCTGAACAGGGCGAGAATGTCACTCTCTTCGGCCTTGATCCCCATCTGCTCGGCCTTTTGGTCCCGCAGGGTACGGTTGATCAGTTCATCCAGGGCCCGTTTGCGAATTTTTTCCGGATCGACCGCTTCGCCGGAACGACGCAATTTTTTCAGCACGGGTTCGGCGATCTCATCCACTTCCGATTGGGTGATGATCCGCGGTTTGACCTGCTCCTTGGAGACGGTTTGCGCCTCGACCACGGCGACGATGCGGTCCAACACCGAAGCGGTGGCGGCCGTCATGAAAAACAGGGAGGGAACGAGGATGGAAAGAAACGGAAAAACGGACCGCCGCCGGCGATTAAACACCATAGCCCCCCAAGCCCAACAGATTGAAGTAGAGACCGAAAAAACCACCACCATGACGATTGGTGTCAGTGGCCAGCCGGCGCCCGCCGCTCAGGCGCAGGGTCCAGCATTGATGTTCGTAGGCCAGGCCGGTCTCCCAGCTTTTGATATCATCCAGGACCAGGGAGTAGTCGGCCTCCTGGGTCCAAAACCAATGTTCCGACAACTGATAGGAACTGTTGGCGGTGATGGCCTCGATACGTTCGCTGCCGTCCTCCACCAGTTCGGCATCGCCCTCGGTGCGGTTGAAATGATACCCCAGGGCCAGCCAGTTCCGTTCCGCCAGGGTCAGGGTCAGGAAGGCATCGGTGGCATCGAACTGATCGCTGTAGGGATTGTAGCGGGCGGTGGCGGAGGTTTCCACCTTTTCGGAGAAGGCCACCGCCAGACGGCCGGCCATATCGGAAAAGGCCTCCCCCCTTTGATATTCCCGATGTCCCGAAGGCGCCCAACGTTGACCGAGGGTCAGAACGGCATTTTCGATAATGGCGTTATCGTCATTATGTTGCAACAATCGGGAGGTCAAACCATAGGTGACCCAGTGACCGCTGCTGATCCGGTCGACACCCGAATAGAGATTGTGGGTGAACAGGTTGGTGGTGGTGAAATTGCGCAGGGTGGCGTCATAGTCCGGCAGTTGGCTCTGGTCGGTGACGGCATTGTGCACATATTGAACCGATGGTTCGATGGTGTGTTTGGCACCATTGCCATAGGTGCGGGCCAGATGACCGTCCAACCGCAGCCCGAACAGGGAGGCCTCGCGATGGTCGCTGTCGTCCCGCACCATCTGTGTCTGGCTCGGATCGCCCTGGGTCAAATAGGCGGTCTCCCGTAGTCCGAAAACCGCTTCCATGCGGCCGATATAGAGGGGGCGTTCATAGTGCAGAACGGGGGCGATATCCACCCGTTGGGCGGCATCCCCGGCCATCTGGTAAAAGTTGTCCAGGCGCAGATCGGTGTTCAGTTGCCAGTTGGAAACATTGATCTCGCCGTCCGCTGGGGTGGGACCCAGTGACCGGCTGTCGGAAATCAGGGCGAAGGGCAGGCTTTGCACGGTGAAATCATCGTTGACCGCCTCCAGGTCCTGGTACCAGCGGGCGCCGCCGCTCATGCCCGACCAACCCCGATCCCGCAGCCACAGGCGGTTCAACACCACCGAAGACTCCAGACGCCGCCGCCGCGGATCCACCAGGTCCTGTTCAAAATCGCTGATGAAGTCCCGGGTTTGGCTGGCCTCGCCATGTACCGCCAGGCGCCAGCCGTTGGCCATCTGCTGCCGATGATCGAACAGGGTCAAACCGCGATGTTTTTCCTCCAGGGTGTCATGGATGTGATAGGTGTCCAACTGGCCGGAGTGGTTATGCCCCAGATACCGATATTGCAATTTGCCCATGACACCGCGTTCGGTGATGCCGCGCAAGGCCAGGGTGGCGTCCCGGTTGGGGGCGATATTCCAAAAATAGGGGACCTCCATCTCGAAACCGTTGCCGGTGGCCTGAAAGGAGGGGGTGAGAAAACCGCTCTTTTTTCGCGCTTCCAGTGGATGCCGCCACCATGGCAACGGGCCGATGGGCACCGCCCCCAGGTGCAGGCGTACGTTGTTGGCGGTAACGCTGTTTTCCAACCGGTCGATCTCGATCTTTTCCGAGGTCAGTTTCCAGGCGGGATCGTCGCATTCACAATTGGTGAACGAGGCGTTGTTCATGGTCAAACGGTCGCGGTCGTGAATGACGATCGATTCCGCCGTACCCCGCTTGCCGGGACCATTGAGATCGGCCTTGACCGCATTCAGAAAACCGCTCTGTTCGGAAAGATCCAACTCGACCCGCTCGCTGGTGAACAGATCGCCCCGGCGGGTGAAACGGATGTTGCCATCGGCCTTGATCCGTTTCGGCCGATAGCGATATTCCGCCCGGTCGGCGCGCAGTTCCATGACACCGGTCTGGACGATGCGCACATTGCCCTTGGCGCGGATCACCTGCTGTTTTCGATCCACTTCCAGATCATCGGCGTCGACATCGACATATTGGTCGATCTTTTTCTTCGCCGCTTTGGCTTTATCGACCTGATCCGGGGTCAACTTTTCCCTGGCGACGGCCAAACCTTCTTCGGCCACCCGTTCCACATATTCCGGTTCGGGCAGCTCCTGGGCGTTGCCGGGGAGGGCCACGGCGAGACAGAAAAGTCCGGCCAGATGCAACATACCGGCGACACGGGGTCGGGACGGGAGACAACGATGATTCGACGGCGTGAGAGACATGAGACGATCCGACGCTCCAAAAACAGTATCGTGAGGGTGTCCGGTCCATCCAATTTTCCTTCCCTCGATTCGGACCATTCATTATCGAATTTTTGTGTCCCCAAAGTCAACTTTTCATAATGTGGGCGCGAACCGCACCGACCAGGACCAGGGAGCCGGTCACCAGGATCCGTGCCGATGGGGGAAGGGCGGAACGGGCCAATTCCAGGGCTTCCCGGTAGTGTCGGCAAACGTGGACCGGCGGTCCGGTCGACCGCCAGATTTCCTCCAGGGATCGGCCATCCAGGGTCTGCGGATGGTCCAGCGGGGTGACCCAGACCCGATGGACATGGGGGGCGAGCAGGGCGGCCATGGCGGCGGCATCCTTGTCCTTCAAGGCCGAAAACAGCAACCCGGTTTCCCGTCCCCGCAACGGTGGTTCCCCCAGGGCGCGGACCAGGGCGCGGACGGCATCGACATTGTGGGCGCCGTCCAACAGCAGTTCCGGCGCCCCCTCGATGCGCTCCAACCGCCCCGGCCATCGGGTTTCGGCGATGCCGTGTCCAATCGATTGCGCATCGATGGGCCAGAGCCCAGCCGGCAGTTGGCGCAATCCCGCCACCGCCAGGGCGGCGTTGGCATATTGATGCGGACCGGCCAAACCCGGGGCCGGCAGCTCCAATGATCCGTACCGATCCCAATAGCGCCACCCACGGTCCGGCTCATCCGGATGGAAATCATAATCCCGGCCCCGCAGGGACAGCGGCGTGTCGAGTCCATCGGCCAGGCCGCGCAAAACCTCGACCGCCACCGGCCGGACCGGATCGGCGCAGGCCGGGACGCCCGGTTTGAAAATTCCGCCCTTTTCCCGGGCGATGGCGGCCGGATCGTCTCCCAGAAAGTCGATATGATCCAAACCGATGGCGGTGACCAGGGAGAGGAGGGGGGTGATGACGTTGGTGGCATCCAACCGTCCGCCGAGCCCGGTTTCCAACAACACCACCCCCCGGTTCGCCGCCAGGCCGCAGCGTTGGAAATGGCACAGGGCCGCCGCTGTCGTCAGCTCGAAAAAGGTGGCCGGCCGGCCATCGTTGACCGCCAATACCCGATCCAACAGCGGCTCCAACCGGTCATCGTCGATGGGGCGGCCATTGACCCGGATCCGTTCGTTGAACCGGGCGAGGTGGGGGGAGGTGTAAGCGGCGGTGGGGACGCCGGACCTCCGGAGGATGGATTCCAGAAAGGCCACCACCGATCCTTTGCCGTTGGTGCCGGCCACATGGATGAAGCGCAACCCCTCCTGGGGCTGACCGAGGTCCGCCAATAGCGCCCGGACCCGATCCAAACCGAGATGAATGGTTCGGGGGGACTGCCGTTCGGCCAGTTTCAGCAGGGCGGCAAGCGCATCGGACATCAACCGGTGGCAGCGGTGGTGGCGTCGCCATCCCCGGACCGTTTCCCCTTTTTCTCCGGTCCCAGGCGGGAAAGCAGGTCCGCCAGGGTATCGCGCATTTGCGACCGGGGGCAGATCAGGTCCACGAAACCGCACGACAGCAAATGTTCACTGCGCTGGAACCCTTCCGGCAGGGTTTCATGTACGGTCTGTTCGATGACCCGGGGACCGGCGAAACAGATCAGGGCGTTGGGTTCGGCGATGATGACATCCCCGAGCATGGCGAAAGAGGCGGTGACGCCACCGGTGGTGGGATCTGTGAGCACGGAGATATAGGGCAGGCGCGCCTCATCGAGACGGGTCAGGGCGGCGGAGGTGCGGGCCATTTGCATCAACGACAGGATACCCTCCTGCATGCGGGCGCCGCCGGAGGCGGCGAACACCACATAACCGCAGCCGGCTTCCAGGGCCGCCAACGCCCCTTGAGCCACCTTGGCCCCGGCCACCGACCCCATGGAACCGCCGAGAAAACTGAAATCGAAGGCGGTCACCACGGCGGGGATCCCTTTGATGGCCCCCTTGAACACCCGAACCGCATCGTTGGTGCCGGTCTTTTTCTGGGCCTCGCGGATACGGTCCTTGTATTTTTTCAAATCCTTGAATTTCAACGGATCGCTGGGATGCAATCCGGAAAAGAGCTCCTCCCGGCCCCCCGGGTCCAACGTCACTTCCACCCGTCGATGGCCGGACAGACGAAAATGGTTGCCACAGTGGGGACAGACGTGCAGGTTCCGTTCCAGCTCCTTTTGAAACAACGCCTTTCCACAAGGTTCGCACTTGATCCACAGTCCCTCGGGGGTCTGGGAGGAGCGCCGCACGTTTTCCTTGATTTTCGGCGGTATGATTCGGGAAATCCAATTCATGCGAAACCCTCTGTTTCCGTTCGTATTGTCGACTGTCGGTTGCCGGTCGCCCCAGCCATCGGCAGGGTTCGATCAGACTTCGGACCGGGTGTCGTCACTCCAGCGAACCCGCTGCATGAAATGATCGATACGCCCTTCATCCTTGATGCCGGGCGCCGATTCGACCCCGCTGGAGACATCCACGGCATGGGGGCGCACCCGTTGGATCGCTTCCGCCACATTGTCCCCGTTCAGGCCACCGGCCAGTAACAGGGGCCGCGGTGAACGGAACCCCTCCAGGAGAGACCAGTCGAAACGGTGTCCGGTTCCCCCATAGTGACCGATCCGCTTGGCATCCAGCAACAGTCCCTGGACCGGATACCGGTCCAGGCCCTCCAGGTCCCGGGCCCCGGCCACCCGCATCGCCTTGAGCACCGGTCGTGGCAGCCCCTGGCACATCTCCGGCGTTTCATCGCCATGCAGCTGGATGACATCCAGCCGGCACCGGGCCACGGTCCGCTCGATGAAAGCCCGATCGCTGTTGACGAACAGCCCCACCGCCGACACGAACGGTGGCAACAGGGCGGTCAACCGCGCCGCCCGGTCCGGCGTGACATGACGGGGGGAGCGGGGGTAGAAAACCAGACCGACGGCATCGGCCCCGGCCCGAACCGCCGCCTGCAGGTCGGCCTCCCGGGTGATGCCGCATATCTTGACCCGCGTGCGATGACCCACCGTGCCATTTGCCCGGTCCAACCGGTCCTGTTCCATCAAAACACCTTCCCATCGATCGTTCAACGGCGGGATCGACAATCCCCTTTTTTCAAGGTGTCATGCCGTGGGATGAACATGCCGGAAGATAGGCCGCCATGGACGGGGTGTCAAGCGGGGAGGCCGCCATGACGCGCCGGTTGCCGGCCCGAACCGTTGGCCCACTCGATGACCGGGACCGACCGGACGGGAGGGGGGCCGTTGCTTCGGCGGGCCGGCTGGACCGAATAATACTTGACAAAAACGATCGGATATTAGAGAGTGATCCCCGGTTCCGGCGTGAAAACCTTGTCGATCGGGCGGGATATCCCCATAATTCAAAACCGGGGGCGCCCCGTTGGACGGGCCATCGCCGGTGGCGTCCCGTCAATCCGTCCCGCGCTTCGTTTGGAAAGGTTCGTCCGCGTTCATCATGTCCACCCCCTCCGCCGCCGAATCCCCCACCCGGGTATGCTGGTCCTGCCGCAATCCACTCTCCCGGGAACCGTTCTGCCCCATTTGCCGGATCATCCAGCCGGCGGATCCGAACATCGATTTTTTTCGCCTGTTCGATCTGGAACCCAGCTTCGATCTCTCCACGGAGACCATCGAACCGCTCTATCGAACCTGGCAACAACGGTTTCATCCCGATCGCTACGCCTCCCGCACCGCCACCGAACGCCGCTACTCCCTGGAACGGGTAACCCGTCTCAACGAGGCCTACCGCACCCTGAAGGATCCCCTGTTACGGGCGGAATATCTCCTCTCCCTGAGCGGCCGGGCCAAATCGGAGGGCGCCGCCTCGGACCCGGTTTTTCTCATGGAGGTCATGGAACTGCGCGAAGCTCTGGAAGAACTGGACCTGAAACGGGCCGATGCCGGAGACCGGTTGGAAGAGAGCCGTGACGAGGCACAACGGCGTATCGATCGTGAGAACACCGGGCTGGCGGACTGTTTTTCCAACTATTTTTCCAGCCGCGACGAGAGCCACCTCGAACAGGCGGCCCGATTGGTCGAACGGCTGCGCTATTATCACCGGTTTCTGGAAGAGATCGAACGGTTGGAGGAGCGGTTGTTCGAAGAGACCGATTTTTGAATGAAAGAGCAGGTTTGAACATGGATGTATTGTTGGATATCGCCGAACCGGGACAGTCGCTCAAACCCCATGAGGTTCGGGAGGGGACCGTCCGCCCCGAGGATCGCAAACGGGTGGTGGGCATCGATCTCGGCACCACCTATTCCCTGGTGGCCTCCGTGGGCCTGGGTGGCCAACCACACTGCATCCCTGACGACGAGGGGCGGATCTCCCTGCCCTCGGTGGTCCATTATGGTCCGGAACCGCAACCGTTGGTCGGTGAAACGGCCCGGGAACGGGCCAGCAGCCATCCCCGGGATACCATCGCCTCGGTCAAACGATTCATGGGCCGGGGCCTGGCCGACCTGGGGGATCAGGGGACCCGCAACGCCTATCATCTGCAGGAGGGCGAAGGGGGCATGGTCCACATCGTCGTCGGCAATCGCCGGTTGTCGCCGGTTTCGGTCTCCGCTGAAATATTGAAAGTCCTCAAGGCCCGGGCGATGGAAGCCCTGGATGGACCGCTCTACGGGGCGGTGATCACCGTCCCGGCCTATTTTGACGACGCCCAGCGTCAAGCCACCAAGGATGCCGGTCGCATGGCCGGACTGGAGGTGTTGCGCCTGGTCAACGAACCGACCGCCGCCGCCCTGGCCTATGGACTCGACAAACGGAAGGAGGGGCTTTTCGCCATCTACGATCTGGGGGGCGGCACCTTCGACATTTCCATCCTGAAATTGACCGAAGGGGTGTTCCAGGTGCTCTCCACCGGCGGCAATTCGGCCCTGGGTGGCGATGATTTCGACCATTGCCTGGCGAAATTGTTTTTGGATGAGATTGGCGGAACCGGGACCGGTGCCACCCTGATCCAGGCCTGTCATCAGGAGGCCCGGCGCATCAAGGAGGTTTTGACCACCGAGACGGAGGCCGTCGCCAAGATCAACCTGACTGACGATAATACCTATGAACGCAACCTGGATCGCGAGGAGTTCGAATCATTGATCACCGATCTGGTGCGTGCCACCGGCCTGCCATGCCGCCGGGCGATGAAGGATGCCGGCGTGCGACCGGGTGAACTGTCCGGGGTGGTGCTGGTGGGCGGATCGACCCGGGTTCCGGCCGTGCGCCGTTTCGTGGCCAAACTGTTCGAACGGGAACCGTTGCACGATCTGGACCCCGACCAGGTGGTGGCCCTGGGAGCGGCCCATCAAGCCGACCTGCTGGCCGGAAACAACCGTTCCAATCTGCTGCTGCTCGATGTCACACCGCTCTCCCTGGGGGTGGAGACCATGGGTGAGCTGGTGGAAAAGATCATTCCGCGCAATACCGCCATTCCCACCGCCCAGGCCCAGGATTTCACCACCTTCAAGGATGGTCAGACGGCCATGGCCATCCATGTGGTGCAAGGGGAACGGGAGCTGGTCGGCCAGTGCCGCTCCCTGGCCCGGTTCGAACTGCGCGGCATTCCACCGATGACCGCCGGTGCCGCCCGCATCCGTGTCACCTACCGGGTGGATGCCGACGGTCTGCTCACGGTCTCCGCCCGGGAACAGACCACCGGTACCGAACAGTCGGTGTCGGTCAAACCCGCCTACGGTCTCAGCGATGAGGAGATCGGGCAAATGTTGCGGGACGCCCTGATCCATGGTCAGGCGGACATGAAAGCGCGACTGCTCAACGAAGCCAAGGTGGAGGCGGAACGGGTATTGGCCGCCGCCGGCGCCGCCCTGAAAAGCGATGGCGATCTGCTCTCCGAAGCGGAGTTGAAAAAAATCAAGGCGGTGTTGCGCGGGCTCTGGGAAACCACCCGGGGCGACGACCATGAGCGCATCAACGAGGCCATCGCCAACACCGACGAGGAAACGCGTTTTTTTGCCCAACGGCGCATGGATCGAGGGGTCAAAGCGGCCATGACCGGAAAAAACGTCGACGAATTCGCCTGATAAGGTTCGTCTAATCAATCAAGGAGATCCGGGGTGCCAAAAATTATTTTCCAACCCATGAACCAAACCGTGGAGGTGGCGGCAGGCACCTCGATACTGGAAGCGGCGCACGAAAATGATATCGAACTGGAAGGGGCCTGCGAGGGCTCCCTGGCTTGCTCCACCTGTCATGTGGTGATCGATGCCGCCTGGTATGACAAACTGGAACCACCGGAAGAGGAGGAGGAGGACCTGCTGGACAAGGCCTTCGGCCTGACACCGACCAGCCGTCTGGGCTGCCAGGTGGAGATGACCGATGAACTGGATGGCCTGGTGGTGACGATTCCGGAATATTCGGTCAATATCAGCGTTGACAAAAAAAGGTGAGGAGGGGGAACATGTCATGAGATGGACCGACATTCACGATATCGCCATCGAACTGGCCGATGCCAAACCGGACACCGATCCCCTGTCGGTGCGGTTTACCGATCTGATGCAATGGGTATTGGACCTGCCGGGATTTGAGGACGACCCGGAACGATGCAATGAAAAAATTCTCGAAGCGATCCAGATGGCCTGGCTCGACGAACGGGATTGATCATCCAGGAACCCAGTGGATTTTTTTGACCTCATGACAGGAACCCAAACGTGATCAAACCTTTATAATCGGTCGCACGCAAAATACTGGAAAGCGTCGGACTCTTGCAACCTTACGATAAACCAAATTATCGAGATGTTCTTTTCGAGGCGTTGCGCTCCTACCACCCCGGTCTCACCAACAAACGTATTTTGGAGACCGGCCCGAAGGATGGGCGGGATTCCAAAAAGAACAGATGCGTTTCATCCGTCGTCTGGCGGACATGATGAACGTCAACGGCATCCTGGTCCTGGAATCCTCACTGACCCGCAACCGGCATTTGATCGACCACAACTGTGTCGAGATCCTGTGGCCGAAATCCCAGCTCTGTTTGCGCGTGGGCGAAGATGATGACACCTTGATCGATAGCGTGGTCACGGTCTCTCCCGATCAATCCATGAGCATCCGCAGCAATATTTCCCACATGCCCAGCCGCAAGGCGGTACTCAGTTGGTTGGAAATGGCCGGCTTTCAAAATTTCCAGGAGGTGGATTTGGGATTCAAGAACGATGAGCGCATGGGTGTTCTCGTTACCAGGACCGATTTTCCCGGCTACACCTATTCCAACCGGGGACCGAAACCCTCTCCCTATTTCATCGGTGGCGCCGAGTAGGCGGATAGTCGCCTGAATCTCCTGGAGCCGAGGTACCGGTGGCTGTGGAAGGGCCGGTTATAACATTCAATAATGTCAATTATTGAATGTTTGTTGAATGGCATCCCCCCTGGTCGCGGTACCGTCCCACCCCCTTTTTCGTCTCCCTGGTCTCGATCCTCTCAACGGTCCATCGGTTGGATCATGGCCGGCGCGTGAGTAGCGAACGAGGGGACGATCGGCGTCGAAAAACCGGGAGGGCTGGTTCGATCACCGGTCCCTGTCAATAACGGGTATCCGGCATCGAAACCATTTTACACGGTCCGTTTTTGCCACTCCGGACCGGTCTGCTCCTCCAGGGCCCGTTGATGGCTGACCACCGCCACACCGGCCCGTTCATCGTTGAAACAGGTTTGCGCCACCCGCCGCAGGTCATCCAGGGTCACTTCCAGCACCCGGCTGCGAAAATGGCGGCGGCGTTCCGGGGTGCGACCGTTGAGGGCGTCATGGAAAGCGCGGCGCGCCTCGCCGGCGGGGGAACCGGGACGGTCGATGGAGCCGATAACGCCGAGAATGGCCTCTTCCAGGGCCCGGGTCTCCTGTTTTTCCTCCACCAGCCAGCGCAAGGAGTGGTCAAAATCGTCCAACGTCTCCCGGAGGCGTGGATCCCGATAGGAATAAAAACGAAAGATGCCGCAATCGGAGTCATAACCGGCGCCACCGCCATAGGCGCCGCCGCGCTCGCGGATGGCCCGGTGTAAAAACCCGTTTTTCAGAAACTGTCCCAATACCGCCAGGACCGGGGCGTCATCATGGGAGAAGGGCACCGTCGGGTAGGCCTTGGCGCAAAAACTGACCGTCGTCACCGTCGCCCAACCGACCTTGCCGGGACCGGCAACCGGTTTGGGGGTCAGGGTGTTCATGACGCCGGTTGCCGGCTGTCGCCACCATTTTTCCAGCGAGTGCTCAAAGTCTGAAAAATCCCGCTCTTCGCCGATGATCAGCAGACGCCTGGGGGCCGCCGCCAACAGTTGCCGCAGCCGATCCAGTCGATCGGCGAAATCGGCCAGGGCCTTGGGATCATCGAGGCTGACATCCAGGGCCTTGAGCCGTTTGATGGCCTCCAGCCCGCCCCATTGGTTGTTGATCTCCGCCGTTGGGCTCAAACCGGCGGCGGCGGCCGACAGGGCCAGGGAGTGACCGTGATCGGTGATCCGCATCTCCGCCGAGGCGCGCATCTGCGCCACCAGTTCCCGCAGCCGGACCCGTTCGTCGAAACGGGGTTTTTCCAATGTTTCGTAGAGCAGCTGGGTCAAATGATCGTGATTGCGCGACAGGGCCTTGCCGGAAATGGTGAAAAAGGCCTGAAACCGGCCCATGTCCGTCACCGATCCCCGTACCGTGCCCCGGGCGCCGACACCACCGCTGACCGCGGATTGAAAGGCTTGCGTCTCCAGATAGTCCCGGTCTCCACAGCCCACCTCGGTGAGAAAGGAGGCGTACAGGGGCAGCAGGGCCACCTGGTCCGGATCCAGGTCCGGCAGGTCCAGGACCATCTGTTGATAGACCAACCGGTTGGTGGGCCGGTCGAACCAGGTGCTGGAAATGCCGGCGGTCCGTTGCAGTCGACCCTGGGGAATGATCAGATCGGCAGGGATGTCCGCCAGGTCCAGACGCGGGAGGATTTCCGGATCGTCCGTCTCCTCCTGCCGTTTTTTCAACGCCGCCGCCCGATTCACCACTTCCTGGAACCGTTCCGGCGGCATGGCGGCCTTCATCGCCGCCAACCGCTGTTTTTCCCGTTCGGTGCGGCGGGCGTTCATTTGCGTGTCCGGCTCCATGACCAACCGTACCCGGTGGCGATTGTTCAACAACCAGTCGCGCAACAGGTTTTGCACGAAGGCCGGCTTTTTGATGTCCTCGCGCAGTTTTTCCAGGATCGGATCGAGGGCCAGGGCCGCCACCGGGTCACCGCCGTGCAGGGCCGATGGCAGACTGGTGAGCATCAGTTTCAGACCGTAGGGCATGCCGTCACCGCCCACCTCACGGCGGGAGAGTTCCAACTGGTGCAGCACCGCTTCCACCCGTTCCGGCTCCACCCCGTCTCGCACCACCTTTTCGAACACGTCCAGGATCAACGCCTCCACCGCATCGGCGTGCTCCGGTTCCGACCCCTCCAGGCCACAGGCGAACACCATCTCCTTGCCGGAGTCGTCCAGTCCACACAGGGGCGACGGGGCGGTGCCCAGCCCGGTGGTCTCCAGGACGTGGAGCAGGGGAGAGGAGCTGTTGTCCAACAACACGCCATTGATCAGGTGGGCCCGTAACAGGGTCTCCTGATCGGTACTGGGACCGAGCAGCCAACTGAGGACGATGTGGGTTTTGGCCGTCGTGTCGGTCTCGCCGTCCAGGGCGTAGTGATCGTGGATGACGACCGGTTGTTGACGCCGTTGCTCATCGGGAACCAGAAAGTCCACCGGCATCGGTTCGACACCGTGCAACACCTGCCGTTGAAATTTGTCCTGATGGTCGGCGGCGGCGATGTCGCCATAGGTCATGAAGACGGCGTTGGAGGGGTGATAGTGTTTGGCGTGAAAGGTCTTGAGGGCCTCCCAGGTCAGGTCCGGGATGCATTCCGGATCACCGCCGCTGTTGTGATGATAGGTGGTGGTGGGGAACAACTCCTTGGCCATACGATCCCACAACACCCGCACCGGTGAGCTCATGGCCCCCTTCATCTCGTTGAAGACCACCCCGCGGAACACCAGGTCCGATTCGGGATCGTCGGGTTTTTCAAATTCCACCCGGAACCCCTCCTGGTTGAAATCGAGTTCGGTCAACAACGGCGCGAAGGCGGAATCGAGGTAGACCCGCAATAAATTATCGAAATCCTTGCGCGACTGGCTGGCGAAGGGATAGGCGGTCCAATCGCTGGCGGTGAAGGCGTTCATGAAAGTGGAGAGGGAACGCCGCAACATCATGAAAAAAGGGTCACGCACCGGGAACCGTCTGCTGCCGCACAGGGCGGTGTGCTCCAGGATGTGGGCGACGCCGGTGGAGTCCTGGGGGACGGTCAAAAAAGCCACCAGAAAGGCGTTGTGGGGATCCTTGGCGTTCAAATGCAGATGACGGGCGCCGGTCACCTTGTGACGATAGGACTCCACGATCAGATTGAGTGCTTCAACGGGCTGCCGGTGCAGCAGTTCGAATTCGGGGTGGCTCATAAAGGCTCTCTATTCAACGGGCTTGCGAATCGCATTGAAAAAAACAAATCATCGACAACCGGTTATCATCACGCATCCGAAGGCCTTTGGAAAGCCAATCTGGCGTCAGGACCGGTTATATGTTGACATAGAAACAAAAAAGATGTCAATTCATCAATTGTTTGCCACTATCAAAAAACTTTTGCATGTGAACGGTCACCGCCTTAGAATCGCCATTGCATCAGTATTTCAACATATAACGGAATACTGATTATCATTAACGGTTGCCAGCCGCGATTGCAGCGACACCCGGGTCCGGCTTAATAGTGCAGCTCCACACAATCAACCATCTTCTCGGAGGTGCGTCATGGCAGATGGTCATGTCGCAGGCCAGACCATTCTGGTCGTCGGCGGCGGTATCAGCGGGCTTACCACAGCAGTGGAAGCGGCTGAGGTAGGCTACAACGTGCTGCTGGTGGAACGGGGACCCCACCTCGGGGGCCGTGTCGCCCAGCACAATAAATATTTCCCTAAACTCTGTTCTCCCACCTGTGGCCTGGAAATCAACTACCAGCGCATCAAGAACAATCCGCGCATCCGCTATCGGACCCTGTCCGAAGTGATGGAGATCCAGGGGAGCGCCGGTGATTTCACCGTTCGCATCCAGCAACATCCCCGTTTCGTCAACGAAAAGTGCACCGCATGCGGGGATTGTGCCAAAGCCTGTACCACCGAGGTGGACAATCCGTTCAACTTCGGCATGAGCCGCATCAAGGCGATCCGCAACGACCATGCCATGGCCTTTCCCGGCCACTTTTACATGGACGCCGAATTCGCCGCCAGCGACGAGGCGAAAAAGCTGGTGGAGGTCTGCCCGGTCGACGCCATCGAACCCGGCATGACCGCCAGCAGCGAAGAGGTGAAAGTGGCCAGCATCGTCTGGGCCACCGGCTGGAAACCCTACGATGCCGAAAAAATTCACCCTTACGGTTACGGCCGTTTCGAAAACGTCACCACCAACATGCGTTTCGAGCGCCTGTCCAGCCCGTTCGGCCCCACGGGCGGCAAGATTCAACGCCCCTCGGACGGCAAGGAGGTAAAAAAGATCGCCTTCATCCAGTGCGCCGGCTCCCGGGATCACAACCATCTGCCGTTCTGTTCGCGCATCTGCTGCCTGGGCTCCATGAAACAGGCCACCTACATCCGTGAGCAGAACCCGGACGCCGAAGTGACGGTCTATTACATCGACCTCCGCGCCATGGATCGCTATGAGGCGTTCCAGAAAAAGGTCGAGGCGGATGAGAAGGTCACCTGGATCAAATCCAAACCGGCCCGAATCGAAGAGGATCCGGAAACGAAAAATCCCATCGTCATCGGTGAAAACACCCTGACCGGCGTTCGTTACGCCGACGCCTATGATCTGGTCGTCCTGGCCACCGGCATGGAACCGAATTCGGCCACAACCGCCAAAGCGCCGACGGATGGCGTCCAGTATGATGACTATGGATTCGTGCTCAACGGTGACGGAATTTACGCCACCGGCTGCAGCGCCAGCCCGCTGGATGTGGCCGGTTCGGTCCAATCCAGTACCGCAATGGCGTTGAAGGCGATTCAAGCCGTGGTCAAAGCGAGAGGATAAGGGACGATGGAAGCGAAAAAAATCGGCTGTTATATCTGCACCGGCTGCGGAATCGGAGAGGCGCTGGATGTCGACGCCCTCGAAAAGGTCGCCGCCAAGGAGCAGAAGGTTCCCCACGTCCGCAACCATGAATTTTTGTGCGGGTCCGAAGGGGTGGAATCAATTCGTCAGGACATGGCCAACGAGGGCATCAACGCCCTGGTGATCGCCGCCTGTTCGGAACGGGTCAAAAGTGAAGCGTTCCAGTTCGGCACCGCCCTGATGGACCGGGTGGACCTGCGGGAAAAAACCCTCTGGGTGCAGCAGGTCGAGGAAGGCGACGACGAAGCGGAGGAAGACCGCCAGATGATGGCGGAGGATTACATCCGCATGGGGTGCGTCAAGGTCAAGAAGATGGACACCCCGGAACCGTTCCAGGATGCCGGCTTCTCCAAGGATATCCTGGTGGTTGGCGGCGGCATGGCCGGCCTGACCGCCGCCAAGGAGATCGCCGACACCGGTTACAACGCCATCTTGGTGGAAAAAACCGGTGAGCTGGGCGGCAAGGTGGCGAAAATGCACAAGGTTTCCCCCACCAAGCCCCCCTACCGGGACCTGCAGGACAATCCGGTCCACGCCCTGATCGCCGAAGTGGAAGGCAACAGCCGCATCCAGGTGATCAAGAACGCCAGCATTCTCAAGACCGCCGGCGCCCCGGGCCTGTTCGACGTCACCATCAAGAACGGCTCCGGCGAAACCATCCAACGGGTTGGCAGCATCGTTCTCGGTACCGGTTATGATCTGTACGATCCCGGCAAACTGGACAAATCCCTGGGCCACGGCAGCTCTCCGGACGTGATCACCAGCCTGGAATTCGAAGAGATGGCCAAGGCCGGTCAGATCGTGCGCAAATCCGACGGCCAACCGGCCAAACGGGTGGCCTTTTCACTGTGCGCCGGTCAGCGGGACAAAAACCATCTGGAGTATTGCTCCGGTTCCTGCTGTGTCTACTCCATGAAACATGCCCTCTACCTGATCGAACAGTATGGTGCCGAGGCCTCGGCCTACATCCTGTTCCAGGAGTTGCGTACCCCCGGGCAGATGGAGGAGTTCTACCGCAAGGTGCAGGAAGAGGGTGGCGTCATCATCAAGGGTGACGTGAAAAAGGTCGAAAAGGCCTCTTCCGGCGGCCTGTCGCTGGAAATCGACGACAAAATTTTGCGTGGCACCGAAAACATGGAGGTCGATCTGCTGGTGTTGGCCACCGGCATGACCCCTTCCATCGATACCGTCGATCCCGACGATCCGTCACCGGTGGGCGTCGAGGGCGATGCCGCCCAATCGGTGTTGAATCTGCAATATCGCCAGGGTGCCAGCCTGCCGGAGTTGAAATGGGGTTTCCCGGATTCCCATTTTATCTGTTTTCCGTATGAAACCCGGCGTACCGGCATCTATGCCGCCGGTCCGGCCCGCCGGCCCATGGGCATCGGCCAGGCGGTCACCGACGCCACCGGCGCCGCCCTGAAGGCGATCCAGGTGGTGGAATCGGTGGCGCGCGGCGCCGCGGTCCATCCCCGTTCCGGTGATCTCTCCTATCCCTCGTTCCGTGAAGAGGGCTGCACCCAGTGTAAACGGTGTACGGAAGAGTGTCCCTTCGGCGCCATCAACGAGGATGACAAGGGCAACCCGCTGTTCAATCCCACCCGTTGCCGCCGTTGCGGCACCTGCATGGGCGCCTGTCCGCAAAAGATCATCTCCTTCGCCAACTACTCGGTGGATATGATCGGCTCGATGCTGAAGGAGTGCGAAATTCCGGAGGAAGACGAGGAAAAACCACGCATCCTGGTTTTCGCCTGCACCAACGACGCCATCCCGGCCCTGGACATGGTGGGCAAGAACGGCACCGCCCTCAGCCCCTACATCCGTGTCATCCCCTTGCGCTGCATGGGTTCCATGAGTCTGGTCTGGATCGCCGACGCCATGTCCACCGGTTATGACGGCATCCTGCTCATGGGCTGCCGCCATGGCGAGGAATATCAGTGTCACAACGTGCGCGGATCGGCCCTGGCGGAAATTCGTTTGAGCAAGGTTTCCGAAACCCTGGACCGTTTGCAGTTGGAATCGCAGCGCGTCAAGATGGTGGAAGTCAACATCATGGATGCCGACACCCTTCCCAAGGTGATCAATGATTTCGTGGAAGAGATCGGCGAACTGGATCCCAACCCCTACAAGGAGTTTTAATCCTTGATCGACGGTTCACGGCCGGGAACCGACCGGTTTCCGGCCGTTGTGAACCGGTATGCGGGAGATTGAAAAAATGGCTTACGACCTGTCTTTTGCCAAAGACGTATACAAAAATTCCGAAATGGGGAGTTGGATCAAAAAGTGCAAACAGTGTGGTGTTTGCGCCGGTTCCTGTCCCCTGGGTCCCCACTGGGAACACTCCCCCCGCCATCTGTTCCAGATGGTGCGCAGCGGCAAGAAGGAGGAAGTGCTCAAAAGCAGTTCCATGTGGATGTGCACCTCCTGTTACAACTGTATCGCCCGTTGTCCGCGTGGATTGCCCATCACCCACATCGTCCACGGTTTGGCCACCTATGCCGCTGAACGGGGTTATGCCGACGCCAACCAGCCGACGCACCGTTTCGCCAAAAACATCTTTTGGGAAAACATCGTCGCCACCGGCCGGGTCGGCGAGGCGATGTTGACCATGCGCCTCTATTTCGTCGATGGCATCGGCCCCGGCATCAAAATGGGTCTGGAGATGAAGGATGCCGCCCTGGGCATGCTCAAGACCAGACGGCTCAATCCCATTCCATTCCGTGGCAAGATCAAAGGGTACAGCGGCATGAAAGCGATGCTGGACAAGGCGCGGGAACTTGAAAAGAAAAACCAGGAGGCCAGTTGATGAAGGAGTACACCTTTTATCCGGGTTGCAGTTCGGAACAGAACGCCTCTGCCGCCAACATGGAAAATTCGGTCCATGCCATGTGCAAGATGCTCGACATCAAGCTCAATGAGATCGATGACTGGAACTGTTGCAGCGCCTCCATCGGTTATGCCGGTGGTGGACAGTTGCCGCGCATGGCCCTGTCGGCGCGCAACTTCGCCCTGGCCCAGCAGCAGAAGGGCAACACCGATCTGGTGGCCACCTGCGCCGCCTGCTGGTTGGGCATGCGCGAAACCCATGAGCGCATGGAGGAGGAGCCGGAGGTCAAGAAGGATATCGATGAAGCCCTCAAGGCCGGTGGACTCTCCTATGACGGCGGCATCAAAACCCGGCACATGGTCGAGGTGTTGATCGAGGATATCGGTTGGGACACCCTGAAATCCAAGGTGACCAAACCGTTGACCGGCCTGAAGGTGGCCGGTTATGTCGGCTGCCAGACCAACCGACCCTTCGGCATTTGCGGGGACAGTTTTGAAGATCCGCAATATCTGGACAAAATGATCGAGGCCACCGGCGCCACGGCGGTGCCGTTCCCGAAAAAAGTCGCCTGTTGCGGCGGCGCCCTGATGTTTTCGGAGATGGATAAATCATTGGCCCTGGTCAAGGAGATCCTGCAATCGGCGGTGGACAACGGCGCCGAAGCCATCGTCACCCCCTGCCCGGTCTGCCAGCTCAATGTCGAGGTTTATCAGGGTAAAATCAACGCCATGTTCGGCACCAACTACAACATTCCGGTGCTCTATTATTCCCAGTTGTTCGTCCTCGCCTGGGGTGGCTCTTGGAATGACGCTGCCTTGAATCAACAGGTGATTTCGGCGGATGTCCTGAAAAAGTTCGCCTGATCCCCAAAACGGGTCGGCTACAAAAAAACCCCTCCCGGCCGTGGAGGGGTTTTTTTTTATTTATTGGTTTTCAACCATGGTGTGTTAACGTGCTGTCAGGAGGTTTGAGCGATGGCAACCGTGACATTCGATACATTGGCCTATGCGGGTAAATTTCGCGAAGCCGGTATTCCTGATAAACAAGCCGAGGCCATGGTCCGGGCGCAGGCGGATGCCCTATCGGCGGCGATGGAAAACCAGTTGGCCACCAAAGCCGATATCACCCATCTGGATCGGCGAATGGATCATCTTGCAGGAGAGCTGAAAAATCACCGTTGGATGATCGGTCCGATCCTGGCTGGTGTGGTATCTCTGGTATTAAAGGCATTTTTTATCGGTTAATCCGTGTCCGGTTTGAGATCGGCCAGCCTTCCTGGATTTCCGCTTGCGCGGGAATGACGAGCGAAGCCGATGATCTAATACCGCATCCGAGCAAACTACAAAAACCCCTCTTGATTTCGGAGGGTTTTTTTGTGGTTTGCATCCGCCTGTGTTACTCTGAAAAAATTCGGTTATCGGCTATGATGTCGGTCATTTGCGGGTGGAAGGATAGCGTGGATGAATCATGAAACCACCATCGACAGCGTGTTGTGGCGCCGGGCCTTTTTGCCCGTTGATTCCGCGAGTCCGGCGGATAACGGCCATCGCCAACGGCTGAATGTGGCGTTTGACCAGTTTCGGGATCGGGCTGGGTTATTGGCGACGGAAATTGCCAAGGATTTGCCCGATTTCACCAACCACGACCTGAAGCACATCGATGCTTTGTGGGAACTGGCGGATTTAATTGCCGGCGATGATTTTCAACTCAACCCCCTGGAGGCATTCGTCCTTGGTGGGGCCTTTTTTTTGCACGATCTGGGGTTGGCGGTGGCCGCCTATCCCGATGGGCTGGAGGAATTGCGTCAGGATGACTACTGGCGGGATCAGGTGATCCTGTTGTTGCGCAATAAACTGGACGAGCAACCCACCCCGGAGGAGTGCGCCAATGTGGATGAGGAGACCAAAAGGGCGGCGGATCGTGCCACCTTGCGTCATCGTCACGCCAAACGGGCGGAAAAGCTGGCCCGTATCTCCTGGAGGTGTCCTTCCACCGGTGAAACACTGTTTCTTCTGCAAGACAAAACGTTGCGGGATGCCTACGGCGATATCATGGGCCGCATCGCCCATAGCCATTGGTGGTCGTTGGATGACGTGCGACAGGCTTTCGGTTCTGGAAAAATCATCGGCGCACCGGCCGGTTATCCCAGGACATGGACGGTGGAACCCCTGGTCCTGGCCTGTTTGTTACGTGTAGCGGACGCCGCCCACCTGGACGCGAGGCGGGCACCGGGATTTTTGCGGGCGGTACGCAAACCCACAACAGCGGCAGATAACCATTGGGCTTTTCAAGAAAAGCTCCACCAACCGATCTTTCAGGAAGGTCGCCTGCGTTTCAGTTCCCCCCCTTTTCCCCAGTCCCAATCCGAGGCGTGGTGGTTGTGTTTTGACGCCTTGAATGTGGTGGACCGGGAGTTGCGGGGGGTGGATGATTTGTTGGTGGACCTGAAAAATCGGCGCCGTTTTCGAGCGGTGGGCGTTTTTGGCGCCGAAAGTCCGGAACGTTTGACGGAGGCCGTACTCTGCGACGGCTGGTTTCCAGTCGATGCCCGGATTCACATCAGCAATGTGGCCAAGGTGGTGGCCAATCTCGGTGGCCAAAAACTCTATGGGGATGATCAGACGGTACCTTTGCGGGAACTGATCCAAAATGCCTCGGATGCCGTTCGCGCCCGGCGTGTCCTGGAAAAGCGTGAGGACAACTGGGGTTCGATCCATGTGCATCTGGGAAAGGATGATCAAGGACGGCACTGGTTGCAAGTGGAAGACAACGGCGTCGGCATGACCCGAACCGTTTTGACCAAACATTTACTCAACTTTGGGGACAGCACCTGGCGTTCCGACGACATATCGGACCTGTTCCCCGGCCTGCTGGCAAAGGGATTTCAATCCACCGGCCAGTTTGGAATTGGATTTTTTTCCATTTTCATGTGGGGTGAACGGGTCGAGGTGATCACACGCCCTTATCGCGCCGCCATGGATGCCACCGAGGTACTGGAATTTCCCCACGGACTGGCATCCCGTCCATTGTTGCGAGCCGCCCGGGACTCGGAACAAATGCGGGAAGGTGGCACACGGGTTCGGGTTTGGTTGGATCGAGACCCGGAGAAAGAGGGAGGATTGTTATTTTTTAAATCTAAGAAATTCTTAACAACTGATAGTTATTTCTGGAAACTGCCTCAGCTCTGTGCTTGGTTGGCTCCAGCCTTGGATGTAAATCTTTGCGTATCCGATCTCATAACTGAAAAAAAATCGATTGTCGAAGCTGGGGATTGGATAGAGCTACCCGGAGATGAGCTGTTAAAACGCTTAATGACACCATTAGAGCTTAGCGACTATAGTAGATTTGTCGCATATAAAGGAAAAGAATTAATATCACTAACAGATTTAGGGGAAATGCTACAGATCATCCGCGCCCAAGGTTCCAAGACAGTACTTGGGCGTCTGGCTATACTACCGCATGATGCTGTGCTTAATACGATTCACGGTACCATTACCATTGGAGGCTTAAGGGGGAAAACTGAACCTGGTATTGTTGGTATTCATTCTGGGAAACCAACTTCAATTTCCAGAAACGGATGCACTCCAACAATAAACCATGGCTCCTTATCTGAGTGGGCCTCTGATCAAGCTCGTCTATGGACAACACAGAACCCTCCATCATTATTTCAAGAAAAACTATTCTATCATACAGTTTCTTGCGCTGGCAACCCTGGAGACATGTATTGCATTACTCAAAAAAACGAACCAAAAAACATCAAGATGATTGAGCATCAAGCAGAAAAAACCAACAGGACAATAATAATAAACAGAGACATTTATAATCGATTGACCGAATATCTTTCTGACTTCCAGCCAATTGATAGTGTTTTTGTTGCTGACAACTGGCTGTATTCTGAGTTTTATTATCGTGCCTCTTTATTGGCCAAGGAAAAAGACAAAAAGAGCGGTATGAATACATTTTTTTCCGCCAATCCACCTATGGAATTTCCATATACCTCAATTAAAGAAATCATTGTTGCATTTGCACGTGGATGGAAAGTTCCTGTAGATACGGTTTGGCAAGCGGCTGAGTTCAGTACCGATAAAAAACGGGTCATAAGAGAGATCGGCAAGGTTGGAGACAGATCGATTACAGCAGAGGTCATCGTCTTAAACCGCCCAAAACCGTAACCCGGGCACCCGAATTCGTTCACATTGAAGCCGGCCCCCGTTGCCGAAAAACCCGCCAATCGAGGCTGGGGACCCATCGCCAACCTCCTGGCCGCCAGCGGCTGGCACGGTAAATTGTTGCATAACCCCCGCCCCATCCCCATATAATGGAAAACTGGCCCATCTGTCGGGGCCAACACCGTTCGATAGAAAGACATTTCATGGCTGATGATAAAAAAAAACCGGATGAAGAGACCCTGCCGCCCGCGGGGAAAAAAAGCGAGGCGCGGGGCACTCCCGAAAAGAGAAAAAGACCCCGCCGGCCCAAGGCCGATGCCGCCAGCAAGGTGGTCGAGGTGGAAACGGAAGTAGAGGTGGGAAACGACAACGGCGAGGGGGGTGAAACCGGTACGGAACCGGAGACCGGTGCCATTCTGGAAGAGACCGCTGCCGAGGAGGCCGCTGCGGATGAGGCCGGCGGCGGAGAACCGGCCAGCGGCGAACCGGTCGATGACGGCTCGGAGGAGGGCGCCGGATCGGGAGGACCGCCGCCGGCGCGGTTGGACGATCTGCTGCCGACGGAACTGGTCATCTATCCCCTGGGTGGCCGGCCGTTTTTTCCCGGCATGTTGACGCCGATCCAGGTGGAGGGATCACCCTATTATGACACCATCCGCCAAGCCATGGAGATGCCGTCGAAAATGTTCGGCATCGTCCTCAGCCATACCGAGGAGGGGGACAAGGTTTTCGAGGCGGATAAACTCTACAGCTTCGGCACCGTCGCCCGCATCATGGAAGCGGCCATCAACGAGCAGGACAAGCAGGTCAAACTGCTCGCCGAAGGGGTGTCCCGTTTTCAAATTCGCGAAATCATCGATGCCGGTCCACCGATCATCGCCCGGGTGATCCATCACGACAAAACGGCGGAAATGCCCGAGGCCGATGTCATCAAACCCTACACCCTGGCGGTGATGAGCACCCTCAAGGAGATCCTGAAATTTGACTCGCTCTACCAGGAGCAGGTCAAAATGTTCCTGTCGCGGCACAATTTCGGCGAACCGGACCGGCTGGCCGATTTCGTCGCCTCCATGACCAGCTCCAAACGGGAAGAGTTGCAGGAGGTGCTGGAAACGTTGGACATCCGCGTCCGCCTGGAAAAAGTCCTGGGGCTGCTGAAAAAAGAGCTGGAGATGGTCAAGCTGCAGGATAAAATCTCCAAACAGGTGGAGGAGGGCATCTCCGAAAACCAGCGCCACTTTTTCCTGCGCGAACAGCTCAAGGAGATCCAAAAAGAGCTGGGCATCACCAAGGATGATCGCACCGCCGATGTCGACCGGTTCCGCGACCGCCTGAAAAAATTGACCCTGTCGGAAGAGGCGGAAAAAAAGATCAACGAAGAGTTGGACAAACTCTCCATGCTGGAGACCGGTTCATCGGAGTATGGCGTCACCCGCAACTATGTGGATTGGCTCACCAGCCTGCCCTGGGGGGTACACTCCAAGGACAAGCTGGACATCAAACGGGCGCGAAAAATTCTCAACCAGGATCATGACGGCCTGGATGATGTCAAAGACCGCATTCTGGAATTTCTCGCCGTCGGCAAGCTCAAGGGCGAGATCGGCGGTTCCATCATCCTGCTGGTCGGTCCGCCCGGGGTTGGCAAAACCTCCATCGGCCGGTCGGTGGCCCGGGCCGTTGGCCGGGAATTTTTCCGCTTTTCGGTCGGCGGCATGCGTGACGAGGCGGAAATCAAGGGTCACCGCCGTACCTATGTCGGCGCCATGCCCGGCAAGGTGATCCAGGCGTTACGCTACAAAAAGGTTTCCAACCCCATCATCATGCTCGATGAGGTGGACAAGATCGGCGCCAGTTTCCAGGGGGATCCGGCCTCGGCGCTGTTGGAGGTGTTGGACCCGGAACAGAACACCGAATTTCTCGATCACTATCTGGATGTGCGTTTCGATCTGTCAAAAATATTGTTCATCTGCACCGCCAACCAGATGGATACCATCCCCCGGCCGTTGAAGGATCGCATGGAGGTGATCCGTCTGTCGGGTTACATCACCGAGGAAAAACTGGACATCGCCCGCAACCATTTGATTCCCAAACAACTGGAAAAAAATGGCATGTCCAAGTCCAAACTGCGCTTTTCGCGCGAGGCGATCCGCACCATCGTCGATGGCTATGCCCGCGAGGCGGGGGTTCGACGTCTGGAACAACGGATCGGCGCCATCACCCGTAAAGTGGCGGTGAGCATCCTGGAGAAAAACACCAAACCGCCCATCCATGTCGGACGCGACAAGGTGGAAACCTATCTCGGCAAGCCGGATTTTCGCGATGAACAGCCCTTTTCCGGCGTCGGCATCGTCACCGGCCTGGCCTGGACCGCTCTCGGCGGAGCGACCCTGGACGTGGAGGCGATTCACATCCATTCCGACAAACCGACCTTCCAGCTCACCGGCAGTCTGGGAGATGTCATGAAGGAGTCGGCCAAGATCGCCTACAGCTTCATCCAGTCCAAATGCAAAAAGTTCGGTGGTGACCTCAAACGGCTCACCGAGGACGCCGTACATCTGCACGTTCCCGAAGGGGCCACCCCCAAGGATGGTCCCTCCGCCGGTATCACCATGGCAACGGCCCTGCTGTCGCTGGCCCGCAATGAACCGGTATCGAGAAAACTGGCCATGACCGGCGAAATCACCCTCACCGGACAGGTTTTGGCGGTCGGCGGTGTTCGCGAAAAGGTGATCGCCGCCCGACGGGTCGGCATTCGCGAGTTGATCCTGCCCGAGGCCTGCCGCAAGGATTATGAAGAGGTACCCGACTATATTCGCGAGGGTTTTTCGGTCCACTTCGTCAAAAAATATACCCAGGTGGTCAAGCTGGTCTTCAAACAGGATTGAAGCGGGAGCCCCCTCGTTTCTCCGGAGGGAGAGCCCGGGCACCGTCCTGGTTTGTAACAAGGTTAAAGATGCAGTGACACTTTAATTTGAACCGTTACCATTTTTTGGGCAGATGGGATATTTCTGTTACAAACATCGTGTAGACTGAATGATGCGAGAATGGAGCAGGGGCGCTTTCTCGTGGTTCGGGATCAAAAATCGGCCCGTCCGTTTCGATCTATCGGGTTTCGGCGTAACTCCTCCTCCCTGCCAACACGCTGGAGCACTTTCGGAGCGGCGGAACTTCCGGTTTCCCGGCCGTTTTTCTACGGTGGGAGAAGGACGGATCCTTCTCCCACCCGCCCCAACCATGCCCAACCCGTTACCTGTCAAAATTGGCATCATTGCCATGGCCGCGATCATCCCGGTCCTTGGTTTCAGCGATCGTTTCGATTGAGTGGAATTCCACCGCCGTCAAGGCCGCCGCAGTGGTCCCTTCCGGTTTCCAGGAGGTACAAGGTGGGGAAGTAGCCAAACCTCTCCCAGCGGTCCGCCAGACTCCGCTACGGTAAGAACGGCGATCGGAACCGGTGGCGTCCAGTCAAAATTTTTTTCTTGACTCCTAACCTTGTTTTATTCGAAATTTTTTGTAAGTTTATCAGTCCAAGGTAGGAGAGGGAAAAAAAAACAAAATGGAGGCGGGAACGAAACGTCTCCATACCGATGCCATGAAACCTCACGCGGTGTGAGCGGACGTCATCGGGACCATCGATATGGGGAGAAGGAAAATGTCAGACAAGTTGGTGTCTTTGTTGGGTGAGTCCACCATTTTCAATGGTGTTTCCAAGGAGGAACTGGAAAAACTCGCCGCTCATCCCGACGTTAAGATCATCACGCTCAAACAAGGGGGTCATCTTTATCGTCGTGGGGATCCGGCGGACAAATTTTGGCTCATACTGTCGGGCAACATCGTCGCTCAGACCAACTCGTTGCGGCATCCGTTCCACTCCGTGGCCTATCACGTCGGCTCCGTCACCGGTCTGAAAGGCATCCTGGAACCCGGCGAACCCCGTCCCGTCTCGGTCGTCGCCGACAGCGACTCCGAATTCATCGAAGTCCCGGGAGATGTGATCCGCAAGTTGGACATCCAATCCTGGGCGACCATTCTTGAAAACGTCGGCGTCATCCTGCTGGACAAACTGCTCTCCTGCCGCTCCAACTTCCAGGAATAACACTGCTTCCGGACCCAAAGAACCCGGGGAGTCGGTCCCAGGTCACGACTCCCCTTTGACGGCAGGCCTCTCCGTTCGCCCGGATTTTCCCGGCACGGAGTTGGCCTGTGCCGAAATACCCTATTTCAATCCAACCGTGCCTACTCCTCAACGGCGTCCGAAAGATCCACCACGGCGGTTTTGATCGCCAACTCATCCTCCCACTTCACCACCTGGGATGAAACCAGAACGGGTATGGTTCGGCCATCCTTTTTCAGACCCTTTGCGATGACTTTCCTCGGTGCATGTCCCTGTGGAAACAGATAACTCCGATTGTTTTTTCCGGCTTTACCCCCCTCGTCGGAGAACAGTTCACCGATACCGCCAATATTGACGATCTCTTCCGGACTGGCATACCCGAAGATCTTTACGCAGTCATGGTTCGCATATCTGGGAACCCCCTTCTGATGGACGACGAGTCCCTGGAGGGATCCTTCCGCCAAGGTACGGTACTGTTCACGGGTGGTTTTCAGTTCCCGCATCGCATCCTTGAGATCGGTCACATCCTCGAAGGTCAGGATGAAACCCGATTCATCCGCCTTGTTTTCGGCGGAGAGTGGAACGATTTGCGTTCTAAGGGTCCGGGTCCCAATCCCCGGCAGGTTTGCGGACAACTCGATTTCACGGAGCCTGTTCCCAGCCAACGCCTCTTGGATCAGGGTACTCAAGGTGTCATGGATCGTATCGCCGATGACCTCGGAAAGATTTTGGCCGATCAACGATGTTCCGGCATCCTTGAACCATTTCCTGCAAGTACCGTTGACCATATTGAGCTTCTGATCATTCCCGACAAAAACGATGGCCAGGGGCAGTGACTCGGTGATCAGGCGTATCTGCCGGTCACTCTTCTCCAACGTGGCCCGGGTTTTCATGAGTTCGGTCTGATCGGCCAAGACGATGACCACCCCATCGATTTCATTCTCCGCGGTCCGATAGGGAACGATTCGCATCCAGTAGGTCCGGCCCCCTGCCGTGACCGACTCACTGATCTCACTCCCCATCCCCATGGCTTCAACCAATTTTTTTCGCAGATTTTTGATCTCCACCGGACCGGGCACGGAGGTGATGAGCTGTCCCAAATCCTCCGGAGTCAGACCGAAGAGACGCACCGCCTGCTGTGTATACCGTTTGATGCGCAGTTTCGGATCCAGAATGACCAGGGAATAGCCAACGTTACGCTGAAGATTTTCCAGGTCGTTGTTGGTTTCCTGAAGCTCGGTGGACCTGACCGACAACTCCTCGTTGACCGTGGTCAGTTCCTCATTGGTGGATTGCAACTCCTCATTGGAAGTTTCCAACTCCTCGTTGGTGGACTGCATCTCCTCATTGGAAGCCTGCAGTTCTTCATTCAGGGCCTGCAACTCCTCATTCGAGGTTTCCAACTCCTCGATCACCGTTTGCAAATGTTCCTTGGTGGCAACCAACTCCTGTTCCAGTTCCGTTACTCGAAGCACGTTGTTCGAGGAAACTTCGCTCCGGACCTCAATGACACCATCCGGTTCAGTACTCAGTGGTTTTTCGTTGAAACAAACCAGATAAAGGGGCGTATAGTCCTCGATCTGCCCGCACGGATGAACCGAAAGGAACACGACCTGGTTGTTCTCCACGGCATTGACCGCCCGGGGGATACCCTTGACGGTCTTTCCCTCCTTCTTGGCCTTGGCGAAGACCGCCCAGAATTCCCCCCGCAACTCGGGAGTCAGGATTCGCGTCAGGTTCATCTCGGCACGGCCCGAGGAGATTTCCAGGTAGGGACTGACTTTGCCATGGATCTGGTGAACCATGCCGTCTTCGCTGATAACCATGCCTTTCGGGGCGAAATCCTTGATATAGGTCTCCCACATCACCTCCTCGATGGTCCGTTTGCGCTTCTTGGCTTCGATGACGGGTTTCCCCCTGGGGAGCGCCGGCAGAACGACACGGAGCAAGGACTTGGACATGCCGGGTTTTCTTCGGAAAAGCCGTCCCCTGGCACTGATACGGGTGAACATTTCGGCATTGAAACCAAGGGATTCGGACTTGCCCAACAACAGGTAACCGTTGTTGTTCAGGGAAAATTGAAACTGCCGGAAGACATGATCCTGCAACTCCTGGTTGAAATAGATCAGGACATTGCGGCAGCTGACGAGATCCAGACGCACGAAGGCCGGATCCCGGATCAGGTCCTGGCGCGCGAAAACCATGATGTCCCGCAAATTTTTTGAGATCTGGTATTTGTCCCCCAATTTGCTGAAGTGCCGGTCGATCAGCTCCGGCTTGACGTCCTTGAGCGCGGATTCCAGGTAAATGCCTTGCCGTGCCCGTCCCAGGGCCTCCATGTCAATGTCGGTGGCGAAAATCTGAATTTTGAAGGCGCCCAGACGTCCCCTCAACTCCTCTGCCAGAAGGATGGCGATGGAGTAAGCCTCCTCGCCGGTAGCACAGCCGGGAACCCAGATGCGGATTTCATCGCCGGCCGTTTTTTCGCTGGTAAAGTCACGGATGGCTTCCTCCAATTCATCGAAAGCGGCCTTATCGCGAAAAAAGGAGGTGACGGAGATCAGTACATCTTTGGAAAGCACCTCGGCCTCCTGGGGATTCTCCCTCATGTAGGCCAGATAGGTGTTGATATCGTGTTTGCCAGTGGCCACCAGACGACGCTCGATCCGACGACAGACGGTGGCGATCTTGTATTTGGAAAAGTCGATGTCGGTCCGCTTTTTGACCAACGCCAGGATCTCATCCTGAGCCGATTTTCCGCTCTCCCTCTGCTGCATCAACTCATAAGCCCTGGTGGGGAACCGGATCATCTCCGCCAAGTGGGTTCCGATCTGATCCGGTGGCAGAACCACGTCCACGAGGTTGGTCTCCAGGGCCGCCAGGGGCATACCGTTGTATTTCGCGGTTTTGGGATCCTGGACGACACAAAAACCGCCATGCGCCTTGATGGTGCGAATCCCCATGGATCCGTCCGTTCCAGTGCCTGAGAGAATCACACCGATGGCGTTCTGTTCCTGATCCTCCGCCAGGGAAGAGAAAAAATTGTCAATGGAGGGTTTCGGACCCACCGGATTGGCCGTCGGTTTCAGATAGAGGACCCCTTTTTTGATTTCAATATCCGAGTTGGGCGGTGTAATGAAGATCTTGTCGGATACCAGACGCACCTTATTGGTAATCTGCACGACGGGGAGTTCCGTCTCTCTCGATACGAGATCGACCATCATGCTCCGATACTGTGGCGCCATGTGCTGAACGATGACGTAGGCCAGGGGCTCCGGGCTTTTCAGATGGGAAACCAGAGGCCGGATAGCCTCCAACCCCCCCGCGGAAGCACCGATTCCGACAACGAAAAGTCCATTATCCTTCCTCTCGTCCCCAGAGGGGTTCCGAGGGGTTGAAGAGGGTGTCCTGGAAGGTCGTTTCGTGGTTCCGGTTTTTTCAGCCATCGGTATTTCCCCCCGAAATTGCAGAGTGAATCAACTCTCTTGAAATGCTGAACGAAATGTCTGTCCAAATGGTTCAAACCCGATCCAACAACTGCGCCAACTCACCGGTTCGGACCTGGCGGGAGTGGTTTTTGATAACGGATTCAGCCACTCTTTGCGGTTGTCCACGTTGGATGGCCTGCAACAACCGCTGCAACTGTTCACCGATGGCCACCCGGTCGCGCAGGGGGGCCAGGGTGGTGATGCCGGCCTCCCGCAACAGATTGGCCGATTGTCCCTCCGGGTCCACCAAGGCCAGGATGGGACGGCGACTGCGCACATATTCGAACAGCTTGGCCGGGATCAGATGTTTGAAACCGGCGCCCTGGAACAACAGCAAACCATCGGCCCGCATCATCTCCGCCAGCGCCCGGGCGTGGGGCAGGGGAGCGCCGACCCGCACCACCCCCTCCAGGCCGTGCGCCCGAATTTGCGCTTCAACACCGGCATCATTGCCCGTTGCCCGCAACAAAACCCGCACCGGACGGTGGAAACCCTCTTTCCCGGGCGAATGTTCCTTCAACCATTGCGCCAGTACCGCCAGAAAGGGTCCCGGATCGCGTTCCTGATCGCCGGGATAGAGGGTGCCACTGTGCAACAGGGTGATCGGTCGGTCAGGAGCAGCCGGAGAGTCTTCCTTCAAAGCCCGTTCCGCGGCTTGAAAAGGGGCTTCATCATAACCGTTGGCGATCACCTGAAAATGGTCCCCCCCTTTTTTCGGATACCGGTCGGCGAACAGGGCGCCGATGCCCGGCGTCGAAACCACCGCCCTTGAACACCGGTCGATCACCCACCGTTCCAGGCGCACATGGGCTTTGCGGATGGCCGGATCCAGAGGGTGGGGACCGATGACCATGGGATCGCGAAAATCGGCCACCCAGGGCAAACCGGTCAACCGGTGCAGGGTCAAACCGATGAGCAGCGAACTGGCGATGGGATAGGTGGACCAGATGACCCGGGGCCGATGGCGACGGATGAGGAGCAGGCCGGCGGGAACCGCGCCCAACCACCAGCTCGACCAACGGTCGGGGAGGGCGGTGATACGGGCATATTTTCCCCAAAGGGAGAGATGCCGGGCCGCATCCAGGGCGAAGGCGCGCCGGACCGTCAAAGATGGGGAAAGCTCCGCCATGCGATCCGGATCGGTCTGGACATAGGCGCGGGGATGGGCCGAGAGCACCACCGGCTCCCAACCGAATTCGGGGAGATGGCGACAAAAACCGACGGTACGTTGAACCCCACTGGCACGGGCCGGCGGAAAATGATAGGCGATCATCAATACCCGTTTGGCCACCACACGCGCTCCCTGAAAAATCAGCCGTTCCCTTCCCCCTTGATAAGCCGCGCCCCTTTTGAGATTCGTAATTTCCGCGACATCCGGGTTACGTCCCCGCCAAATGGCTCAAGAACGCCATGGCGGGGAGATAACCCCGACCCTGCCAGACGTCGCCCGGTTCGAAGTGAATTCGAACCGGGTTCTCAAAAAAAGACGCTTTTGGGCGGTTCATCCATGGACCGCATGGGGGCTGTCGAAAAATCTTTCGACAGCCTCTCAGCTCAGGCGTCCACAGCAATGTTTATGTTTTTTACCGCTGCCGCAAGGGCAGGGGGCGTTGCGCCCCACTTTTTCGCCACTGCGGCGATAGGGGGTTTTGGGCGCCGTTTCATCCGGCTCGCCCTCACCGGCCCAGGAGTCGCTGCCGGGATGGTTCATGGACAGGTTGCGGTCCCGGGCCCGGGCGCGCTCGGACTCCATCTGTTCCACCTCCTCGGGACGCCCGACCTCGACACGGGCCAACAGCTCGATGGTCTCGGACTTGATCCGTCCCATCAACCCATCGAACAACTGATAGGCCTCATATTTGTACTCGTTCAATGGATCCTTCTGGGCATATCCGCGCAGATGGATTCCCTCCTTGAGGTGATCCATGTTCAGCAGATGTTCCTTCCAGAAGGTGTCCAGGATTTGCAACAGGATGGTCTTTTCCAGGTAACGCATGAGGGATTCACCCATGCGTTCCTGCCGCTCCCGGTTGTATTCATCAATGGCGGCCAGGGTACGATCCCGGGCCACCTGGGAGACCACCCCGTCTTCATCCTTCCAGGAGTCCGCCGGCACCATGACACCGAACTGTTGATGAACGGCATCGGCGAACTCCTTGGCGCGCCACTCTTCGGGATGGGCCTTCTCCGGTAGATATTCCTCCACCAGATCATCGAGGATCTCCTCCCGGGTGCCTTCGATATAATCGGAAATGTCCTCGGTCTCCATCAACATTCGGCGCTGTTCATAGATCGCCTTGCGTTGATCGTTCATCACATCGTCAAATTTGAGCAGATTCTTGCGGATGTCGAAGTTGCGCCCCTCCACCTTTTTCTGGGCGGACTCGATGGCCTTGTTGATCCAGGGGTGAACGATGGCCTCCCCCTCCTGGAGTCCCAGTTTCTGCAACATGCCATCCATGCGGTCGGAACCGAAAATGCGCATGAGATCATCTTGCAGGGAGAGATAGAAACGGCTGGTGCCGGGATCGCCCTGGCGCCCTGAACGGCCCCGCAACTGATTGTCGATGCGGCGTGCCTCATGACGTTCACTGCTGAGGATGTAGAGCCCGCCCAGGGCGATGACCGTCTCCTTGTCCTTGGCGCACTCTTCGCGTATGACGGCCTCCATCGCGGTCCGCTCCTCGGGGGTGGCGGTCTCGGGAATCTCCTTTTTGATGCGCATGTCGGGATTGCCGCCGAGCTGGATATCGGTACCGCGCCCGGCCATGTTGGTGGCGATGGTCACCGCCTTGGTACGTCCGGCCTGGGCGATGATTTCCGCCTCTTTTTCATGATATTTGGCGTTCAACACCTTGTGGGGAATTTTGGCCTTTTGCAAAAATTTGGACAACTCTTCCGATTTTTCAATGGAGATGGTGCCAACCAGGACCGGCTGGCCACGATCATGACACTCCCGAATCTCCTCGATGATGGCGTTGATCTTTTCCTGGTAGGTGCGGAACACCACATCATCCTGATCCTCCCGGATCATCGGCCGATGGGTGGGCAGGATGACCACCTCCAGATTATAGGTGGACTGGAATTCGGAAGCCTCGGTATCGGCGGTGCCGGTCATACCGGCCAGTTTGTCGTAGAGACGGAAAAGATTTTGGAAGGTGACCGAGGCCAGGGTTTGTGATTCATTCTGGATATTGACCCGCTCCTTGGCCTCCAGGGCCTGGTGCAAACCATCGGAATACCGGCGTCCCGGCATCATGCGACCGGTGAACTCGTCGATGATCACCACCTCGTTGTCCTTGACGATGTAATCTTTTTCGTTTTCGAACAGGGCATGGGCCCGCAGGGCCTGGTTGACATGGTGGACGGTTTCGACATTGCCGACATCGTAAAGGCCGCCATCGGTGATGATGCCCCGTTCCTTCAGGAGATGTTCAATCAGCTCATTGCCCTCCTCGGTAAAGACGACGGTGCGGGCCTTTTCATCGAGGGTGTAATGGGTCTCTTTCTCGAGGTTGGGTATCAGCCGGTCCACCTTGTGATATTTGTCGGTATTGTCCTCGGTGGGACCGGAGATGATCAACGGTGTCCGCGCCTCGTCGATGAGAATGGAGTCCACCTCGTCGACGATGGCGAAATGGAGAGGGCGCTGCACCATCTCTTCGAGGCTGAACTTCATGTTGTCGCGCAGGAAGTCGAAGCCGAATTCGTTGTTGGTACCGTAAGTGATGTCGGCGTTATAGGCCTCGTGGCGTTGCTCATCATCGAGACCATGGACGATCACCCCCACCGACATGCCCAGGGCCCGGTAGATATGGCCCATCCATTCGGCGTCGCGTTTGGCCAGATAGTCGTTGACGGTGACCAGATGCACCCCTTTGCCGGTCAGGGCGTTGAGATAGAGGGGCAGGGTGGCCGCCAGGGTTTTACCCTCGCCGGTACGCATTTCAGCGATCTTGCCATGGTGCAAAACGATGCCGCCGAGCAACTGGGTATCGAAATGGCGCAGGCCGATGGTCCGTTTGCCGGCCTCGCGTACGACGGCGAACGCCTCCGGCAACAGCTCGTCCAGCTCCGTCCCCTTGGCCAACCGTTGACGGAAATCCTCGGTTTTTCCCTGCAGGGCGGCCTCGTCCAGGGCCACCATTTCCTCTTCCAGGGAGTTGATCTGATCGATCAGGGGTTGCTGTTTGCGAAGATAGCGTTCGTTTCGGGAGCCGAAAATTTTTCGGCCGATGGCGGCAAACATGTGTGGGAAATCCTTAGCATCTGTCTGGAGTGAAATCCCCGTATGATAACAGGAGTTCCAAGCCATTCCAAGTTTCGGATGCACCCGGAATCCATCCCCCCTTTTCCGGGCGGGAAACCATGGGATGCACTGTCATAACCCAGGCCTGGAAAAGCGGGCCATGATCAAGATTCAACGATCACCTGCCAGGCGATTCGCTTCATGAGGGACATTCTTTTCTTGACTTCCTGACCCGCTATGAAAAGATGTTGTTTCCAGCGCACATCGTCAAACGGGCCGAATTTTGGAAAAATCGGGAATCAAGGGAGACGGAGATGGGCATCGAGGTATCCACGGAGGGTCGGCAGATGACGATTCGGGTGGTGGGGGATTTTGAAAATGAAGACATTCCCAAATTTCAACTCGCCTACCGCAGCGCCCTGGCCCAATCCGTCTATGTGATCGACATGGAGGGCATCGAATATATCGACAGCATCTTTCTCGGTCAGGTCGCCGCCATGCGCAAACATGTCGGCGATGCCAGCATTTCCATCATCAATACCAGCACTCTGGTGAACAAACAGCTCAAGGTCGTCAAGTTCGACAAATATGTGGATGTCTATTGAGGCCCTGCCGGGATGACGGCGATATCAGGGGGCCGGCTGCGGTTTCGCCAGGGGTCGTCCCACGGTGACGATCTGAAACTTGTCCAGATCCAGCAACCGTTTGGCGGCCCGCTGGATCGATTCCCGGCTGACGGCCCGGATGCGTTCGGGCCATTTGTCCAGATAGTCCCAGCCGCGCTTGTAATAGCCGATGGCGCTCCAGTTGCCGGCCAACTTGTCCAGACCGTCCAGACGTAACGGGAAAGAGCCGGTGAGATAGCGTTTGGTCTCCGTCAACTCCGTCTCGGTCACCCCTTTTTCTACCAGACGCCGAACCTCTTTTTTGATGATCTCCAGGCTTTCCGCCACCGAGGCGGTCTTGGTCTTGGTGCCGATGACGAACGGACCACGGGACGGCAACATGAGAAGGTAGGAAAAAATGCCATAGGCCAAGCCGCGTTTTTCCCGGATTTCCTCATTCAGGCGGCTTGAGAGCCCCCCCCCACCGAAAATTTGGTTCATCACCAAAAAGGCGTAATAGTCCGGGTCCTCCCGGTCAATGCCGAGGATACCCAGGCGCAGGGTGGTCTGGGGGATGTCCATCTCGATGTGTTCATGACCACCGGCTGGTGGATTTTTCGCCGTCGGCAGCGGTTTGAAAGGACCGGGTTCCGGGTTCAACCCCGACAAATGTTTCGTGATCAATGATTTCAGACGATTCATGTCGATATCACCGGCCACCGCCATCACCATGTCGGGGGCACGGAAGGCCGCTTCATGGCGCCGTTTGACATCCGCCAGCTCGATACGGGGAACGCTTTCCAGGGTGCCGCTCACCGGTTCGGCGTAGGGGTGGTCGCCATAGAGTTTCCGATAGAAGGCGCGTCCGGCACGAAAACCGGGGCTCTCCAGACTTTTGGTCAGGTCGGCGATGCGCTCGTTCCTGGCGCGTTGAAAATCCTTGTCGTCGAACCGGGGACGCAACAGGGCGTCGGCCAATCGTGCCCAGGCCTCCTCCAGGTGTTCGGTCAAGGTGGTGAGCTCCACCTCCAGGGTCTCCTTGGCGGCGTCGGCGCCCAGGGCGATGCCATAGAAGGCCAACCGTTCCTGAAAGGTTTCGGAATCCATCTCGCCGCCCCCTTCGTTGAACATCCAGGCGGTCAGGGAGGCGACGCCGGCCTTGCCCGCCGGATCATGGGCGCCGCCACCCGGGGCCAGCAGACGCACCTCCACCATCGGGTTGGCATGGCTTTCCGACAGCAGAACGGTCATGCCGCCGGGAGTGGTGAACCGTTGAACCGTGGTCGTTGCCCGATGGTCGGCCCTGACGACCGGTTCATCGACCTGCCGGGCGGTGCCATCGACGGGGACGAAAAACAGCAGCGCCAGGAGCAACGGCAACGAACGCCGGATATCAATGAACCGATAAAAGATCATGGCCGCAACACTCCGACGAGCACATGGTTGTCACGCAGATAGCGGTTGGCCATTTTTTGGAGACGTTCGGCGCTGACGGCCCGGACCCGGGCCGGAAACTCGTCGATCAAAATGCGCCAGTTGGCATTGCTGACCGCCATCTGACCGATGGTGTAGGAGATGTGCTCGATGGAGTCCTGCCCATAGACATGACCGGCGATCAAACTGTTCTTGGCCCGTTCCAGTTCCCGTTCGGAAACCGGTTCCGCCGACATCAACGCCACTTCATGAAAGATGGCTTTTTCCAGGGTGTCGATGGAGACCTCCTTCCTGGGAATGGCCGACAGGGAAAAAATCGCCGGTCCGCGTGAAAAACCGCCAAAACCGGCGCTGGCGGAGACCGCCAGTTCCTTTTCCACCACCAGGCGGCGGTAGAGACGGCTGGAGGAACCGCCACCCAATATTTTCGCCAGCACCTTCAGGGTGAACAGATCGTTGGTCTCCTGGGTGGTGATTTCCGGCGTTTCCCAGGTATCGACTTCCGGGGATCGGGTACGGATGCTGGGGGTTAGATAGGAAGCCATCCAGGAGGTGAGCTTCGCCCCATCGTCGGTTTTTTCCAGACGGTGGTTTTTTTTCAATGGTGGTCGTCGTGGCAGTTTTTCCCGTTTTTTGCACGGTTGGGCGGGGAGGGGACCGAAATAGCGCTGCACCCACTCCCGGGTCTGTTCAAAATTTACATCACCGACCACCACCAGGATGGCGTTGCTGGGGGTGTAATAGCGGTTATACCAGGCCCTCAGATCATCCAGGGTGTGATTTTTGATATCCTCCATCCAACCGATGATCGGCCGTCCATAGGGGTGTTCGGCGAAAAGCAGCTGCCGATACTCTTCCATGAATCGGCTGTCGGGATTGGAATCGGTGCGGGTACGGCGCTCTTCGCGCACCACCAGGTTTTCCGACTCGAACTCCTCATTCGTCAGCACCAGATTGCGCATGCGGTCGGCCTCCAGGCGCAGGGCCAACTCCAGACGGTCGGCGGCCAACTTGGTGTGATAGGCGGTGTAGTCCAGGGAGGTGAAGGCGTTGTCGCTGCCGCCGTTCCGGGCGATGATGCGGCTGAACTCCTTGGGTTTCAGGGTTTTGGTACCCTGGAACATCATGTGTTCCAGCATGTGCGCCAGTCCGGTCTTGCCGGCCACCTCATCGGTGGAGCCGACCCGGTACCAAACCTGATTGACCACCACCGGCGCCTTGGCCTCCCGCACCAAAATCACCCGCAGGCCATTGTCGAGGAAAAATTCCCGATGTTCGATGGCCTCGGCCACCGGCGCCAGCAGCAGGCACAGCAGGACCGTTGCCAGCCAACGTGAAAAAGGATGGCGATCGGTTTTCCGGGTTTTGACGGGGATGCGGTTACTGGGCCCGGGCCGGGCTCTCCATCCAGTCGGGCAACTCTTCCTTTTCATTACGGGAAAGGGGTTTTTCATCCTGTTTTTCCGGCAGATAAAGGGGAACGTTGACCGACGGTCGTTCGTTGCCGGCTTCGTTGGGATCGATCCAGCCGATGGTCGGCGACGAATCCGGACGCGGGCCTTCGGGCAAGGTGTTCAGATCGGGTGGAATCTCCAAAGGTTCCCGGGTATTGATGCGGCCGGGGTCGAGCAGGGCGCTGTCCCAGGGCATGGTCACGGAACCGGAACAGCCGCCCGCCAGCAGGGATGCCAGCAGAATGGCCCCGGACCGGGTGAACGATCGACGGATGGTTCTGTTTGTTTTCATGTTCCGGCTTCCTCCGATTCTCTGAAACCATCCCATATGAGCATGGCCACACCGATGGAAATGGTGCAATCGGCCAGGTTGAACACCGGCCATGAAAGATCATGCCAATGAACGTGCAAAAAGTCCACCACCCACCCGAAACGGATTCGGTCGATTAAATTGCCCAGGGCCCCCCCCAGGACCAGGCCGATGCCAAGGGTGGTCCAGAGCCATTCGCTACGGTACAACATCACCAATAACAACGTGGTCGCCACGATCGCCACCCCGGCCAGAAATCCCACGCGCCAATCGGGGTCGAGGGTGGAAAACAGGCCAAAGGCGGCGCCGGCATTGTGTACCAGATCCAGGTCGAAAAATCCCGGCAAAATGGTGATGCCCTTTTGGGCCAGGGTGTTCGAGGCCCACCATTTGCTCGCCTGGTCGGCGAGGATGACGAGGGTGGCGGTGACCAGACCGATGCCCAACGCTCCCTTGTGCCGGGTGCCGTTCATGCCGGCGCCGCGGCCCGGATCGCCCGCCGGCAGCGGGGGCAGAGCTGCGGATGTTCGGTGTCGGCGCCGACGCCATCATCCCAGTTCCAGCAACGTACGCACTTCTCGCCCGTTGCCTTGGTGATGCGAACGCTCAATTCCGGCAGGGCGTCGCTGGACTGGAACCCTTCCGTATCGATATCCGTCCCGTCCGTGGCCACACAGACCACCTTGGCGACGATGAACAGCCGATGCAGTTCGGGAAACCCCTCCAGAAAGGTTTTCATCTCCCCGGGAACCCGCAGGGTGATCACCGCCTCCATGAAGGAACGCAATACCTTGTCGTTGCGTTTTTGTTCCAGGAACCGATAGACTTCGCCGCGAATTTCCCGGAACCGTTTCCACTCCCGTTCCAGCGTTTCGTTGCGCCACTCCGGATGCGGGGCGGGAAACCGTTCCAGATGCACGGACTTGGACCGTTCTCCCGGCATGAAGTTCCAAACCTCTTCCGCCGTGAAGGAGAGCACCGGCGCCATGAGCCGGGTCAGGGCCTCAAGGACATGGGTCAACACCGTTTGCGCTGAACGGCGGGCCGGGGAATCCACCGCTTCGCAATAGAGGCGGTCCTTGATGATGTCCAGATAGAAGGCCCCCATGTCGACGGCGCAAAAATAGTGCAGGTCCTGATAGACCGGATGGAAGGCATAGGCGTCATAGGAGGCGGTCACCCGATCGATGAGATGGGCCAGACGGTCCAGGGCCCAGCGGTCCAGGGGCGGCATCTCCTCGAAAGGGACCGCCTGGCGCCCGAAGTCGAACCCGTTCAGGTTACCGAGCAGAAAGCGCAGGGTATTGCGGATGCGCCGGTAGGCGTCCGACAACCCTTTGAGGATTTCATCGGAGATACGGATGTCGGCCGAATAGTCCTCCGCCGTCACCCACATGCGCAATATGTCGGCCCCGTACTGTTTGATCACCTTTTCCGGGGCGATGACGTTGCCCAGGGATTTGGACATCTTGCGGCCTTTGCCGTCGACCACGAAACCGTGGGTGAGCACCGCCTTGTACGGGGCTTCGCCCCGGGTGCCGACGGCGGCCAGCAGGCTCGATTGGAACCAGCCGCGATGTTGATCCGAACCCTCCAGATAGAGGTCCGCCGGCCAGTCGAGGTCCCAACCTTCGGTCCGATCCTCCAGCACCGCCGCATGGGTCACGCCGGAGTCGAACCAGACATCCAGGATGTCATTTTCCTTTTTGAACCGATCGCCGCCACAGTGCGGACAGGTGAAACCCGCCGGTAGAAAATCGGCCGCCTGGCGTTGAAACCAGACATCGGCGCTCTCTTTTTCCACCGCCAGGGCGATCCGCTCGATGGTGTCGGCGTCGGTGACGTTGGCGTCGCAGGTTTCACAGTGGATGACGGTGATCGGCACCCCCCAGGAACGTTGCCGGGAGACGCACCAGTCGGGACGGGCCGCCACCATGTTGTGGATGCGGTCCCGGCCCCAGGCCGGGATCCAGCGGGTGGCGTCGATGGCGGCCAGGGCCTTGTCCCGCAATTGATTGCTCTCCATCGAGATGAACCATTGGGGCGTGGCGCGGATGATGATCGGCTTGTGACAACGCCAGCAGTGGGGATAGCTGTGGTTCAGGCTCGACCGCGCCAGGAGTCGCCCGGTACGGTCGAGATGTTCGATGACCCGTTCGTTGGCCTTGAAAATGTGCTCACCGGCGAAATGGGGCGTCCCCTCCTGGAACAGGCCCCGGTCGGTGACCGGGTTGAAGGCTTCCAGTCCGTAACGGCTGCCGACCTCGAAATCCTCATGGCCGTGCCCGGGGGCGGTATGCACACAACCGGTGCCGGCCTCCAGGGTGACATGGTCCCCGAGCAGGATCGGTGCGTCCTGGTCCAGATAGGGGTGGCGGAACCGTTTGCCCTCCAGGGCCGCCCCCTTGAAACGGGCGATGATCTCCTGTCCTTCCGGGTCCATACCCATGGCCCCGGCGGCGCTCTCCCAGAGTCCGGCGGCCAGGATCAACCGTTCGCCGGCGGCCAGGCGGTGGTTTTCACCCGGATTTTTGATCCGTACCGCCAGGTATTCCAGTTCCGGGTTGAGGCTGACGGCCAGATTGCCGGGGATGGTCCAGGCGGTGGTGGTCCAGATGACGATGGCCAGGAGGTCGGAACCGTGGTCCAGGGCCGGATCGATGGCGGTCAGGTCTTCATCGGCGGCCAGGGGAAATTTGACATGGATGGCGGCCGAGGTGTGATCCTGATATTCCACCTCCGCCTCGGCCAGGGCGGTGACATCGTTGACGCACCAGTAGACCGGTTTGAAACCCTTGAACAGACCGCCGTTGGCGAGAAATTTTCCCAACTCACGGACGATATTGGCCTCGAACCGGTGTGACATGGTGAGATAGGGGTTTTGCCAGTTGCCGATGCCGCCCATGCGGGTGAATTCCTGACGTTGGACCGCCACCCAGTGGTTGGCATAGTCCCGGCAACGGCGGCGGAAATCCACCACCGGCATGGACTCCTTGTCCAGTTTCTCCTTTTTCAGCCCTTGCTCCACCTTGGTTTCGATGGGCAGGCCGTGACAATCCCAACCCGGCACATAGTCGGCATCCAGCCCGGTCATCTGCCTGGATTTGACCACTACGTCCTTAAGCACTTTGTTGATGGCGTGGCCCATGTGCAGATGGCCATTGGCATAGGGGGGACCATCGTGGAGGATAAACTTTTTTTCTCCCCGCGCCGATTCCCGCAGGCGTTCATAGAGCCCCAGGTCCTGCCACTGTTTCAAGATGGCCGGTTCCATTTTCGGCAGGTTGGCGCGCATCGGGAAGCCGGTTTCCGGAAGCTGAACGGTTTTTTTGTAGTCCACGGTCAATCGGTTCCTCGTTGGTGTGTGCGGTTGGTGAAAAAGGCCCGGGCCTCGTCCACATCCCGGGTGATCTGCTCCTTGAGCGCCTGAGGGGTGGCGAATTTGACCTCCGGGCGCAAATGTTTCAAAAAGCGGATGCGCAAAACCCGCCGGTAGAGGTCCCCGCAGGCGGCCATCAAATGCACTTCCAGGTGCAGGTCGGTATCGCCATAGGTGGGATTGCGTCCCAGGTTGGCCACCGCCGGCAACCAGTTGCCATTGATACGCCCTTCCACCACATAGACCCCCGGCGGCGGATGCAACATGTCGGTCAGGGCCAGGTTGGCGGTGGGAAACCCCAATCCCCGGCCCCGTTTGTGTCCCTGGGTGACCCGTCCCTCGATTTCAAATTCCCGGCCCAGCAGCTGGGCGGCGGCCTCGAAACGGCCGCCGGTGACCAGGTTGCGGATACGGGTGGAGGAGACCGTCACCCCGTCGGCCTCGAACAGGGGTTGGCAATGGACGCCGAAACCGAACCGTTTCCCCAGGCGTTCAAGTTCGTTGAAATCACCGGCCCGCCCGGCGCCGAAGCGAAAATTCTTGCCCACCAGCACCTCCCGGGCCGCCAGTTGTTCCCGCAGCACCCGGCGCACGAAGGATTCCGGATCCAGGGCCGCCAGCTCCCGGGTGAAACGGAGGATGAACATGGCATCGACATCATGCCGCGCCATCCAGCGGGATTTGCCGCGCACCCCGGTGATGCGCACCGGCGCCCGCTCGGGGACCAGAAGTTTCAGCGGGTGTGGTTCGAAGGTGACGGCCAGGGTCGGAACATCGCCATGGATGCGGGCCAGTTGGCGCAATTGCCGGAACACCGCCTGGTGTCCCTGGTGTATGCCATCGAAATTGCCGATGGTGACGACACTGCCCCGGAATCGGGACGGGATGTTCTTGAAGCCACGAATGATGTACATGTCGGTTGCATGTTCCCGGCCGCTTGGCGGCCGGAATCAAAAAAGTCCTTTACCGTTCAGGAACCCACCGTAAAGCCGGTCTTCGGAGAAACCCACCGTAAAGCCGGTCTTCGGAGAGAATATGGCTGATGATCCAGTTTTGAAAAATCTCGATGAAGGAGATTTCGCCGACCCGGCCCTGGACGATGGTGGTTCGCAGGTTTTCGATCTGTTTGATCAGTTGTTCATGTTGTTTTTCATGTTGATTCAGATCGGGATAGCCGTACTCCTGCAAAATTTTTTCCTCATCGGCAAAATGAGACTGGGAATATGTGATCAAATTGTCGAGGTGGGTTAATAGGGTCTCCGGACTTTGGCCGGACCCCAGAGCATCGCGCAGTCGGCCCCCCAGGTCCAGGATTTGTTGATGTTGGCGGTTGAATTTTTCCACCCCGGTATCGTACTCCTGCCGCCAGCGGAACAGCGGCAACTGGCCGCTGTTGGTATGGTTGAGGATGAGCATACGCCGTTTTTCCCAGGTTTCCAGGAGTCGCCAACGCACATCGGGGATCTCATCGAGTCGTTGACCGGGCACCTTGGCCAGCATCAAATCTTCCAGGGCGCGCAGGTGAAACAACCCCGGCAGGCCGAAAACCGCCATACTTTCTCCGAAACAGTCCCCTCTCCCCAGGGTTTCAAAAACGATTTCACCGATATACAGCTCGGCGCGGCCCGAGCGGACCAGATAGAGGGCGCGATCGGCGTCTTCGAACAGGATGCCGCCTTTTTTCAGGGAGACCAGTTCCATCTCCTGGGCGATGTGGTTTTGATGGATATAGGAGATATTGCCGCCGAACAGATCGGTATCGCGCAGGAACATGCGATGGTCCCGCAACCGATTGATCTCCTCCTCCAGATTGTTATCGAGGATGAAGGCCCGGTAGACATTCATCGGCAGGCGCAGGGCGCGGACGAAACTGTTGGAGCGGAAGGTGCGGGTCGGCGTTTCATCCACCAGACCGGTCAGCTCGCCGATCAGGGCGCCGGCGGAGAGAACATGGTTGAAACCGGTGTCCGACTGGATCATTTCGACGCTGCCGGAGATCAACAGGAAGATGTCCGAGGAGATCACGCCGGCCTTGACCAGGATGGTACCGGGGCTGAACGTGACCACATCCGAGTTGAGCAGGCTGCGGATATCGTGGACCGGAGCCGTTGGAAAATAGGAGCGGAGATAACTGTTGGCATCCCGCCAGGCATACTCCTGACGGGTGGGGATCAACGTATCGACAATGCCGAACGGGGCGCTGGAGCCGATCTCCTTTTCCGAGTCGGTGAGATAACGGGCCAGATGCGCCAGGACGATTTTTGTCGACCGGTCTTGCGCGAAATCCTCGGCATTGCCGTGGATCAGGCCACCGCCGATGTCGAGTTTTTTCAAATAGACCCGTTCCAGGTAGCTGTCGATGGTCTGATCGTGGACCGCCCGGCTGATGCCGTTTTCGCCGGGATCGTCGGTGACCATGTTGCGCAGGACGTTGAAACAGGAGATATCGGCCAGATGGGCATAGGTGCGGGGACCGTCCTCGGCCATGGCCTGGAAAAAAAAGACGGTGGTTTCCACCGGGTGGGGTGAATAGACCGGTTTGACCTTGAGTCCTTCGATGATGTTCCATTCCCCTTCGCGCAGATCATAAATGGCAAAAAAATCGGCGAAGCGGTTTTCATCCATGGCCAGCAGCGCCGCCAGTTTTTTGGCCACCGAGGCGCGAACCAGGGGGGTGGCGAAATATTTGATCTTGTGTCCGGCGCGGATCAGGGTGCTGAGACCGGCGAAATGGTCGTCGTGGCAGTGGGTGTGAAAAATGCCTTCGATTTCGTTGATGCCGATACCCAGACGGGTGAGGGCGTGGGAGATGTTGGGACCGGCATCGACCAGATAGATGCGGCCCTGAAACATGATGATGCTGGACATGCTGGGCCGGTTGACATCCCAACCATCACCCTCGCCGGAATGGATGACGGCGAAATATTCCCGTTTGATATCCTGAAAACCGAGCGGATAGGGGGAATCATATTCCCAGCCTTCGGGCAGGTTCAGGTCGACGGTGACCGATTCGTCCCGGTAGCGGAACTCATAGACATTGACCGCCTTGCGGGACAGGGTGACACCATTGAAAATTTCCACCGGTTCCCGGTTTTCGACAATGCGGGTATCGAGCAACTCTTCCGCCGGCTGGATGGTGCCGAAGGCGAATTTCAATTTCATGCGGAACTGTTCCCGCGCCTCTGCCGGGGAGAGTCCCGTCGCCATTAGCTCCTCTTCGGAAACCAGACCGTAATTGCCCCGGAAAATATATTGCATCTGGGCGTGGATCTGGTCGTGGAGCCCCATGAGCAGGGGTTTTTGGCCGGTATTGTTGGGATGGTTCGGCAGGATCATGCCCTGGCGGTAGAGCATTTGCAAAACCGGGAACTCCCCCAGGTTCGAGACATGGCCGTTTTGCAGCATGACATCGGACAGCAGGATGGCGTTGGGACCCGATTCGCAGGGAACCCCCTCTTTTTCGACGGAGACGATCAACCCCCGTTTCATGAGATGTTTGACGGCATCGGCGGGGCAGGCGCACAAGGTATAGAGATTCGCCTCCGGAACCTCGACCCAGAAGACCCCTTTGATCACCTCGATTTTGTTTATTTTTCCCATATTCGATAAGGTATTCCCTCTACTGGTTTTGTCAAGCGCCCGACTGTCCGCGGGGCGTCTTTGGAAGATTCATTTTATGTGCCATGTTGGTTTCCGGCCCTTCGAAGACCCGGCTCCCGGTTGGGGTTGATAAAAAAAGACCGGATCTATAGAGTGCGGCGGGGGTGGTTGATTTTCGTTCACGGACACTACCGGTCGGCAACGACCGGATTTTTCGGATTAACCCGTTTTCGAGGGTGCTTTTTTCATGCTCAACCTGATGCGCCGCAGTGCCAATACCTGGGTGATCAAGCTGTTGTTGATCCTGGTCGCTTTGAGTTTCGTCGTATGGGGGGTCGGCGATTATGTCAATCGGCAGAGCCAGCAACCGGTGGTCGAGGCCAAGGGGTGGGTCATCGGTCCACGGGAGTTCGCCCAGGCCTACGAGAACGATTTCAACCGCATGCGCCAGCGGTTCGGGGGCGCCCTGGATAAAAAGACCGCCGAAATGTTCGGCTTGAAACAGCAGACCCTCAACGGCCTGATCAACCGCCGTCTGCTGCTGGCCGCCGCCCGTGACATGCGTTTGACGGTCTCGCCGGACATGTTGCGCGCCAATATCGCCGACAATCCGGCCTTCGCCCGCAATGGCCGTTTCGACAAGGAACGTTATGAAACCCTGCTGCGAAACAATCGCATGAGCCCGCAGGAGTTCGAATCGACGTTGGTCGCCGACATCCTGGTCAGTCAACTCCAGGGGGTACTGGGGGAACCGATGGTCCTGCCGGACCTGATATTGGAGGATGCTTTCCGGCTGGAGAAGGAAAAGCGGGTGGTGGATGTCATCAGCCTGAACCCGGAAAAACTGATCCCTGAAATCAAGGTGACGGAAGAGGAGTTGGAAGCCTACTTGAAGGAGAATCAGAGCCGCTACATGACACCGTTGCGGGTCAAATTGCGTTATGTGGTGTTGGGGCCGGACAGCGTTCGTGGCGAGATCGAGGTGACGCAGGAGCAGCGTCAAGCCTTCTATGATGAACATTCGAATGAGTTTTTGCGCGAGGAAAAACGTCAGGCCCGGCACATTCTGGTGCGCATTGACGAAAAGACCGATGCCGAAGCGGCCTTGAAAAAAATTCGCGCGGCGCAAAAACGGATCGAGGGCGGGGAGTCCTTCGAAACGGTGGCCAAGGCGGTTTCCGAGGATGTCAGCGCCGAACAAGGCGGGGATCTGGGTGAATTTTCCCCGGGGATGATGGTCAAGGCCTTTGACGACGTGGCCTTCTCCCTGCCGGTGGGCAAGGTATCGGAACCGGTCAAGACCGATTTTGGCTATCACCTGATCCGGGTGGACAAAATACACGAGCGCGAGGTGAAAACGCTGGACAAGGTGGCCAAGGAGATCGATGGCCGCATCATCGAGCGCAGGGCACAGGACCTGGTCTATGAACGGTCCATCGTCCTGGAGGATCAACTGTTCGCTTCCGGGGACCTGAAGGCCATCTCCAAGGACCTGAACCTGCGCTATGTGGAGAGCGGTTTCATCGACCGCAAACAGCGGCATGAGCTCAAGGGCATCGAAAAGGAGGTCAAGTTCCTGGATGCCGCCTTTTCCACCGCCAAGGGCGAAACCAGCACCCTCATAGAGACTGCGGACGGCCGGTTTTTCGCCCTGGAGGTGGTCGACCGTCAGGAACCGGAGCCGAAAAAGCTGACCGATGTGCGCAAGGAGTTGGAAGAGGCCCAAAAACGGGACAAGGCCCGCGAGCTGGCCAAAAAGGAGATGGAAAAGGTGGTGGAAGCCCTCTCCAAGGATCAAAAATGGTCGGAGGCGGCCAAAATCCACGATAAAATGGTTGCGGAAACCTTGAAACCTTTTACCCGCAACGGCAATCAAAAGGGGGCCACCCCGCCGGTTCGGGCGGCGGCCTTCAAGCTGAAACTGGACAAACCGGACCATCCGCAGGTGATCGAGGAGGCCACGGCCTTCAAGGTGGTGCGTCTCAAGGAGATCCAGGCGGCGGACATGAAAGAACTGGACAAGGTGGCTGAACGGTTGAGCCCGAAGCTGTTGGAAAGCCTCGGCCACGAACAGCTGACCGCCTGGCTCAACGGTCTCTGGAAAGCGGCGGGCATTCGTGTCAACCAGGAGATGCTGGATCGTTTCTAAAAAGAGGTTTCACCATGAAACCGATCAGAAAATTGATTTCCATCCCGGTGGTGCAGGCCAAAACCGGCCCCGATTTCGTCATCGGCGCCAAATCCTGTTCCACCCAGGATGCCATTTCGCAACAGGAACTCGACGCCCTGGCGGAAATCCGCAAACTGCGCGAACGGGCCAACGACCTCAAAACCCGCCTGAAACACCTCCCCCCCGGCCGCGAGCGCGACGATCTGAACCAGCAGCTCACCACCCTGCGCCAGGAGGCCCTGCTCTGGCAGGACCGCCGCAAAAAGGCCACGGCGGAAAAACATGTCGCCTTGGGGCATGTGGATCCGCCCGGTTTTATGTAGTTGGAAAGGGACCGGTCAGATTCCAGATTTCCTTCTTGACAGTTTTCTGAATCGGTAGGGCGGGGTTACGCCCCTGCCAATGTCCCGGGCCATTCCGGCGGGGACACAATCCCGCCATACCATAGGTATTTGCTTTTGCAGGATAAAACTGGATATTCCGAACCTTTCGGCTTGCTACGGTTTATGGTTTATCTGACCAGAAAGACCATTTTACACCTTAACAAGCGGTAAATATGGATGATTGATCCCATTTAAAACAATTAGAGAACAATGTCTACCAATATCGTGAATAGAAACAGTTTTTACCGAATGTGGCGGTAGTGAGGATGAAAGCGATATGACGACTTCACAACAAATAGACGCAGCTGCTACTGCTTGCAATCAACCAACACAAAACAACCCGGATTGTGGTGTCATGATCACCACGGTCCGCATTTCGAATTTCCGTTCACTGGAAAATGTCGAGGTCTCCCTGGACGACCTTACCGTTTTGGTTGGAGCCAACAATTCAGGCAAAACCAGCTTTCTGGATGCTCTTTATGCAGCCATTGGTGCTGGTCGAAGCATGTTGGGCAAGGATGATATTCATCTTAAGGTCGATGAGACAGACATCCCACTTGAGCGCAAGGCTGTCATAGATCTCCTCGTTAAGCCATACCGCTCTGATGGACAGATACTTGAGAGTTTCCCAGCTGGCAGTTTTTGGACAACCCTCTGGGGTGAGGGCATTTCCCAGGATGACGACCAAAATGATTTTGTCGGATTTCGAACCATGCAGGTTTGGAGCAGTACACATGGAGAGTATCGCATTGAGCGAAAATTTTTGAAGGAATGGAAATCATTTTCAGATGACTGGCTAGTCGCTGATGTAAAGGATGGTGTCTCTTCAGCCGACTTGGAACCTATTTCTCTACACTATATGGATGCCCAAAGAGACATTGAAGAGGACTTGCGTTCCAGAGGATCATTCTGGCGACGACTCACAAACGATCTTGGGTTGCCGGATGACAAGGTGGCAGATTTTGAGCGTACTCTAAGTGAATTAAACCAGCAGATTGTTGATAATAGTGATGTTTTACACCACTTGCGAGACCACCTCGTCAGCATGGATAGTGTGGTGACAGCTGAACAAACAGGAATCGATATTACGCCGATAGCAAGGCGATTACGGGACCTCTCGAAGGGAGTGGATATCACATTTGCAACAAAGGACGCCCAATCTTTTCCGTTGTCTCGTCATGGTATGGGAACAAGAAGCTTGGCTTCTATTTTGGTATTTCGGGCTTTTGCATCATGGAAGAGAGAGACAGCCAAGCAGAAAAACGATCAAATTCACACAGTCCTGGCTCTTGAGGAACCGGAGGCACATCTTCACCCTCAAGCCCAACGGTCCTTGTTCAGCCAAATCAAAAAGATCCTTGGTCAACGAATCATCAGCACCCACTCGCCATATTTTGCAGGGCAAGCCAGTTTGGATGAATTGCGCCTTTTTCAAAAGCAAGGAAGTCAATCTATTGTTTCAAGGCTGGACACCTCCAGCCTACAGCCAGACGACAAAAGAAAGCTTGAACATCAAATAATTCAAACACGTGGTGATTTACTCTTCTGCCGTGCGCTAGTTTTTTTTGAAGGTCCAACAGAAGAGCTTTCCTTACCTGTTTATGCTAAGGCTTTTTGGGGAAGCACCGTTCATGAGCTTGGCTTTAATTTTGTCCCAGTAGGTGGTACAGACTATTTTCCGCTCATATGGCTCGCTAATAATCTTGATATCAAGTGGTATGTCTTCTCAGATGGTGAGAAAGGACCAATTGATACATTAAATAAGGGGCTGGCAAAAGCCGGGATTGGTGATGCCGGTGGGTGTGATAATATTTTTATTTTACCAAATGGTAAAAAAATTGAAGAACATTTGATTCATGAAGGGTATCTTCCAGAAGTTGAGGAGGTCCTGAAAACAACTGAATGGAAAAACAAAGATCTTGACGAATACATCAGGAAGCATCAGGGAGAGAAAAGGAAAAAGAATGAGGTGCGTGATTATACTGTGGAAAAAGGAAGAGAAATAGCAGCAATCGATGCTCTGAGCGGAAACAAAACCGACCTAGCTATTCCAGTTGCTTCTTCAATATCAAAGACAACTGACCCTGGTCGCCGTTTTCCTTCAGTGATTTTAGATTTATTGAGAAAAATGTCTGAGGATTTTGGGTGGTGCGTCCATTTGACCTAACGTACGTTAAAGTGTAGATTTTCTCT
>CAYFNE010000003.1:0-95091 GCA_964344355.1 uncultured Magnetococcales bacterium
TATTCTGGAAGTTTTTCAGGTTGTTTTAGCCTGAGGCAACCGGATACCCATGTTGCAGGTTTTCTTACCAGTGAAAATGGTGAGATAAATATATATATCTCCCCGTCTGGGTTTGCGGCGAAATGATTTACATAGCGAAGTAAATCTCCCTTCACGACAGTCGAAATATTACCTTCCTGGTCAACCTTAAATATAGCTGGTGGTGAAACTTGACTGCTGGTGACATAATAACCGCCGGACAATATGTAAAGATACCCGTCATCCGTAACGAAAATTTTTCGAGGAAGAAGACGCACATTAGTTGCAGGGCCATTGTAGTTTTTATCTGCAATGTCTCCACCTCCGGCAACGGTGCTGATCACGCCATCAGGAGCCACCCTTCGCACAACGACTCCCTCAATAAAATATAGACTACCTTTCGCGTCCATGTCTAAACTTCGAGGTTGTTTAATCGAAACCTCACTTGCCAAGTCACCGTCACTGCCGCCGCCATATATTTTTCCCGTACCAGCAAAAGTTGTAATAACCGCATTGATATTATCCGCACTACGTTGGCTACCCTCTCCCATGATCAGAGTACGACCGTTCATATCGTAAAGGTGATGACCGGAAAGTGTCCAACCTCCGAATCCTTGGGAGCGGATATCCATGGTGGAAATGCTATCTTGCCATTCATCCCAAAGAGTGACTTCTTGCCGTGCCCGGGATCCGGTGATGGGTATACCGGTAGGAATACCGAAACTTCTGTCAGAATCGTCCGGCTCATAATAGACACCTTGATACACATGCCCCACCCGTACTTGAACCGGTTGTCGACCCAGCAGGGTTCGGCCATAGGCATCCTTGCCATCCCAGATGAAGGTGTGTTTCAGGTTGGCTGCCGGGGAAAAGGATTCGACCACCTTTCTACCGGCAACAAAAATTTCCAGATCGATCCGTTTCAGATCCTCGGAGATGGTGTCGCCACTCAAGGTCAGTTCCAAATGGTTGGCCGCCTGGCGGCCCGGTACCCGGTCGCTCTTGTAGTTCAGGGTGAAAGGGGTACCGACGACCGGCACCGACTCGCCCAGGACCTGGTTTTGGCATTCGATGATGGAACCGCAGCGGATGGCGGGATCGTCCAGATTTTTTTCAACCACCGGTTTGGAGATGCGGGGTGGCCGGGCGGTGGCCGGGGGGCCATAGGGCCAGTTGCAGTCCCAGGGTGAAAAATGGGAGATCGGCACCCGCCAAAACGTTTGATCCGGTTGGTACAATCCGGCCAGATGCCGGCGTTCCTCATCGGTGATGCCCAGGGCCGCCAGGGCCGCGGCATCCGCCGGTTGGCCACTGCCGTCCAGGTCCATCGCCGCCAAACCATCGGTGATGGACAAAATTTTTACCACCCGACCGTTGTCCGATGGGATCCAGGCCGACTTTTCACCATCATAATAACCAACGGGGACCACCCCTCCTACCGGGAAACCGAGAAAATTATCCACATATACCGGCAGGGCACGGCTGAACCGGACCTCTTTGGCGCCCGCCGCCAGGGCCTCATCAACGCTCAACTCCACGGCATAGGTATAACCGCTGGTGCCCGGCAGCGGACCCGGCATCGCCTTGGGACCATTGACGCCGACGGTATATTCGGTGGCGCGGACCGAAAGGGTGGTCAACGGTTGGTTGCTGCCGTCCGGCAAGATCATCGTCGCCTCGACATCGGCCGGGAACAGGATCGTCGTCCGTCTCTGACCATCATCGTCCGCTACCACCGAACCCTGAGCAACCCGGGTCGCCGTGGCCGCCGTCAAATCAATGGTGGTGACCTTGCTGTCCAACTGGATCATGGCCACCGTCGGCAACCATTCATAATCCCGCCAGGGGGTGTTGATTTTTCGCTGTACCGGCAGATAATCCGGTTTTTCATAGCGAACGGTGAGATTGCCACCACCATTGACGGCCATGTCGAACAGACCGTCAGCACGGCTGATCGTTTGTCCCAACTCCGGATGGTTTACTATTGAAATAATCGCTCCCGGCAAGGGCGTCCCTTGCCGGTCGATCACCTGACCCCGCAAAACCGCCACCCGCCGGCCCTCGATGGCGCCGGGCGCCACCCCGGTCTGGATGGGGTTGGGGCCGGCGTAGAGAAAGGCCGTGGCCTGCAACAGGGCGGTGGGCAGGGTGGCATCCACCTCCGACGCCACCGTTTTTGGATCGGGCGGCACCCCGGTGGTTGTTGTCGCAACCGTCAGGCTGATCCCCTCGCTGTCATTGCCGGCGGCGTCCGTGGCGGTCAAGGTGAGGAGATCCCCGGGCTCCGCCAGTGCCCGCACCGTGAATTCACCGGCGTCGGAGGCGCTCTCCTGGAACGGATCCCCGGAACGGTTATTGACGATCCGCACCAGGGCGCCGGCCTCGACCGCCCCCGCCGCTCCGGTCACCGTCACCCGGCCCTCATCGTCGATGTCACCGATGACGATCCGTTCCCGGACCGGAATGGGCGGCGGCAGGCTGTCCAAGGTGACGTGAAAAACCATCGACGCCAAATTGCCCGCCCAGTCCAGGGCGGTGAGTTCGAGACGATTTTCCCCTTCCACGAGCTGAAATTCACCACTGAAGGCGTTGAGCATCACCGTCAGCGGTGAACCGTTCAAGTTCATGTCGGCGGCTTCGCTGACGGTGCCCCGGACCGTCAACAGGGACTGGTTGCCGATCCACCCGTCCACGGGATGTTCCAGGGTAATGACCGGAGGCACGGTATCCACCGTGAAGGTGACGCTGGCGGGGTTGGACCGATTGCCGGCATGATCCCCTACCCGTACTTCAAGGACGGTCTCGCCGTCGGACAACGGTTGCAAAAGGGTGCAGCCGGCGCCATCGATCCGAGCCGTACAAAAAAATGGCCACTCCGTTCCATCGACGGTCAGGGTCAGGGAAGAGAGATCCACGCCGCTGCCCACATCGCTGTGGGCCAGATCGATACGCGGCGTTTCCTGATTGATGTAGGCGTTCATCTCCGGTGAGACGATGGACAGGGTGGGGGGGATGGTATCGACATACAGGGCCGTCGAACGAATGCGCCGATTTTCATTGGAAAAATCCAACACATCGGTCGGATTGCCATCGGCATCCAACCGCCGCAACGCCTTGAAGGCGGCCACCCAGAGTTCTTCCGTCTGCGGCCAATCGGCCACCAGGTCCATGATTTGACCCTGGTTGCTGGTAAAAGGGTCGGATCTCCAGCGCATGGTCCCCGTTTCATCCAGGCGCACCACCTCCTTTTTGCTGATGAACCAGGCACCGCCGGCGGCGTCGGGGATCAACCGTTTGATGGCATCGGTGCCATCGAAAGACCATTGATGGTGCAGCATGCCATCCCCGTCATAAATTCGTACCTGCCGGGTTTTCAAGGCCAGCCATAAACGGTCCCGATCCGCGTCGAAAGCGATGTCGATGAGACGCTCCTTGCCGCCAAGGGCAATGCTGGCCGTTTCTTGACCCTGGAGATCGAATGCCGCAACCCGTTTGTGGGTGGCCACCCAGATCCGGGAACGGGATTCATCCCAGGCCGCCGCCAATACCTTTTGCGCCAGGTCGAGGGCGTCCACCAGGTTTCCCTGGCGGTCGAACCGATGCAAAACGGCCCCGGAAACCAGCCAGACCCCGCCATCGTCCGGCTTGACCAGCAAACGGGGTTGATCATCGGCCAGTTCCGCTATCTCCTCATCCACCGTCAGATCGCGGGTGAAACGTACTGTTCCGGAAAAATCGACGGCGGACAGGTTGCCACCGCCAAAACTCCAGACGGTTGCCCGCCGATCATCCACCGCTACCGTCTTGATGGCGGGGATCGTCTCATTTTCCAACAGGATCGAACCATCGACGGTGGACAGTTTCAACAAACCTTGCGTACCGCCCACCCAGAGCGATTTCCAGGCGTCATCGGCATGGGTGACCATTGCTTCCGTGGCCGGGGATTGCCGTTCCCCGGTCGGTACCACCTCCAGATGAACGGTTGCCACCTCCGACACGGATTGACCGTCGTCGACCTGGAAATGGAACCGGTCGGCGCCACGGCTGTTTTCGTGCGGCGTGTAGCGAAAAGCGCCCGTGGCCGCATCGGTGATTTCCACCGTGCCCTTGGCGGCCCCTCCCCGCAGATGGAAAACCAGGGTGTCGCCGTCGGCATCGCTGGCATTCAGGGTGCCGAAAAAATCGGCCCGATCGGCAACGATGAAGGCGGTCTCCGGCCGATCGCGATACAAACCGTCGATTTCCGCCGCCGACAGGGCGCGGTCGTACAGACGCACCTCATCCAGGGCGCCATGAAAAGGGCTGGCCAGTCCGGGATCCCGGAGATCCGTCCCCAGCAGGGGCAGATGATCGGGATCGATGACGGAAATGGCATCGGTTTCGTGCGCTACCCGCATGCCATTGATATAAAGGGAACGATATCGATCCGCCGACAGAACGGCGGCGACATGATACCAATGGCCGGGACGCAGTGGACTGGACCCCGGGTCCGCGTTCGTTTCCCCGGACAATCCCAGTAGAGAACAATCGGGGCCGGATTCAAGGTGGAGCCGGTTGTTGTTCAAACCCAGCACCACCCCACCAGTGGCATCGGTATCACAGGTGGTGGCGTAGATCACCTGGTCACGCATGGATTGAAACGTCAGCCAAAAAGCCACCGTTGCATCCCCGCCACCGGTGGATGGACTCGGCAGGGCGATATGATCATCCCGTCCATCGAACTGATACGCTTCGTTGTCGATATTTTCCCGATCGGCAGCCGGGGAAGCACCCTGGATGGTGCCGTGATAGTCGTTGCCGCTGATATCCCGCGCATGGCCGGAAAAGGGATAGTGGGCGATCAAACCATCCCGCAAACGGTGAAGGGTGGTGGATACCGCCGGGTCGGCGATCTCCGGGACATCGTTCACCCCCTCGATGGTGACGGTCATCGTCGCCGGTTCGGACGTCACGGTGCCATCACTGACCCGCCAGGTGAATGAATCGTTGCCACTGGCGCCCGGCGCCGGGGTGTAGCGGAATGTACCGCGGTTTTCATCGATGATTTCCACATCGCCCAGGGTACCACCGCTGACGATGGCATAGGTCAGTCGATCCCCATCCACATCCTGGCCGGGGAGGGAGCCGACATGGGCCTGCCCCTCCAGGGTGGTGGCGTCGCCGTCGGTTGCCACCGGTGGATCGTTTACCGGCGCGATTGATAAGAACACCGTTGCCGGCGGCTCCTCACCCGGTTCATCGCCGATGTTATAGGTAAAATGGTCCATGCCGAAGGCGTCGGCCTCCGGGGTATAGGTGAACGTGCCCGCGTCGGCATCCCGCAGCGTGACCCGGCCTTTGAACCCATTTTGGAGGATATGAAATTGTTGACCGTCGGGCAGAGGCGTTGAGACCGGCAACGTCCCTTCGATCGACTCGCCTTCGGTGGTCTTGAAATCGGTTTGAACGACGACCGTAACCTTGGCGATGTTGGAAAGGGCGGCGCCGTCGCTGACCTGAAATGTGAACTGGTCCACCGCCGTGGATTCCAGATCATCGGCCCGATAGACGAACCAACCGGAATGGGGATCCCGCAGGGTCACCTGGCCCTTGGAACCTTGCTCGACGATGTTGAAGGTCAATTCATCGCCGTCCACATCCAGCGCCATCAACATCCCCTCGGTCTCTCTGCCGACGTTGGCATGGACTGTTTTATCCCGGGCCACGGGTGGATCATTGTCCGGTTCGACGGTGAGTTCCAACCGTTGGACCGGTTTTTCGAGCGCCGCCTTTCCGCCCCGGGCCAGGAGGTCCACGCCGGTCTCTCCCGGTTCGCCAAAACGGCGATCCCACTCCCGAACATGGAGTGCAACCGTGCCAAAAAAATGGGTGTCGGGAATGAATCGAATCCGGGTTCCGGGCGTGGTGGCCAGCAGCGTGGCCGAATAACCGGACAGGTTGGTCAGGGTGCGCCAGCTCGGCTCCTCCTCCGTCCGGTATTCCCAGGTTCCATGGTCCGACTCCTGACCGACGATGGCCATACCTCGGGCGGTGCCCGTCAGTAAGGTGGCGATCGATGTACCCTCGTTGTCGGTTTCATCTTCGACGATGCGGGTGAGGGTCTGGGTGGTACCGCTGTTGTCCAGGGGGGTGGTACCATCGTCGTCCAGGGGGGTGGTACCATCGTCGTCCAGGGGGGTGGTACCATCGTCGTCCAAGGGGGTGGTACCGCCGTTGTCCTGGGGCGGTGGATCGCCAGCATCGACATCACACAGATCGCCACTGCCATCCCCATCGTCATCGGCCTGATCCGGATTGGCCAGGGCGGGACAGTTGTCCAGGTTGTCGGAAATGCCATCGCCATCCCTGTCAATGAACCGGATCGACAGATGGACGGTGGCGGCTTCGGAGGTTTTATCCCCGTCGTTGACGGTATAGGTGAATGAATCGGCACCGGTGGTGTCTTGCCGGGTGGTGTATTCAAACAGACCCTTGCCGGCGTCGGTGAGGATCACCGTGCCCAGGGTGGGCTCGTCACCGAGGGCGTAGGTGAGGGGGGCGTCTTCCGGATCCGTAGCCGCCAGCCGACCGCTGATGGTCTCACCGTTTAACATTTCGAATGAAAGATCGTTGGCCACCGGGGCCAGGTTTTCCGTACCGTCGGCGGCGATGATGATGGTCACCTTGGCAGCATTGGAATCGGTGGAGCCATCGTTGGCCCGATAGAGGAAAAAATCCGTGCCGCTGGCATCGGTGGCGGGGGTGTAGGTGAAAGAGCCATCGCCATGGATGACCACGCTCCCCTTGTCCAGCCCACCCTGTCCGTTCTGTTGGGCGAAGGTCAGGGTGTCGCCGTTGAAATCGGTACCGGCCAGAGTGCCGCTGACCGCCTGGTTAACCGTGGTGTGGAACTGGGCCGCCTCCACCATGGGTGGCCGATTGTTGGCGGCCTGAATCGACTCATCGCTGATGGCGCCCTTTTTGAGGCTACCGACCAGGATATCGACATGATCGGCCTGCTGGATGACCACACCCTCACTCAACTGTCCGGCGGCCACCTCGCCGGGCGCCAGATTGTTGAAAGAGATCATCAGCGCGTTGAGGGGGGAGTCGGTGCCGGTGGGGTTTTCGAGACCGAGACTGGCCTCGACCATGGCTACCGCCTGTTTTTTCAAGGTTTCGGAAACCCGGGTATTGGCCAGTTCGTCGGCCGCCGCCTGGTTGTCAAGGATCGGTACCACCCGGTTGATGGAATCCCCGAGACCACTCTTGACCGCATCGGCGGTCATCCTGTCGCCGTTGTTTTTGGTCACCCGCAAGGTGTTGTTGATGACCTCCGCCACCACCACGGCATTTTGCAGGTTGATGGTCGCCAACAGGGTGTTGGCGCTCTGTCCGTCGGGCATGGCGCCGGTCAGATCACTCCCGTTGGCCTTGCCGTCCAGGTTGCCATCGGCCAAATCCTCACCGATCAGGTTGAACACCCGGGTTTGGTCACGGCTGTCGGTACCCGCCACCCGCCGCACCACCTCACCGACGGCCTCGGATGATTTGGTGTAGGAGGCGATATTGTCGGCGGTGAGAGGGGAGGTGATGGGATCGATGGCGGTATCCTCCCCATCGATGCCGAAGCCGAAGTTCAACAATACCGTCTCGCGAATGGCATCGACATCACTCCCGACCACTTGGTCCAGACGACCGCCGGCCTTGCTCTTGGCGGCGCCGGTTATCAGGGTGGTGATGGTGGAAATATTGGCCGTGGTCCGGCTGTCGTCGGTCAATATCGACGAAAGGGTGACCGCCAGAGTCTCCCCGGTCACCCGATCGGTGCCGCCGGAGGCGTGAATTTCAATGGGAAAAACAGTTCCAGTCGGGATTTCAAGGCGGTAGGAGGCGTCATCACCGGATCGACCGCTGGCGACGGTATCGCCGTCGGCATCGAACACGGTGATCGCGGTCCCGGTCACCGCCCCTTCGATCACCGAGCCGCCGATGCTGATTCCGGAGGTGGCGTCTTGATCACTGTTATCGGTGCTGGAACTTCCGTCCGTGCTGGTGGTGGAAACGGTGCCGTCACCGCCCCCACCACCCCCGCCACCACAACCGATGAGGGTAACCAGGGTCAGGGTCAAAATCAGGTTCAGGAGGCCTCTTCGGGTCATGCACCCCCCGGGGGAGATATGGACAGTTGAAAAGTTTTAAAATTGAAGACTATCCGTTATCAGCAAAACCTGCAAGGCAACTTTTCAAAACTCATAATTTATCCTGTCGACATGGATGGGTTTGCAGCCCGACCGTTCCCGGATTCGGTACACATTGGCGATTTTGAATTGGCGGATGTCTTGGGGTGGGGGCCGGGGTAGGGAACATGGGTGAAATTTCAATAGTCAAGTCAATTCCTACGGGGGAATGGCATATAGAAACCCGCCCTCAGGGTGGCAACCGGGCTCGTCGAACTCAACGAAGTCGACATTACATTCGAGAACCATTCAGCACAGTCATGCTACCAACGAAAACAACGCCATCCGTTCCGTGACGCCTTTCAACGCCACATCGTCCAACTCTTTGACCGGATAGCGTTTCTGAACCCGGGCAGCGACTTCTCCACTGAAAAGAATCGCCGGATTCGGCGCCTTGCAGTGGTTTTCGATCCGTGCCGCCACGTTGACGGTGTGGCCGATGACGGTGAATTCCAGACGGTTGGGGGCGCCGATGTAACCGGCTACCACCTCGCCGTAGTGGATGCCGATGCCGTTATCCAGGGGAGGCTCTCCCCGCGCCATTCGGGTTTGGTTCAAGGTCGCCAACCGTTGGCGCATGGCCAGGGCGGCGGTTACGGCGTCGGCGGCGGGGTTTTTTCGGTCGTCGGACAGGCCGAAAACCGCCATGATGGCGTCGCCGATAAATTTATCGACCATGCCGCCATGCTGTTGGATGGCGGTCACCATCTCCTGGAAATAGGCGTTCAGCAGATCGGTCAACGCTTCCGGGGGCATGGTTTCCGACAGCGGGGTAAAGTTGCGCAGATCGGCGATCAATACCGCCACCTCGCGGCGTTGGCCGCCCATTTTGATCGTTTGTTGGCCATCGCCATAGGATCGAATGAACGAATCGGCCACCTCGGGGTTGACGAACCGGCCGAAGGCGTCGCGGATGCGTTCCCGTTGCGCCAACCCCTGGATCATGCCGTTGATGCCGCCGGCCACCCGGCCCAGTTCATCGCCACGGCTGGCATCCACCGACCGTTGAAAATCCCCTTCGCCGACCCGCTCCACCGTTTCCAGGAGACGATCACAATCCTTTTTCAGGGAGAGACCATACCGGCGCGACACCAGCAAGCTGGCCACCAGGAAACAAACCCCCAGGAACAACACCTCGAAGGCGGCGGCCCGATCGGTGAATCCCTCGTAGACGAAGCGAAAACTCATCAACGACATCATCATCACCGGGATCAGGGTGAACAGGAAAAATCCCTCCATCAGGCGACTGGCGATCCGTTCCAGGACCGGGCCGGCGCCGGTTTTTTGCAGTTGGCGAACTTTTTCCTCCAGCAACACATATTCCAGCTGGGAAAGAATGCCGGCCCCCAGTCCCCAATAACCGGACAACAGTTTCAAATGGCTCGACCAGTGAAAATCAGGGTAGAAAACCCCATGCAGGATCGACCCGGCCACCCCGGCCAACAGCCAGGAGAGCACCGAGAGAAAAAAACCGTGCCGGGCCAGGGTGACCGGTCGCACCGGTGCGGGAAACCGCTGATAGAGCCACTCCCGGACGCCGACCTGAACAATCCACACCGCCGTCAACCCGGCGATGATGCGTGGCAGGGAGAGGGTGTCGATGAACGGACAGACCACCTTGCCGTAAAAGCCGAGAAAAAAAACCGCCGTCGCCGTCAACAGGTGCAGGCGAACACGGGTGGATGTATCGATGTCGGCCAGGGTGATGGGGGTCATGGGGCGGCGCCTGTCGCGTCGAACGTTGTGGGAGTCTGCCAGGATACGTGAAGACTTATGGCCGGGGAACCGTGTTCAGCCGATCGAATTCCCGTGCTGGCGACCAAATGAATTATTTTCCGGGAATTTCATCTCTGTTAAGATGTCTATCCCTGCATATCGATTTTCAGTTTGGGATTGGAAGAAAAAGGAGGAATACGATGAAAAAAAGAGTGGGCTTGATAATGATCCTGGGCCTGTTCATGGCCGTCAGCGCCCGGGCGCATGAAAAACCGACCCATCAAATCCCCGATGCGCCGCCGGACTATCTGGCGTTGAAAAATCCCTTGTCCCTGGAAGAGTTGGACAAACGCTCGGTGCGGCGGGCGGCGCGACTCTACAAGAGCAAATGCAAAAAGTGCCACGGTGTCGACGGCGACGGCCACGGTCCGCGTGTCGATGAGCTGACCACCCATCCGGCCGCCTTCAGCAAACCCGGTTATCTCAAAACCCGCACCGATGGCCAACTGTTCTGGATCATCGAAAACGGCAGTCCCGGCACCGAAATGCCGGCCCACGGTCCGGGTACCCGCTTCAACCTCAGCCATGATGAAATCTGGAAATTGATCCTGCACCTGCGGGCCAATTTTACCAAATGATCGATCGGCGGGCCGTTTTCGGCGAAACGAACGGCCCGCCGATGAAAACCGGCCCCTCTTTCCCCGATTACCGAAAATCAGGGCAAAAAACCTGTTTTCCCAAACCTTTTTTCTGTGTATCCTCCGCAGGGACGCGCCTCCCATTTCCCCGATTTCAATCCTGATCCATGGCCGACGAAACCCTTCATATTTTGATCGTCGATGACAATCCCGTTGAGCGGATGCTGTTGGCGCGGTTGTTGGAGAAAGTGCGCCGCTGGCGCATCACCACCATGGCCTGCGCCACCGGTGAGGAGGCGATGGAGAAAAATTTTCAGTGTGGACCCGCCGGGCCGGATGTGATTTTCGTCGATTATCGTCTGCGCGGTGAAACCGGTACCGATCTCATCGGCCGGTTGCGCGGGGCCGGCTGTGAGGCCGGATTCATTCTGTTCACCGGCACCACCGGCGATGAAGCCCTGTTGGAGGCGTTGCGCACCGGCGCCGATGACTATCTGCACAAAAACGACCTCAACCTCGACAACATCAACCGCGTGTTGCGCAACACCCTGGAAAAACGGCTCACCGCCCGCGCCCTGCGCGAGGCCATGATGGCCCTGCAGGAGGCCAAGGAGGGGTTGGAGGATCGGGTACGCGAACGCACCGACGAACTGCGCCGGGCCAAGGAGGAGGCGGAACGGGCCACCCAGTTGAAGGACAAGTTCGTCTCCCTGGTGGCCCACGACCTGCGCGGTCCCTTCACCACCATCCTCGGTTTTCTGGAGCTGCTGGGCAACGACAAAAAAAATCCGCTGAACAAAAAGCAGAAACAGTTTTTGGACTGGGTGGTGGAAACCTCCCAGCGCATGGTGCGGATGATCGATGAAATTCTCGATATCAGCCGTATCAAAACCGGTAAGATCAGCCCCAAAAGCCGTTTCGTCAACGCCCGTTTTTTAACGGAGCAGATCATCGACAACATCACCCCCCTGGCGGTCAAAAAGGGCATCCGCATCGAAAACCGGGTGCCGGAAACCGCCCGGCTCTACGCCGATCCCGGTTTGATCGGCGAGGTGTTGCAAAATCTGCTCTCCAACGCCATCAAGTTTTGCCACAAAGGCGGTCGGGTGACCCTGTATCAGCCCGACGATGAACCGGCCACCCTGGCGGTGGCCGATACCGGCATCGGCATCCGAAAAAAATACCAGGAAAAAATTTTTTTACTGGAGGAAAAGACCAGCATCGTCGGCACCGCCGGTGAACGGGGCACCGGTTTCGGCCTGCCTTTCAGCCTGGAGTTGATGAAGGCCCACGGCGGCAGCCTCACCATGACGTCGGGGGAGGGCAAGGGCAGTACCTTCTACGCCCGCCTGCCGGTGACCTTTCCCCGCGTGTTGCTGGTGGATGATGATCCGGTCTTTCGCGATCTGCTGCGAATCCACCTGCGCAAGGAGCAGGTTTCGGTCTGCGAGGCCCCCGACGGTCCCACCGCCCTGGCCATGTTGCGGGAACAGGAGCACCATCTGGTGATCTGCGATGTGAAAATGCCGGTCATGGACGGTTTCGACCTGTTGAAAAATTTGCGCGAAGACCCCGCCACCCGAGATATTCCCACCATCCTCGTCACCGGTGACGAAACCATCGCCACCCGCGAAAAGGCCTTTCAGATGGGGGCCAACGATTTTGTCACCAAACCCTTCACCCGCTATGATTTCATGCCGCGGGTCAAACGGTTCCTGGGATAGGGTGGTTGTTGAATGGGCCGGATCGGTGATCGAAGTGGTTACCTGTTGAAAAAAATCAGGGCCGAACGGTCATGACGCCCCGGTGCAACCACTCGGAAAACATTTTGTTGGCGATATGGCTGCGGGTGGCTTCGTTCAGTTCACCCCGGATGATTTCAGCTACCCGATAGATGGCCCAATAACCATTTTGCGAGTAGGGACCGGTGATTTCACCGGTCTGGGCGGCGAAGAGATCCTGTTCCACCTCCGGTGGCAGCATGCCGCGCTTGAAACAACCCAAATGGCCGCCCGCGATACGGCTGCTGTGTTCCAGGGAGTGTTTGCGGGCATAAAAGGAAAAATCCCCTTCGCCATTGCGGATTTGCTTCAGGATCTGTTCGGCCAGTTCCCGTTCCTTGCAGACGATGCGGCCGAGACAAAGCATGCGCAGGGCCTCGCAATTTTTTTCGAAATAATCTTTCACCGCCGCATCGGTACAGAGCGCCTCCTTGAGTTTGTTGCGCAACAGTTCATCGCGGATCGCCTCTTTCCACTGATCGAGGGTGATGCCGTGACGGCGGCAATGGTCGCTCATGTTGCGGGCGCCACTCAATCCCAGATAGCGCCTTCGTTCTTCGACGGTGGTCTCCAGTTCCTCCTCGGAAACCGTCACGCCCATCTCCCGGCACTGGATGTGAATGACTTCGATTTCAATGAGGCGATAGATGGTGTTCCTGAAAACGCCGCTGACCTTCAGATGGTCCACCACCGCGTTGACGGTGATCTTCTTGCCCTGCACATAGGTCAGAATGTCCTGCATTTCCATTGGGATTCCCCCCCAAAAAAACCAGCGCGTTGACTGTTTCACCGTTCATCGCCCCCCATGGGTCGAGGGCGATTACAAGCGACCGACCTATCTGAAATCGCGTGGTTTCAGATCGAACTGTTTCAACAATTGGTACACCCGCGCCCGGGAAAGGCCGGTTTCGGCGCTGACCTTGCCGACACTGCCTTCATGTTTTTCCAGGGAACGGATCAACAATTCCCGCTCCACACCCTGGCGGGCCGAGGACCAGGTAGCCGCCGGGGGCGCCTCCTCCGGGCCGTTTTCCGGTGCCGATTCAATGGCGGTCCGATTTTTCATGCGTCGATGATATCGGTCCGGCAGGTCCTCCAGGACCAGGGGTTCATGGCCGGCGATGCTGGCGATATATTGGGCGATATTTTTCAACTCCCTGATATTTCCGGGGTAATCATATTCCTTCAGCAGGAAGGTACGCAAGGAGGAGTCCAACTTCGGCTTGGGACGGCCGATCCCTTCGGACATCTCCTCGAAAAAAAGCTCCAGCAAAAATTCAATTTCATCCCGGCGTTCGCGCAAGGGGGGGATGAACAGGGGGCAGACCCCCAGGCGATAGATCAGATCTTCCCGGAAACGGCCGTTGGCGACCATCTCTTCGAGGTTGCGGTTGGTGGCGGCGATGACACGGATGTTGACCCGTTGAAACACATCCGATCCGACCCGTTGCAGTTCACCCTGTTCCAGAACGCGCAACAGCTTGACCTGGGCCAACAGCTCCAGGTCGCCGATTTCATCGAGAAAAATGGTGCCGCCGTTGGCCTCCTCGAACTTGCCCTTGCGGTCGGAGGTGGCGCCGGTGAAGGCCCCTTTGACATGACCGAACAACTCCGATTCGATCAAACCCGACGGCACGGCGCCGCAGTTGACGGCGACAAATTTTTTCCGTCCGCTGTTCAGATGGATGATGCGGGCGAACAACTCCTTGCCGCTGCCGGTTTCGCCCTCCAGCAAAACCGTCATCGGCGTGGCGGCGACTCTGGAGATGATTTTCAGCAGTCGGTTGATTTTTTTGCTTTTTCCAAGGATACCTTCCAAAATCAACGGCGAGGAGCCCGACAGATCCCCCATCCAGTCCATACCGCCGCCGGTCTCCTGCCGGCCCTGACGGCCGGAGACCTCCAGAAAGGCGCCGCGCAATATGTCCAACTCCTGGAGGATGCCCTGTTTTTCGCCATAGTCGATCCGTTCGTTTTCCAGGATGCGAATTTTCAGGGCTTCGATGCGGGCGACATTTTCATTGAGCAGATCCACCATGCCGGAAACGGGGGAGAGGGGGGGCGTTTCCGGTTGACGCGGCGGTTGGCTGAAATCCAGATCCGGCAGACTGCTCATGGTTTTTCCCACCGGTCGGTCAACGCCGGGACCGGTTCCATCCCCGCTGGTGGGGTCGTTGGAGTCGTCGATGAGACAAATAGGTTCCGGTTCATGCTGTCCCCGCCTTGATACCCCGCATCGATCTTGCTACTTTTCACCATCCCGAGTTCAATTCACAACAGGCGTACCCCCGATCATGTCCATTCAGGCCGATACCGTCAAGCATGTCGCTCAACTGGCCCGTCTCGAAATCGATGAAACCGAGCTGTCCACCCTCACCGGACAACTGTCGAATATCCTCGATCTCATGGCCCAACTCAACCGGTTGCCCACCGATGAAGTGAAACCGATGACCCATGCCGTCGATATCAAAATTCCCCTGCGTCCCGATCGGGTGGTCAACGAAAACCGGCGGGATGCCCTGCTGGCCGGTGCGCCGGATACCGAGCAAGGCCATTTTCGCGTTCCCAAAATCATCGAATAAAGGGAGTCCGGTTCCTTGGAACTTTCCCAAATGACCATCGCCCGGGCCCTGGCGGGTCTGGAACGAAAAACCTTTTCCGCCGTCGAGCTGACCCGGGCCTGTCTGCAACGGATCGAAACCCTCAATCCGCGGATCAACGCCTATCTGCATGTTGACGCCGAAGGGGCCCTGGCCGCCGCCGCCGAGGCCGATACCGTCCGCGCCCGGGGCGCGGCTGGACCGTTGACCGGCGTTCCGTTGGGCATCAAGGACCTGTTTTGCGTGCAAAACATGCCCGCCACCTGCGGTTCACGCATGTTGGCCAATTTCGTTCCGCCCTACGAATCGACGGTCAGCGCCCGGCTCAAGGCCGCCGGGGCGGTGATCCTCGGCAAATGCAACATGGATGAGTTCGCCATGGGCTCGTCCAATGAAACCTCCTGGTTCGGGGCGGTGAAAAATCCCTGGGATTATGAACGGACGCCCGGTGGTTCCTCCGGGGGTTCCGCCGCCGCCACCGCCGCCGGTCTGGGCTGCGCCACCATCGGCACCGATACCGGCGGCTCCATCCGCCAACCGGCGGCCCTGACCGGCACCACCGGCCTGAAACCGACCTACGGTCGCATCTCCCGGTTCGGCATGATCGCCTTCGCCTCCTCCCTGGACCAGGCCGGTCCCATCACCCGCACGGTCGAGGATGCCGCCCTGTTGCTGCGGGTGATGGCCGGGCACGATCCCATGGATGCCACCTCCATCGATGCGCCGGTACCCGACTACCCGGCCGTACTCGACGGGGATATCCGCGGTCTGCGCATCGGTCTGCCCCGGGAATATTTTACCGACGGGCTCACCGACGGCGTGCGCCGGGCCGTGGAAGCGGGCAAAAAGGTGTTCCAGGAGTTGGGCGCCGAGTTGGTTCCGCTCTCCCTGCCCCATACCGAATATGCCATCCCGACCTACTATATCATCGCCCCGGCCGAGGCCTCCTCCAATCTGGCCCGATATGATGGCGTCCGTTTCGGACACCGTTGCGAACAACCGCGGGACCTGGCCGATCTCTATTTCCGCACCCGGGCCGAAGGGTTCGGCATCGAGGTCAAACGGCGCATCATGCTCGGCACCTATGTGCTCTCGGCCGGCTATTATGACGCCTATTACCGCAAGGCCCAAAAGGTCCGGCGTTTGATCGCCGATGATTTCAACCGGGCCTTCGCCGACGTCGATCTGATCCTCACCCCGACCAGCCCGGATACCGCGTTCAAACTCGGTGAGCGTACCGAGGATCCGATCCGCATGTTCCTGTCGGATATTTTTACCATCAACGCCAATCTGGCCGGACTGCCGGGCATCTCCCTGCCCTGCGGTTTCGACGAGGCGGGATTGCCCATCGGCCTGCAACTCATCGCCCGCCCCCTGGACGAGTCCGGCCTGTTGCGGGCCGGTCATGCCTATCAACGCGCCACCGACTGGCACAACCGCTCCCCGGAGCTTGGATCATGAACGGCGATCCCCATTACGAAACCGTCATCGGCCTGGAAGTGCATGCGCAACTGCGCACCGATTCGAAAATTTTTTGCGGCTGCTCCACCCGTTTCGGGGCCGGGGCCAACACCCAGATCTGTCCGGTCTGTTCCGGCTTTCCCGGTGTGCTGCCGATCCTCAACCAACGGGTGGTGGACATGTCCATCAAGACCGGGTTGGCCATCCAGGGCCAAATCCGACGGTTCAGCGAGTTCGCGCGCAAAAATTATTTCTACCCCGACCTGCCGGCCGGTTATCAGATTTCCCAGTACGAATTTCCCATTGTTGAGCATGGGCAACTCTTCATCGATCCCGCCGCTGGAAAACGCAAACGCATCGGCATCACCCGCATCCACATCGAGGTGGACGCCGGGAAAAGTTTGCACGAGGGAATCGCCGGCGCCTCCTGGGTCGATCTGAACCGCACCGGTACGCCGTTGCTGGAAATCGTCTCGGAACCGGACCTGCGGTCGGCGGAGGAGGCGGGGGAGTATTTGAAAAAACTCCGGGCCATCGTCCGCTATCTGGAGGTATGCGACGGCAACATGGAGCAGGGTTCCTTCCGGTGCGATGCCAACGTGTCGGTGCGCCCCCGTGGCCAGAAGGCGTTCGGCACCCGTTGTGAACTGAAAAATCTCAATTCCATCCGCAACGTCATGCGCGCCATCGACTATGAGGTGGAGCGGCAGATCGATCTCATCGAGGGTGGCGGCCAGGTGGTGCAGGAGACCCGGTTGTTCAATGCCGACACCGGGGTGTCCCGTTCCATGCGCGGCAAGGAGGAGGCCCACGACTACCGGTATTTTCCAGAACCGGACCTGCCGCCGCTGGTCTTGAGCGAAGAGTGGATTGAAAAGGTGGCCGCCACCATGCCGGAGTTGCCCGACGAAAAGGCCGATCGGTTCAAAAAACAGTACGGGCTGAACGATTATGACGCCGGCGTGCTGACCGCCAGCCTGGAGTTGGCCGGTTATTTCGAACGGGTCGCCGACACCATCGCCAAGGCTGGCAAGGCCAATGCCAAGGCGGCGGCCAACTGGGTGACCGTGGAGCTCCTCGGCCGGCTCAACAAACAGGGGCTGGAGATCGCCGATGCCCCGGTGTCGGCGGAAAATCTCGGTAAACTGGTGGCGATGATTCAAACCGGCGCCATCTCCGGCAAGATCGCCAAACAGGTATTCGGCATTTTGTTCGAAGAGGGGGGCGATCCGGAAGAGATCGTCGAGACCCGGGGTTTGAAACAGGTCACCGACACCGGCGCCATCGAGGGCGAGGTGGATAAAATTCTCGCCGCCAACGCCGACAAGGTGGCGGAATATCGGGGCGGCAAAACCAAGCTGTTGGGCTTTTTCGTCGGACAGGTCATGAAGGCCACCCGGGGCAAGGCCAATCCGGCCATGGTCAACCAACTGCTCAAAACCAAGCTGGACGGATGACCCTTGGCCGCGCATCCCTGATCGGCGTCGCCGGGGTCCTGCTGGCCCTGGTTCTCTATCCCCTGTTGATCGGGATGGTGGACCTGGAGCAATACCGTCCGCGGATCATCCACATCCTGGAGACCGTCACCGAACATCCGGTCTCCTTCGGTGCCATGGATTTCACCCCCAGCGGTGGATTTCTCGCCATCGAAATCAAGGACCTGGAGGTGCATGCCCTGGATACGGCGGAACCGCCACTGCTGCTGGTCAAAAAAATTCGCGTACGCATCGCCCTGCTGCCCCTGTTGCGCTCGCGGCTTAAAATTTCCTCCATCACCCTGGTCACCCCCCAGATCAACATCGTCCAGCGCAGCGGCACCAAACTGTTGGCCCGGGCCAAGGATACCGCACTGTTGAGCGACAAAAAGATGGAACGGGAGCTCGGCCTGGGCCTGACCGATCTGACTTTGGGACGCATCGCCATCCAGGGGGGCATCCTCACCATTCTCGACTGGGAACATCCCGAAGGCCGCACGCTGATCTTTGACCGTATCCAGGGCGGGATCCACGCCCTGTCGCCCAATCGGGCCTCACCGGTGTCGGCATCGGCCCGTTTCCAGTCGGTACCGTTCACGGTCACCGGTCAGGTGGGACCATTGCCCGACTCCCTGGACCCCTTGGACATGCCGGTGTTGTTGAGCCTGGAAGCCAAATCCATGCGTCTGGCCCATCTGGCCTCGACCCTGCCCAGTTTTTTCCCCAGGCTCGATGCCGACCGGGGATATTTTTCAACACTGTTCCATGGGGTTTTGAGCACGGGGCTGCAAACCACCTCCCGTCTGGAACTGGACAAGTTGGCCATGTCCGGTGAAAACAACGGTCCGACCATGGATGTGGCCCTGCGGCAAAAATCGATCCTGCGTTTCCAGGATCGCAAACCCTCCCTGGATATCAAGGAGTTTTTCTTGTATCAGGATGGCACCCCGGTCCTGGATATCAAGGGTGCCCTGGGGCGTGATGGTGAACGGTCGGTCCGCCTGACCCTGGAAACCCTGGCCAACATCGATTTGCAACGGCTGCCCCTGCCGAAAAATTTTCCCCTGTCCGGTGGCATTCCCCGGGGAAACCTCCTTTTGGCCGGCCACTGGCCCCGCGGATTGACCCTGAACGGCCGCCTCGATCTGACTCCCAGCGCCATCCTGTTGCCACCTTTCGCCAAAAAGGCCGGCATTCCCCTGACCTTTCGGGTCAAGACCACCTTTACCGACGAGGAGGTCATCCTGGAGGATGTCCAACTCAGCCATCCCAATGTACCGGGCCACCACCTGCACATGTTGGGAAGCCTCCATCCCGAGTTGGATTTGCAAACCAGCGGTGAGTGGGACATGGCGTTGCTCAACAACTATCTGCCCATCGTCGAACCGTGGCGGGCCTCCGGTTTGACGCGCATCAAGTTGAACCTCAAGGGCGCCGGAAAAATGGATCGGATCAAGGCCAACGGTGAACTGTACCTGGACTCCGGGCGAATCGATGGGGCACCGGTCGAGGAGTTGACCCTGCCGTTCCACTATGACCGCCAGCAGTTGCACCTCGATCATATCGCCAGCCGCCTCGGCAACGGTTATCTGCATGCCATTCTGCGCGCCGACTTTTCCCGGGAACCGCCCCTCTATCAAACCCTGTTCGCCATCGCCGGGGTGGAGTTGGAGCAGATCGTCGAGAGCGACGACAAGGACCGTTTTGAAATGCGCGGATTGATCTCCGGCCAGGGCGGTTTCCGTGGGGTATTGAATGATCATCTGCTGCCGGACCGGCCCTATACCGGCAATGCCCATCTGTTGGTGGAGCCCGGCAGCATCACCGGCATCGACGAAAAGGCCCTCAACGAACCGCCCGAGGATGGCGAGACCCTGGAAACCGGCAGCCGTCCCTTCTTCTGGAGCCGGGCCGAGTCGGACCTGCTGTTCGAAAACGGTTTGATCCGCTTTGAAAACATGCGGTTGGAGGCCGGGCGGCTCTCTCTCACCGGTTCCGGCCAGCGTCATGTCGACACCGGTCGGCAACAGTTCGGCCTGGCGATTCAAACAGAATGGGAAAAAGGGGAAAAGGGTACCTTTCCGTTGCGGGTGGAGACCAGCGGCAAAAAGATGGTCCTGCGTATCCCCAAACCACAGGTGACGGTACCGCCGCCACCACCGCCAGGGGTGACGGCCAAGCCGGCGACCAAACTGGAGCTGGTTGAAAAGAAGGAGAAAAAACCCATTCCCAAGGCCGAGGTGGTCACCAAGGCGGTCACCAAGGCGGTCACCAAGGCGGTCACCGGAACCAAAGCGGTGATCCAGGCCGTGGCCAAGGCGGTCAGCGAAGTGGTCAGCGAGGCGGTGGCCAAAAAAGAGCCGCCCACGGTTGAAAAAGCCAAACCGGCCACTGGCGGGGTAGCGGCCAAACCGGCTGCCGACCAAACCACCCCGGAGGCGGCAAAGGAGGAAAAAACCGAAAAAAAAGCGGAACAACCGACCGTTGCCGAAGAAAAACGAATCCGGGAAACGAATTCCGGACCGGCCTCGCTGAAAACGCCCGAAGGGGCCGAAAAGACTGAACCGGAAAAAGGGCCGCAAGCGGACCCGACCGCCAAAGGGGAAACGGCGGCCTCCCCGGAACCGGCCGAAAAAAAACCAACGATCGAAACGCCAACGCCGCTGAAAAAGGTCGAGCCGGAAAAAACGGTCACGACCGATGAAAAACCGGCGGTTGCGGAAGGGAACGATCAGCCGCTGGAAAATGGTGGTGGAACGGAGGAGGGGGAGGAAGATGATGGCGAGTTGGCCGATTCCCCCCCATCCCCCTGCCCGAACCGATGCCGGTTCCCGCCCCCCGTCTCAAACCGGTGTCTATTGACACGGGTTCGGCGACCACCGGGGTCAAACCGGAGCGACCGGTCGCTCCGGCGCCTTGAGGGAAAGCGGCTTTCCGCCTCCACGAACACCGCCCCTCTCTTCGACGGATCGGGGACATTGGAACCATCCGGTCCATTCAATCATCCGGACAGTCGCCGCATCCGGTTGACGGCCGCCGCCAATTCGTGCAGGCGGGGCAGGGCCAGACCACCCATGATCCAAGGGGTCAGCAGGTCCAGGCCCTTTTGTTCCACCTCCTCCAGGGCCTGGGCCAGACCAGCCTCCAGGGTCGGGCAGCGATCCCGGTAGTGGCGGGCGTAGTGGTGGAGCAGATACCCCACCGCCAGGGTTTGGCCCCGGTCCAGCAACTGTTCCACCCGTGCCAGGTCGATCTCCCAACGGCCATAGGAGAGACGGCCCGGTTCCGAAGATTTGATGGACAGGCCACGTTTGCCACGGGCGGGATCCAGATGTTGAGGTGGGGGAGGGACCTTGCCGGTGATCTTGAACGGGGGGGAGGCATCAGCGACGCCGGCCATCAACTCCGCCAATGGCGCGGCCAGGGTTTTGGCCCGGGTCGTCACATCCCGGGGCCGGTAGGCGTCCATCATCAAAACGGTATCGGCAACGGAAAAATAATCCCCGGAGCCACCGGTGACCACGATCGTTGAAACATCCAATTTTTCATGGAGTTCCCGCACCCGGTGCAGCAGGGGGGTGATCGGTTCCCGCTCCCTTTCCACCAGGGCCGCCATCCGTCGATCCCGGATCATGAAGTTGGTCGCCGAGGTGTCCTCGTCCAGCAACAACAGGGTGCAGCCACAGGCCAGGGCCTCCATGATGTTGGCCGCCTGGGAGGTACTGCCGCTGGCATTTTCAGTGGTGAAGGAGCGGGTGTCGATTCCGGTTGGCAAGTTATTGATGAAAGGGGAAATATCGGTGACGGAGACCGGCCGGCCGTCTTCGGCGCGAATTTTCACCGCCGATTCCGGGCAGACCACCCGCTCGCGACCATCTCCGGGTATATGATCATAAACACCCCGTTCCAGGGCCTGCAGCAGGGTCGATTTGCCATGGAAGCCGCCACCGACGATCAGGGTGATCCCCCGGGGCAGGGCCAAACCACGGATGCGACCGGCATTGGGCAGGGTCACCTCTCGCGCCAGGCTTTCCGGGGCGTTGAAGGGCAACACGTCGTTTTCCAACGGCCGGTCATCGACCCCACTGCGGCGGGGCAAATGGGAACCATCGGCGATGAACGCCACCAGATGGTTCTCTTCGATCCAATGTCGCAAAAAATGTTGATCCTCGACCGAGTGGAGATGGCGGGTCAGCCCGGCCGTCATTTCCGGTTTGAAATGACAGGCATCGGCCACCACCTGTGGCAACTCCCGGAAAAAAATGTCCCTGGCTTCCCCGGCGGCGATGCGCCGGCCATGGGCGGGGAGTCCCACCGACAACCGGGCCTCGATACCGCCCTCCCCATCGACCAACAGGGCGTTGCGGCGCAAAACACGCTGACCACTGGTGGTGATGCGCATCTCGCCACCGCGTCCCGAACCGCGATGGCCGCGGACCCGTTTTTGAATGGCCCGGGCCACTCCCCGGGCGGCAAAGTCCTCCAAAGCCAAGCGCCTGATGGCATTTTTTCGAGCAAAATCAGGAATGGCCGCTTTTTCCGGGGCCACGAACAGGCGAATGCGCGATGGTTCGGCGAATGGATCGCCCTGAACATGGTCGATGTGCAGATCAAATCCGGGATAGCTATATTTCCCTTCAATATCCTTATAGGCCTTGTACCCCCGACCATCCATATTTTTCAATAGTATGCGCAATCGCTCCATGCCCATCTCCCGGGGCCGTGACAGACCCGGCTCATAAAGATTTTTCAAGCAAACAAAGAATTCTCTTGATTATTTACCGAATATCGCCGTACCCTTGGCGGCAGAGGGGATCGAATGTCGGTGTGGTTCTGAAAGGTTCTGAAATCCCACGTTCCGTCCTAAGGTTTGAATAGAGCAGGTTTTTTTGATTCAGGAGTGGAAGAATGTCGCAAAGTGTAACAGGTACCGTCAAATGGTTCAACAATTCAAAGGGGTTCGGTTTCATCGCCCCGGATGATGGCAGCGAAGATGTTTTCGTGCATTTTTCCGCCATCCAAACGGAAGGCTTCAAATCCTTGGACGAGGGGCAAAAAGTCACTTTCGAGGTTGTCAGGGGGTTGAAAGGACTGCAAGCCGCGAATGTCGTGCCGGCCTGAGCCCGGTCGAAATTCGAAATTCTTGTCGCTTATTCCAAACGCCCGGAACCCGGTTCCGGGCGTTTTTTTATCTTTCGCCCAATAAGTCCGTCAACACTGTTTATTACGGATCAGTAATCAATGACCATTATTTCGTAACCATACGGATTTGTTCAGGGGTGGTCGAGAAATCGATTGACAACCACTCGTGGATACAATCATTCGTGAACCATCAGGCCGGTCTTTTTGTTGGCAATATGATTGACAGTTCGGAAAAATCGTTTTACCTCAAAGCGTTCCACGGAATCACCCTCACCTTTGTCCTCTCCACCGCTTCCGACATGGACCAGTCGGCCGTGCACAGGTTCGCCGCCATTATCGGGGAACTGCAACAACATGGCGGGCGGGTGCTGATTCTCCATCAGGAAAGCCCGGCCATGCGGTCGGCATTGACATCATTGTGGTCGGCCTTCGGGGATGGTCCCGGAGAGGAGATCCACTATCCCGGCCTGCCACGGGGTTTGAAAGCCCGGCAGTGGCGGTCCGGGGCCGCCCTGGTCAGTGTCGCCCTGGAAACGGCGACGATGGCCGATTTTTATGAGCGCATCATGCGGTTGGGATTGGCGTTGCGCATGATGCGATTGATTTTCTTGCATGCCGCCGGGGGGATCCACGATGGGAACGATCGATTGGTGGCCTTTGCCAATCTGATGGATATCAATCGGTTGTTGACGCATATGGACCGGAATGCCGCCGGTGGCGATCGGTTCGACCTGTTGAAAACCGTCAAACCGCTGTTGGCCGGCGGTGTCGGCTCCATATCCCTCTGCCGGTTGCGCGATCTGCATCAGGAGCTGTTCACCTATGCGGGACGGGGCTCTTTTTTTTCGCGGCGGCACTATTGCCAGGTCCGGCCGTTGGGACTGGATGATTTCGATCAGGTCATCGGCATGATCCTCCGGGCCGAAGGGGAGGGGGTGTTGCTGCCGCGGTCGCCGCAGGCGGTGTCGGCGGTGTTGAACGGTGGTTTCGGCGGTTTCGTCTCCGAACACCACCTGGCCGGATTTTGCGGTTTGATCACCGAACCCTACCGGGCTGAAAATATCGGAGAGGTGGTGGCCCTCTACGCCCTGACCCGTTTTCAGGGGAGTGGCGTCGGTGGTCGTTTGATCCGTTATTTGAAACGGGAGGCACGACGAAAAAAACTCGCCGGTCTGTTCGCCTGCACCGGCCAGGAACGGGCGGTGGCCTTTTTTTTACACCATGGTTTCGTCCGTTCGGAACCGGCAAGGGTTCCCGCCGCCAAGTGGCTCGGTTATGATCCGGCGCGGAGGGAATCGGTCGTTTGCCTGTGTTGGGAGTTGGATCACTGACATGTCGGAAAAGATCATCATCATCGGCGCCGGGGTCATGGGCTGCGCCTGCGGTTTCCACCTGTTGCGGGCCGGCTTCCGGGTCACCCTGCTGGAGCGGGCCCTGCCGGGGGCGGAATCCTCGGCGGCGGCGGCGGGTATTCTCGGCGCCCAGTCGGAAGTCTCTGAAACCGGGCCATTTTTTGAACTGTGTCTGGCCAGCCGTGAGCTGTTTCCCGACTTCATCCGCGAACTGGAGTCGATCAGCGGCGTCGATGTCGGGTATGAGACCTCCGGCGTCCTGGAGGTGGCCCGGGATCCGTCTGAGGGCCATATCGTCGCCGGCCGGGCCGAATGGATGTTGGACCGGGGGTTGCGGGTGGAGGTGTTGGATCGGGAAGATGCCCGCCGCCTGGAACCGGCCCTGAGCGAAAAGATCGTCGGCGCCAACTATTATGCCGATGATCATCAACTGGACCCGCCGCAACTGGCCCGGGCCCTGGCCGCCGCCGTGCATCGTCTGGGGGGAACCTTTCAATCCGGTGTGCAGGTGACCGGGTTGGTTCGGGATGGCGGACGGGTGGCCGGGGTGCGGACCGACGGCGGGCCGATGTATGCCGACCGGGTGGTGGTGGCCGGGGGCGCCTGGAGCACCCGTCTGGCCGACCTGCCGGCCTTGCGCACCCCGATCAAACCGATGGCCGGGCAGATCGTTCAGGTTGAAAGCCGACCGCCGCTGTTTCGGCACGTCCTGTATGGCCTGAACGGCTATCTGGTGCCACGGGCCGATGGCCGGGTCCTGATGGGATCGACCCTGGAGGAGCGCGGGTTCGACAAGGCGGTCACCACCGCTGGTTTGCAGCGCATCACCTCGATGGCCCTGGAGTTGGCCCCGGGGTTGGCCGAGTCACGCCTCATGGACAGTTGGTCCGGTTTGCGTCCGGCCCCGGAGGATGGTCTGCCCCTGCTCGGCGCCGCTTCCCTGCCAGGGCTCTATTTCGCTGCCGGGCATTATCGAAATGGCATCCTGTTGACGCCGGTCACCGGCCACATCATCGTCGACCTGATATCGGGCCGGCCACCGGTGGTCGATATTTCCCCGTTCGCCCCCTGATTCGGCAAGGAACCATGCAACGAGGTGAACCCCATGGTTGAGTCGCGGCGGCGGGTAGCCGTGGCCCTTTCCGGGGGGGTCGATTCCGCCACCGCCGCCGCCGTTCTTCTCGAACGGGGTTATGAGGTCATCGGCTTGACCATGCGCCTTTGGGAGGAGGGGGGAGACGTACCCGTGACCGGTCAGCGCACCTGTTGCGCCCCGGAAGATTTGCACGATGCCCGCCGTGCCGCCCAAACCCTGGACATTCCTTTCTATGTGGTGGATCTCCAGGAAACCTTTCGGCGGGAGGTGGTGGAGGACTGTCTCGGCGCCTATGTCGCCGGTCGCACGCCCAATCCCTGCGTGCGTTGCAATGAATCCATGAAATTCAAGTATTTGCTCGGCAAGGCCCTGGCCCTGGGGGCCGATTGGCTGGCCACCGGCCATTATGTCGTCCGGCGGGAGGACGATGCCGGCCGGCCCCAACTGTGGCGGGCCGCCGACCGCCGCAAGGATCAGAGCTATTTCCTGTTTTCAACCCCCTATGAACAGCTCCGGCATGTTCGTTTTCCCCTGGGTGAGATCACCAAGGGGGAGACCCGGGAGTTGGCCGGCCGGTACGGATTGCATCTCGCTGAAAAACGAGAGAGCCAGGACCTCTGTTTCGTGCCGGATGGGAACCTGGCCGCCTTTCTGGCCCGGCAGGGGGCCCCCCTGACGGCCGGCGCCATCGTCGATGAAACCGGTAACCGGCTGGGAGACCATCGGGGGTTGGGACGATATACCATCGGTCAACGCAAGGGGCTGGGCATTGCCGCCTCCCAACCGCTCTATGTCCTGGCCATCGATGCCGTTCACAATCGTCTGTTGGTGGGGCCGGAAGAGTCCCTGTATCGCCGCGACCTGGAGGTGGAAACGGTGAACTGGTTGTTGCCAACGCCACCCGGGGAGCCATTTTCCTGTCAGGCCCGCCTCCGTTATGCCGCCGAACCGCAGGCGGCGTGGATCGAACCCCTGTCCGGCCAACGGGCACGGGTGGTATTCGATGAACCCCAACGGGCCATCACCCCGGGTCAGGCCTGTGTCTTTTATCAGGGAGGCCAGTTGTTGGGAGGTGGCTGGATCCGCCAGGGACTTGCCGGGTGAGGTGGCGAGGTTGTTTTGTTTTCACTCCAATTTTCCGTTTTTTTTGGTATGATCCTTTTTCATCGGGGTGGGGAGGCCGCTCTGATACGGGCCGTTTCGTGAGACAGGTCCATTTTCCTGAACCGGGAGTCGAGTGGATGGTCGTTGCCAAGTTGCTGAATGATATTGAATTTTTCAAAGCCATGACCGACCGGGAAAAGGTTCGGATCATCGAGGGACAAAGCTTTTTCGAAGGTTTTGAGGCCGGGGAGTTCATTATCCGTGAAGGGCAGCGCAATGATTCGCTCTATGTGGTCATCAAGGGTACCGCCCTGGTGACCAAAAACAGCCATCCGGAACATGTGATCGCCACCCTGCGCCCCGGGGCCATCTTCGGTGAACTGTCCTTTTTGACCGGTCGGCCGCGTTCGACCAACGTCGTCACCAGTGAAAAGGTGATCTGTTTCGTCATGAACAGCGCCAGCTTCAACCGCATGGACATCGCTTTTCAACTCAAGGTGAAAAATGAGTTGATCAAGATATTGGTGGCGCGGTTGGATGACATGAATGCCGCTTTGTTGGAAAGCATGGTGCGCCAATAGGGGATCCTTCGGGCGGGTGGAACTGTCCCCTATCGCAAACTGATGATTTCCCACCCTCTCTTTTCGGCATGACGGCGCAGCCGTTCATCGGGATCCACCGCCACCGGTCGTTCGACCATCTCCAACAGTGGCAGATCGTTGTGTGAATCGCTGTAAAAACAGCTTTTTCCCAGGGTTTGACCATTGGCCGCCAGCCAGGCGTTCAAACGGGTCACCTTGCCTTCCCGAAAACAGGGCACCCCTTCCGGCTGGCCGGAATAGCGGCCATTGCGGATCTCCGCCTCCGTCGCCAACAGGTGGGGCACCTCGAGCAGTTCGGCGATGGGGGCGGTGACGAAACGGTTGGTGGCGGTGATGATCAGCAGGGTGTCCCCGCGCCTCCGATGCTCCGCCAACAGATTCGGCGTGCCGGGGGCAATGATGGGCCTGACCTTTTCCGCCACGAAGTCCGACCGCCACCGGTGCAGGTCCGGCAGATCATGGCGGGCCAGAATACCGAGCTGAAAGGTGAGATAGGCGCCGATGTCCAGAATACCCTTTTTATAATCCTGGAAAAATTTTTCGTTTTCCCGTTCATAGGTCTTTCCATCCACCAATCCCCGCTCCACCAGAAAGCAGCCCCACAGATAATCGCTGTCATCGCTGAGGAGGGTGTTGTCCAAATCGAACAGCGCCAATCCCATGGCCGTCATCTCCAAAAAAAATTTTTAACGATTCCTTGTTTTTTAGTCGATTTATCAATAGATTGAAAGGGTTCCTCGCGGTGTCGGCCAAATTTGACGAAAAATATTGAAATTTCTTGAAAAAAATATTCAAGCCGGTTGAGAAGACGGCCGATGAGAACAACAGGTACGGAACCAATTGGAGATGGTCTCATGTTAAACGCCCTGCCAGCCGTCAATGTATACGGACCCTCCAATCCGCTTCAGGAGCAAACCGCTCAAAGCCGGATATCGGAGGAGATCCGTACCAACAACAACGAACGCGTGGATGTGCGCAGCGTCGAAAATCTGGATGAGGACGCCGGTGCGGCCGAATCCCACAGCCGGGAAGGGGACGCCGGACGCGCACCCCCGCAACAGTTGCCGCCGCAACCCCATCCGAGAAATGCCTTTTTCGATGAGGAAGGGGAGTTCGCCCAGCGGGTCAATGAGGATCGTGAGGGTGAAACCAGGAGCCGGCGGGCCCTCGATTCGTTTTTGAAAAACGCCGAGGCCGGCCGGGAAACCGCCCGTGCCGGTCAGGGCAATGCCGAAACCATGCGGCCATCGGTCGATACGGTCGCCTGATGGTTCCACCCTTCGAGGTCCGATTCTGAAAAACTATCTGCAAAAAATGCGCGGGACGGGCAACGGTCCGCCCCGCGTGGCCGTTTCTGAAATTTTCTGGTCCTGGCTGGGCTCCTTTCTGGGGATCGGCCTGGTGGGTTCCCTGCACTATTTTTTATTGGCCCCCAACGATCTGGCCCTGATCATCGGATCCTTCGGCGCTTCTGCGGTCCTGATCTATGGCGCCATCGGCAGTCCCCTGGCCCAACCGCGTAATCTGCTCGGGGGCCATCTGCTCTCCGCCGTCGTCGGTGTGGCGGTTTTTCAACTGTTGCAGCCCCATCTCTGGTTGGCCGCGGCCCTGGCGGTCTCCCTGGCCATCGCCCTCATGCAGGCGACCAACACCCTTCACCCCCCCGGCGGCGCCACGGCCCTGATCGCGGTCATCGGTTCGGATCAATTGCACGATCTGGGTTTTCTTTATGTCTGGATGCCGGTGGGATTGGGGGCCCTGCTCATGTTGGCAGTGGCTTTGCTAGTCAATAATATCTCCCGGCGACGTCGCTATCCGCTCTATTGGTGGTGAGCGGACGCTCACCATGCCGATTGAAATGAACAAGCGGTCGAACCAAGTGACGATTATTCAATGAACCGGTTGATTTCACTCGATAAAAAACCTTTTCCGCACCTCCCGGTGAACCTCGTTTTCGAACGGATATGACCCGAACCGAACCCCCGGAAACCAAACCGGTTCCCAAGGTCCAGTCAAACGGGCGTGGTGGATTCGGTCTGGTGAAAAAAATTGTCCGTTTCTTTGGCGCCTTTCTATTGCTGTTGGTTTCGGGTTGGTTGGCGATTTCGGTCTGGATCATCCATTTCCCCCCCAAACTCGATCGACATGCCCCGGAACTGGCCCGTTTTTTGTCCAGCCACAGCGATTTCCAGGTAACCTTGCGGGGGTTGTCCCTGAAAGCGGGAGTGGCCCTGACCGTATCCGGCCAGGGATTGACCATCGCTCGAAAGGGGGGGGCGGTACCTTTTCTGAGTGCGGATCGGGTTCAACTGCGTTTTTCACCCTTGAACTGGTTTCAGGGATGGCACTCCATCGGCCTGATCGTGAAGGGCGTGAAAACCGAGATACGACGAAAGGTCGACGGTACGATCTGGATCGGCGACTGGTTGTCGGACACATCGTTCAACCACACCGGGCGTCACTTTTCAACGGACGAATGGTATCTGCCCGCTCGTCTGCCCATTTCCCACCTTTCCCTGCGCGATGCCCGTGTCACCTGGTTGGATGAACAGTGGAACGGTCCCGATCGGGTACCGGAGGTCGTTCTCGAACGGGTCAATTTTTCCATCTTTTCCCGGGAGAACGGTCGTATCCATCTGAGCGGGGATGGAATATTGCCGGTTGCCGGGAAACCGGTCCAGGCGCGTTGGAAGATGGAGGGGGAGGTGATGACCGATCAACGTTGGAGTGCCGGTGTCACCATCGAAAGCCTGGACCTGAAGGCCCTCAAACCCTGGTTTGACGAAGAGATCGCCCATATCGATCTGTCCAGCCTTTTTTTGCTGGAGTTGTCCGCCAATGGCGGCGTTCATGACGATGATACCCGTATTCTCTGGCGGCTCACCGGGAAAAAGGGTCAACTGACCATGCCGGAGCTGTTTCGACATTCCTTGCCGATACGAAAAGTGACGGCAAAGGGCATGCTCTTTGAGCGGCCCGACACCTGGGACCTGGAGGTGGAACGGTTCGATCTGGTCAATGCCCATGCCACCGCCAAAGGGGGGTTCAAGCTGTTGGGATTGGGTGCGGACACCCCCGCCACCATCGATATGACCACCACCATTGCGGGGATGTCGATCGAAGGCGCCAAACAGTACTTTCCGGTCAGCCTCATGAATCCAACCCTGGTGCGCTGGTTGGACACCTCCTTGAACCAGGGACGCCTGACCCCGGTGGAGGCACGTATCAAGGGGCCGCTCTCGGAGGCGATGTTCGAGCCGGCGAAAAAAAAACGCCGGAAAAAAACCGATGCCCCCGTGTTCCATGTCGAAGGGGACGTCACCGGGCTCAACCTGGGCTATTTCCCCGGTTTGCCACCGCTGAAAAACATCAAAAGCCACCTGGTCTTCGATGGTATCTCCATGTCGGCACGGATTTCATCGGCCCGTTTGGGGAAAACGAAAAAAATCTCCGGCAACATCGCCATCCCCGATATGGTGGACAATCCTTTGTTGAGCGTCTCCGCCAGGGTGCCACGGGTAGAGTTGGGAACATTGTGGAGCGAACTGATCATCCATCCAAAATTGCGCTGGGACCGGGCGGTGGGCCTGGAAAACGGCGGTATCCGGGGAGAAGGGGCCGGCAACCTGAAAATCAGGATTCCCTTGTTGAGTCCCCGGTCGGCCCACTACAGCGGTCGCCTGGATATTCGCAACGGCGAGTTGTCCCTGCCCTTTTTGGAAAGCCCATTGCAAGGTTTGGGCGGCTGGCTCAACTTTGACCGCAAACAGCTGACGCTGACCATCTCCAAGGGTTCCTTCAATGATCTGCCGCTTTCGGGTCGGTTCAAGGTTCGCAACTATCGGAACCGAAAAAAAATTCATTTCACCACCCGGATCGACAGCATCCTGGAGGAAAAACGGCTTTCCGGTTGGTTTTCCCCCCTGTTGGGAGACCGGGGCCGGTTTATCGGCAAGGTGCCCCTGAAATTGACCATTTCCAACAATCCCGGAAAACCCCGCTTCAATGTCAAGGGGGAGGTGGATGCGAAAAATCTGCATATCAAAGGGGTGATGAACTGGGAAAAGACCGCTGGAAAAAAAGGGGCCATCCTGATCAAGGGGGTCTTGAACCGGAAGGGACGGTTCAAGATCGACCGCGCCAAGGTGGAACTCGGCAACCTCGGACTGCGGGGCAACGGCGCCTGGGACATGGTCAAGAACAAGGGCACCGTGCATCTGGCCTCCGCCCACCTGGGGGACAGCAAAGGCAAGGCGACGATCACCCAGAACAACACCCTGCCGTCCGGGCTCGGGGATTGGGATATCAATGCCGACCTGGAATGGTTGGACCTGTCGGGATTGTGGGAAAATCCCAAGGTGCCCGCCATCCCGCCCCCCAAACCCAAATCCCAACAAAAGTGGCCGCGTCCCCGGGTCAATCTGGATATGACCGCCGATTTCGTCATTTTGGCCAATGGCGAGGAGGGGAGGGAGTTACGGGCCAAAATGTTGATGGAAAAACATGGCGTGCGGGTCAAGTCCATGAAATGGCGGCTTGGCAAGGGCGAGGTTCGCCTGGACGGGGAGTTGATGTGGCCCTTTGAGTTCGGCTCCGGTTTTTACTCCGGGCGGATGTACATGGAAAACGGCGATGTCGGCCGCCTGTTGCGCAGCCTCGATTTTCATGACGGGTTGATCGGCGGGGAGGGTGAAATGGTCCTCAATCTGGATGGTTTCGTACCACCGGGCGGACGGTTTCAGGATCATCTGACCGGTGACGGCGAGTTCGAATTACGTGGCGGAACCATCCGCCGGCTCGGTCTGCTGTCGACGATTCTCGGGCTGTTCTCCCTGCGGGACCTGCCCAATCTGGTGGTTGGCGATCGTCCCGACCTGGCGGCCAAGGGATTTCGTTTCGACCGTTTCCGAGGACTTTTCAAACTGCGGGAAAGCATTTTGACCATCGACGATCGTTGGGAGATGAGCGGTCCATCGATGAAAATCGTCACCTCCGGAACCATGAACTTTCCCGAAGAGCGGCTCAAACTGCTGGTGGGGATCCGTCCCCTGCAAACCCTGGACAAGTTCATCGCCGAGGTACCGCTGTTGGGCAAACTGGTGGCCGGCAGCCGGGATGCCGTTCTGGAAACCCAGTTCGATGTCACCGGCTCCATGGCCAAACCGACCGTCACCATCCGGCCGGTGGCCAGCCTGGTACCGGGGCTGGTACGGGATCTGTTGAGCTCCCAAAGCCATGTTCCTGAAAAGAAAAACGGGAAGAAGGACAAAAAGCGGGAAAAAAGGCCCGATCCGGTTCCCAGGTGATGCTCTATTTTTGCATATGGGTGAACACGCCGTCCCAGTCGGCGGGTGGTGGATTGGACTTGAAATGTTGAATGCGGGACAGATAGATGTCGTAGATCATCCGTTCCGGATCCCGTTGTTGCAGATTGCGGAACATTTTTTGTGAATCGATCCAACGCCGCATGCGGTACAGGGCCACCGCCTTGTGGTAGGCGGTCAGCTCCGCACGGCTTTCCTGGTTCACATCGTTGATGTACCCCACCGGTTCGAAGATGGACACGGCGCTGTCCTTGCCTTTGACCCGGACCCGGTCCAATTCACGGAAAATGATGTCGGAAGCGGCCTTCTTGGTCTCCTCGCCGGCGATGATGTCGACGCCGTACTGTTTGGTCAACCCCTCCAGGCGCGCACCGAGATTGACCGCATCACCCAACACCGTGAAGGCCATGCGAAACTCGGATCCCATGTTGCCGACGTTCATGATGCCGGTATTCAGGCCGATGCCGATTTTCAGGGGGGGCCAACCGCGGGCCTTGAACTCATCTTTCAGTTCGTTCATGGCCTCGACCATGGCCATGCTGGCATACAGGGCGTTATGGGCATGGTTCAAATCCACCAGCGGCGCCCCCCAGAAGGCCATCACCGCATCGCCCATATACTTGTCGATGGTGCCCCGGTGATCGTGGATCACCCGGGTGATGGGGGTCAAAAAGGCATTCATCAGCCGGGTCAGCTCTTCTGGTGACAACCCCTCGGAAATGGTCGTGAATCCCCGCACGTCGGAAAACAGGACCGTCATCTCCCGGCTCTCACCGCCCAGGGAAAAGTTTTCACCACTGCGATTCATCTCTTCCACCAGTTCCGACGGGATATATTGGCCGAACTGACGGGTGATGCGCCGTTTTCCGCGTGATTCCACGAAAAAACCGACCGACATGTGCAGAATGAACAGGGTCAGAACCAGGGCCAGGATGGCGGCAATGGGCAACACCATATCGATCCGAATCCAGAAGAAGGCATTGAACCAGATCAGGACCAGGACCAGAATGCCGGTCAGGTAGACCCCCCAGGCCGGGGAGAGACGGGGCATCATCAGCGACATCAGCGCGCCGATGACCAGCATGGTGAACAGTTCCAGACCGGTAACGAAGGCCGGGGCATGTTTGATGGTTCCGTCCAACATGCCGCTGATGATGTTGGCGTGAACCTCCACCCCGGGATAGACCCGTTGCACGGGGGTGGTTCTCAGGTCCATCAAACCCGGGGAGGTGGTTCCCACCAGGACGATGGCCCCTTTCAGGATCTCGGGATTGGCCTGGCGCTCGAGGACATCGACGGCGGATACATAGGGAAAGCTGCCCTGGCGTCCGCGAAACGGCACCAGTACCGCCCCCCGTTCATCGACGGGGATGTGATGGGGGCCCAATCCCACCCATTCCAGGCCGTTTTCGATCTCTTGTGGGGATTGGGCGGTGGCGTTGATGCCGAGGGTGATGGGGGGATCCCCCAACAGGGCCCGTACCATGCCCAGGGCCAATGATTGATAGATGCCGCCCTGAAACTCCTGCAACAGGGGCACCCGGCGAAAAACCCCGTCGCCGTCCACCAGCGGATTGTCGAAAAAACCGGCGCTCAGGGCCGATTTCTGCAGTTGCGGCAGATTGGCCCCGTACCCCATGGCCCGGACGAAGGGAATGTTGGAGCGACCCATCTCCTCGGTGGTGATGACCGGTTCCGGCAGTTTTCCGACGGTGGTCGATTCGGCGCCGGGGTCGACATGGGTCTTGAAATAGTACCCGAGGATGACCAGCCGTTCACGCAGGCTTTCAGCCATGATCCGGTCCCGTTGCAGTTGCGGCCGATATTTTTTCAACTGCTCCTGAAACCGTCGATCCTCCTTGAGCGCCCCCTTGCCGAGCGCTTCCATCAGTTCCAATCCGGAACTGGTATCCGGTTCGGCGAACACCACGTCGAAGCCCATGATGCGAATTTGATAATGGTCGAACAGGGTGTCGATCATCTCTGCCACCGTGTGGCGGCCCCAGGGCCAGCGACCGACGGCGTTGACGCTTTTTTCGTCCAGATCGAGGATGACGATACGTTGGTCGACCCGGTTCGGCAGGGTCCAGCGCAGGCGCATGTCGTAGGTGATGTTCTCCAGCCGGTCCAAAAAGGTGATGGGGATGAATCCCAGGACATGGAGAAAGAAAAGGGCGACCGTTCCCAGACTCAGCAGATGGCGGAGAATTTGATGATGAGACACAAAAACCTCTCGTCAGTCGCTACCACTGCGGATCGAAAAAACCAAAAGTGCCCCGAAATGGTGTCCGGCGGCTGGGAAACCGGGTAGAGGGGGTCACCCCTCCGGATAGAAAAGGGTTGAATCAGGGAACATACCCTGGAATTTTCGATTCGTCCACCTCATCGATTTGTTCGGGATCCAGGTACTGTTTCGCATACTCCAGATAAACCTTGCTTTTGATGAACACATGGAACAGTTCCGAATCAATGTGTTGATCCTTGTTCATGAAGCCGAGAATCTTCAGCGAACTGGACAGGGTTTTGGCCTGTTTGTAGGGGCGGTCGCTGGCGGTCAGGGCTTCGAACACATCGGCGATGGCCATGATCCGCGCTGGAACGGACATCTGTTCCCGTGTCAAACCATTGGGATAGCCGGTGCCGATCATGGTTTCATGATGGTTGCCGGCCATCTCCGGCACCCGTTTCAAATTGCTGGGGAAGGGGAGGGTATCCAACATTTTCCGCGTTGCCACCACGTGATGGTTGATGACCTCCCGTTCCTCCTTGGTCAGGGTACCCTTGGGGATATTGAGGTTGTACACCTCGTTTTCCGTCAGGAACGGCTCTTTCTCGCCATTGGCATTGGTCCAGACATATTGGCCGATCTTACGGATGCGGTTCTGGCGTTCGTCGGACATGAACTCGCCGCCGATGTTGGACTCCTCGACGAATTTTTTGTCTTCCTCCAACTGTTGCAGATGGGCTTCGAGCCCTTTTTCCAGATCGGCGACACCCGAGGTGTCGCCCGCTTCCATGGCGGCGATCTTTTTGTGCAGGAATTCGATCTGCGCCTCCCGTTTCAACACCTCGAAACGGGTGTTGACGGTGTGGATACGGTCATGGATGGTCTCCAGCTTGGTGGCTTTGTCCACCACATATTCCGGGGTCACCACCTTGCCACAGTCGTGCATCCAGGCGGCGATGCGGATTTCATACATCTCCTCGGGGGTCGGGTGGAAATCCTTGAGATCGCCCATATCCGACTCGCCAGCCGCCTTGGCCAACATTTCCGCCAGCACCGGCACCCGATGACAATGGCCGCCGGTGTAGGGGGATTTGTCATCGATGGCGTTGGCGATGGTTTTGATGAACGCCTCGAACAGTTCCCTGAGGTTGGCGATCAATTTTTGATTGGTCAGGGCGATGGCCGCCTGGGAGGCGAGGGATTCGGTCAGCGATTCATCTTCCTTGCTGAACCGTTTGATCTCTCTGGTGACCGGATTGGTGGCGTTGATCAGCTGAATGACGCCAATAATTTCATTTTCATGGTTTTTCAGAGGAACCGTCAAAAATGATTTGGATCGATAGCCCGACTTTTTGTCAAAGGCCCGGGTGCCGGAAAAGTCGAATCCCTCGGCCTCGTAGGCATCGGGAATATTGATCATCTTGTCATTCAGGACCGAATAGGCCGCCACCATTTGCAGGTTCGGTTTTCCTCCCTTGTAGAGGGGCAATTCCGGGAAATTGATCGGGATACCGGTGGTTCCACCCATGGCGATGTCCAGGGAGTCGGTGCGCAGGATTTCAAACTTGAGGGTATTGTTTTCCGTAATGCTGTAAAGGGTTCCGGCATCGGCATGGGTCAAATCCTTTACCCCCAGCAGGATGGTTTCCAGCAGGCGGTTGGAATCCCGTTCCGAGGAGAGGGCGATTCCGATCTCATTGAGTTTTCTGACCAATTTCAGGTTGGTCATGGCGGTGGCGCCCTGGTTGGCCAGGGAGCTGATGACGGTTTCATCGATAATGGAAAAGGGAATGACTTCCCCCGTTTCCGGGTCTTTGGAGTTCAAAAGCTGCAACACGCCAACGATGTCGTCATTATGGTTCCGCATCGGTACGCCGAGGAAGGATTTCGAACGGTATCCGGTCCGCTCGTCGAAACGGCGAACTCCCGTGAATCCATGCTCTTTGTCTTCATAAGCGTCGGCAACGTTGATGATTTGATCGTGCAGGGCGACACAGACGGCCACATACTCCCGGCCCGGTTCGCCGTTTTCCTTGTAGAGGGGCAACTCGGGCAGGTCGATCTCTTTTCCATAGACCTTGCCCTGGCGGATGTTCAGCGAGGTGTTGAGAAGCATTTCGAACCGGAGGGTTTTGTGCTTCGTCACACTGTAGATGGTGCCACCATCGGCGCGGGAAATGGCCATGGCGGCGAGGAGAATTTTTTCCAGGAGTTTGTCCGGATCCTTTTCGGCGGAAAAGGAGACCGTAAACGCTTCCATGGCCTCAATTTTACTCAAGCAGGCGCTTTCATTGGAATTGGGCGCTTCGTTTTGACAGGACGTATTCCGTCCATCGGGTTCGATTCCGTGGAGAGAGTCGGGAAGGTGAATTTTTTTTAACTTTTTGAACGAAGTCTTGTTGGCCATATCCGAGCGGCTCCAAATGACATCTGGCGGTCGATCTGCCTGATTTGCTTAAGTATATATCCAAAATGACTCATTTCCAATCGATTTTTTCGAGTTCGTTTCCCGTGGCGAAATCGACTGATATTAACAAGTTGCAGTCTAGAATGGGAGTATTTTCAAGCATTTTTCGTACCGAAAATTTACGCTGGAACCGAAATGCGGGGAAAGTCCCGGATCAAGAGCGTCGGTTGAATGAATCTGAATGAGAATGAAGGGAAAGTTCAATTCAAAAGCGCCGACCGAAAGAACGGAAAATCCAGAAGAGCGGTTACGATGGAGGCTGATGGAGGCTGAAGAGGCTGAAGAATCGTCAAAAAGTCCCGGATCAAGAGCGTCGGCTGAATGAATCTGAATGAGAATGAAGGGAAAGTTCAATTCAAAAGCGCCGACCGAAAGAACGGAAAATCCAGGAGAGCGGTTACGATGGAGGCTGACGGAGACTGAAGAGGCTGAAGAATCGTCAAAGTGGCTGAGGCTATGGAGGCTGGAGAATCGTCAAAGTGGCTGAGGCTATGGAGGCTGGAGAATCGTCAAAGTGGCTGAGGCTATGGAGGCTGGAGAATCGTCAAAGAGGCTGAAGGGTTTCTTATCGACAATGAGATCGGCAATGCCAAAATATTTTCGATGGAACCGGAATGAATGGAAAATCCGGATCGAGGGCGTTGGTCGAAATCGATCAGGCCAAAATTTGACATAACGTAGATTATGCGTGAAATGTTCGGTTTGGTCACTATTTCATCGTCAGGCCAGGGGCCCGGTTTCATGGTCGCATAAGATGTATTATGTTAAATTTTCAATGGAGAGGTCCCAAACCGGGGTCCGCCGTTTTGTCGGGCCGGTTGGTTTTTCCGTTCTTGCTTGATAATCCGGTGTTTTTTTGGATGGATCACGATCGGTTCCGTCGCCGTACCGCAGCGGAACTTGCCGGATCGGCGCTTCCCCCGTAAAATCCCGCTGCACCTTTTTCAACCTCCGGACCGACCGCCCTTTTTTTCCGAGTGGCCCGGACCGGCCAATGCCGCACTCGACAAACTTTTCCGAAAGCGATTCGCCATGCGCCGTATCCTCGTTACCAGTGCCCTCCCCTATGCCAACGGTCACATCCATCTCGGGCACCTGGTGGAATATGTTCAGACCGATATCTGGGTCCGTTTTCAAAAATTGCGGGGAAACGATTGTGTCTATTTTTGCGCCGACGATACCCACGGCACACCGGTGATGATCCGCGCCCGCAGCGAGGGCATCACCCCGGAAGAGCTGGTGGAACGCATGCACACGGAACATCAGGCGGATTTCAGCGGTTTCCATATCGCGTTCGACAATTATCACAGCACCCACTCCGAAGAGAACCGGGAACTGTCCGAGGAAGTCTATCGCAACAATTTCAAGAAGGGACACATCGATACCGCCGTCGTGCGCCAGGCCTTCTGCATCCATGATGACATGTTCCTGCCGGACCGGTTCATCCGCGGTACCTGTCCCAGCTGCGAAGCGGCCGATCAATATGGCGATGCCTGTGAAGTCTGCTCGGCCACCTATTCCCCCCTGGACCTGAAGGACGCCGGCTGCGCGCTCTGCGGCAAAAAACCGGTAGAGAGGGACTCGGAACACTTTTTTTTCAAATTACGCGACTTCGAATCGTTCCTGAAAACCTGGACCCGTTCCGGCACCCTGCAGGCGGAGATGAGCAACAAACTGGAAGAGTGGTTCGAGGCGGGGCTGAAAAATTGGGACATCTCCCGCGATGGTCCCTATTTCGGATTTGAAATCCCCAACGCCCCGGGCAAATATTTTTATGTTTGGCTGGACGCCCCCATCGGCTACATGGCCTCGACCAAAAACTGGTGCCACCGTCACGGCAAGGATTTCGACGCCTATTGGCGGCGGGACGATCAAGCCGAGGTGTACCATTTCATCGGCAAGGATATCCTCTATTTTCACACCCTCTTCTGGCCGGCCATGCTCAAAGGGGCCGGTTTCCGCACGCCGACGGCGGTGTTCGCGCACGGATTTCTCACCGTCAACGGGCAGAAGATGTCCAAATCCCGGGGGACCTTCATCAACGCCCGCAACTACCTGAAATATTTGGATCCGGAATATTTGCGCTATTATTACGCCGGCAAGTTGACCAGCCGGGTCGACGACATCGATCTGAACCTGGAGGATTTCGTCCTGCGGGTGAACAGCGATCTGGTCGGCAAGGTGGTCAATCTCGCCTCGCGCACCGCCGGGTTCGTACGTAAACGGTTCGATGGCCACCTGACCGCGGCCTATCCGGACGATGGCGGACTGCACGACCGGTTCATCCGGACCGGCGCCGAGATCGCCGACCTTTATGAAAAACGCGAGTTCGCCAAGGCCATGCGCACCATCATGGCCCTGGCCGATGCCGCCAACCGTTACGTGGAGGAAAAGGCCCCCTGGAACCTGGCCAAGCAGGGGCGGGATGAAGCGTTGCAGGTCGCCTGTACCGTCGCCCTCAACCTGTTCCGCATCCTGATGACCTATCTGCAACCGGTGTTGCCGGCCATGGCCGAACGGGCCCGGACCTTTCTCGATCTGCCGGCCTGGAACTGGGAGGGTTGCCGGGAACCGTTGCATGGCAAGCAGATCAAAAAATTCAAGCATCTGATGGCACGGGTGGAGAAAAAACAGGTGGAGGCCCTGATTCACGCCTCCCAGGAGACCACCCCGGCCCCCTCCCCGGCCAAAAAGGAAAAAACCGACGGCGCCGAAGAGATTGAAATCGACGCCTTCGCCCGGGTCGACCTGAGGGTGGCGCGCATCATCGAGGCGGCGCCGGTCGAAGGGGCGGACAAGCTCTTGCAATTGCGGTTGGATTTGGGCCAACTGGGACAACGCACGGTGTTCGCCGGCATCAAATCGGCCTATGCGCCGGAAAAACTGGTCGGCCGCCTGACGGTGGCGGTGGCCAACCTGAAACCGCGGCAGATGAAATTCGGCCTGTCCGAGGGCATGGTCCTGGCGGCGGGGGCCGGCGGCAAGGAGCTGTTCCTGCTCAGCCCGGATGCCGGCGCCGAACCGGGGATGAAGATCAAATGACGACAGGCCCGGCCATCCCCCGTTCATCCCGGTCGATGCATCCGAAAACGGTTTTCCGTCCCCATATTGCGCCCAACGACCGCGAATGTTAGCGAGCTTGACCGAACAATCTGGGAATAAGGGAATAAGGGAAACCGTTCCGTATTTGCGATCCATTCCTGGGTTTCAATAATTTAAATGAACGAAAACCTGGGACCGACGATCATGGCCGATACCCCCTTTCAGAGCAAACATCTCAAGGATTACACCGTAGCCGATTTTTTGGTGGAAACGGTGGCGTTGACTTTTTTTCTGGATGCCGATGAAACCCGGGTCCACTCCCGGCTGCGGGTGCGGCGCAATCCGGAAGCGACCGATCCCCGGGCGCCCCTGCATCTGGACGGTCAGGAATTGCACCTGAACCGCCTGCGTCTGGATGGTGATGAACCAGCCGCTGAACGGTACCGGGTGACGGCGGAGGCGTTGATCATCGCCGACATGCCGGACAGCGCCACCCTGGAACTGGAGACCACCATCCATCCGGCCGCCAACACCGCCCTGGAAGGGCTCTATCAATCGGGTGGCCTGCTCTGCACCCAGTGTGAAGCGGAAGGGTTCCGAAAAATCACCTACTATCCGGACCGGCCCGATGTCATGGCCCGTTTCACCACCACCCTGATCGCCGATCCACAGCGCTATCCGCAACTGTTGTCCAACGGCAACCGGGTGGATGAACGGACCCTGCCGGATGGCCGACGGTCGGTCACCTGGGAGGATCCGTTCAAAAAACCGGCCTATCTTTTCGCCCTGGTGGCCGGTGATCTGGTCTGGAAAGGGGATCGGTTCACCACCGTTTCCGGGCGGACGGTCGATCTGCGTCTGTATGTCGAACGGGAAAATATCGAAAAGTGCGACCACGCCCTGGCCTCGCTGAAAAAGGCCATGGCCTGGGATGAATCCCGGTTCGGCCGGGAGTATGACCTGGACATCTACATGATCGTCGCCGTCAACGATTTCAACATGGGGGCGATGGAGAACAAGGGGCTCAACCTGTTCAACGCCAAATATGTCCTCGCCCATCCAGAGACCGCCACCGACGACGACTATCATCAGATCGAGGCGGTGATCGCCCATGAATATTTTCACAACTGGACCGGCAACCGCATCACCTGCCGCGACTGGTTCCAGTTGAGCCTCAAGGAGGGATTGACGGTCTTTCGCGATCATCTTTTTTCGGCCGATACCACCACCCCGGCGGTGCAGCGTATTCGCGAAGTGCGCTTGTTGCGCAACCATCAATTTCCCGAGGACGCCGGTCCCACTGCCCATCCGGTGCAACCGGATACCTATGTGGAAATCAACAATTTTTACACCTTGACCATCTACGAAAAAGGCGCCGAGGTGGTGCGCATGCTGCACATCCTGCTCGGCGATGATGGATTTCGCGCCGGGATGGACCTCTATTTCGAGCGTCATGATGGTCAGGCGGTGACGGTGGAGGCCTTCGTTCGGGCCATGGAGGCGGCCAACGGCGTCGACCTGCAACAGTTCCGGCTATGGTATCGGCAGGCGGGAACCCCGCGCCTCCATGTGACCTGGCAACATGATGCCGGGGCAAAGACAGTGACCCTGGTGGTACGCCAAAGCTGTCCCGCCACGCCCGGTCAACTGGAGAAAAAACCGTTTCACATCCCCCTGGCCCTAGGTCTGCTGGATCGGGACCATGGCACCCCCCTCCCCCTGCGCCTGGCCGGCGAGCCGGCATCGTCACCGGCCGCCACCAACCGGGTCCTGGAGTTGCGCAACAGTGAAGAGCGGTTTGTTTTCCAGGGGATGGCCAAACCACCGATTCCCTCCCTTTTGCGGGGCTTTTCCGCGCCGGTCATCGTCGACAGTGCGCTTCGGGATGAGGAGTTGGCCTTTCTTTGGAGCCGGGATGAGGATCCCTTCAACCGTTGGGACGCCGGGCAAACCTTTGCCACCCGCACCCTGCTGACATCGATTGGCGAGGTACGCAAAGGGGCCGGTTTGCGATTGAATGCCGGTTTTACCACCGCCTTTTCCGCCATCTTGAACGATACCGCCCTGGCCCCGGACCTGGCGGCCCTGGCCTTGACCCTGCCGGCGGAAAAATTTCTCCTGGAACGGATGGCCCCGGCCGATCCCCAGGCGGTCCACAGCGCCCGGGAGTTCGTGCGCCGGGGATTGGCCGATGCCCTGCATGATGATTTTCTCAAGTGTTTTCAAAAATATGAACTATCGGAACCCGACCGCTATGATCCAAAACTCAGCGGCGTGCGGGCCTTGAAAAATACCTGTCTGGCCTACCTGTTGACCCGGGAAACCGGGAATATGCGCCAGTTGGCCCTGGAGCGGTTTCGAAACAGCGACAACATGACCGATCGTTTGGGGGCATTGGTGCCGCTGGTTCACAACGACTGTCCCGAAGGACGCACCGCCCTGGCGGAGTTTCAGGAAAGATGGCGTGCGGACCCCCTGGTCATGGACAAATGGTTTTCCATCCAGGCCACCCAACCCCGGGAAGATGCCCTGGAGCGGGTCGTCGAGTTGATGTCACACCCCTTGTTCACCATCCACAATCCCAACCGGGTACGGGCCCTGATCGGTGCTTTTTGCAGCGGCAACAGTGTCGCCTTTCATCACCCTTCCGGCAGCGGTTACCGGTTTTTGGTCGATCGGGTGTTGGCCCTGGATGCCCTCAACCCCCAGATCGCCGCCCGTTTGTTGACCAACCTGAGCCCCTGGCGGCGTTTTGAGGAGTCGCGTCAACGGTTGATGAAACAGGCCCTGGAGCAGGTGGTGAACGCCCCTTCCCTCTCCCGGGATGTGTATGAAATCGCCCACAAAAGCCTTGGGGATCGGGAGGTTTGACGAGGGGTTCCCGAGACGGTGGATCTATTTTTCGTATTTGAGCCGGTTCAATTTTCAAAAGGAGTCGAGCATGGGCAAAATTGCCTTTCTTTTTCCCGGACAGGGTTCCCAGGCCGTGGGCATGGGGCAGGTGTTGGCGGACTGTGGCGATGAATTCAAACGCCTTTTCACCGAACTGGATGAGGTGGTCGGCCACCCGCTTTCCGAACGGATGTTCCAGGGGCCGTTGACCGAACTGACCCTGACCGAAAATACCCAACCGGCGCTGGTGGCGACGGCCCTGGCGGCCTATCGCCTGCTGGAAACCCGGATCGGTCTGCGGCCGGATTATGTGGCCGGTCATTCTCTGGGCGAATATGCGGCCATCAGCGTCGCCGGTGGTTTTTCCTTTGCCGAAGCGGTGCGTCTGGTGCGGTTGCGTGGTCTGGCCATGCGCGAGGCGGTACCACCCGGAGAGGGGGGCATGGCGGCGATGCTCAACATGAAACCGGAGCTGGTGACCGAGGTTTGCCGGTTGGCGGCGGAAGAGACCGGTGGCATCTGTGTGCCGGCCAATTACAACACCTCCGCGCAGGTGGTCATTTCCGGCCATAAGGGGGCCGTGGACCGGGCGGTGGCCCTGGCCAAGGAGCGTGGCGCCAAACGGTGCATTCCCCTGGCCGTCTCCGCCCCCTTTCACTGCTCCCTGATGCAACCGGCGGCGGATCGGATGGCCGATGCCCTGGAAAAAACCACCATTCACGACCTGACCGTTCCCCTGATCGCCAACGTCACCGCCCGGGAGGTACGGGAGGGGAAAACCATCCGCCGCCTGTTGGTCGAACAGATCACCGGCGCCGTACTGTGGGAAAACTCGATACGCCGCCTGTTGGACCTGGGGGTGGATACCTTCATCGAACTGGGCACCGGCCGGGTCCTGACCGGCATGATGAAACGGATCGACAAAAAAGCCCGGGCCCTGGCCGTCAATGGTCCGGAGGATTTGGAGCGGGTACGCGAACTGGTCTGACCCTCTCCACCGGCCATTCCGTTCAGCAACCGGGAAGAGGAAAATCCATCCCGGGCCGGGGAGTGCGGGTTTCCCTCTTCCCGGTCCGGGCTCGCGAAAAGCTCCGCTTTTTGGCGATCCATTCAGGGACCGCACGAGACCGTCGAAAGGTTTTTCGCTGGCCGCCAAGAAACTCAGCCTTTACGCCGGAGCCACCCCGATCAAACGCATCCTCCCGGAAGTCGGCATCCACCCCATCGCCCCCGCTGGGCTGGCATTCAATCATCCAACCAGCCATAATCTGAAAGAACCCCCGAGCCCGGTTTGATTATCCTGTCCAAAAGTCGTTTACGCTCAACCGACAATGTTCCTTCATCTCGCCATAGATTCTCAATCTGCTTACCTATCACAACGAGACCAACTTTAAATTGACCAGCCAATAACTTCATACACTTTTCAAGTGAGGTTTTGTTGATCTTATCTGGAATGGTGAGTTGTATCTCTCTGCGTGGTGCAAGAAACTCAGCGGCAAAGGCATTGGCTCGTTTTTCGACAAGTGCGGGCATTTTCCCCCCAAGAATATCCATATGTGGAACCGCATGGTCTGTATCAACCAGCAAATGGGCCATCTCGTGTGCCAGTGTTGTCCGTTCCCCCCAGCTTTTTTGGGCATGGGTGCCTGTCTTGTTGACCAGAACGCCGCTCTTTTCGGAGTCCCAGCACGCTATGGCATCAATCGTTGTAGGAAGTTTTTTCGTATTGACGACCGATACCCCCCAACCAGCCAAAATTTCTTTTGGTTTCACTTGTTGGTCATTCTGGATATTCAATTTTCTTCTCAACCAACGGGCCAGTAGATATCCTTGTTTATAGTGCTTTATGTTGGGCTCATGCGCCAAGATGCGTTCAAGCTCCTTTTCCGCTTTTTTTCGGAGCATGAGGAATGATTTAAAAAAAGGCTCCATTTTTATTCTGTTAATGCGACCTATGACTTGCAGAATCTCCTCATTATCCAGACAGTGCTGAGTCATTCGAGCGGCTATCAATGGTCGTGTTGGTTCTTCCAATGAGATGGGGCCAAACATGGTTTCAAGTTCTTCATCATTGACCGCAATTGCCCGCAATCTTTCAATCGAAACACCGATTGAAAGAGCATACCCTTCGGCACCGGTAGGAATGGCATTGCGATTTTGCCAATTTTCCAGAATGATCTTTCCCCGTGCTGAATTCGGGTGGACGGCATCGGCAATTTTTTCTCCAATGTGTTCCAGCACCGCCATTGCTTGGGAGTGTTCCATGCGCACATCCATATTTTCCGCCACGATCCGCATATCCCTGCCTTCGCGTAGTAAAAATACGGGAGAAAGCAGAATATCCGGCATGGCGGCGGCCAAATTGTGCCGTTCCCAAAACGCAATGACTTTGTACTCCTCCACATTGAACTCATTTTCCCCAAGTTCCATTCTTCCAAGCTCTTGCATGGCCTCGGTCATGAACTCAGCTGGAGATTTCGGATTGCAAAAAAATGGATATGGATCTTCGATCCGCAGAAAGTGCCAGCTTTTTGCCAGATGATCCAAGAGAGCATCCCAGTAGTCTTCGATTCCTTCGACGGAATCGCTCTCCTCATCACTCCAGATCTCCCGATCATTCACCCTAAGAGTCAACTTGCCATGCCCGGAAAACATGGGAATTTTCCCATTGTCAGTCGACTTTACGGGTGAAAATTCAAATTTCATTATATTGCTCATGAAATCAACCATTCCGAGGTTTGTATCTCAGGTTGTTCCATCCTTCGGGAAGACGACTCTTGGCCCATTTTTTAAACAGACGAAACTCCCCTTTTTTATCGGCACGATCGGCCAGTTCCTCCAACACATAGCCCGGAACTTTTCCTCCGGTAGCTTCGCTTTCCGGAAATCCGTGATAGGATTTTCCCGGTTCGGTGATTTCGGCTCGATAGACGACGCCCTGATGCACGTTATAAATCCTGTCGGGGGGCTCCGTGTTGGGGGGATAGGATATGCCATTCCGAAGAATCTGTCTGGCCAACCCAGTTGTATTGGTAATGGAAGTCGGGCATTGTCCCCGACCGTTCTTTCCCTCGGGCTGGAATCCAGCTTCGTCTCGATTCCATTTATGTTTAAACCGCTTTTCTCCAGGTTCGTACTCATAATCAAGAGGCATGGCAATCACATTTGGTTAAAGCTGAAAATACTACTTTTCATTGCAGAGCCCCCATCCTCCACAACCGCGCGCCAGTTGGCTGAAAGATTTATCAGCGCGGCGTGTTCTCCCGGGCTGGTGGCAGCAAACCGGGAAGCGTCCTATCGCAGCCATTCGGCGGGGAGGTAGCCCCGCCTTACCGGCGGGGACGCAAACCCCGCCCTACCGTAGCGGCTCGCTCCTTAGCGAGTGGATGCCGCAGAAACCACGAATCTAAAAATGGGCACGATTCAGCTCGAATGGATAGGGTCGAACTCAGCGTTTGCCGCTTCGCGCCAGTTCGGACTGGAGGTTGCTCTGTTTGCGTTCCGCCAGCCGCCGGCGGGCACTCCGGGTATATTCCTGCCGCTGCTGCTCGGAATGCATCTGTTTCATGAGTTCCTTTTTCTCGGCGATATTGACGAAATACATCATGCCGCTGCCGATGATCACCAGGAAGGCGAAGATCCCCCCCCAGACCAGCATGAATTTTTTCGCTTCATCGACATCCTTCCTGGCGACCGTCGCCCGGTTCCGGGGACGTTCATAGTCCCTGTCCCGTCGGTCTCTTTCCTTGGGTTCATCGATATCATCAAAGTCTTTGTCATCAATATCCATCATTCAATGGCCGTTTCCGCAAACAGAGTAGGAGGGGAAGGCATGTCGTCGATGCCCGGATGGTCCCGGAAGCAGACAGGGGCTCAGGGGGGTGGCCCCTCCGCCCTTCTGATTTCCCGGCTGAAACCAATGGATTGAAAAACCTGGTCGGTCATTTCCCGCAGAGTGTAAAGTAACCTACACTTTGTTGAACCATTTTTCAAGAGGCCCGTCCGACAACCCTCTCCCGATGGTCCCTAACCCGCCAGCATGGTCGATTCGAACCGGTTGCGACCGGCTTCCTTGGCCTGGTAGAGCATTTGGTCGGCCGCCTCCTTCAAACTGTTGGGGGGTGACCCGGGATGGGACGGTACCATGGTTCCCACGCCCAGGCTGACGGTGACCACATCGTCGACGGTGGATTTGGCATGGGGGATTTTCAGGTCCTCGATCGCCAGGCGGACCTGTTCGGCCATTTTTTCCGCCCCGGAACGATCGGTGCCCGGTAACACCAGCACGAACTCCTCACCCCCGTAACGGGCGGCGAAATCCCCGGTTCGGGAGAGGGTTTGTTGGACGGCGTGGGCCACCCGGCGCAGACAGTCATCGCCGGCGCCGTGGCCATAGTGATCGTTGTACTGTTTGAACCGGTCGACATCGATCATCACCAGGGAGATGGCTTCCCGGCGCCGCTGGGCCGCCGCCCACTCCCGCTCCAGGACCGTCTCGAAGGACCGGCGATTGGGGATTTCCGTCAAACCATCGAGAAAGGCCAGCTTTTCCAACAGGTCGGTCTTGTGTTTCAAACCCAGATGGGTCCGCACCCGCGCCCGTACCGTCGTGCCATGGAACGGTTTGGTAATGTAGTCCACGGCCCCCATGTCGAAACCGCGGGCTTCGGAATGGACATCCTGGCGGGCTGTGAGAAAGATCACCGGAATGTTCCTGGTGGTGCGTTCCTCCTTGATCCGCCGACACACCTCATAACCATCCATGCCCGGCATCATGATGTCGAGCAGGATCAAATCCGGTTTGTTGGCCTTGACCACCGTCAGGGCCTGTTGGCCGTTTTTGGCCACCAACACCCGATAGTCCCGGGAGAGCAGGCTGATCAACAGTTGCAGGTTGACCTGTTCGTCGTCCACCACCAGCACTTTTTGCATTTCATCCATGGTCATCATTCCTACCAGGGGCAAGGCCCAGGGCCTCCCGTAGTGTGATCAACTGTTTCCCGGCCTCTTCGAATTCGAACTGGTCCAATCGGTCGGCCACCAGCGTGGCAATTTTCCGGAGTTGGCCGTTTTCCACCTCCATGGCGATCTTACGGGCCACGGTCAAGGCCTCGGAATCGAAGGCCCGGAGCAGTTCGTCCAGCTTGATCAGGTCCCGTTTCAGGATATCCGTGGCCATCGGCGCCGCTTCAACCGTTTTTGGCTTTGTTTCCTCAGGCAAATGTTCCTTCAACAGATCGATGATATCCGCCAATGGTTCCGCCAAGGCGGCCAACAACGGTTCCGGAGCCTGGCTCATCCCCTCCTTGAAGGCCTGTTCCAGCCGTTCCGCCGCCCGCTGTACCGCCGTCATGCCCAGGGCGCCGGATACCCCTTTCAGGCCATGGGCCAATCGCTGTCCCTCCTCCAGGTCCCCTGTCGCCAGGGTTTGGCGGATTCGCCGTACATCGTCGCCGTGGTCCGTCAGAAACATCTGCAGCAGACGGCGGAACAGTTCCCGGTTACCTTCGATACGGGACAGGGCCCCGGCGACATCGATGCCGGGCAAGGGTCCGATCTCCACCGATGTATCTTCGAGGTCCGTCTCGCCGGTTTCCTCCTGGCGGGGCGGATCATATTCACCCGGGGCCACCCATTCGAGGAGGGCGGAAAACAGCTCCCGGGGCTGGATCGGTTTGCCGACATGACCGTTCATACCGGCCGCCAGGGACCGGTGACGATCCTCCGGCATGGTGTTGGCGGTCATGGCCAGGATCGGCGGAACGGTCACTCCCTCCATGCCGTGCAGCCGTTGTACCGTTTCATAACCGTCCATGCCCGGCATCTGGATGTCCATCAGGATACAGTGATAGATATTTTTTTCCACCATCCGCACCGCCGTTTCGCCATCTTCGGCCTCTTCCACCACCAATTGGGCCCGTTCCAGCAGTTCTCTGGCCATCTGCCGGTTGATGGCATTGTCCTCCACCAGCAGGATACGCGCCCAGCGGATGGGGGCCAGGGCCGCCAGGACGGTGTTCATGCCCTTTTGCCGCCGGCGATGACGTTCGGGGACCTCGCGGCCGAAGGCCTCCATGATGACGTTGAACAAAAACGAAGGGTTGACCGGTTTGCTCAATACGTTGTCCAGTGGCCGCACCCCTTTTTCACCGGCCAGCCGTTCCCGGTCCATGTCGGAAACGAGAATGACCCGCGATCGGCGACCATCACCCACCGCCGCCCGCAGCCGGGCGATACCCGCCGGCCCCTCCCCCAGACCGGGAATCGGCCAATCGAGCAGGAACAGGTCGAACGGTTCCGGCTCCCGGGCGAGAATGGTGGCCGCCTGGGGCCAGTCGGCGGCCACATGGGCCTTGAAACCGAAGGATTGAAGGTAGGTACCCATGATCTGCCGCGAAGAGTCGTTGTCGTCCAGCATCAAAACCCGCAGGCCCCGCAGATCGGGATTGGGCAGGAAAGCCGAGGTCTCCTCTTCGGCGGCCAGGCCGAGGTTGACGGTGAATCGAAAGGTGCTGCCGACGTTCAACCGGCTCTTGACACGGATATGCCCCCCCATCTGTTCCACCAGACATTTGCTGATGGCCAGCCCCAGACCGGTTCCGCCGAATTTGCGCGAGATGGATTGATCCACCTGCCGAAAGGATTCGAACAGGTGATCACATTGGGCCGGTGTCAGGCCGATGCCGGTATCCTTGACCGTAAACGCCAGGACGATGCCCGTTTCATCCCGGCTCACCTCACTGATGGAAAGCAGTATTTCCCCGCGCTCGGTAAATTTGACGGCATTGCCCACCAGATTGACCAATATCTGTCCCAGGCGGGTGGGGTCCCCCCGCAGGTGCATGGGAATGGCCGGTTGCCGGGAAAAAAGCAGTTCCAGCCCCTTTTCCCGCGCCTTGACGGTGGTGACGCTGGCGACATGATCCAACACTTCGTCCAACTCGAAGGGGATGGACTCCAAGCGCATCATGCCGGCGTCGATTTTGGAAAAATCGAGGATGTCATTGATGATGCCGAGCAGATTTTCGCCCGAGGCCCGTATCTTGATCAGGTGGTCCCGTTGCCGGGCGTTGAGGTCGGTGTGCAGGGCGAGACGGGTCAGGCCGATGATGGCGTTGAGGGGGGTCCGGATTTCATGGCTGACCCGGGCCAGAAAGGTGCTGCGCGCCGCCACCAGCCGCCGTTGCCGCTCCCCTTCCAGGTAGCGGGCCATCATCAGGATCGAGGCCAAACCCGCCACCACCGCCAATGGATAGAGCGCATCGACCAGCAAACGGTCCGCGACGAACCATCGCCAGGAAAAAAAGACGAAAACCGCCGACATCGGCAACCCTCGGACAAAACTGAAGCCGGCATTGCCCGTCCACAACATCGGCAACAGCCCCAACCAGGTGAGGATCAAAAACAGCACCGTCACGGCATGATCCCAGTCGGGCCGCAACAGATAGGTGCCGTCGAGGATCTGTTCGGTCAGTTGCAGGTGGAATTCGATGCCCGGTACCTGATCCTCCAGGGGGGTGTCGATCCGGTTGTCCAATCCCGGGATGGTGCTGCCGATGAAGACGATATGACCGTCGATCCGCTGCCGCTCGATGCGGTTTTGCATCAAGTCCGGCAGTGAAATGTAGCGGTCGGGGTTGAATGGTCGAAAATGGGACCAGACCCGTCCACGGGATGAGAGGGGCCGGAAAAGGGGTCCGATCCGCAACCCACCGATACCGGAAGCGGCCTCTCCCTGTTTTCGGGGCCGGGAAAGCACGGTGATCGCTTCCTGTCCATGGAACAGACGCACCGCCTCCAGGGGCAGGCCGGGGAACAGGGTGCCATCCACCTTGAACAACAGGCTGAGGCGACGTATGGAACCATCCTCTTCCCGGGTGTTCTGACTCATGACCCCCACCCCTCGGGCCTTTGATTCGAACAGATTCATGCCGGCCACCGCCCCCCGGTAGGGGGGCAAAAAGGGTGCGATCGGTCCATCCGGTTGTAAAAAATGGACTTTGGCCGCCGGTGGCGGTGGTCCGTCACCATCCGGATCGATGGCGAAACCGGTCACTGTCACCCCTTTGGCCATCGTTTCGGCCAGCAGATGGTCGGAATCCGGCATCTGTTCGATCACTGTTTCCAGGTCCGGTGATACGACCGACCGGTTCAACAGCCATTCCATGGCGGTACGATCCGGTTCCGCGAACACCACGTCGAAAACGACGACGGCGGCCCCCGACTCGAACAACCGCTCCAGGACCTCGGCGATTCGTTTCCGTGGCCAGGGCCAGGGGCCCCAGGCCTTGAGACCGGCATGGTCGATGGTGGCCACCCGCAGCGGCAAATGGACCGGATCGGCCCGGGGTCGCCACCGTTGAAACCGATCGACGGCGGCATGGCGGATCGTTTGGCGAAACGGCGGGTCGGCGATCTGAATGGAGATGGCCAGCAACAAAAAAAGAGCGGAAAACCAGAACAACGGTTGCCGGGGCAATCCGGTCATTCCATCCAGGAGCCGCTGCAACGCGATGGTTGTCCGGGTCGACCAGCCGCTGCTGAAAAAGGGCGTGCCATTGGTCATGAGGGTGACCCGAGGGAGGTTGAACCGTTTGCGGTTTTCAACGGCAGGAGCATCAAGGACCTGCCATTGCCTTCGAAAACGGATCAACCGTTATTCGATGACCGAAAAAGGCTGACGAACACCGACCGTGGCATCGATGTGGGCCAGGAACTCCAGAACCGGCTGGGTGATGGACAAACCTTTTTCCAGTACCACCTGATTGTCGCCGTTGTGAACATTCTCCGCCAAAACCATACCCACGGTCAGTTCGGAGATGCTGCGTTTGCTCACCGTCTCCACCTGGTTGATGCTTTTGCCCAAAATATCCAGCAGGAAGGGATCATAAGAACGGATCATCATCTGGAACGCCTCTTCCGGCGCCGCACCCAGGGTGAGCTGCCGTTCGAAGTAGACCGCTATTTTCAACAGTTGTCCACCCAACGACACGGCATCGCGTTCATTGGGGTGTTCCGTGAACGGGCCTTTGGATATTTTGTTCTGCCGGGCGATCATCTCCGCCACATCTTCCAACTGGGGTATTTTTTGCACCAGCCTCGCCCCCAACTCGGGATGCCGGTCCAGCACTTTTTCCTCCTGGGCCGAAATCGACTCGCCACGGGCATGTTTGGCCAACACCTGGTTGGGGATGGTCACGCAGCCGATCTGCGACAGGGAGGCGGCCAGTTCGAACTTCCAGGTGTCGGACCGATCCAGTTCCCTGGTGATGGTATGGACGATTTTTTTCAGTCTCGACGCCTTGCTGAAAGCGGTGGGATTGGCCAGGGACAACACTTCCGACATGGCGCTGATACTGCCCAGCAGGGTCTCCTTGAGCAGTTGTTGGATGGTTTTTTCCGATTCGCGAACCGACAGTTGCGTATTGACCCGGGCCAGGACCAGGGGCGGCGAGACCGGCTTGGTGATATAGTCCACAGCCCCCAGGCGGAATCCCATGCCCTCGTCGGAATTTTTATCGAGGGAGGTGACGAAAATGACCGGAATGTCCCGGGTACGCGGATCGGCCTTGAGTTGGCGGCAGGTTTCATGGCCATCCATCACCGGCATTTGAATGTCCAACAGGATGATGTCGGGTTTTTGCGACGATTGGGCGATCTCCAGGGCCTTCTTGCCGTTGAGCGCCACCAGAAGATCATATTTCCTTTTCAGGACCCCGCCCATGATGTCGATGTTTTCCGGCGCATCATCGACGATGAGCACTTTTTTCCGGCCCGTTTTTTCCTCCAACATGTGGTTTCTCCTGAAAGATGGTGCCAACGATGATGGGAGTCCTTGGAAAACTCTTCAACGACCTCCGAGAGGAGCGATCCCCATCCTTCGTGATTCAGGAATCATCCAATACCACATTCAGGGATGTGGTAATCCGGTCCAATATGATCAAGGCCCGATCGAAATCATAATTGGAAACGGCCGCCCTCAAATCATTCATATCGGCCCGTCGTTCAGCATCCTTGAGGCTTTCAGCCAGGGCCTCCATGGCGTCAGCGGTATCGAAACTGTTGGCTTCGAGTACCGTTTTCAAGTTGCGCAACAACGGTTTGATGGTTTCTCCGTCGATGACCGTGGAAACCGTCACCGGTTCCGGAGGATGTTCCCGCAATTCATCGATACCCGCAAGGACCGAATCGAGGCCGCCGTTGATCCGCGCGACCAGCGCCGCCACCTTGTCGGTATCGCCGCCCTCCTTGAGCAACGATTCCAGCTGTTTCGCCGTTTGATGGAGCGTCTCGGCGCCGATGTTGCCGGACACCCCCTTCAAGGTATGTACCAGCTTGATGGTTTTGTCGATGTCACCGCTCTCCAGGGCCGAGCGGATGTCGGCGCCGGCCCGGGATTGATTGTCGTAAAACTTCAACAACAGCCGTTTGTACCCCTTGAGGTTGCCGCCGAGCCGGTTCAGGCCGGCCCGGCGATCGATTCCCGGCAGGTCCGGCAGCGGTGGTTCATCGCTCGGGGCCGTTTCGGCCGCTTCCGTGGCCACGGTTGCCGGTTGCCGATCCCCGGGGACGATCCAGCGGGTCAGGACCCGGTAGAGCGATTGGGGATCGATGGGTTTGGACACATGGTCATCGATGCCCACCTGCCGGTATTTGTCACGGTTGTCGGCCATGGCATTGGCGGTCATGGCGATGATGGGCAGATCCTTGAACCGGCTCTCCCGGCGGATGATCCGCGTCGCCTCATACCCATCCAGGATCGGCATCTGCACATCCATGAGCACACAGTCGAACGGTTGCGTGAAAACCCGGTCCACCGCCTCCCGGCCATTGCCGGCGATCGTCACCGACAACCGCGCCTGGCCCAGCAGTTCGGCGGCGACCTGCTGGTTGATCTCATTGTCATCGACGATGAGAACCCGGGCGCCGCGAATGTCGTCGAGTTCCTCTTTGCCGGGGGTCGGCGCCGCCGGGCCGGCCTCCCGTTCCAATCCACAGGCCTTCAGGATCACCGCCGACAACTGGGTACCGGTGACCGGTTTCGACAGGATGTCATCCGGTTTCAAACCTTGAACGTCATTCTGGACCGACTCCCGCCCCCGGGCGGTCACCAGGATGATTTTCGGCGTCGGTTCGATTTGCGGATGCCTGCGGATACGGCGAAGGGTTTCCCGGGCCGCGGCATCGGTATTTTTCCACTCCAGGAACAGGAGATCGAATGGTTGGCCGCTGCCGGCGGCATCGATCAACCGTTGCAGGCCATCATCGGCGTTGTCCAACGTCTCGACCGGCAGCCCCCGGTCACGTAAAAGATCGTCGAGGATTTCCCGGGCGGTGGCGCCCCCCTCCACCACCAGCGCCCGTTTGTTCGTCACCGTTTCCGGCCAGGGCATCGGATCGGCATCCGCCTCATAGCCGTCAAAACGAACGGTGAAATGGAAGGTGCTGCCGATGCCCGGTTGGCTGTCGACGCCGATTTCACCATTCATCATCTCCACCAGCTGTTTGCTGATGGTCAAGCCCAGGCCGGTGCCGCCGAACTTGCGGGTGGTGGTGTCATCGGCCTGGGAAAAGGCCTTGAACAGCCGGCCCATCTGTTCGGGGGTCATGCCGATGCCGCTGTCGCGGATGGAAAATTCCAGGATGATGTGATCCTCCTGGCGGGCCCGTTCTCGAATGGAGAGGAGGATCTCCCCGACCTCGGTAAATTTGACGGCGTTGCCGAGCAGATTGATCAATATCTGTCCCAGGCGCAGGGGATCCCCCACCAACCGCCCCGGAATTCCCCCCGGCCGGGAAAACAGCAACTCCAACCCTTTTTCCCGGGTTTTCACCGCGGTGACCACCGCCACGTGGTCCAACATTTCATCCAAGGGAAAGGAGATGGACTCCAGGCTCATCATGCCGGCATCCATTTTGGAGAAATCGAGGATATCGTTGATGATACCGAGCAGATTTTCCCCGGAGGCCTCGATCTTGACCAGATAGTCCCGTTGACGGTCATTGAGAACGGTCCCCAGGCAGAGCCGGGTCAGACCGAGTACCGCGTTCAGCGGCGTGCGGATTTCATGGCTGACATGGGCCAGGAAGGAGCTGCGCGCCGCCACCAACCGCCGCTCCCGTTCCCCTTCCAGGTAACGGGCGATGATCAGGGTCAAAAAGAGCAGCGTCACCACCAGTATCGGATAGAGTGGATCCAGAAACAGGTGGGCATCCAGGAACAGACGCCAGCAAAAGAGGGAAATGGCCGATGTAACCAACAACGCCCACAGGGAACTGAAACGGGGATGGCCCATCCACAACATCGGCAGCAGCCCTGACCAGGCTAAGATCAAAAACAGGGAGATGAAACCGTTTTCCCAGGCGGGACGCAACAGATAATTGCCCTCGATCAGTTGTTCGGCCAGTTGCAGATGCAGCTCGACATTGGGTACCTGTTCACCCAGCGGGGTGCCGATATGACTCTCCAGCCCCTGGGCGGTGGTGCCGATGAAGACGATGTGACCGTCGACCAGCTCGGGAGGGACCTCATTGTTCAACAGACTGAGCACCGACAGGTATCGACCTTCCTGAAAAGGCCGGAAATGGGACCAGACCCGTCCCTGCGGGGAAAGGGGACGGAACACCGGTCCGAGATCGATGCCGCGAATGCCGGTGTCGGCGAACCGGGAATCCCGGTTCGCCCCGGGATGGAGATGGATCGGCACCGTCTCCTGTTTGAAAAACAGCCGCACCGCCTCCAGGGAGAGCGCGGGGAAAAGGCCGCTCTCCAGATGGAACAGAACGCCGAGACGGCGCAACAGACCGTCGGCTTCCCGGGCATCCTGGCTGGTGACCCCCAATCCCCGGGCGGCCTCGTCCAGCAGGGTCAACCCGGCCACCGCGCCCCGATAGGGGGGCAAAAACCGGCCGGCCGGACCATCCGGTTGCACAAATACCACCTTGGCCCCGGTCGGGGGGGGCCATCCCCGACCGGATCGAGGGAAAAACCGGTCACCGTCACCCCCCTGGCGATGGCCCGGGCCAACAGCGTGTCATGATCGGGCATACCGCTCAACATCTCTTCCAGGCCCGGGTATTCCGGCCACAGGTCCAACAACCAGGATGGCGAGGTTCGGTCCACCTCGGAGAAAACGACATTGAAGACCACCACCGCCGCTCCCAGTTCGAACAGACGGTCGAGGACCTCGGCGAGGAGGAATCGTGGCCAGGGCCATTGCCCCACCTGCACCAGGCTGGCTTCATCGATGGCCACGACCCTTAACGGCAGGTGTGATGGATTGGATCGGGGTTGCCAGCGTTGGAAGTGATCAAAGGAGAGATTGCGAATCGATTGCCGGAAAGGGGGATCCTGAATCTGCGCCAGGATTGCAAGCGACAACAGCAGGGCGGAGAGCCAGAATAAAGGTTGTCGGTAGAGAGTGGCAGCGCCGACCAACAATCGGCGGGACCGTGGCAGGAGGTATCCTTTCACGGCCCGCCAGATCAAAAAACCATCAACGCCCATTCCCATCGTCCGCTGTCAGTGGGCCCGAATCGAGCCATCCGCCGAGGGGTTACGGCCCCGGCAAGGGTAATCCCGGCGCAGCCGTCCCCTGGGGAGGAGGAGGTGGTGGCTGGCGAGGAGGCCTGTTTTCGGGTCCCGCTCCCCCGGCGGGTCCTCCGAGTTGATTGTGTGAACCCGACTTTTCCCCGCCACGGGGAACCGCTCCTGCCAATGGTGGCGGCGGTACTGGAAGGGCTGCCTCATTACCATTCCTGCCGCCATCGCCCGGTCGTTGCCGGTCATCCCTTCCACCGCCGTCGTCCCGGCGATCACCCCGTCGATCCCCACCTCCCGGTCCATCCCCCTTTTCCTGATCCGACGCCCGTACCGGACCACCTTCCCGAAAACTGTTCATATTGATGCGATGGCGGGTCAGCACCGGCGCCAGGCCGACGGCGTTGACAAAAGCGTTCTGCCCGGTCCCGACCAACAGGGTGCCGGCGTCGTTGCTCAGACTGACCGTTCCATCCAGGACGCTGACATGCAGTTTTTGCCGGGATTGGGTCATGAAATCGGTGCCCCGGACGCCAAGAATGGCGAAGGAGGTGCGCATCTTGAATTTTTTCGGCGTCCTCTTGCCGATCTGGCCGGTCAGGGCGTGGATCGAACCCCGTTTCAGGGTAAAATTGGCCCTTTGTCCGGGACGACCCGGTTTTTTGTCGGAAAATTGATAATCATCGATGGCGAACCGGCTGTTTTTGTAAATGGTGAGCAACATGCGATCGCGAAAACGGAGTTGAACCTGGCCGTTTTTGGTGATGATGGTTTCACCGCTGTAAAGGAGTGAACCCCGTTTCAACGATCGTTGCCGTTTTTCCACGTCCACCCCCAGGACCACCCCCTTGGCCACCAGCACCCGGGCGGCATGGCCGGCGGCCCGGGCCTCGTTCAAGGACGGGGCCAACAGGAGCAACAACAGCAGGATTGACCAGACGATACCGGAATGGTCCACGTTGCGAATCATTGACCGAACTCCCATTTGCTGGTGACGCCGGCGACCAGGCGATCATATTCGTAGAGATCGAGATTGGAGTCGTTGCGGGTGTAGTGGATCGAGGGGATGAAGTGCCAGTTTTCGGCGAAACCGTAATCCAGGCTGAGGTTGAAACTGCTCTGAATATCGCGCCGGGTTTCATAATAGAGGTTTTCGTCACTGTTGTGCCGACGTCCTTCGACACCGATGCCGGCCAGCAGGTCGAGATCGGTCGAAAGGGGGTGGATCATCTCCCACGTGCCACCGGTGAAATGATAGCCGACGAAATCATAACCGGCGCTGCGTTCCTCTTCCAGACCGCCGTACAGGCCGAACTGGAAACGGGTTGGATTTTTTTTCGGTCCGACCGCCTGGCTGAGGGTCAGCCCGCCGGCGACCCGATCGGCGTTGTCTTCCGGATCGTCGGGATAGGTGTAGCGGAGGAAATGAACATAACCGTTCCACCAACCGTTCGAAGCGGCCGTGGGGTGCTGCCAGTTGATCTGCGCCCCCCAATGGTGACGGTAGATGGTATCATCCACCCCGTAGAGCTGACCGAGCGCGGTGAGGGTGAAAACATGTTTTCCCACATTCCGGTACAGACCCAGGTGGAGATTGCCATAACCTTCATCGACATCGTTGCGTTGACGATGGAGGTTGTGGGACAGGCTGATGCCGCCCTGGAACCCGGCATCATTGGCCAGGGGGCGGCGAAAGGTGACCCCGGCCGACAACAGCGCCAGGGCATCATCGTCCTCCGAGGCATCGCCCAGGCTGGTGACGGTGGTGGTCGAATAGCCGGGAATCAACAACGAATCGGCATCCGGACCATAGGTGACATTGCTGTCGTGCCCCAGGGAGAGTTGTACGAACCCGTTGATCCGCGTCCTTTGTTCCCCTCCGGACGACGGTCGTTGCCGAAGCAACCACTCTTCCAGGGCCGCCATCTCCCGGCGCTCCCCGGGAGTGAGTTCCTGCCGGGAGAGGATGGCCAGTTCCCGTTCGACCAGGTCCGTCGCCTGGCGGTGCATGAATAGTGTCGCCATCGCCAGGCGGGCGGTCCGGTTGGACTCCTCGACGATCAATACCCGCTCAAAGCTGAACTGGGCCCGGCTCCAATCCCCGGTTTTGAAAAAGGCCCGTCCCAACAACAGATCGAAGGCGGGCTCCCCGGCCCGATGTTCTTCCATGGCCAGCAGTTTTTCCAGGGCGATGCCGGTATCGTCTTTTTCCAGCAACCGTTGCACCTCGTCCAGGGTTTCATCGGTATTGGCCCACAGGGGCGCCGCCAGGAACAGCAGGCCGGTCAAGGCGGCCACAAGGGTGGTGAACGGTTGGTTTGCCGGCAACGGATTCATCGTCTCTCCCAGGGGTTCGGTGATGGATTTTGCGCGGTCCTGCTGATTGAAACGTCTCTTGCGTCGATGGATTCGGCCATTGGCGGATAACGCCGGCCTCTTCTGGACAACTCACCATTTCCTGACGGGGAGCGTTCTGCATGTTGGCTGTTTCGGAAAAACCGTTGAATCCCTTGAGGGAAACATGACCAAATGGCACCGGCGTGTCAAGTTCGAATACCGGAAATAGAGGATCGACGATGGTGGGAGAGAAGAGTCGGGGGGTGGAAACGGTTGCTTTCGATCATTCTTTGGGCAGGGGCGCCGGGGTCCACCAGGAGTGGATGGCGGCCAGCCCGCGATACCGTTGATCCTCATCCAGGCCATATCCGACCAGACGCATGTCCGGGACTTCGAACCCCAGATAGTCCACCTTGATCGGTTCCGGGTCACTGACGGTCTTATGCAACAAAACGGCCAGCCGGATCGATTTTGGGGAAAAATCGGCCAGCCACTCCCGCAAACGCTGCAAACTGCGACCGGTATCCATCAGGGTGTCGGCGATCACCAGGTGACGGTTGCGGATCAGTTCCCGGTCCCCGGGGCTCATGTGGATTCCGGCCTCGGTCCGGCAACCACTGACGAAAGCGATGGGAATGGGCCGTTTCAGGGCCCGCAACAGGTCGGTACCGAACAGCAGCCCCCCTTTGAGCACCACCACCAGGACCGGCTCCCCGTCGCTGATTTCCGTTTCCGCCAGGTCTTCTTCGATACTTTGGGCGATCTCCGCCACCCGCAGTTGCAGATGCTCGGCATCGATCAGGACCGTCAAATTGTTCAAGGGATCACGCACCGGTCATTGGCCTTTTTTCAAAAAACTTTCCAGGAAGGTCAAATCATAGTTGCCGTTGCAAAAATTGCCATCGCGCAAAATGCGTTGGTGCAGCGGAATGGTCGTTGATATCCCGCCGATGATATATTCATCCAACGCCCGCCGCATGCGCGCCAGGGCCTCTTCCCGGTTGGCGCCGTGGGCGACCAGTTTGGCGATCATGGAATCATAATGGGGGGAGACCCGATAACCGGCATAAGCCGCCGAGTCCACCCGCACGCCACCACCGCCGGGGGCGTGATATTCACTGATGACCCCCGGGCAGGGGGTGAACCGTTCCGGGTCCTCGGCATTGATGCGGCATTCGAGGGCATGTCCCTGGATCTTGACATCCTCCTGTTTCATGGAGAGCGGCAAGCCCGCCGCCACCCGGATCTGCTCCTTGACCAGATCGGTGGCGGTGATCATCTCCGTCACCGGGTGTTCCACCTGAATGCGGGTGTTCACCTCGATGAAGTAGAACCGGTTGTCCTGGTACAAAAACTCGAAGGTGCCGGCGCCCACATAACCCACCGCCAAGGCCGCCTTGGCCGCCAGACGTCCCAACTCGTCGCGTTCCTGGTCGGATACCGCCGGCGAGGGGGCCTCTTCGAGAATTTTTTGATGGCGGCGTTGCAGCGAACAGTCCCGATCCCACAGATGGATGGCATTGCCATGGCGATCGGCCATGACCTGGATCTCCACATGGCGCGGAGAGCGTAAATATTTTTCGATGTAGATTTGATCGTTCTTGAAAAATTGCCGGGCTTCGTTGCGGGTCACCGAAAAGGCATTGATGAGGGCCGCATCGGTGTGGACCACCTTCATGCCGCGTCCCCCTCCCCCGCCGGCGGCCTTGATGATCACCGGAAAACCGATGCGACGGGCCATGCGCAGGGCCATCTCCTCGGTGGGCACGGCGCCATCGGAACCGGGAACCACCGGCACGCCGGCCTCGATCATCGCCGCCCGGGCGCGCACCTTGTCGCCCAGCAGACGGATGACATCGGGATCCGGGCCGATGAAGGTCAGGCCGGAGGCCTTGACGATTTCCGCGAACTCCGGGTGTTCCGAAAGAAATCCATACCCGGGGTGGATGGCCTCGGTATCGGTGATCTCCGCCGCCGCCATGATGCCGGAAATGTTCAGGTAGGATTCCGCAGTCGGCGCCGGCCCGATGCAGACCGACTCATCGGCCAGCTTGACGTGCATGGCATCGGCATCCGCCGCCGAATGCACGGCGACGGTCTGGATGCCCAGTTCCCGGCAGGCGCGATGGACGCGCAACGCGATCTCACCGCGATTGGCGATCAATATTTTATTGAAAAGCATGGGATTAAACCGGTTCGAGAACGAAGAGGGTTTCGCCATATTCCACCGGGCTGGCGTTCTCCTTGGCGATACGCACCACACGGCCGGAAAACTCCGACTCGATCTCATTCATCAGTTTCATCGCCTCGACGATGCAGACCACCTGTCCCTTGCGGATGATATCCCCTTTGGCGACGAAGGCGGGCGCTTCCGGCGAGGCGGCCTGATAATAGGTGCCGACCATCGGCGAGCGGATGATCATGGTTTCACCGCCGGTCTCTTCGGAGCCGCCGGCCGACCGGACCGGTTTTTCCGGTGACGGTGCGGCGGCCGGTACCGGCGCGGTGGGTATCGAAACCGGGGCCATGCCGGTCATCACCGTGGTGGTGGCGGTGGGGGGCTCGTTCAGGGCGCGGCTGATGCGCAGGCTGGTCTCCCCCTCCTGAATTTCAATCTCCTTGACATCCGTGTTGGAGAGAAATCGGATCAATTGTCGAATCTCTTTGAGATCCATGCGAACTTCCTCTTTGCAGTTGGTGTTTCGTTGTTTTCACCGATTGTTTCGCAGATGGTTCAGGCCGGCCTCGACGGCCAGCCGGTATCCTTCCGGCCCGAACCCGACGATTTGTCCCAAGGCGATATCGCTGATGTATGAATGATGTCTGAACGGCTCCCGTCGGTGAATATTGCTCAGATGAATTTCGATGACCGGCAGGTTGACCGCCAGCAGCGCATCGCGGATGGCCACCGAGGTATGGGTGAAGGCGGCCGGATTGATGAGGATCAGGTCCGCCTCTCCGCGCGCCGCCTGGATTCGGTCCACCAACGCCCCTTCGTGGTTGGATTGATAAAAATCCAGGCCCGCCCCCAGTGTTTCCGCCCGACCGCGGCACATCGCCTCGATGTCGGCCAGGGTGGTGTCGCCGTAGATGCCGGTTTCACGGTCGCCGAGCAGATTGAGGTTGGGACCGTTGATCACCAACAACCGGAAACGGCCGTTCGCACCGTTCATGCACGGTCCTCCCCGTTGGCGGTCAGTTGCACCCGAAACCGTTCCAACTTTTCGATAACATGGTGCAGGCCGGGATTTTCAGGGGTCATCTCCTCCCTTTCACCGCCGGTCGACCGGGCGTGATCGACTCGCCCCGTCGTCGCCTTTGGGTGGGTTTCCCGCCGCATTTCACGCACATTGGCGAGAAAGGTTTCCAGTCGTGCCACCTTTTGTGTTGAAAACCGCTTTTCCGTCGTTTCCCGGTTCGACCCGGCCACGGAAGGTTCCGGTTCCGTATCCTCCGTTTGCCGGAGCCGTTGCTCCCGTTCGGTCCCTTCCATCAACAACCGGGCGAACAGGTACCATTTGGCGGCCCATTCCGGCTGGTTGCGGATGGTCTCCTTCAGGGTAATTCTCGCCTCCTGGATGCGCCCTTGACGGATCATGCCGACAATGGCGTCTACGCTGCTTTCACCGACCGGCATGGTGGATCGTTTTCCCTGAATGATGGACGATGGACCTGGTTTCGGGTGTCGGCCACGACCGCTGCGCCCCGTGCGATTGATCCCTTGCCGAAAATGGTTACGGGGCGGTAACGAAACGAAATAACGATAAACTCCGGGAACCTCTCTCTTTCCGCCGGAATATTGCCAGACAAATGGTCCGACGGCAACTTTCCGATAATCAGCCGTTGTGCTTTTTTTTGGGGGAAACAGGCAAAAAGGCGGTTCAGCCGGTCGGCTCGGAGGGGAGCAGATCCCGAACCGGGGCGTAGGAGCGCCGATGGTGTTCGGTGATTCCCAGTTTTTTCAGGGCTTGTCGATGTTCCCGGGTGGGATAACCGCTGTTGCGCGCCCAGCCATAGCCGGGGTGGCGGGCGTCCAGGTCGGCCATCAATCGGTCGCGGAACAGTTTGGCGACGATGGAGGCGGCGGCGATGGAGGCCGAGAGGGTATCCCCCTTGATGACCGCCAGGGCGGGACAGGGCCGGTTTTCCGGCAGGTCCCGTCCGTCGATGAGCAGATGCGTCGGTGGCTGCGGCAGGGCGGCGATGGCGCGGGACATGGCCAGCAGGGTGGCCCGGCGGATGTTGAGTCGATCGATTTCGCGGGGGTCGGCCCGGCCCAGGGCGATGTCGACGGCGAACCCGCGAATGGCCGCGAGCAGGGTCTGGCGCTGTTGCCGTTGCAGTTTTTTTGAATCGTCCAATCCGGACAGGCTCTCCGGCAGCGGTCGTCGGGCCGGAAAGATCACCGCTGCCGCCACCACCGGACCGGCCAACGGCCCCCGGCCCACCTCATCCACCCCGGCGACCCGGGTATGACCCCGGGACCAGAGGGTGGATTCGAGATGGAGATCGGGTCCGTCGATTCCGGGTCTCCCGGCGCTCGGCGGCATGGTCGTCGCGGACTACCAGTCCCGTTTTTCCCGGATGCGGGTGGCCTTGCCGGAGCGTTCACGCAGATAGTAGAGCTTGGCGCGGCGCACATCACCCCGGCGCACCACCTCGATTTTTTCCAGGCGCGGTGAATGCAGGGGGAACAACCGTTCCACCCCTTCGCCGAAGGAGACCTTACGCACGGTGAAGGAGGAGCGGATTCCGGCGTTGCGGCGGCTGATGCATACCCCTTCGAAAATTTGGATACGCTCCCGGGTGCCTTCGGTGACGCGAACATGCACCTTGAGGGTGTCACCGGGCGAAAACGGCTGCGGTTCACCCTTGATCATCGATTTTTCAAATTGTTGCAAAACATTCATCGGTTCCGTTCCCTTGCTTGATCGTCATCGGTTCCCGCGGCTGTGGCGTGATCCACGGGATCCAGGTTTTCCAGTTCCAGTGCCAGGGCTTCCAACAGCCGCCGTTCCTGGCGGCTCAATTCGGCCCGGGGCAACAGGTCCGGCCGCCGCAACAGGGTGCGCAGCAAGGCCTGCCGCCGGCGCCAGTCGGCCACGGCGCCATGGTGCCCGGAGCGCAACACGCCGGGTACCGTCAATGGGTTTTCCCCCCTTCCGCCCTCGGGCCGCCAGGTGGCGGGCCGGGTGTATTGGGGATGATCCAGCAGGCCGTCATGGAAGGAGTCCGCCTGGCTGTCGGCGTCCCCCAGCACCCCGGGGCGCAAGCGGGCGACGGCATCGATCAACGCCATGGCGGGAATTTCACCACCGGTGAGGACGAAATCCCCCAGGGAGACCTCCTCGTCCACCCGTTTTTCGATGAACCGTTCATCCAGCCCTTCGTAGTGACCACAGATCAACAACAGATGATCCCGGGCCGCCAGTTGTCGGGCCTTCTCCTGGTCGAACGGCCGTCCCTGAGGTGTCAGATGGATGACATGGCCGTCACCCCCTTCCAGGGCCGCCCGCAAGGCCCGATCCAGGATGTCGGCCCGGAACACCATGCCCGGCCCGCCGCCGAAAGGGGTATCGTCCACCTGCCGGTGCCGCCCCTCCCCGAACTCCCGGATGGGGACCATCCGGGTTTCGATCAGCTTCCGCTCCCTGGCCCGCCGGAGGATGGAGGTGTTCAACGGACCGCTGAACATCTCCGGGAACAGGGTCAGGACGGTAAACCGGATCATCGGTCGGTGGGGCCGTTCCACTCCGGGGTCATCGATGCCGCTCACATGCCGGCCATCAACCGCACGGTGATGATGCCTTTTTCCAGGTCCACGCCGCGCACCACCTCATCGATCAAGGGCAGCAACCGTTCGCCGCCTCCGGGTTCACGAACGATGATCACATCATTGGCCCCGGTGGCGATCAGGTTTTCCACGACGCCCAGGGGTTCCGCCATTTCGGTCACCACCGACAAACCCAGCAGATCGTCCCAATAGTAAACCCCCTCCTCCAACGGCGGCAATTGATCGCGCGGCAGCCAGATGTCCAACCCGGTCAGGGTTCGAGCCGCTTCCGGCGAATCGATCCCTTCCAGGCGCACCAGCAGCGAATCCTTGTGGGACCGGCCCGAAAGCAACCGGATCCCCCGGTCGGGCGGGGCCTCCGCTCCCAGCCACAGGGTGGTCCGTTGCAGAAGGTGGTCCGGACCGATGTCCGAGGGACGGACGCGGATTTCGCCGCGCACACCGAACGGTTTCATCAGACGTCCGACGGCGATCCAACGGATCGTATCGGCGGCTCGTTCCCGGTTCATCCCTTTTGGGACGACCGTCAGGCGCCCGCCTCTTCGCCGACCGGGACCGCTTCGGCCTTCTTGATCAATCCCGCCACCGTCGTCGAGGGGGTGGCGCCGACACCCAGCCAATGGTTGACCCGCTCCAGGTCCATCTGGATGGTGCCATCGTTGTTACGGGGATCATAGGTGCCCAGTTTTTCCAGAAAACGACCGTCCCGGGGCATCCGGGAGTCTGCCGCGACGATGGCGTAGAAGGGGCGTTTCTTGGAACCTCTGCGCTGCATGCGAATGCGAACCGACATCAAGCCTACCTTTCCAAATACGTTGAACCGGTTGCCCACTCCCTGGGAGTGGTTCACCGGATTGTGCGTTTTGCGTTGCAATTCACCATGTGGTCAATACCAAAAATAACCGCATCATCTTATGGGAAATTTTGACCACGTCAAGTATTCAACGCCATGGATGGAGATATTTTTTCCGATGGGGTGACCCGTTTTTCCAAAGGGAGGATGATTCGGTCGTATCGGAGGGGAAGTTGGTCTTTTCCCGTTCAAGTCCCCTCCGAGGCATAAAGCCTGGAGAGGACCCGAGGGAGAGGAGATAACGCCATGCTCCGGGAATTCCCGCCGCTTCTTTTCCAATCAGGTTGACCAGGGTCGATTTATTATCCGTTTGATGGAAAGTACGACCGGGAAAACCGCAGCTGGCTGTTGCAGAAAAACAATGCAAACCGTGGACCAACAGTTTGCAGATCAGTCGGAACCCCTGACAACCTTTTGTCAAAAAACGGTTTTTTAGGGTTATTGCCATTTTTTGTCTTGGACGGGAACAACATCGATGTCATTGGAATCAACCTGACACGGAAAAAACTTCCCACTCCACCATCAAAAAAAACCTCGTCAGCTGGATGCGGTGACGGGCATTTGGCGGGATTGCGACGCATGTGGGAAAGCATCAAGGAACTGGCTGTCAGCCGATTCCGGGAACCCCCCGTTGAAGAGCGCCAGGAGGAAGATGCCTATGGATGTGGTTGAGATGGGGAAAAAGCCAAGATAACCCGAAATGAATCCGCGTGGGTACCATGTGGGTACCGGAACGAAAAACGCCACCCCGAAGGATGGCGTAAATCATTGAAAAATATGGTGGGCGGTATAAGAGTTGAACTTATGACCCCTACCGTGTCAAGGTAGTGCTCTCCCACTGAGCTAACCGCCCGGATCAACAATGAGCCGCGACTTTAAACCTTTTCCGGGCCGGCGTCAAGAGTCCGATCCACGTTCGTTTCATCCTCTCGCCGAAAAAACCGTCCCCTGAAAAACGGCTGCGCAATGCCGGTTATCTTTTTCGATATCCCGCCATCAATGAGGGCTGTTGGAAACAGTCGATCAGGGTGATGTTTTCAAACCCCGCCGCCAGCATCCAGGCGCGGATCTCGTCGAAGGTGTAACAGTTGCCGCGTTCGGTGTGTACCAGCATGTTCACGGCGAACAGCGCCCGGTCCGGTGGCCGGGTCCGATCCGGTTCGATGAGCGATTCGTGGATGAGCAACAGCCCTCCGGGAACCATGGCGTCGTGTACCCGCTCCAGCAACGTCCGGTTTTCCGTCGCACCCTCCACATGCAGAACGTTGGAGATCAGGGCGGCGTCATACCCCTCTCCCAGGTCCGGTGTTTCCGGGGCGAAAAAGTCGGCTTTTTTGAGTTGGATGCGATCGCCGGCGGGATCCCGGGCGATGAACTCCCGCGCGGTTTCGACGGTAATCGGCAGATCGACAACCACCGCCCGCATATCGGGATTTTTTTTCAGGATTTCACTGGCATAGGCCCCGGGTCCGCCGCCCAGGTCCAACAACAGCCTACGGCCGGAAAAATCGACATTGGCCGCCAGAACGCGTCCATTGTCCCGGCCCATCTCCGCCATGGCGGCGATGAAAGAGCGGTTTTTTTCACCATCACCGATGACGCTCTCTTCCCGGGGGGTGGGGCGGCCACCGGTCCGTACCGCCGCCGGCAGTTGTCCCCAGGAGGCGGCCATGCCCAGAAAATGGTCCAACGTGCCCCGGCGCTGGTTCGCCCCTTGCCGGCACAGGTTCTCACGGGCCATCCGGCCGTTTCGGTACCGGTCTCCGGTTTTGATCATCAATCCCAGCGAGACCAGGGCATCCAACAGGATGCGGCTACCCCGAACACTGGCGCCCAGGCGCCGGGCGATGGTTTCGCAATCCAGGGTTTCCCCGCCCAGATGGTCGAACAGGTCCAACTCATGGGCGGTGAGTATGATGCGTCCGGCCTGGAACCCCCGTAAATGGTTCATGAGTTCCGGCCAATCGATCTCCGTTACGGCTGTTTCCGCTTCGCTCATGGCGACATTTTTTCTCCGTGAACCAACGATCTGACGGGTTGTGTCGATCGAACGTCCGGCCTCCGGCTCCTATTCGGCATCCAGGGGCACGAACCGTTTCGGCCGATAGTTCGGTTCCGGGTTCCAACCCTGCAACCAGGCTTCCAACGGCAGGATTTCCGGTGGTTTGCCGTTTTCATAAAACCAGGAGTCGACGGCGTATCGTTTGCCGCTTTTGATATCGCGCACCACCGCCGAGGAGTGTGCCCACCCACCGCCACTGATGAACATGCCGCGCCGGGCCGCCGGCATCAACTCATGAAAATGCAACAAACCGGCATCCAACAACATGGTCAGATAGGTGGCGGTGTTCATCGCCTCATCGATACAATCCATCTGACCTTGTTGAAAACTGCCGAGAAAGGTTCCAGGCAGATCGACATCGGTTCCCGTTTTCGGCCCCACCACCTTTTCGATCATGGAGATGACCCGTTTGATGCGCAAACGTTCCTCTTCGGCGGTTTTGGCGGCCGGGGAAAATACCGAACGGATCTCCTGCCACTCGGCCTTGGAAAAAGCGGTTTCGATGTGACTGCGGCAGGAGTGGCGATAACAGACGGTAAAACGCTCCGGGAGTGGTTTATCGAACCGTTTTTCGACCGGATATCCAACCCCATGGGCGTTGCCCATCGCCATCAACATGAGAACAATGGCCAAAAACGGTTTTTTCATGGTTTCCTTCTCCACGTATCAATCTGGACGATGGGACGTTTCGTCGAAAGCTGAACGAACGGGTCTTTCAAAACCGGGCTCTCATGCAAATCCCCTGCCCGTTTTTCCTCTTTTCGGTTGAGAGACGGTCGAAAAACCCTTCGACCGCCTCTTGCGGTCCATGGATGGCGTTAGTGGACAGTCTCTGAGGTCAGCCCGCCACCGCCCGGCGCGCCCTTTCGGCGATCATCTCCTGAAACCGCCACAGCAGTTCCGGAAGCTTGCGGAGGATGTCGGTTTTTCGATATTCATGAAACAGCCAGATTTGCCGCCGACCGGGAAGGAAACGGCGGCTGATCAACCGGGACTCCAATGGTCGTTTCCAATCTTCCGTGTCGACATCCCACAGCATGACAAGAAGATTTTCCGCCTCGAAGGCGGCATGAATCGACTCCGCGACCCGATTGACCAGACGGTTGGAATGGAACCCCCCGTTCGAAGGGATTCGCCGACGACCGGTTACCAGGCCGCCATAGGGTGGACGACCCCAGACCAGGGGATAAGGATAACCGAGAATGTCATTCAGCACTTTTTTGAACTGGCGGATGTCCTGACGAATCCGCCACGCCGGCCAGTTGATCATATTGCGATGGTTCATCGAATGATAACCGATCGGAAAGCCGGCCCGGGCCACCATGCGCACCAGATGGGGAAAAGCGCTCATGCGTTCGCCGACGAAAAAAAAGATGGTGTCGGTCAATCCCGCCTTTTTCAGGTAACGGATCAACTCCGGCGTCACCTTCGGGTTGGGACCGTCATCGAAGGTCAACAATGCCGGGAAGGTGGTGAATAGCGGCACCGCCCGGGGAATGGCGGTCAATCCCTGCCGGGACCGGTCGGGTAAAGAGACGGTGGTGAGCGGCGGCGCGGTGATCAACGGCGGCGGAAAAGGTTTTTGGGGCGGAAGCGCCGTGGAGCGCCAATGACCTTTTTCCGGTCCGACAACGAGCGTAAAGGCCGGTTGATAGTTGCCCGGATCAGCCGGGGTTTCCCCCTGACCGGAGGCAACCACGGTGATGGCCGGCAGTGAATAGATCACGTCCCGCTCCACCCCCCGGGCGGTGGCCGGAAGCAGCAGGATCATCAACGGCAGCAGCAATCGATTTGTGCGTTTCATTAACCGTCCAATGGTTGAAAAGTCTGATTTACATTAATAAATTCCCACAAAATCAGTCACATACACTTTCCGCGGACGCTACCATCTTTCCCATTCGAACAACAGGGCTGGCGAGAGAAATAAAATATAAAAACCGTTGATGACCCAACCGGTGCAAACGATACCGGTGGGCCGGGAAACCGATTCGTCAAAGTTGCCGATGTGAGTAATCCGGCATAACGGAAGGGGGTTGAACGGTTTGTGGATGAACCGAAAGATATCGGGATGGGGTCAACCGCGCACAACCGTTCCGTTCGGCTGGTAGGCCTCGATCAGTTCCGACCGCCGGGGTCGGGTGATGATCATGTAGACCAGGGTGACGGTGGAGAGGGTCAGGCACCAAAACAGGTCGACGGTCAAAAAAGTGAGGATGACACCGATGATGGCGGTGGTTTCACTGATCGCGAAACGGATATAAAACCAAGTCACCTTCAATCCCACCCTCTCGGTGGGGGTTCCGTCCGATGACTCCGGATCGGCGATCATTTTCGCCAGCCGTGGTGCCAGGGGCAACAACAGCAGAGAAAGGAGCGCGGCCCCCTGCACCATCAGGGGCGAAAGGTCCGCCATCGGCTGCAACTGCGAGGATTCGCTGCCGACCGCTATCCAGGCGATGAAAACATAGAGCGGAATACTTGTGAACATCGGCCAACCGATGCTTTTCAGCTTGCGCCAGTGTTGATCGATGATTTCATCCATTTCCCGATCGTTCATCTCATTTCCCCCTGATAAAGGACATTGGTCCCGGCCATCCCGTTCATCGTCTCCAACCCATGGAAAAAGATCCTTTCCGACCACCCCCCCCCTTTCCCACCTCAGGGTTCGTCCCCTCGCTTGACCGGACGTTGTGGATCAAGGGTCCAGTGGTGGATGGAACCATCGAACAGGCGTACCGACGTATTGCCGAGCAATTCATGCAGGACGAACCAGGCGAGGCTGCCGTAGTTGCCGATGTCACAATAGACGATGGCCGGCCGTTCGATATCCACATCCATCATCTCCGCCTCTTCACGGATCGTTTCGCTGTCCCGAAACCATTTTTTCCCGGTCGACAGATCGGTCATCAGGCTGGTGGGCAGGTTCAGGGCGCCGGGTATGTGGCCGGCGCCATTGGGAGTGGTGAAATGGTGGTTGTGGGTGTCGCCGCTGTAATAGTTCGGTTCACGGACATCCAGCAGGACCACGTCGTCCCCCCTCTTCCGTACCGATTCCAGGTCAGCGTGAATGCGGTCATCCGGGCGGCCTGGTTGATAGTCACTTCCGGCCGCCACCGCTGGAGTGATCGTTTGCGTCAATGGCTGGCCCAGATGGGACCAACGGGCATTGCCGCCATTCAACAGGGCCACCCGGCGGTGGGCGTAACGTTTGAGGGTCCAGTAGAGACGGGTGGCGCGGATGATCCGGGTCTGTCTCAATCCCGGCGTGGTGATGACGATGCCCCGTTCCCGGTCGATACCCAACCTCGACATCAGGGCGGACAGAGCGGTGCCATCGAGACTGGCGGCCCGGATCATCACGCCGTTGACCTCCCGTTTCATCGTCAGTTCGGCTCCGGACAACAGGATGGCCCCGGGAATGTGACCGTCGACGTCCAAGCCGTTTTTATCCGGAATCTCGGCGCGCAGGTCGATCACGACCACCCGTTGGCGGTTTTGTTTCAACCAGTCCACCTCCACCAACGGTCCCGGCCAGGACGGGACCGTTTCAGCGGCGGCCGGTGCGGAGAGGAATGGAATGACGAGGAAAAAAAACAGGAAACGGGACACGACGCCCCCTTTTATAACGGTTTTCGGCGACGACCCGGCCCATTGTCGGGCAAAGGCTCATACCGGTTCAGCCGGGGGCGGTGCCTCGTCCGGCCGGTCTTCGATGGCCGAATGGTCGAACAGTTCGAGATATCGCTCCAGATACCAATCCCGGACCGCCTCCAGACGGCTGGCGTGGCCTTCACGAAGGATGCTCAGGGCCACCTCCCGACCCTTTTTCATCTCGGCCGTAATCAACCCTTGGGCCAACTCCCGCCGATCGCCCTTTTCCATCTCCTCCAGCCGCGACAGGAAAGGGCTTTTTCGTTTCAGGGCCGCATGGGCCTCGGCCAGGGCCTGCAAAATGTGTTTCGGCGGTGGCGGGGGCGGTGGCGGCGGTTTCGGAGCCGGTGGCGGCTGTTGGCGCTTTTTGGCGGCGATCATCGTCCGGGTCGGCGGATGGACATTGCCCAGGTGGTAGTCAAACCCCGAAACCCACCCCTCCGGTGGTTCAGGAAGTTCCCGCTGCAAAAGCTGGTCCCGTCGAACCGTCTCCCGGCGCACATTGTTGAAAACATAATCAGAATAGGGAATCCAGGATTCCGGATCGGAAATGGGGTCCACCGTGATGTCTCCGGGTTGATTCAGGCCGAATGTTCCCCCTCTATTCGACCATTTATGGCGAAGACATTAGCGATTCCGATGGCAAAGCGATTTCGTGAGGCCGCTCGCCGCTGGGCGACGAGGCGGAGAAGGCATGAAAAAAGGACGATATGACCCGTCAATTCGAAATGTCGATCAGGCCATGTTTTTTCAGCCGCGAGGTCAGATCATCGTACTTGATCGGTTTGTTGATATAGCCGTTGCATTTACCCTTGGTGTACGATTCGATCATCTGCATGGGATCATCGAGACTGGTGACCATGTAGATGATGGCATATTCCCTTTTATTCTGATACAGGGTTTTTTCCGTGGTCTTTTTTTCCGCCACGCGGATCCGTTTCAGGGCCTCCTGTCCATCCATGATCGGCATCATGATATCGAGCAATACCAGATCGAAGGGATTTTCGGAATGGAGCGCCTCGGTGAAACAGCCAACCGCTTCTTCGCCGTTTTTGGCCATGTGACACTCGCCAAAGCGTTCCAGATGGATGCGCAGGATCTCCCGATTGCTGAATTCATCATCAACGATCAAAATTTTCATGGAGTGTCTCATCCGTTCGAGGAACCATCCGACGATCGTCTCTTATGTGAAGGTGCGGCGCACCCATGCCCCCTTACAAAACGCAAGTTCCGGAAACTGTAACATATTGTTCAGACAAATACAAATGATTCGATTTTCCCTGAGGCCGTCCAAAACCTTTCGACAGTCTCGTGCGGCCCACCCATGGACCGCCAAAAGAGAGCCCGGTTCGAATTCACTCTGAACCGGGCGACGTCCGGAAACGCCATGAATGGCGTTTCCGGACAGCTTCTCAAGGAACGGGGCCGGTGGATGGGGAACGATCCGGGCCGGAGGCATTATTATTGAAAAACTTCCGGATCTCCGGCCCCGACCCGAAGGATTTCCGGGGTGTCGCCGGTGAGATCGACCATGGTCGATGGTTTGGAAGGCAATATGCCGCCATCGATGATCAGGTCCACCTGGTTGCCGAGTTTTTTTCTGAAATCGTCGGGATCCGAAAGAATTTCCTCATCATCCGGCAGTTTCAGGGAGGTGTTGAGCAACGGTTGTCCGAATCGACGCAACAACTCCAGACAAACCGGATTTCCGGGAATTCGCAGGCCGATGGTTTTCCGTCGGGGCAGGATGGTCTTGGGAACCTCGCGGGTGGCCTCCAGGACGAAGGTGTAGGGACCCGGAAGAAACCGTTTCAATATCCGGTAGGTACGGTTGTCCACCCGGGCGTAACGGGCGATGTCCGACAGGTCCGGGCAGAGCAGTGAAAAACGGTGCGAGGCCGGCAAACGCCGGATGCGGATGATGCGGTTCACCCCCTTGCGATTGTTGATGCCACAGCCCAAACCGTAGGTGGTATCGGTTGGATAGACCAGCACCCCATCGCGCTTAAGAATATCAACCGCTTGATCAATAAGCCTTTTTTGAGGAGTTTCCGGATGTATTCCAAAAAATTGGACCACTTTGTGCTCTTTCCCTTGTAAAGTGATTCGTTCGAATTCAAGATCCCGCCATTATTGGCTATCCAGACCCATGACACAATGCATGCTTCTGGATGATCGTTCATGGAGATGTTTATGCCCGCTTATCGATCCCGTACTTCCACCCATGGCCGTAACATGGCCGGCGCCCGCGCCCTGTGGCGGGCCACCGGCATGTCCGAGGAGGATTTTGGCAAGCCGATCATCGCCGTGGCCAACTCCTTCACCCAGTTCGTCCCCGGACACGTTCATCTGCGGGACCTGGGACGCATGGTGGCCCGGGAAATCCAGATGGCTGGCGGTATCGCCAAGGAGTTCAATACCATCGCCATCGATGACGGCATCGCCATGGGCCATGGCGGCATGCTCTATTCCCTGCCTTCGCGGGACCTGATCGCCGACAGCGTCGAATACATGGTCAACGCCCACACCGCCGATGCCCTGGTCTGTATCTCCAACTGCGACAAGATCACCCCGGGGATGTTGATGGCGGCCCTGCGTCTCAACATTCCCGCCATTTTCGTCTCCGGCGGTCCCATGGAAGCGGGCAAGGTCACCCTGGCCAACGGTTCCGGCCGCAAGCTCGACCTGATCGACTCGATGATCGCCGCCGGTGATGATGCGGTGTCGAAAGAGGACCTGGAGGCCATCGAACGGTCGGCCTGCCCCACCTGCGGTTCCTGTGCCGGGCTGTTCACCGCCAACTCCATGAACTGCCTCATGGAAGGGTTGGGCCTGGCCCTGCCCGGCAATGGCACCCTGCTCGCCACCCATTCGGACCGGCAGATGTTGTTCATGGAGGCGGGACGACGCATCGTCCAACTGGCCAAACAGTACTATGAGGAAGACGACGCCTCGGTCCTGCCCCGGGCCATCGCCAACCGGGAAGCCTTTGAAAACGCCATGTGCCTGGATATCGCCATGGGCGGTTCCACCAATACCGTACTGCATCTGCTGGCGGCCGCCCGCGAGGGCGAGGTGCCTTTCACCATGGCCGACATCGACCGTTTGTCGCGCAAGGTTCCCTGTTTGTGCAAAGTGGCCCCATCCACCGAGATCTATCATATGGAGGACGTCCACCGGGCCGGTGGCATTCCGGCCATTCTCGGGGAGTTGCAACGCGCCGGACTCCTGCACGACCAGTGCCGGACGGTCCTGGGCGGTTCCCTGGAAGAGTTGTTGAACACCGAAGACATCGTTTCCGAACAGGCCACGGAAATCAGCAAAAAACGGTTTTTGGCCGCTCCGGGCGGCGTGGCCACCGTCGAGGCTTTCGGCCAGTCCAACCGTTGGCCGGAGTTGGACCTGGATCGGCAAAACGGTTGCATCCGCTCCCGGGAGCACGCCTATTCCCAGGATGGCGGTTTGGCGGTGTTGTTCGGCAATCTGGCCGAGGATGGTTGTATCGTCAAGACCGCCGGGGTCGATGAATCGATCTGGCGGTTTTCCGGTCCGGCACGTATTTTCGAAAGCCAGGAGGCGGCCTGCGAGGCGATCCTGGCGGATCGGATCGGGGCCGGGGATGTGGTGGTGATCCGCTACGAAGGCCCCAAGGGCGGACCGGGGATGCAGGAGATGCTCTATCCGACCAGTTTTTTGAAATCGAAAAATCTCGGCAAGGCCTGCGCATTGATCACCGATGGCCGTTTTTCCGGCGGCACATCGGGACTCTCCATCGGCCATGTCTCCCCGGAGGCGGCCGAGGGTGGCACCATCGCCCTGTTGGAGGATGGCGATCCCATCGAGATCGACATCCCCAACCGTTCCATCCGTGTGGCGGTCGCCGATTCGGTATTGAACGAACGCCGGGCGAACAAGGCCGATTTTCTCCCCGGGGACCGGCAACGCCCGGTCTCCCAGGCCTTGCGCGCCTATGCGGCCCTCGCCACATCGGCGGCCCAGGGGGCGGTTCGCGACCTGGGACAGTTGCAAAAACGAGGGTGAGCCACCGGCGCCGCCCGGCGTCCGGAAGGATGGCCCAACGACCTGGAAAAAGGGCGATGTCCAGACCGGACATCGCCCTTTTTCCAGGTGGCGGTGGTGTGTCCGGTGGGACCGGTCAGTCGTTCCGATCGTTGTCCACTGGGGTGAAAACGCTGTCGATCAACTCCTGGAGGTTGACCTTTTTTTTCTTTTCCGTGCCCTGTTTGCGGATAAACTCCACATAACGGCTGAGGGCGATGGCTTCCGAAGAGGGATGGGTGAATTCACAGCCGTAGAGATACTGGGTGAAGGAAGTGTCCTCCTTGGCGCGCATGGTGGCGCGGTAGCAGAGACGGCCATACGAGGTGAACCCTTCGAACTCTTCGTTGCCGGGGGTGCAGGAGAGAAAAATCGGATCTTGGTGATCCTTGGGGATGATTTTTTTCGGCAGGAAAAAACAGAGCCCTTCCATATGGAGATCGAACAGGCGGCCTTGCACCGTGACCCGCTTGCCGTTGAGGCGGGTTTTGGCATCCACCAGACAGTATTCACCCGACGGCATCTGGTGGCGCACCAGTTTTCGGCGGGAAAAGGTGTTGATGATTTTCGGAAAGGAAAGTTCAATCAGTATGGTGCCAAAATGATCGATCACCTTTTGAAAGGATACCCGGCATTCCAAGGTATGGCTGCTGATTGAAAAGGTGATTTTCAACAGCTTGTTGGTGGGGAGCCGCATGTTGGGCAAACTGGGCTCCAGGGGGGCGATCAACAGGCGGTCGCTGTCTCCACGTTTATAATCGGGCAGTTCGCCCCGTTTGATGAAATGGGACCAGAATTGATCCTTGACCCCATCCATGTTGACCTCCAGGGCGCGTTCTTTGGAGATACAGTTTTCGATGATCAACCGGACCTCATTTTTTTCCAGGAACAGGTTGTCGGTTTCCAGCAGGTTGAGGATGTCGGATTTATGCATGCGAAGATACTTCCAATTGATGGGAAACGATTTTTTCAATTATATGATTTGATGGGCGGTCTCGTCCAGCCCCCTGTTTTCGACCATTCGGCCGGAATATCCTTCCGGTCATCGGCGGCCGGCCGCCGATGGTTCCGAACCGTCTGCCTCACCCCCGTTTGATTTTTTCAATCTCTTCCAGGATCAATTTTTCCGCCACTTCCGGTAACAGATCGTTGACCATTTTTCGGATCATCTCCCGGGCGATGGGTTTGACACGGCTGGCGAAGGCCACCCGCACCACCTCATCCAGTTCCACCTGCCGCCACTGTTCCGCCTCCTGGCGGCGCACCGTTTCCAACTCCTGGCGGATGACCTTTTCGGCGGTCTCTTTGAGGGTGGCGCGCACCAGCTCCCGGAGCAACTCCCGGGTATGAGCCGGGATGTGAATGGTGGCAGGCGTTTTGGCGCCCTCCACGGCGGCCACCGATGGTGGTCCGTTCACGTTCCGTCCCTCCCCTCTCCTTCCCGGGTCCGTTCCGTCAACCAGGCGGCCACCCGGTCCACCGGCAACCCCTCCTTGACCCGCCCGTTTCGGGATTGCACCTCCAGCTTGCCCTCCTTGAGACCCCGACCGCCGACCACCACCCGCCAGGGACAACCGATCAGATCGGCATCCTTGAACTTGACTCCCAGCCGTTCATCCCGGTCATCCAACAATACCTCGACTCCGGAAACGATGAGGGTTTCGTAAAGATCGTTGGCGGCCGCCGATGCGGTACCATCCTTGGGGCTGACCAGCAATATTTCCACCTGGAACGGCGCCAGGGAGTCCGGCCAGAGGATGCCGTTGTCATCATGGTTCTGTTCGATGGCGGCGGCGACGATGCGTGAAACGCCGATGCCATAACAGCCCATGATCGGCGTGCGCTCCTTGCCATCCCGATCCAACACCGTCACGCCCATGGCCCGGGAATATTTATCCCCGAGTTTGAACACGTGTCCCACCTCGATGCCCCGATCCAGCACCAGGCGGCCGGTTTCGCAGCGGGGGCACCCTTCACCGGCATTGATGTTGCGCAGGTCGGCGAACCCGGGCCGGGGCAGGTCCCGCTCCCACTGCACGCCGGTCAAATGTTGGTCGGCGACATTGGCGCCGCAGACGAAATTGGCGTGATGCTCCAGGGCCAGGTCGGCGAGGATTGGCAGTTGGCTGTTCACCGGCCCCAGACTGCCCACCGGGACACCATCGGTGAGGGCGGTCACCTGTTGCGGTTCCGGCAGGGTGATGGCGGTGACCCCCAGGGCCTTGGCGGCCTTGATGGGGTTGAGTTCATGGTCTCCCCGCAACAACAGCAGAACGGTCCGGTCATCGGCCCGCACCACCAGGGATTTGACCATGTGGGTGATCGGCACTTTCAAAAAACCGGCCACCTGTTCGATGGTTTTTTGTCCGGGGGTGTCGACCGTTTCCAGGCTCGTCCCGGCGCCGGTGACACCGGTTGCCGGCGCCGCCACGGCCTTTTCCATGTTGGCGGCATAACCGCACGTGTCGCAGGAGGCGATGAGATCTTCCCCGGAGTTGGCCAGGACGTGAAACTCATGGGACCAGGCGCCGCCGATGGTGCCGGTATCGGCCTCCACGGCCCGAAAGGCCAGACCGCACCGTTTGAAAATCCGTTCATAGGCGGCGAACATGCCCTGATAGCTCTCCTCCAGCATCTCCTCGTCCAGGTCGAAGGAGTAGGCGTCCTTCATCAAAAATTCCCGGCTGCGCATGATGCCGAAACGGGGGCGGATCTCATCGCGAAATTTGGTTTGAATCTGATAAAAATTGGCCGGGAGCTGTTTGTAGGAGCGCAGTTCGCGGCGGGCCAGGTCGACGATCACCTCCTCATGGGTGGGGCCGAAACAGAACTCACGACCGTGACGGTCCTCCAGGCGCAAAAGCTCCTTGCCATATTCATCCCAGCGTCCCGACTCCCGCCACAACTCCCCCGGCTGTACCGCCGGCATCAACACCTCCTGGGCGCCGGCGCCGTCCATCTCCTGGCGGACGATCCCTTCCACCTTGCGCAACACGCGCAGGCCCAGGGGCAGCCAATTATAGATGCCGGCGCCGAGTTGGCGGATCAGGCCGGCCCGCAACATCAGTTGATGGGAGACGATGCGGGCCTCGACCGGATTTTCCTTGAGGGTCGGGATCAACGTTTTACTGAAACGCATGGGGATCTAGTCTTTCTGCCCCCCTTCCAGGAAGGCGTAGGCGGAGTGGTTGTGAATGGACTCAAAATTTTCCGATTCGACGGTGTACCAGGTGATCCGGTCATCCCGTTCCAGATCGGCGGCCACCGATCGTACCATGTCTTCGACGAACATGGGGTTGTCGTAGGCCATTTCGGTAACCTGTTTTTCATCGGGCCGTTTGAGCACCGGAAAGAGCGGGCTGGAGGCGTTTCGTTCCACCAGATCGATGATCTCCTCCACCCAGATGAAACGGTGGAAGGCCAGAGTCACCGTGACATGGGAGCGTTGGTTGTGGGCGCCGCGGTCGGCCAACTCCTTGGAACAGGGACAGAGGGTGGTGACCGGTACCATGACCCGCAGGGTCAATCGGTACGCCTCCTTTTTGAGCACCCCGGAAAAACCGACCCGGTAATCCATCAGGGCGGCGGCCCGGGAGACCGGCGCCGGTTTGCGGATGAAATAGGGGAACTCCAGGTCGATATGGGCCTCTTCGGCCATGAGACGTTGTTGAATGGTGCGCAGCAGGTCCGGCAGGTCGGCCACGGAGATGGTACTGTCATGTTCCGACAACACCTCCAGGAAACGGGACATGTGGGTCCCTTTGAACTGGTGGGGCAGGTTGACGTACATGTTGATGGAGGCGATGGTGCTTTGCCGTCCCTGGTCGCGGTCGCGGACGACGATGGGATAGCGGATATCCTTGACCCCCACCTTGTCGATGTTCAGACGGCGGGAGTCGTACTGGGACTGAACATCACTCAGTGGTTGTTCGCCATCGGCATCGGCAACGGGTCTGTCCATGGGCCACACTTTTTTTCAGGGAAAACCTCTTTTCGGCCAGGGCAACAGTGTATGATGGTTGCCGATGGTACGGCAAGAAGGTAACCGGTTCCCGGGTGGACAATAGTCGGTTTTTCCCATGCAAAATATTGGCATCATCACCAAACGATCGGATCAAAGGGCCCTGGCGGCCACCCGGCAACTGGCGGAATGGTTGCATGAACGGGGTCTGCAGGTCACCATCACCCGGGAAACCGCCGAAGCGGCGGCCATTTCCGAAGAAACCGCCGCCTGCCGCGATCAGGAGGACCTGCCGGAAGGGCAGGATCTGGTGGCGGTCATCGGGGGTGATGGCACCTTCATCGCCGCCTTTCGCGCCATCGGTGAACGGAGCGTGCCGGTGCTCGGCATCAACATGGGCCGACTCGGTTTCCTGGCGGAAATATCCCCGGAAAACATGTTGGCGACCATGGAAAAAATTCTCGCCGGCCACTACCGCCTGGTGGAACGCATGTCCTTGACGGTAACGGTCCATCGCCAACAGGAGGCGGTGTTCAGCCATCGGGTGTTGAACGATGTGGTGATCCACAAGGGGGAGCTGGCGCGGATGATGGAGTATGGGGTCTCCATCGGTGAAAAATTTGTTTTTTCCACCCGGGCCGATGGTCTCATCGTCTCCACCCCCACCGGTTCCACCGCCTATGCCCTGTCGGCGGGCGGCCCCATCATCCATCCGGCCCTGGACGCCACCCTCCTGGTGCCCATCTGCCCCCACACCCTGACCAACCGTCCCATCGCCGTTCCCGGCAGCAGCGAAATTTCCATCATTCTCGCCCAGGACGGCCTCGATCGTTTGCTGACCCTGGATGGTCAAACCGGCTTTTCCCTGGAGGATGAAGATTTGATCATCATCCGTCGCTCGAATCACCGGTTTCGCATTCTCCATCCGGTGGAACGCAACTATTTCGCCGTTCTGCGCAAAAAACTGCGCTGGGGGGAACAGGCGGGAACATGAACGGCAACCACCCTGTTGTCCGGTTGACGCTTGGGGCGGTGGTGGCGTGGAGCGCTTTTTCATGCCCCGTCCCGGCCGGCGCCGCCCCGGCCGCCAAGAAACAAGCGGCCCGTTTCGAGCGGTTGCTGCGGGATTTGGACCATTTGATCAGCGATGGTGAACGCCGTGGATCGGCGCGGCCGGAATTTTTGCATGACCTGAAACAGGCCGTTGCCCGCGCCCGGCGCTCAAAACGCCGCATCCTGCTGTTGGAACATTTCGCCGATGGCGAACTTTCCCACAACCCCCCTTGGCAAATTCTTCAGGGATCCTTCCATGTGGACAGCTCCCAAAGGCTTTACTCCTCGGTCGCCATGGCCGCCGATTCCGGTCCGGAATCGCCGGGCGGTGACACGGGGAGCGCCAACAGCGATCTGCGTCTGTTTTTCGATCTGGCCCGCACCCTGGCCGGTGAGTCCCGACCCAAAAATGATCGTCGAAAAAAACTGGCGGAACGGGCCATCATCTACAGCCGGGTGACCATCCCCTACCATTTCGACATGCGCTATACCTACCGGTCGGACAGCGGAGGCGGCACCCTCGCCCTGGGTCTTTTCCAGGGCCGCAACATCGACTCCGGATATCGCCTGCTCCATCATGCCGACACCCTGCGCGAAAAAAACCTCGAACTGGTCCGGTTGCTGGGCGGCGGTCGCCGGACATTGGCTTCGGCCCATGTCATGACCCCCGGCGTCGGACACGCGGTACGGTGGCGCCGCACCATGTCCGGTTGGATGACGGTGCTGGTGGATGGCCGCGAAATGGTGCGTTTCCATGATTCGAAAAACACCAAACCCTTTACCGGTTTGACCATCATCAACGAGGGCGGCGAACATGTGGTGGACGATATCGAGGTCCGCAGCCGGGAGTGACGGACGTCCCCCCGTCCCGGATCATTTTTCCTTCAATGACAACTGGCCCATCAGGGTTCCCGGTTCATCGCCCTGAATGAAGGCGAACCCTTTTTTCTTCAGCAGGTGGCGCATGGCGGCATTGCGCGTCAACACCGGCGCCAACAGTTTTTTCAAGCCCCGTTTTTCCGCCACCCGGATCAGGGTCGACAACAGTTTGGAGCCCATGCCCATCCCCTGTCTGCTTTCCCGGACCACCAGGGCCAGTTCGGCGCTCTTGCCTTTGCCGAGCCGATAATAGCGGCCCACGGCCTGCAACTCCTCCCGGGGTCCCTGGCGGGAGACGATGGTCATGGCCAGATCGTGGGATTGATCGATGTTGACCAGTTTGTGGGCGCCGTCCCGGGAGAGACGCGGCGGGATGTATTGATAGCGCAGGGCCAGGGTCTCCTGTTCGTGGGAATAGAAAAACTCCTGAATCCGCCGTTGATCGGCCGGATAGAGGGGCCGCAAGAAATATTTTTCACCCTTGAATTTCAGCTTTTTCAGTTCCAGGTCGCCCAACTCCTTGATGGAGGTGGGCCGCAACAGTTGCTCGGCCGGCACCCAGACATTTTTCCGCACCCGGGCCAACAGCGTCTCGCGGTGATCCGGATGGGCCACCTGGATCAACTCCAGGGCCCGTTCGCGGATGCTGCGTCCCCGCAGGGTGGCGATGCCATATTCGGTGACCACATAGTGGACATCGCCGCGCGAGGTCACCACCCCCGCCCCTTCGGCGATGCTGGCGACGATACGGGATTCCCCTTTGTTGGTGGTGGACGGCAGGGCGATGATCGGCCGCCCGTCACGGCTCATGGCGGCGCCACGGATGAAATCGACCTGACCGCCGATACCGCTGTAAAATTTGTAACCCAGGGAGTCGGAGACCACCTGACCGCTGAGGTCCACCTCCAGGGCGCTGTTGATGGCCACCATGCGATCATTTTTGGCGATATTGGCCGGATGGTTGACATATTCGGAAGGGTGGAATTCGATGTCGGCGTGGCCATCGACAAAATCATACAACCGTTGCCCCCCCATGCAGAAGGTGGTGATCACCTTGCCGGGATGAAAGCTCTTTTGGCTGTTGTCGACCACGCCCCGTTCGATCAGGTCGATCAACCCATCGCTGAACATTTCGGTATGGACACCGAGTTGCCGATGTCCTTTCAAGGCGTTGAGCACCGCATCGGGAATCTTGCCGATCCCCATTTGCAGGGTGGCGCCGTTTTCAACCAGCGTCGCCACATAGCGGCCAATGCGTTGATGGGTTTTTTTCAAGGTGTGGCCGGGCAGCTCCAGAAGGGGTTCGTCCACCTCGATACAGGCGGCGATGCGATCGACATGGATCACCCCGGGACCGGATGTACGGGGCATGCGGCGGTTGATCTGGGCGATGACATGACGGGCATTGGCCGCGGCGGCGGCAACGATGTCCACCGCCACCCCCAGGGAACAGTAGCCCTTCTCATCCGGCGGCGCGACCTGGATCAGGGCCACATCGATGGGCAGGGCGCCACTGCTGAACAGGCTGGGGATCTCCGACAAAAAACAGGGTGTATAATCCGCATGACCCTTACGCACCGCCTTACGGGTGTCGGGTCCCAAAAACAGGGCGTTGATGCGCAGCGTGTCCCGATAGTCGGGATCGCTCCACGGCGTCGGCCCCAGGGTCAGGATATGCACCACTTCCAGATCGTAAAAATGCTTGGCGCGAATCCGTCCCAACAGGCTCTCCACCAGGGTGTGGGGACAGGCGGGACCGGAACCGATGAACAGGCGGTCGCCGGGTTTGACGAACCGTTTCCAATCCTTGGCGTTCAACTGTGCGGGTAAACTCACGGGATTTCTCCTGCGGAACGGGGGTTGGGTGATTGCGACCGGGCATTTCACGGAAGGTCGGCGTTGCCGCGCTCAAAGATCTCCCGGGCGCAGTGGAGCGCCTGGACGACAGTGCTCTTGCTCGCGTTGTTGGCGCCGAAGAGCAGCGTCACCGGCGCGAACTCGATGCGCACCGGCTCGCGGATGTCCTTGAAGTTCTCCAGGGTGAGGGCTTTGAGGATCATGGTTTGCCGTATTTCACAAGAATTTCGGAAAGGGAAACGGCGCCCATCTCCCCCCGCCGGTAGGCGGCCAGGCGCGCTTCCGCCTCCTGGGACCAAAGCTGATCAAGTTCTGGGCTTGGTTCATCGCTGTCCGGGGTGTTTGGGAGATCGTCGTTGGTCATGGCGTTACCCACTCGGGCAGTTGGCGCACATGATCGAGGAACCCCTCAACCAAGGCTGTGGTTGCCGCCCGGTCGACTTCCTCGTCAAAGTCGGGATAGGCGTCATAACGAAAAGTCGTGGCGAAATCGGTAAAATCCAACAGGGGGGAAAACGGCTCCGGCAGGGTAGCCCCCGCCTTGCTCAGAAGGGAGTTCAGTTCCAGGAGATCGTGCTTTTTGGGAAACCTGGCATCGCACAGGCAGAGCCACGCTTTCAGCCCCTTCTCAACAGCCTGCTGGACGTGGAAACCGAAAATTTCCACGTCGAAACTTTCAGGGTCGCCCATTGCCGCCAGAGCACGGAGATCCTTGTCCGCCATGAACAGATAGGTTTTCGCCTGGTCAAGGTCGCTCATAGAGGGATTTTCCTTCCTGAAGGGCATGGGTGATGATGTGATTGGTCGATTGCCGCCAATGCACCACCTCCTCCCGGCTGTAGAGCAGAATATCCTTGGGCAGGGGGAAGGCAGCCAGCTTCCTGCGGATTTTTTGCAGCTCCCGCCATCGGCTACGCTCCTGGAAACCATCATCCACCACCACCAACAGGTCGATATCCGAATCCTCGTTGGCGTCGCCCCGGGCGTGGGAGCCGAACAGGATGATCCGCTCCGGATGGACGGTCTCCACGATGCGGGCACTCATGGCGGTCAGGTCGGCGTCGGTGATGGTCATGGTTGGCGTTCCATTGTACAGGTCACTTCCTTCCCTTATTGGGCCGCTGGGCTTCGGGCGGCAGGCCGGCGGTGAGGCGCTCCAGCTCCTCGTCGGGTTTGCGTAGCAGGTCGGGGATGAAGTCAGCGGAGATGTCGAACGGCACCGAAGCGGTGCGCACCCCATGTTCACGAGAGGATTCGATCAGCTCCGCCGGGAAACGGGTTTTGGCCAGGATGATCCACACCGCCGCCATGGCTGGCGTGCCGGGGCTCAGATGAAAAGTCAGGTCCGCATGGCCACGGTTGTTTTTACTGGCTGCGGATACCACCCGGGTGGCATTCTCGTAGATGTCGCCGAAATGGACCGGACTGGTAAGCGTGACGAAGTGGGGGGCAATCTCAACGGGGTGTTGCGCCTTGAGCCATTCCATATAGGGCTCGGCTTCCTCCCGGGGATAATCGCAAAGCAGCTCCAACCGGGCAAAGTCATGGGCCCCAACCGCCTGGGCAATGGGGCCCAGCCCCACGCGCTCCGATTGGGTTCGAGCTTGCAGGTCGGTCCTGCCCAGCCAACTGATCAGGGTCTTCGCCATGCCATGAACCATAAGAACGTGACTGAAACCAGAAACGATTTTGTGTGTTCTGAGCTCCGGAGTCAATCGTGGACGGCGACCAAGTGGCGCAACCATCAGGTTATACGACATAATCGTCATCCATTAACCTGTGGCATGGGATCTGCGATAATGACGCGAACCACCCATTTTGAACAGTCCCAAACTGTATTGGGCGGGTACAACGGTTCGACAAATTCCTCCACCTCTACGAGCCGCACGGATCCCTCCACTGGCGGGAAAGGCCCGATCAGGCCATGACGGCCAGCCATTCGGATCTGTCTTTGTTCCGACTTTTCCATCAGCGTCTGCCCCAGAATCCCCTGCTCGGGAAAACAGGTGATGGATCCCGGCCAGGGGGGCCGATTTGCACAACTGGAAAAAATGGTGTAGGATTTATCGGCAAATACGGTCACAGCGTGCCGTGCCCAGTGCCCGTCAACCCAAAGCAACCAAGCCGGAGACTCATGCCCGAATCCAACAAGCCCCTCTTTACGCCCAATCAAATCACGGTGACCCGTTTTATTCTCATCGGTCCCCTGTTCTTCCTTTGGTTTTTGACCGAGTCGATCTGGATACGCTCGGCCATCTGCATTATTTTCATGGCTATTTTCGTCGCCGATGCCTGGGATGGCCTGATTGCCCGCAAATACGACATGGGTTCCGTCCTCGGGGTCTATTTCGATCCCATCGTCGACCATGTTTCCTATTTCGCCCTCTGCATCATGCTCATCGAAGCGGGGCATTTGTCATTGTGGTTTTTGTTCATCGTCATCACCCGCGATCTGCTGGTGGTGTTCGTCAAACAGTTCGCCGCCGCCAAAAATGTGGTGATCAGCGCCTCCTTTCTGGCCAAGGTCAAGGCCGACCTGGTTTCGGTGCCCCTGGCCGGCCTCTATCTGATCCACGTGGCGCCGGAGAGCTACCGCATGCCGATCATCATCGCCATGGGCCTCTATCTGTTGGCCTTCAAGTTCATCTTCGACCCCAGCGATGAACACACCCGCACCCTGCGCGCCTCGGTGGCGGTGCTGGCGTTGGTGTTCTGGCTGCGTCCGGAGAGCATCCCCCTGACCGTCTACTATGAGCGGGTTTATGTGATCCTCTCCCTGATCGCCATCCTCGGCGCCGGCGGCCTCTATTTTTGGAAAAGCCGGACCTTACTCTTTTCCAAGGAAACCGGTTGATGCTCGAACGTCTGCAAAACCGGCTCGACACCCTGTTCTCGTTCCTGTTCGAGCTGGGAAACTATCAGTTGGAAAAACAGAACAATGTCGCCACCCGGATCAAGTCCGACGCCTCCCTGGAGGAGGCCTGGCAGGCCAACGATGTGGTGTCGGAGGTGGATCTCAACAGCGAAAAGCGGATCCTGGCCTTTCTGGAAAAGGAGTTCGGGCCGGTCCCGGTCATCTCCGAAGAGTTCAACGCCAAACATCCGCCTGGGGAAGGTCAATACCGTTTCGTCATCGATCCCCTGGACGGCACCAAACCCTATCTGGAGGGCAAACCGGCCTTTGGCATCAGCGTCGGTTTGATGCGCGGCGCCTCCTTTGAGTTCGGCGCCACCTGCTACCCGGCCGATCGGACCATCCTCTACGCCCTGCCCGACTCCCCCGGCGTCATGGACCAGGATCATCGCCCCCTGCCGGTCCGGGACACCTGGACCCAGGCCTGTTATCTCTCCCTGGGCTTTTATGATCTGCTCCGCCCGGAATCCCGCGATCCTGAAACGATCCGCGAAGCCCTGTCGGTACGGGTGGGCGATTTTCCCCGTTGTGCCACCTACATCATCAAATTGATCCTGGAAGGTTCCGCCTGTGCCTACCTGAGCAAAGGGGTGCGTATCTGGGACATCGGCCCACCGTCCCTGCTTTTGGACAAGGCCGACTGCAGCATTCTGGACCTCAACGGCAAACCGGTCGATTTCGGTGCCATGGCCCGCCCCCCCTTCAGTCATCCGGCCCTGGTGGCCCTGCCGCGTGCCCAGGCCAATGGTTTCCTTGGCAAATTGAAAACGATCCTGTGATTCATGGCTGAACTCTTTTACATGGACCAACCGCTGGCGGAGTCCCTGCCGGGATTGCTGGAAAAGGAACGCATCGATCTGATCGTCACCAGCGGTTTTATTTTCAACAATCCCCTCTACGCGGACATCAGGGACCTTTTGCTGCAACAGAAGGTGCCCGTCAAACCGATCACCCAATCCCTGACCCTGGCCAGCATCGACGATGTGTTGGCCGACACCCCCTTCACCCATCCCATGGTGGTCGGCGGCGGTCGTCTGGTGGATTTTTTCAAGGTGGTGTGCGCCCGTCGGGACATCGGCGTTTCGGTGTTGTTGACCAACCTGTCCAACGACGGTTTCGCCTCCGGATGCTCGGCCCTGCCCCTCTCCGAGGGCGGGGAGTTCGTCACCATCAAATCCTGTCAACCGACCTCGGTGTTCGCCTTTCAGGACCTGCTGCGGCGCATGCCCCGGGAGTTCATCCTCAGCGGCCTTGGCGAAACCATCTCCAAATTGCAGGTGATGGAGGATCTCCGCTTCGAGTTCAAGCAGGTGGAGATCGACCGAATTTTCTGTCAGCCCCTGGAGGCGCTCTATGATCTGTTGTTCCGGGAATTCACCATTCACCATTACAACGATCGGGAATTTCTCTTCCGCCTGACCCGGGCCTTGTACGAATATTCCACGCTGATGAGCACCGGCAGTTCCCTGTGCAGCCGCTCGGAACATGAATTCGAAAAAGTATGCACCATCCATGGTATCAACCTGCGCCATGGCACCCTGGTGTTGATCGGCGCCATGGTCTCCATGAAAATGCGTCAAACCCATGCCTCCTATTTTGGCAAAAAAGGGGTGATCTTCACCTATGACACCCTGTTGAAGGTGGTCGTCAAGTTCAAACTGACCAAACATGTACGGGAGTCGATCCAACTCATCTCCCGTCATCTCCTGAACGCCGACTTCCGCAAAGGACTCAAGGACTTGTCGCGCATGCGCCCGGAACGGGTGGGACTGTGGAACTATGTCGATTCCCGATTGATCGACTGGAAGGTGCTGTTCCGCATGCTCGACCAGGACCTGAAAAAAATGAAAAGCAATCCGGACCGCAAGTTACTGGAGGTCCTGGAACATTGAAAAAAGGGGACTCATGAAAGTCATTATTCTCGCGGCCGGCTTCGGCAAACGACTGGGAAAGAACAAAAGCAAGGGATTGGTGGAGCTGGATGGTCCACGCAACTTTTTGGACCGCCATTTCCAGTGCCTGGAAGAGTTGGGGCTGGACGGGAATGTGGTGCTGGTGGGGGGCAAGGATCATCAGGAGTTGGCGGACCGGTATCAACACCGTTGCGTGGATGTCATCGCCAACGACAACGTCGACATGAACAACGGCTACTCCCTGCTGTTGGCCGCCCGCCACATGTGGGATGGGTTTTTGCTCATCAACTGTGATGTCGTCTACGATATCGACATTTTGAAAAGCCTGGTTCGCGCCCCCGACGCCAACAGCCTGTTGGTGGACGGCGACAAGGGCGATGATCCCGAGGAGATGAAGGCCTGCGCCATCCACGGTGTCCCTTATCGGCTGAAAAAAACCATCATCCCCGAGGATGAAATCAATCGCATCGGCGAATTCGCCGGCATGTGCAAAATCACCAATCCCGATTCCATTACCACCCTGGTGGAAATTCTCGACTGTCAATGCCGAAAATGGGTACCCTTCTACTGGGAGGACGCCCTGGAGGAGCACATGAGCCACTATCGTTACGGCATCACTTTCACTGAAGGGCGCAACTGGCTGGAAGTGGATTTTCCCGAGGATCTGGCCCTGGCCAAACGAACCTTCGGTTTCGAGTGACGAATCACCGTCATATCCCTTTTTTTACCCGTTCGGTCTGGGGATTGAAATCATGATGACACTGGAATCCCGCATCGGCAATACGCCGATGGTGGAATTGACCCGGGTGGTCCCGGCCACCGTTCAAGCCAACGAAAACATCCGTTTGTTCGCCAAACTGGAGGGGACCAATCCCGGTGGTTCGGTCAAGGACCGGGCGGCATTGCACATGTTTTTGGGCGCCGAATCCCGGGGAGAACTGAAACCGGGCACCCGGATCATCGAACCCACCAGCGGCAATACCGGCATCGCCCTGGCCATGATCGCCGCCCGGCGCGGTTATGCCATGACCCTGGTGATGCCCGACAGCATGACCGTGGAAAGGCGGGCGGTGATGGCGGCTTATGGCGCCCATCTGGAGTTGACCCCCGGCAAGGCGGGTATGGAAGGATCCATCGACCGGGCGCGGGAGATGGTGGCGGCCGGCGAAGGGATCATGTTCGATCAATTTTCCAACCCTGACAACTGGCGCGCCCATGTCGAGGGTACCGGCCCGGAGATCTGGCGCGACACCAAAGGGGAGGTGACCCACTTCGTCAGCTCCATGGGTACCACCGGCACCATCATGGGTGTTTCCCGGGCTCTCAAGGAGCGCAACCCCAATGTGCGGATCGTCGGCGTCCACCCCGATGCCGACTCGAAGATCGCCGGCATCCGCCGCTGGCCGGAAGCCTATCTGCCAAAAATATTCGAAGCCCACCGGGTGGACCAGGTGCTGGAGGTTTCGGCGGTCGAAGCCCGGGAGATGACCCATCGCCTCGCCAAGGAGGAAGGCCTTTTCGCCGGTCACTCGGCGGGCGGCGCCGTGGCGGCGGCGGTGCGGTTGGTGGCTGGACTCGATGCACCGGCCTGCGTGGTGGTCATCCTGCCGGACCGGGGCGATCGCTATCTCTCCTCGGATCTGTTTCAATAATCGGCCGGTCCCCGGCGAAGCCGGATGTCATGGATGGATTATGCATGAGTGCCTTCATTCCTCTGCATTATCAAGATCGACTGACCATCATCAACCCGAAAGGGGATGTGGGGATCGTCACCTTCTGGTCGCCACCGCGGACGATCCTGAACCGTCTCGATCACCTGGGAATCGACCTGGAAACCGATCGGTCCAGGGTGGCGGTGGTGGGAACCCTGTACGGCGAGGGTCTGCCCCACCTGTTGAGAAATCTGCTCTACAACCCGCAAATCAGATATTTGGCCCTGTTCGGCGCTCTTTTGGATGGCGGGGTCTCCAAGGAGGGGTTGAGGGGATTTTTCAACCGTGGCCTGGAGGAGACCATCGAACTGGGAACCCGCCAGTTCCGGGTGGTGGGAACCGATACCATCATCGATGGCGGCGTTCAGCGGCGGGATTTTCCCGATCCACCCCGACTCGTGGACCTCGGAACCCCCACCGACAGCGAATCGGCCGCCCGCATCAAACGGTTTTTTAACGAACTCGCTCCCCAACGGGAACCGGAGCAACCACGGCGGGAGAGCAAAATTCCCGAGGTGGGCATTCAACGTCTGCCCTCCGATCCCCGGGCGCACACCATCGTCGCCACCACCCCCATGGGCGCCTGGAAGGAGTTGATCCACCGGCTGCTCCATTTCGGTCATGAGGTGGCGTTGAAAAAAGGCCGGCGGATCGAACTGCAAAATGTCAAAGTGACCATCAACCAACCGCTGGAAGAGTCCGAGAGCACCCTGAAGGCGCATGGATTTTCGTTGAGCCGGTTTCAGGACTACCAGAAAAACATCGTCTCCCCCCTCCTCCCACCCGGGGCCACCTATGCCTATGGCCATCGTTTGCGCCGCTATTTCGCGTCCGAAAAGGACGATTCCTCCGGCGATACCCTGTCCAGAGTGGTGGATTTGCTGAAAGCGGATGTGGAGTGCCGCAAGGCCTATATCTCCCTGTGGGACAGCCGCCGGGACCTCCTCTCCGGTGAAAAAGGGCACCCGTGCCTGATTTCACTCTATTTCAGAAAGTTCGAGGAACGATTGACCCTGACCGCGGTTTTCAGGACCCATAACGCCCTGACCGCCTGGCCGGAAAATGTATATGGATTGATCGCCGTACAACGCCTGGTGGCGGAAAAAGCCGGGATGGAACCGGGACCTGTCACGGTGATGAGCCACTCCATCAGTATCGATCCGGCGGGCGGCACCGGCAAGGCCAAGGCGAAGATGATTTCCGAACTGAGAAACCGGGAACTTGAGCGGCAAGGCGATGCGATCAGTGAGGATCCCAACGGCTATTTTCAAATATCGGTGGACCATGAAAATTTTACCATCATCGTCAAACATCAATTCAAGGGGATCACCCTGCACACCTACCGGGGCGACAGCGCCGTGGAAATCGAACGACACATCGTCGCCGACCTGGCGGTATCGGACATCTCTCATGCCCTCTACCTGGGTCGGGAACTGGCGCGAGCCGAAATGCGGTTGAAAAATCTCATGCAAAAACAAAAACGGTCGTGATGTTCGTCTTCCTGGATATCGGTTTCACCCTGGTCGGCGGTCCGAACATCGGTCCCGCCGGACGGTTGATCCGCGACCTCGGTTTACCGCCGTCGAGCAAAACCGCACTCAACGAACTGCTTTTCGAGTCCCCGGTTTCAACACCGGATTCGTTGTCGGAACGGCTGGCCCGACACCACGGCATCGATCGGCAACGGACCGACCGGGCGGTTGCTGAACTATGGGCCAAACAGATCGAGGAGGCCTATGTGTTGCCCGGCGCCCGGGAGGCCATGGAACGGCTGAAACGTTCGGGAGTCGGCGTTGGTTTCATATCCAACATCTGGGCGCCGTTCCTGCAGGCGTTTGCCAGACTGTTTCCCATCGAATTCAAGGAATATCCGGTGTATGCTTCCTTCCAAAGAGGCGTGAGCAAACCGGATATCGAACTGTATCGGCTGGCATTGCGGGAAACCGGATGGGACCCGAAACGGACGGTGATGATCGGCGACACCTACGAAATGGACATCGCGCCGCCGAAACGGCTGGGCCTGAAAACGGTTTGGATCCTGCACCGCCCGGACAAGGAACGGGAAGACCTGGTTAAAATTCTCAACGGTTCCCAACCCGCTCCCGATCTGACCCTGACCGGCATGGAGATGCTGACCGTCGAAGCGTTGCACGGTCTGTCTGGTTTCCGGGATCAACCGTTTCAGGAAAAAGGATAGTTTGCCGGATGGAGATGGCCCGATGAAAATCGCCAGGTATGAAACGATCAACGAGGAAACCGTTTTGCAGCGGTTCGCCACCACCCGGCTGAAAGGGCACGGTCAACCGTTGATCTATGAAAACGCCCGGCTGGAACTGGTGCGGCGGGTTGATCCAACAACGCTGTTTCCCGCCCAACGTTATATCCTCAAGGAAGACCATCAACGGTTGGTCGATCTGTACGACGCCTTCCTACAGCGGGATGTGGACATCTTCAACATGAGCGGTGGACTGCTTTTCTGGTTGGACGCCAACGGTCAGGAAGAAGGGCCGATTCCGCTGATGCCACCCATCGTCGAAATGTCCCGGGAGCCGGATGGCCGTATTCTGCCGTTGATCAACGATGGCATGCACCGCGTCCACACGGCCATGAAGTTGAAAAAAAAGATCAATATCATCCTGGTGCATGACGTACCGGCCGAATACCCCTATTATGCCTATGCCCTGGAAAAAGGCTGGGATGAGGTGAGCGAGCTGGATTCGTTGCCCGATGGGTTCGTCAAAAAAACCTATCGGGATCCCGAACGGTACAAAGCCCTGTTCCGGGATTTCAACGCCGTGTTCGATGGCATTCAAAAACAACGGAAAAAAAGCAACCCCGACACTTTGAAGGCTTGAGTGTCGTGAACCGCATTCATCCACGGGAATATGCGCGATGCGCCTGTCAGATAAAGATATCCTCGATGCCATAAAAAAGCGTCGCATCCTCTTCGATCCCATGCCCGCCGATGACTGTTTCGGCTCCTTCTCGGTGGATGTCAGCCTGAGCAATGTGTTCAGGACCTTCCGGCATGCCAAGGTCCCTTATCTGGACCTGTCGGATCAGGAGGGGACCCATGCCATTTCCGAGGCGTGCATGGATGAGGTGACCATCGCTGAGAATGAGCGGTTTTTTCTCCATCCCGGTGAATTCGCCCTGGGCATGACCCGGGAGCGGATCGGCATCGCCGACGACCTGGTGGGCTGGCTGGATGGCCGTAGCAGTTTGGCCAGGCTGGGATTGATGGTGCATATCACCGCCCATTCGATCGATCCGGGTTGGGACGGGCACATCACCTTCGAGTTTTTCAATGCCGGGCGGCTGCCATTGGGCCTTCACTCCGGCCTGCGAATCGGCGCCATCTCCTTTGAAACGCTCTCTTCCCCGACCACCCGCCCCTATGGGAAAAAAAAGGGGGCGAAATATCACCAGCAACGCACCCCCCTGCCCAGCCGATTGAATCAATGACGCTGCCGGGTTCAATCGATCCGCCGTTGCTGGGGGACGACGCATCGATTTCCTTTGAAACCACCCCGGCCGGTGGACCAACATGAAACGGTCGCTCTCCCTGGTCGCCGGTCTGCTGATATTGTTGGGGGGATTTTGGGCCCTGGATATTCCCTTCGCCGATCTGCTCGATCATATCGGCCGGGTCCAGATGATCTACATCCTCCTCATGGTGGTTCTGTTGATCTTCAACCTGGTGGTGGTCGCCCATCGTTGGTCGTTGATGGTACGCTCGGTCTTACCATCCGCCACCTTTCCACGTGGTTTTTTTTCCTTCAGCACCATCGCCGCCGCCTTTTCCAGTTACATCCTGCCCCACTCCGCCGGCAATATCGGCGTCAAGGTGGTGGCCCTGAAGACCATCGGCAAGGTGGACTGGAAACACGGTTTATTGTTGGCGGTGGTGGAACATGGCCTCAATCTGGCCTTTGCCGCCCTGATGATCATCCCGGCACTGGCTTATCTGTATCACCTTGAACCGCGGGAACTCTATCTGACCCTCGGCTTTTTCCTCGCCGCCACCCCGTTCGCGCTGTTTTTGCGTTACCAGACCGTTCTCCTCTCCTGGTTTCTTTCCGAACGGCACCGGCCCCACCGGTTGATCCGAAAACTATCCGGAAAACTGGCGGACCAACTCTCCCGGAAGGAAACCGGGGACATTTTTTCCGACTTTATCCGCAACAAAGGTTTTGAAAAAATTTTTTTTCACTCGGCCTTGATCTATTTCATACCGACGCTGCGTTTTTACTGTATCATCCTCTCCCTGGATATCAATTTGAGCTTTTTGCTGTTTTTCATCTCCTTTCCCATCGTTCATCTGCTCACCATCCTCTCCCCGACCCCTTCCGGGCTGGGGGTGCAGGAGATGGGTTGGGTGGGGGTTTTGGTGTTTCATGGCATCGACAAGGAGCTGGCCCTCTCCTTCGCCATCTCATTGCGCATCTTCGATCAGTTGACGATGATCCTCATTTCTTTCATCAGCTACTGGTTTTTTCTCCGGCTCGGTTTCGTCGATGCGTTGAAAAAACCGTCCGATTCGGATCGTTGAGCGGTTTTTCCGTTGGCCGGGAAAGGGTAAAATGGATCACGAACAGGGATGATTTCACTTCAATGGACCCGAACCGGAAACAACCACCATGACCAATGCACTCGCGATCATCCTGCCCACCCTGGGCATCGCCATCATCTTGAATCTCTTTTTCAGGCGGCTCGAACTACCGACCATCATCGGTTATATCGTTGCCGGTGCGGTGGTGGTCGCCTTTTATCGGTTGGATCCGGCCAATAATCATACCCTCCATGAAATCGCCGAAATGGGCATCGTCTTTTTGATGTTCACCATCGGCCTGGAGTTTTCCGTGGGACATCTGCTGGCCATGCGTCGGGAGGTGCTGTTTTTCGGCGGATTGCAGGTGACGATCACGGCGTTGATCTTCACCGCCATCGCCCACTATTTTTTTTATCTCAGTCCCCGCGCCGCTATTCTCACCGGTGCGGCCCTGGCGCTCTCATCAACGGCCATCGTTTTGAAATTTTTGAATGAAAACCGGGAAATCGACAAACCATACGGCCGTTACTGCCTGGGCATCCTGCTGTTTCAGGATTTGGCGGTCATCCCCATTTTGTTGATGATCAAATTTTTTTCCAACAGCGAACTGTCGGTGCCGACCCTGTTGATGCACACCGCCATCGGCGCCGTGGTCTCCTTTGCCGTGCTGTTTTTTGCCGGTAAATATCTCATCTCCCGTTTTTTGGCCCTGGTCAGCGATACCCGTTCCCATGAAATATTCGTCGGCGCCAACCTGCTCATTGTCATTTCGGCGGCCTTTTTGACCCACTCCCTGGG
>CAYFNE010000003.1:95191-126351 GCA_964344355.1 uncultured Magnetococcales bacterium
TCGGCGCCAACCTGCTCATTGTCATTTCGGCGGCCTTTTTGACCCACTCCCTGGGGGCCTTTTTCGCCGGTTTGATGATCGCCGAGACCAAGTACAAATATCAGATCGAAGCCGATTTGACCCCGTTCCGGGACCTGCTGCTGGGGGTTTTTTTCGTCACCGTCGGCATGCAGATCGAGTTTGGATTTTTACTATCCCACTGGTGGCCGGTGGTGGCGGTGACCATGGGGATGATGCTGTTGAAAGCGGTGGTGATACTGGTTTTGATCCGTTTTTTCCAACCCGCCGGCACCGCCGTCAAGACCGCTTTGGCCCTGGCCCAGGGGGGTGGTTTTTCCTTCGCCATTTTTACCACCGCCAGTGGCAACGGTTTGATCCCGATGGAAGTCAATCAAATTTTGATCATCGCCGTGGTTTTTTCCATGGTGATGACGCCGTTCATCCTGAAAAATCTCCACCGGATCGCCGGCCTGCTGGAAAAGGAACCGGAGGACGCCACCCCCTGGCCGACCGGGGAACCGAGCGTGGAAAAAAATCATTTGGTGGTCTGCGGCGCCGATCGCTGCGCGACGGTGGAACTGGAACGCAACCATCTGGTGGTGTGCGGCTATGGCAAACTGGGACGTAGCGTCATGCGCGAGTTGAAACAGTTGAGCTATCCCGCCGTGGCCATCGAACATCATCGGCAGACGGTGCAGGAGGGGATCGACCGGGGCGATGCGGTCATTTTCGGCAACGCCGCCCAGCGCACCATCTTGGAGAAAGCCCTGGTAGCCGATGCCGCCGCCGTCATCATCGCCCTGGAGGATGACCATGCCATTCATCTGGTCAGCCAGGCGGTGGCGGATATGGTCAAAACGCCGCTCATCGTCGTGCGGGTTTCGGGTGAGGTGGAGCGTGAACTGTTCCACAATGTGCCCATCAAAAGTTTCGTCGAGGAACATCGTGAGGTGGCGAGAATATTGATCGACCACGCCTTGACCTGTGAAACGGTCCGACCCTATGCGCCCAAGGTGTGCCGGGAGTGTATCCCCGGCCAGTTGGGGAACATCGTTGAGCGCGGCGCGGTGAAGGCCGATTATCCCCGCGCCGACCGGGTGATCAAAATATAAAAACCCACCTACCGCCAATCACCGACCCCATTCGGGGAGGTTTGACGCCGATCCTGGACATCCGGGGGCGACGACGGCGCTCTATTTCAAGGTGTTGCAGGAGTTCTGCCGGGTCTGCGCCGACGAAGCCCGCGTCAACATCCCGCGTCTCCCACCCACGCCATGATGATTATCTCAATGACCCCAGCCATGTCCACCCCATCACCCCCGACGGCCTGGATTCGTTCTATCATTCGATGTCCTCCAGGCCACCCACCGCATGGTCGTGTATCGAAATGATTTGACCCGGTCTCGCTGGGAACAAGACCTGCTCCCCGGTTGACCAAACATGATCAGCCAAGCCAGCAGCCATGGCTGGAGTTCGTAGGCTCCATCTGCCCAGTTCATCCTTAACCTGTAATGTTCGCACCGGTTAAAAAAGTTATCGCCTCGTACCACAAAACATGTCACAGCTTGATGAGTTTCCCGGCCAATATATTTAATGTTTTCGAATATTCCGAACATCCTGGGTGCGGTCCGTACCATGATGACAACAAACAAAAAAGGTGTTTCCATATTTTCCCGTACGACGAGCATATTGTACAACTGTATTGGGTTGGTAACCGATCAGTCCCCCTTGCCAAAAAACCTGTTCTGTAGGAGCCAGCTTGCTGGCGAATCTTTGAAAAACAGATCGTTACGCAGCAGCTCCCGTTCGTGAGCGAGCGCGCTCTACAAAGGGGTGTCTGAACGGTTACCCGTGATACCGATTGTACATGTCTTGAAAATCAACAAAAAATCAGTCCACAATGAGCGTTCAGACACGTACTTTTTATAATGAGCCATTTTTATCGGCAAAATGTTTTCGAGATAATATTTTTCAGGATCATCCGCTCCTGCCAGGAGTTCATTTTCATTTCTGAATTCTATCGAGGCATGATCCGTTATGCCAGGAGGAACGGAGAACACAACTTTTTTTACGTGTTCCGGGTAATGAGCCACATATTTTGGAACCTCAGGACGCGGACCGACAAGACTCATTTCCCCTTTCAGGACATTGATCAGTTGTGGCAGTTCATCGAGTTTGTATTTTCTCAGGAATCGTCCACTTTTGGTGATCCGCGGATCCTGTCCGATCGTTATCTGTCCTCCTTTTTGTTCGGCATCCACTGCCATCGTACGAAATTTGAATATCCGAAATGGGATTTCATTTTTTCCCACACGGAGTTGCCGAAAGAATACAGGCCCTGGAGAATCCCATTTGATCCAAAGGGCCACGATAATGGAGAAAGGAAAAAGGACAAGCAAGCCTGGAATAATACAAGCCAGATCAAATAACCGTTTGCCAATCAAAGCGAACTCTCTCTCAGGATGGTTTGAACGGCGGAGATGACGCGGTCAACATCAGCGTCTGTCATTTTTGGATATATCGGCAAGCTGACCACTCGTTGATAGACATCAAAAGCCACAGGAAAATCCTCTGGTTTGAATCCATACCGATCTCTCCAATATGGCTGAACATGCAATGGAATAAAATGGACGCTGGTGCCGATACCGGCCTCGAACATCAATTCAATGAACCGTTCTCGATTGATGGACAAGCGATCAAGTTCCAGCTGTATAACGTACAGGTGCCAGGAATGGATATCATCGGGATGCTCAACCCAGGGCGTACGCAGGGGGAGCCCATGAAAGGCCTGGTCATATTTCTTGGCAATCTCCTGCCGCCGTTTTTGAAATGCATCCGCCTTCTTCAACTGATGGATGCCAATGGCCGCTGCGATATCGGTCAGATTATATTTAAAACCCGGAGCCACGACTTCATAATACCAGGCCGGTTTCGTAGAAGTATAGCGATCGAATACATTTCGATCTATTCCATGCGTCCGCATGATGCTCACTCGTTTTGCATAGTCCGCATTGTTCGTAACGACCATCCCTCCTTCACCAGTGGTGATGGTCTTGGTGGCATAAAAGCTATAAACGGTCAGGTCTCCGATGGTACCAATCATCCGCCCTTTATAAGTAGCGGGCAGGGCATGGGCAGCGTCTTCAATAATTTTAATGCCATAGTCACGCGCCAGTTCCAGTATGGGATCCATATCGCAGGATTGACCACCAAAATGGACCGGTATGATGGCTTTGATCGTTTTACCATGCTGTTTGAGAGCAGTTTCGATCTTTGTTGGATCGATATTGAATGTGCGTGGATCAATATCCACAAAAAGAGGATCCGCCCCGAGATAGCGGATCACCTCTGCTGTAGCGGTGAAGGTATAAGGAGTGGTGATGACCTTGTCTTGAGGACCGACGTCAACGGCTTCCAGTGCGAGATGCAGCCCGGCGGTGCAGGAGTTCACCGCAAGTGCATGCGGCATATTGACATAACAGGAAAAATCCTTCTCGAAGTCGCTCACCCTTGAAGCTGATGTCAACCAACCCGAGGTCAACACCTGAGTTACCTCGTTTATTTCTTCAGAACCGATTTGGTTCATGGCGAAAGATAGATTTTTAGCGTCCTTCATTGTCTTACCTTAGCCTATACAACCATTAACAGGAGTGCTATTTTACGGTTTTCGTTTGCCGATCCAGCACAATACATGGGTACGCAATAATACGATAGCATTTAACACATGATATAGATCAGGATGCAATCGGCACACTCGCCGACTGATGGGTGGTGCAAGGGTGACACGTTTAACCATCAAATCCGCTTGTGGAAACAACTTTCGTATCTGTTTGACGGATACCCCTCGCACATCGGGATTTCCAGGATTATTGTAGATGAAATCATACCAAAGAACACCCCCTCCCGGCCGCACCCACTCCCACATTTTGTCAGCCAGTTTTTTCTGAAAATTTTCGTCCAGAAGTGAACTGAACACGGTAGATTGGTAAACGACATCAACGCCACTCATTCCAATATCGAGTTGTGTCGCATCCCCTTCCAGCACCCGGCAGGCTGACGGCAGGTTGCGCCGTAAGGCCGATATGCGTTCTGGAAGCAATTCGTTGGCCAATATCTTCTCCGGGCTGAATCCCATCCTCAGAAGCTCCAGCAAATTGCCGCCCGAACCCGCGCCAACTTCCAAAACGGAAAGGTCCGAAAGAGGTTGAACCGCCTGTTTAGCCAGTATCTTTATGATCGCACGCTGCCGCTCTTGAGTACCCTGCCAGACATCCGGATTGAGCATACTGTAACGGGTATCTTTCCCCTGTGCGAGACGCCGATTGTAACGTTCGACCACGAGGTCGGTTTCTTTCATTATTGCGATACCTTGGTAGGCGACGGGGTGGCCGTGAGCACATCCGCAAATTTATTGGCGAGTACCTCGTAAGTCTGTTTCCGAAGAATAAAGGACCGACCATTTTCACCAAGACGCGCCCGTTCTACCGTTGACATTGCTGCAAGGCGTATGACCGCATCGCTGATGGCAACGACATCATCTGGTGCAACGGTAATACCGCAATTGGCTTCCGATACCGGGTCATTGCCGGCATCGACCGCGTGAACCACCGGCTTGGCAGCCATCATATAGTCCATCAGCTTGTTGGGTGAGATACCGAACCGGTATAATGGATTCCTGTGCCAGCCGATATATGCAATATCAACCGCTTCAAGAAATGCCGGCACCTCCCTCTTGGGGATTGCCGGAAGCATCGTAACATTGTCTAGTCCTTCAGTCCACACTCGCTGTTGCAGTCGCTCGGACTCTGGCCCGGTGCCTACCATTATAACCGTAGCCTTGCCACGCAACAACACCGATGTGTCCAAAAGAATGTCAAGGGCGTTTGACAAACTATGTCCCCCAGCATAACCGACCAACGGCAGACCATTACCACGCAGTTTATCCAAAGTCTGGGCAATATCCTTCGACAGCTTGTAACCGCCCGACCACTCATCCGGGTCAATGCCATTGGGTACATAATGAAATTTGTCTTCTCGCATGCCACGCGACACCATGTAATCCTTGGCCTTGGGCAACATGGAAACAACCGCATCGGCATGGGCATAGGCGTAATCTTCCGCTGTCTGTACCAACATAATGAAAGGATGCCACTTTGACATGTTGCCCAACTGCATCGGCGTTAATGGCCAGAGATCATGCACTTCAAAAATCAGTTTGGCTGCAGCCAGCTTGGCAATTCGACGCGCCGGCCAGACATCCATGGGATAGGTGCTGGACGCAATCACCACGTCGGGTCTAAAATGATCCGTCAATGCGTGTGCTTCCAGAAACAGGCGCATAACAAAAGCAGCCATATTGCGAACACGCCCCACCCCACTACCAGAATATGGGGGCGTGGCAAACCAGGTATAGTGGATGCCATCGATTTGTTCATCGCGTCGGTTACCGCTTAGCCGCGGTTGATTTATACGTATATGGGAGAATGAAGCCGCTACAATATGTACCCGATGCCCCATTCGTACCCACTCACGGGCCAGATAGTAAGGACGATACTCCATACCGTGTCCAGGTGATCCAGCATAGTGATTAATTACAAGGATATTCATACGTCTCATGTCACCATCAAATGTTAGCGGCCTAATGTCAAAACTGGCTACCCGGTGGTACTGTCGATTGCCGTCCAGCCCGCTTCTGTAAGTAGATTTCACTCATGGAACTCACACCACCACTCTGACATGAATACCGTCTTCCCGGCGAGATCATCTCCCTCGCGGTTTGACTCTATCACCGATTCACCCTGAGCGTTGAACGACAATTATTCTGTCACCTTCAGCACCTGAGTGCGAAAATATGCGGCCAACTCCGTTCCAATTCAGCCCGAAGCCCCTCCGGCATCCGGAAACAGGCCTCATCCATACTGATCTGACGATCCATCGAACGAAACATGGCGCACACATCCTCATGAATTCACAAGTGAAACACGAGAAAAGCATACCATAAACGCCCGTTCTCGGCACGGGGTCACATCAACCGGGTAGCGACTTTTTACGGGAGACTCGGATCATGCGACCGACTTTGACGAGCCCCTGGCAGGTCGTCCTCTGGCCGCGTAAACTGTGGAGTCATTCGTGCCAGCGTGTACCAGTTTGAAAAAATCAATCTCTGGTTTCGTTTTCCCGATGCACACGCACAAAGGAATAACCATCATAATACTTCAAAGCTTGTGGCAAGACCAACTGGGCGATTCTGATGAACAGCGCAACGATTACGATCAATATCCATTTTTCGTCCATGAAAATACCGACGAAACTGGTCATCGTGAACCACTGGAAATAATATATAAAGTATAACAGTAAAGCGGATAACAAGACCGTTTTTCTCATGGCGAGAGAGCGCAGAATATAAATATCTACGGTCCGCATCATTATTCCAAACAGGATCATTGAAAGAAACGCCACCCCAGAACCAAAACCGATGAACCAGGCACCAAAAAAAACAACCGGCATGGAACCTACCACACCACTTTTAATCAGCTCCTCATGTCCAGCATGCATCCAAATAGCCGTTCCAATGTTTATTGGCTCGAATGGAAATATCCTACCGGGGTTTGGTAATAGCTGCACATCAACATATCCATGCAGCTCTTGATACTCAAAATACCAAAAGAAAGGATATATCTGCCCAACCATAATACGATGCCAAGGAAATATAATCAGCTCATCTCTTGGCATAAACAAAGCATACATCAGAACAATACTGCCCCATATAATAAAGGCGACCAGAAAGACGGCACGCCAATTGATTCTTGACCCCTTATATATATAAGCTATAGTCAGAACAATAAATATATTTAACAGGTGAGCTTTCTGTAAATCCATGACGGCTACAAACATCGAAAAAACAAGCATGAAATAAAAAAAGACCCACCACTTAAACCCAGAATCCTTCAGAAAATAAACAATCAACAGCAAAAATAAAGCCAACTTTTTCATCACTAACGTAAAAAACCAATTATGAGGCACCGATGCTCCACTACGAAGTTGCCCAAGAACGCTTTTGGTATACCCTTTAAATATTACCAATATTGGCAAATCTGGAGACAACATTATAAAAACAGCAAAAGCACCAACACAAATCGATGCAACAGAAAGAATTATAAAAAAATTGAGATTGGATCGATCGAAATGTGTAATATGAATTTTGCTGGACAAGACTTTGCTGACAGTTTTTCTTGGATTATACTTAAAAATAACATCCGCAACATATGTCCCGAACGGGATCAAGAACAGTCCGGCGAAACTAAAAATCCACAGATTCAACAATATTTCAGGACGAGCATAGAAACCCCGATTAATCTCTTCCTGAGTGTAAACAACATTCAGCAAAGTGGCGCCAATTACAACATAAACGACATAAAACAACATGAATACGGATGAAATGGTGGGAATATTAATCGTTCCGGCTTGGGCACGAACAATACGGTAGGAAAAATATATCCCCATAATGGATAAGCAAAGAATCATTACACTTATCTCACCATGAGGCATTACCTGCTCCTTAGAAATGGGCAACGAAAATTACACATGCTTATGCAGACAAAGCATAATCCATCATTCTCTTGAATGTCAAGCGACACCACAGGGACTCGTAAAAGTCGGTCGCATTCTCTGAACCTCACAGTCCGATGAGTTTGATTGCTTGCCATGGTTTGGCTGCAAGGTCTCTGGTAGCAGCAGCAATATTTGATGCACTGGCCATTTTCAAGAGACCGACGGTAAAATTGCGGATGCTGGCCATCACGAATGAGCCGTGACCGGTTCTGATCTGAGAGCGATCTTCATCGATGGTGAAGTCGCGGATGTAGTGGAGGCGGTTTTCGATTGACCAGTGGCCACGGTTGGCGGCCAGGAGGCGTTCCGGCGATCCTTTTCCAGGGCAGATGTTGGTAATGCCGTGTACGGTCGAGCTGGTAATTTTTTCTGATTTGACATGGAAAACCTCACGCATAATTGTGAAGTACTATTGGACATTGGAAAGACCGATATGCTCGACCAGTCTGGTGAAAGTTCAAATGAAACGGCGGGGACCGATCCATTGGCATGCGGGAGACGTCTGAAAAAACAGGGTTTATCGCAAGATGGATTTTGGAAAGAAGATGCACCAACGGGGAGAGGGATTCAAAGAATTTTGATCAGGATGCCCATGATCGAAAAGCCGATGACGATCAAACCGCCAAGGCGGGTGATGATACGGTATTCGAGTTCCTTTAACCGTTCATCCAGATAACCGCGCGTGACTGGTTGTTCATCCACCAACTCAGCCACCATGCGGGTTTGCGCCTCGGCTCATTCCCGGGTAAAACCGGCACTTGTAAGCCGCCTGGCACTTTCAAGAGTGTCAAAAACAATCGCCTTGCTCATGGCATTTCACCCTCCTGTATAAAAAAACAACACCGTTGACAAAAAAACACATCTGATTTCGGTGGCGATCCGGATCCCGGATCGTTCAGCTCACCGGTCTTGTGTAGTCGATATCGGCCTTGAACGCCGTCAATACCTTCTTGACCCGCTGGACCCGCTGCCGGTGCAGCTCCTCGCCAAATTTTTTTCCCCGGTAACCGGCGGCCAGGATGGTTTGGTTGTCGATGGAATGGCAGGCCTCCAGGGCGGCCCGCATCAACTGGCCGGGGAGGTAGGGTTGCAGCGGATCCGCCTCCCCGCCCCGTCCGCTGGCGTCGGCCCGGCAGGCGAGGAGAAATCCTTCCAGCAGGCGGGGTTTGCGGAAGGCATCCAGTTCCCGGAGCAGTTTGACGATCCGTTTGGGACGCATTTCCGGCACTCTGTGGCAACGCAGATGGTACCGGGTGGTGCGCAGGGCCAGTTCCCGGTAGTCGTTGGGGATACGCAGCCGCTGACACAAGTTGGCCACCACGCCCTCTCCCACGTTTTCATGATCATGATGATGGGGCAACCGCTCGGCCGGAGTGAGGCCTTTGCCGAGATCGTGGACCAGGGCGGCGAATCGAATCACCGGATCGGGCGTCAACTCCGCCGCCCGTTCCAGGACCAGCAGGGTGTGATCCCAGGCATCCCCTTCCGGATGATAGCGATGTGGTTGTGTCTGGCCGCGGAGGGCGGCCAGTTCCGGGAAAACCACCGGCAACGCCCCGACCAGTTCCAGCACCGAAAAAAACCGCACCGGCTGTTCGCTCTCCAGGGCCTTCACCGTTTCCAGCCAAACCCGTTCCGGGGTCAGATGGGTCAACTCGCCGGATCGGGTGATCGCCGTCAGCAACTCCAGGGTTTCCGGGGCGATGCGAAACCCCAGGCCGGCAAAACGGGCCTGAAACCGCGCCACCCGCAACAACCGCAACGGATCGTCCCGGAAAGCCGCGGACACATGGCGCAGCAGCCGCTGTTCCAGATCCCGGCGACCGCCATGGGGGTCGATGAGCCGACCGGTTTCATCCATGGCCATGGCGTTGATGGTCAGGTCCCGGCGCGACAGGTCCTGCGCCAGGGTGACATCGGCGCCGAATTCGGTATGGAATCCATGATAACCGGGGCCGGTTTTGCGCTCACGGCGCGCCAGGGCATACTCCTCGCCGGAGAGGGGATGGATGAAAACCGGAAAATCGGCCCCCACCTGGCGAAATCCCCGCGCCAACATCGATTCGCGGCTCTCCCCAACCACCACCCAATCCCGATCCGGCGGCGTGCCCCCCAACAGATGATCGCGGACATACCCCCCAACCAGATAGACGCGCACCGTCGTTGCCCCCCTCCATTCGCCGTTTCAACCGACCCGATTCAAATAGCGGCTGCGAAAGGCCACCCCCAACCGTTCGGCTATGGCCCGGCAGGCATCGATATCCACCCCGTCCAGGCCGTCGATAGCGGTCAGGGTCACCTCCGGCACCCATTTTTTGACCGCGGTGATGAAATCCAACATCGAATCATAGGCCGACGACAGTTGCGGGTCACAATGACGATCATAAATGGTCCGGTTTTGGGCGTTCAATGAGATGGAAACGGCATCGATCAAACCAGCGAAACGGGGGGTTACATCCCGTTTGTACACCCGGTTGGCCAAACCGTCGGTGTTGATGCGTATGCGGGTGCCGGTCCGCTGTTTGACCGTTTTCGCCACCTGTAACAAAACCTCCAGACGCAGGGTCGGTTCCCCATAACCACAAAAAACGATCTCTTCATAACGGGAAAAATCCCCCATCGCCGCCAGGACCTCCCCGGCATGGGGGTTTTTGTCCAATGTCAAATCATACTGGTGGACGATCGGCGCCGTCCATTTGGGACAAAATCGACAGTGCAGGGTGCAGCCCCGGCTGATGTTGAGATAGAGCCCGTTGCCGATGGGATAGGCGAGGATGTTTTTGTCCTTATTACGGCTCATTCACGTCGTCCAACCGGAACAGGCGGAGAAAATTGGCGGTAGTGATGCGCGCCACCTCGGCGAGCGGTCGTTCGTGCAGTTCGGCCAGGGTTTCCGCCACCCGCACCACGTGGGCCGGTTGATTGCGCTTGCCACGATGGGGTACCGGCGCCAGATAGGGGGCGTCGGTTTCGATCAGGGTGCGCTCCAGGGGGATCCGCCTGGCCACCGCCCGCAGGTCCGATGCCTTGCGGAAGGTGAGAATGCCGGAAAAGGAGATGTGAAACCCCCGCTCCACCCCCCACAGGGCCATTTCGGCGGAGCCGGTGAAACAGTGCAACACCCCGCCACAGCTTTCGGCCCCCTCCTCTTCCAGGATACGCCGGGTCCCCTCCTCGGCCTCCCGGGTGTGGATCACCAACGGCCGGTCGAGTTCCCGGGCGGCCCGTATGTGGTTGCGGAACACCGCCGCCTGCTGGGTCCGGTCGCTGAAATCATAATGAAAATCGAGCCCGGTCTCGCCGACGGCGACCATTTTTTCGTGATCGCCGGCCCGGACGATGGCCGCCACCGAGCCATCGGCCTCCTCCCCGGCATAATGGGGATGGATGCCGGCACTGGCGTGAATATCGGCATGGGCCCGACACAGGTCGATGATCGGCGCCAACTCCGTCAGCCGGGTGCCGATGGTGAGCATATGCCGCACCCCGGCCCGGCGGGCGTCATCGATAACGGTCTGGAGGTCCTCGGCGAAATCGGAAAAATCGAGATGGCAATGGCTGTCGGCAAAGTTCATGTCGGTCTACTGTCAAGAAACATCCATACATTCAAGAAGCGTCTGGTCCACCCCCGCCACCGGGGACCGGAGGTGTGCCACCGGCAGACCGGTCGCCACCACCCGCCGATTTGACCTGACCTTCCCGTTGACCACCCCGGGAACGGCGCCGACGGCGACGGCGGCGGGATTTGCCGGTTGGCGCCTCACCGGTAGCGGTCTCGCCGGTCTTACCATCCTCTCTGACCGTTGTTTCGGCTGGGGACTGTTGCGGATCGATCCCGCGTTTGCCCCCCGCCTGCCGTTGTTTTTTGCCCCGCTGCGACCGGCCTTTTTTCTCACCGCTGCCGGCACCGTTCTCCTTGCCCTTGACGGCATCCCCATCCGCGGTGCGCTCCCCTTCCCGGCCCTTGCCGGGGCGGGTACGATCCCGTTTGCGACCCCCACGACGGGAGCGGGATCGACCACCGGACTCCTTTTTCCGGGAGTCGGCCTCTTTGTTCTCTTTACCCGCTTTGCCCTCTTTACCCTCTCTGGCCCCCGATTCCGCGGGCGGAACGGCCATTTCCTCGCCAGGCCCGGTTTTGAACGGCGGGAACGGCGTTTCCGCATCGGTCATCTGCGCCGATACCTGTTCCGGCTCCGGTTTCGATTGGCACAGATCACAGGCGGAAAACTGTTCCCTGCTACCATCACCGAACTGCATTTCCACGGTTTCCGCCAAGGTTTGCAGACTGCGAACGGTACCCTCGCGGCCATCCTTGGTCCACAGGTGGGATTTCGGTTTCGGAAGATTGGCGCGTCGATCCTGGTAGACTTCGTTTTCGTAGGCCAGGCAACAGAGCAACCGGCCGCAAATGCCGGAAATGCCCTCGGGATTGAGCGACAAATCCTGGTTTTTGGCCATACGCACCGAGACCGGATGAAATTTTTTCAGATATTGCGCACAGCAAAAGGTTTTGCCACAGGGGCCCAATCCCCCCAGCAGACGGGTTTCATCGCGAACACCGACATGGCGCATCTCCACCCGGGTTTTCAAGTGACTGCCCAGCACCCGGACCAGTTCCCGAAAATCGACCCGGTTTTCGGCGGTAAAATGAAAAATGACCTTGCCGTTGGGTTGATAACTGGTACGCGACAGTTTCATCGGCAATTTCATTTCGCGTATTTTTTCCCGGCAAAACAGCTTGGCCTTTTGCTCCTTCTCCTGCCGCGTACTGAAAAATTTCAGATCCTTCTCATTGGCGATGCGGATGATGCGGGTATACCGCCCGCTGTGCAGCCGTTCCCGGGGCACCTTGTCCAGTCGTTCGCTGGAGACGAACACCACCCGACCCAACACCTCTCCCTCCTTGGACTGCAGCAGGACCGGATCATCCGGTTTGATGTTGGAAATGGCGGGGCCCAACCGATAGATCATGCAGGAGTTGGGGGCGCGCACGCCGATGAGCCGTTGACCGGCTGGTTTTCGGGAAGAGCCGGACCGGGAGCGGGATTTTCCCGCGCCGGCCGGCGGTTTTCCCCGACCGGCCGGTGATTTGTCGGCATCCCTGGCCGGGGGTTGATCAACACCGGACGGTTGCTCGACCGGCACCGGGGACGGAGCGGCCGGAACCGCCTTAGGCGCCGGCCCCGCGGAACCGCCTGCCGGCGTCCCTTCGGTGGATGGCGGTTCGGTCCGGGTGGCCGTGGTCGGGGGATCGGAACGGTTCATCGGTAGTCGGGGATCATCAATAGGAAACGCCCTTCAGACGTGCCAGACGGATGAAGACCGCCTCCAGCACCAAACGACGGTTGAGGTTGTATACGACGGCGCGGCGCAACAGGCTTTCCACCCAGTGGAAAAGCTCCAACCAGGCCGCGCCGGGACGGTCCATTGCGGAATCGTCCCCTACGCTATCATGAATGGTCCGCTGGAACCATCCCCGCAGAAGGGTGGTGACGATGGAAAAACGGTCCCGGTGGCTCCAGTATTCCGCCTTGTCACACAAGGTGGCCAACGATTGACCGGACAGGTCCCGCAAATCATCGAAAAATTGTCGCTGCAAGGCCGCCGATTCCTCTTCACACAGGTTCAAGGCGCGATTCAGATCACCCCCGGCCAGCTCCACCGCCCGTTCCAGGACCGCCCTTTCGGCCTTGGACAGGACGGCGAGCAGCTGCAACTGATGTTCCCGGTCGAGGGAGTTGAAACGAATTTTCAAGCAACGTGAACGAATGGTGGCGGTCAGGGCACCGGGACGGTTGCTGACCAGGATCAACAGGGAGCCGGACGGCGGTTCTTCCAGGGTTTTCAGCAAGGCGTTGGCCGCCGCCTCGGTCATCCAGGCGGCATCATCGACCACCGCCACCTTCCACGCCCCCTCCAGGGGGGTCAGGGCGAGAAAGGCCGACAACTCCCGGACCTGATCGACGCCGATCCGGGTTTTGTCCTTGACCTTGGTCAGCAGGACCAGATCGGGATGGTTTCCCGCCGCCAACCGTTGACAGGGCGGGCAGTGACCACAACCGCTGACCGGATTCCGGGCTCGTCCGGTCCGGCAAAAAAGGGTTTGCGCCAGGGCCAGGGCGACGCTTTTTTTACCGATCCCGTTCGGCCCCTGGAACAGGTAGGCGTGGCCGGGGCGTCCCCGGGCCAGGACCCCCTGCAGGGTGGCGACCGCCTCCGGGTGACCGATGATTCGTTCAAGGGTGGGGAAGCGGTTCATGGGCGCAACTCGGAGAAGGCGTCGAGCAAATGTTCCCAGATGGCCCCGGCAACCAGATCCTCGGACCGGGAGGCGTCCACCCGGCGGAACCGATGCGGTTCCCGGGCCGCCAGTTCGAGAAATCCGTTTCGAACCCGATGATGAAAGGGCAACGCCTCCTTTTCAAAGCGGAATCCGGCGGCCATCGGCCCGGTGACCCCGCTCACGGCGGCTCGGCGCCGGGCCAGACCGGTGGCCGGTTCCAGGTCCAGCAACAGGGTCAGGTCCGGTTTCAGGTCCATGGCGCCCCAGCGGTTCAGCCGGGTCAGATCGGACATTTCCAGGCCACGGCCATGGCCTTGATAGGCCAGGGTGCTGTCCAGGAACCGGTCACACAACACCCACTCCCCCCGTTCCAGGGCCGGGCGGATGACCCGGCGGACGTGTTCGACCCGGGCGGCGGTGATCAACAACAGTTCGGTCCTGGCGTCCATGGAGTCCGGGGAACCGGTCACCAGCAGTTCACGGATACGCTCCCCCAAGACCGTGCCACCCGGCTCCCGGGTGGCCACCGCCGGCCGCTGCGAGGCCTGAAAACGGCTCAGCAACCGCCGAACCTGGGTGCTTTTTCCAGCCCCTTCCCCCCCTTCGAAGGTGATGAAACGGCCCGGCGGCGGCTCCGGGCCGGTCATGGACTCTTATTCCGGGGTTTCGACCGTTTTTTCTTGCGCTGATAGATATCCACCCAGGCATCATGCTCTTTGAAGGTTTTGGAAAACACATGGGTGCCATCCCCCTTGGAGACGAAATAGAGTTCATCGGTGGTGTCGGGGTGAATGGCGGCATGAATCGCCGCCCGGCCGGGATTGCAGATGGGGGTCGGCGGCAGACCTTTGCGGGTATAGGTGTTATAGGGGGTCGGGGTGCGCAGATGTTTGCGGGTGATGTTGCCGTCAAAGTCGGGAATGCCATAGATGACCGTCGGGTCGGTCTGTAACTTCATGTCCAGCCGCAGCCGGTTGTGAAAGACCGCCGAAATCCGGCTGCGTTCCTCTCCCTGACCGGTCTCCTTTTCGATGATGGAGGCCAGGATCAGGGTTTGATAGGGATTCAGGGAAAACCCTTTTTTCCGTCCGTCCCACTCTTCGGCGAGAATGCGTTGGCTGCGCCGGGTCATGCGCGAGACCATTTTCAGCAAATCATCGCCCTGATGATAATAGTAGGTGTCCGGAAAGAGCCAGCCTTCCAGCGAAGGGGCATCGATCCCCAACTTTTTCAGGAGACCGGGCGGTTCCAGCAACCGGTCGGTCCCGCTCCAGCCCGACTCCTTCATGCGCGCCGCCACCTCCCGGACGGTCAATCCTTCCGGCAGGGCCAATTTGTACCGTTGAATCTCGCCCCCGCGCAGGCGGGTCAGGATCACCAGCGGTGTTTCCCCTTTTTCGAACTGATACTGTCCGGCCTGTACATGTCCCTTGCCATGGAACCGGCCCAGCAGCGTGAACCAGCGGGCCGAGGAGATCAGTTTGTTCTCCTCCAGGGACCGGGCGACGCGGGAGAGGCTCCAGCCCTTTTTGACCGTCAGGCTGACGGGGACGACAACGCCCCGTTCCAGGAAACGGCTGAACTCCCGGTATCCCCATCCGGCCGCGGCGGATGCCAGGAACAGAACGACCGCCAGGGCGGAGAGGATGGTTTTACGGAGCGTCAAGGAAATCGTTTGAGTACCAATGTCGCATTGGTACCGCCGAAACCGAAGGAGTTGGTGAGGGCGTGATCACCCCGGTAGTCGCGGGCCGTTTTCGGCACATAGTCCAGATCGCATTCCGGGTCGGGTGTTTCCAGGTTGATGGTCGGCGGGATCACCCCTTCCTTCAGAGTCAGGGCGGAAAAGATGGTTTCCACGCCACCGGCGGCGCCGAGCAGATGGCCGGTCATCGATTTGGTCGAGGAGATCTGCATGGTTTTGGCGTGTTCCAGGCCGAACACTTCCTTGATCGCCTTGGTTTCCACGGCGTCGCCCAACGGGGTTGAGGTGCCGTGGGCATTGATGTATCCCACCTGTTCCGGGATCAATCGCGCATCGTCCAGGGCGGCGCGCATACAGCGGATGGCGCCGTCGCCGTTTTCGGCCGGAGCGGTGATGTGGTGGGCATCGCCGGACATGCCATATCCGATCACCTCGGCGATGATCGTCGCGCCGCGTTTTTTCGCCCATTCCATCTCTTCCACGACGACGATGCCGGCCCCTTCGGCGATGACGAAACCGTCCCGGTCGCGGTCCCAGGGCCGCGAGGCACCCTGGGGATCGTCATTGCGGGTGGTGAGGGCCTTGGCGGCGGCGAATCCACCGACCCCCAGTTGGCAGATGGCGGCCTCGGCCCCGCCGGCCACCATGGCATCGGCCTCCCCCCTTTGGATGAGGCGCAGGGCGTCGCCGATGGCATGTGTGCCGGTGGCACAGGCGGTCACCACAGAATGGTTGGGACCTTTCATGCCATAGTTGATGGCCACGTGCCCGGAGATCAGGTTGATCAGGGACATGGGGATGAAAAACGGGGAGATACGGCGGGGTCCGCGTTTTTCCAGGGCGAAAGCCTGATTTTGAATGGCGGTCAAACCGCCGATTCCCGAGCCGATGATCACACCGATGCGATTGGCGTTCTCTTCGGTCACGGTCAGACCGGAGTCTTCAATGGCCATCTGCGTGGCCGCGACCCCGAATTGCATGAAGAGATCCATTTTTTTGATCTCTTTTTTCGGGATCCACTGCGCCACATCGAAATCCCGGCACTCACCGGCGATGCGGCAGGCGTAATCGGCGGGATCGAAATGGGTGATGGGGCCGATACCGGATTTTCCCGCCTTGAGCCCCTCCCAGGTGGTTTTGGTTCCCACCCCCAACGGGGTAATCATACCGGTACCGGTAATTACAACGCGACGACGATTCACTGTCACCTCTCAGACTGTCACCAAACCAACCCGTCCCGGGACCGGAGCGGCCCGGGTCAACTTCCGGAAAAACCATCGATTTCGAACGATGGGTCGATTTCCGCCGACGGCTCGAACCCGAATAGACCATTCGATATCGAAACGGGCTCCCACATCGAACGCCGGTTCGATCCCGAGGGATTTTTCCAATTTCGAATCGGGCGTGTTTGGAATCATTTACGCGCCAAAAAGCCGACTCCGAACACGAATCGGCTTTTATGCAACGGAAACCGTATCGACAATGGTCAATACGGTACCGATCAGGCGGAGATGTTTTCCTGGATATAGGCAATGGCCTGTTTGACGGTGACGATCTTTTCAGCCGCCTCGTCGGGAATTTCGCATCCGAACTCCTCTTCCAGGGCCATGACCAGTTCGACGGTGTCCAGGGAGTCGGCCCCCAGGTCATCGACGAAGTTGGCATCCTCGTTGACCTGATCCTCTTCCACGCCAAGCTGCTCCACGACGATCTTTTTGACTCTCTCGGCAATGTCGCTCATCTGATCTGTTTCCCTTCCATTTCGTTGCCCAAACAAAGTGTGGTTTGTGAACCGGTTTCCGAAAAATCGAACGGATCGTTCCCGTCCTCTCCCGGGGGAGCGGTCATCCCATATACATTCCACCGTTGACGTGCAAGGTTTCACCGGTGATGTAGCCGGCCCCTTCGGAGGCCAGGAAAGCGACGGCGTGGGCCACATCTTCCGCATTGCCCATGGCGCCCATGGGGATTTTCGAGAGGATAGCCTCCCTGGCCTTGGGATTCAACTTGTCGGTCATGGCCGACCGGATGAATCCCGGCGCGACACAGTTGACGGTGATCTTCCGGGTGGCCACTTCGGCGGCCAGGCTCTTGGAAAAACCGACCAGTCCGGCCTTGGAGGCCACATAGTTGGCCTGACCCGGATTGCCGGTGGCCCCCACCACCGAGGCGATATTGACGATACGGCCGTAGCGGGCCTTCATCATCGGTTTCAGGACCATCCGTGTCAGTTGAAAGGCACTGGTGAGGTTGACGTTGATGACCCGGTTCCAGTCGGCGTTGCTCATTCTCAGCAGCAGTCCGTCCCGGGTGATACCGGCGTTGTTGACCAGGATGTCGATGCGACCGAACTTTTCCAGGGTCGTCTTGACCGATTCATTCAGGCAGGGCTCCGATGTCACATCCGCTTCGAAGGCTTCCGAGCGGGGCGAGATGGCGCGCACCTCCTCCAGGGCCTCCAGGATACGTATGGATTCGTTGCTGACCAGAACGACATGAGCACCCAGGCGGGCCAACTCCAGGGCGATGACCCGGCCGATGCCGCTGCTGGAGCCGGTTACGATGGCGACGCGATCTTTCAACATGGTGACAACATGGCGGTTCCTTCTCCCCTTTCTGGCCGGGAGTATGCCAAAGAGATGTCCCCATCCACAACCGATGCCATGCGCAATGGTAATTTTTTTTGCCGGATTTTTTTGAAATCCGTGATGAAACCCGCCGCCGGCTCCCTACTCCGCCGCCACCCGGAACAGTTGCGGCAGGTCCAGTTGTCCCTTGAGCACCTTCCAGACACCATCCTGAATCAGGGTGCGCATCCCCTCCTCAACCGCCAGATCACGCAACTCCGCGACCTTGGAGTTGGCGGCAACCAGCAGTTTCATCTTGGGGCTGGAGAGCAGCAGTTCATGGATGCCGGTGCGCCCTTTATAGCCGGTATCGCCACATTTCGAGCATCCTTTGGGACCGTACAGTTCGGTTTCATCCTGCTTGAAACCCATTTCGTCGAAATATTGCTCGCCATAGAGCTGGACCAGCCGTTGCCAGTCGCTGTCGGAGGGTTTATAGGGCTCCTTGCAGGCCCCGCAGAGGGTGCGCACCAGGCGTTGGGCCAGAACCCCCAGCAGGGCGTCGGCGAAGTTGAGCGGATCCAGACCCAGATCGAGCAGACGGATGATGGTCTCCGGGGCCGAGTTGGTATGCAGGGTGGAAAAGACCAGGTGGCCGGTCAGGGAGGCCTCGATACCGCTGTGGGCGGTCTCCTTGTCACGCATCTCACCGATGAGGATGATATCGGGATCGGCGCGCAGGAAGGCGCGCAGGGCGGCGGCGAAGTTGAGGCCGACCTTGTGGTTCATCTGCACCTGCGCCATGCCCGGCTGGGTGATCTCCACCGGGTCCTCGGCGGTCCAGATTTTCCGGTCCGGGGTGTTGATGCGGCCCAACACCGCGTGCAGGGTGGTGGTTTTTCCCGAACCGGTCGGTCCCACCACCAGGACGATGCCCTGGGGGATGCGGATGATCCGGTCGAGTTCCTTGTAGTTCCAGTCGCTGAGGTTCAACTTGTCGTAGGGCAGGGCGCCGCCGGAGGCGAGCACACGCATGACGGCGCTCTCCCCGTGCACGGTGGGAATGGTGGCGACCCGCAGTTCCAGCGGTTTTCCCCGCACCTTGACGACGATCTTGCCGTCCTGGGGCAGACGCCGTTCGGCGATGTCCAACCGCGACATGATCTTGATACGGGACAACACCGGGCCGATGTGGCTGGAGGGAATGTCCAACACCTTTTGACAGATGCCGTCGATGCGAAACCGCACGTTGGAAGGCAGTTTGCCCTTGGACGGTTCGATGTGGATGTCCGAAGCGCCCATTTTCTGGGCATCGACGATCAGTTGATTGACCACCTGGATGACGGTGCTGGCATTTTCATCGACGGAATCGGCCTCCATGCCCTCCGAATCGCCATCCTCATCCACATCGCTGTCTTCCTCGTTCATCTTGGCGGTAATGGATTGAATGTCGATGCCGCTGCCGGTGCCGGCCCCCAGGTATTGCATGATATCTTCAGCGAAACCGACCCGGAAAACATAACTTTTGGCCGGCAGGGCGCGCTGGATCTCCATCTGCCGATTGACGTCGGAGGGATCGTCGATGAGAATGACGATCTCCCCGTTCAGTTCACCGGCCAGGGGCACCCATTTTTGCCGCCGCAAATAGCCCATGTTGAGTTTTTTGAGCAATTTTTTCGGCGGCTCGATATTGGGGTCATAGCGCATGAAGGGAAATTGATAGTAACTTTCCAACGAGGCGGAGACCATTTCCAGGGGTACCTTGGCCTCGGACACCAGCAAAAAGGTCATGGTCACCTTTTCCCGTGGGGCGCGGGCGGCGAACTCATTCACTTTTTCCTGGGTGACCAACCCCCGGTTCACCAGCAGTTCATAGGGGGAATTGGTACCTTTGAACTCCTCGCGAAATTTGACCGCCAACATGCCGGCCAGATATTGGGCGTATTTCAGGTCGATATCATCGAAGGTTCCCTTGTCGAGTTTGTTGATGATCTGCAATACGCCCAGCAACGGTTTTCCCTTGCGGATCGGCACCACCAGCATCGATTTGCTGGTAAAACCGGACCGTTCATCATAACTGGCGTCGAAACGGAGGGTACGATAGATGGACTTCAGGGCCTTGGCGTCGTGGACATCGGCGATACGCAGGGGTTGACCGCTCACCGCCACATAACCGGCGATGGAGTTGGCGCTCAGGGGCAGCCGGATTTCATGCAGTTCCTGGCCGGTTTTGTGTTTGGCGAGGATCTCCTGACCGTTGCGGGCGTTCTGGTAGACGGTCAACCGTTCCGCATCCAGAAACTTCAACATCATCGTTTCGGTATCGGGCAGCCCTTCGGCGAAGGTTTGCGCCTTGTTGATCTGTGTGTGCAGTTTGGTGAGAAGTTTTTTCTTTTCCTCGCTGAGGTTGTTCAAAAAAACCTCTTTTCCACCCGGCGGCTGTGTCGTGGCCCCCGAAGGCGTTGCAGACATGTTCATCGCCGTTGATCTCCTTGCCGTTCCAGAACCACGAAGGCGAGCGCGAACCCCCCTTCATCACTCAGACTGACATGTGTCGTCTCCGCGCCCAGGTGTTGCATCCGTTCCCGGGCGGCGCCGCTGACGGTCATGACCGGCCGTCCCAGATCGTCGTTGAGCACCTCCACGTCCTGAAACCAGATGCCCCCCCGCATGCCGGTTCCCAGGGCCTTGGTCAGGGCCTCCTTGGCGGCGAACCGTTTGGCGTAGCAGGCGGCGCGATTTTTCCGGGCGTCGCACAACTGCCGTTCCCCGTCGGTGAACACCCGCCGGGCGAATCCGTCACCGAAGCGGAGCAATGCCTTTTCCAACCGATCAATCCGCACCAGGTCGCTGCCCAGTCCGACGATCATCGGCGGGCCGCTTCCCGCATCAACCGTTTCATCTCCCGCACCGCTCCCTCCATGCCATCGAACAGGGCGCGGGCGATGATGGCATGGCCGATGTTCAGTTCGTTCACACCGTCGATGGCGGCGATCTCCTGGACATTGTGGTAGGTCAGACCGTGACCGGCATTGACCACCAGTCCCAGTTCCAGGGCGCGGGCGGCGGCCCGTTGAATGCCCGCCAGTTCCCTGGCCGCCATTTCGGCATTCAGGGCTTCGGCATAGCGGCCGGTGTGCAACTCCACCACCGGCGCACCCACCGCCACCGCCGCCTCGATCTGCGCCGGTTCCGGGTCGATGAACAGGGAGACGGTGATACCGGCCCCTTTCAGGGCCGCCACCACATCGGCGACCCGTTCCCGGTGTCCCAGGACATCCAGTCCCCCTTCGGTGGTCAGTTCCTCACGCCGTTCCGGCACCAGGCAGCAATCGGCCGGTTGCCACGCCAACGCCAGTTCCACCATGGCGCCGGTGGTGGCCATTTCCAGATTGACCTTGGTCTGCACCGTCTCCATGAGCAGGCGCACATCCCGTTCCTGGATGTGACGGCGATCCTCGCGCAGATGCACGGTGATGCCATCGGCGCCGGCCCGTTCCGCGGCCGCCGCCGCCAGGACCGGATCGGGATAACGGCAGCCCCGGGCCTGGCGCACGGTGGCCACATGGTCGACATTGACGCCCAGTTTGATCATGGTTTCCCCACTATTTTCCACCCCGACCGGGGTTCATTCGACGGGCAACAGACATCAGGGGGCAAAGATAGGGGCAACAATCGACACAGGCAAGGTCTTTGCCCCGAAACGATATCGTCAAATCCCCCTATCGGTGGCGATCGCCCGTTTCTTGATTAAAGAAAGCCGATTGGCCGACAAAGAGGATTCCCCGACCGCCACCGGAATGGAGGGCCGGTTCATGACGAGGGGCGGTGGTGCGGAACCGTTTCGACCTTTTCCATCAAACCGCCTGCCGCTTTCATCCGGTCATGATCCCCCGCATACGCCGTCACGAACCGGGACCGTTACCGAGTAGTGGCAGCTGTTGCTGACACTCTTGGAGAAAGGGTAAACCCTTCTGTGGGGCTTTGCAAACTTCCATCCCTGATTTTCCGACGATTTTTCCCGCCGGTCATCATGGATTCCTAAGGCGTTCAAACGTCGCCCGATCCGGATGAATCCGAACCTGGTTGCCGATAAACGTTGTATTCCGGCGGTCCATCCGTGGCCCCCACCGGGTAGCCGAAAGGGGCTCGACCATCTCCTCAGAGCGAATTCATGAGGTCATCAACCCGGGTGGCGAGAACATATTTGGCCGGGTTTTCACCGTTGGCCAACGCTTTGAAGTGGGCCTTGCCGCAAGCGATCCTGGCGTTTTCCTTTTCCCTTAAATCATCGAAAAACAGCCCGCCTTTGGTTTCCACCACCAGAAAAAGCTTCTCTTCACCCTCATTGTCCACCAGCACGGCCCAGTCCGGGTTGTAGGTTCCGAGGGGGGTGGGAATCTTGAACCAGCCCGGCAGTTTGGCATACACCTTGACGGCTTCGTTGCGTTCCAGATCTTCGGCGAATGGTTTTTCAACGCCTGCCGAGTCGTGGATGATGTGCTCATGGACCGACTTGGTGACGTTCATGAGCATATTTTTCAGGTACCCTTCCAACTCCTTCTCCTCAAACAGCTCCTGGGCATAAAAATGGTCATCACCGATCTTTTGATAACGAATACCGTCCACCAGGACCAGTCGTTTGGCGCGATTGATCGTTTCCGAGACCATTTCGATGAACTGCTGGGGGTTGTGGAGAAAATCGTTCAGCCTGCCGCTTGAAATCAATATCTGGACGATGCTGCGTCGGGTCAGTTGGGTGTTGTCCTGAAGGACCGAGAGCAGGTCCGGCAATTCGGGTTCCGGCTCCTGCAGGGTGACCGACGCCGCCCGGGTGGTCTCCCTGGTTTCCACGCCGCTTTTGCCGATGGCCAGATCGGCCTTGCGGACTTGCAACCGGGTTTTGGCCAGCGGCGGCGCGTTGCCGATGGCCCGGGCACAGGTTTCGATCAGGTTTTGATTGTCGAACCCGACCCGATAGGTGGTCTTGTGTTTGATGCGGTCCCACAATGCCTGAAATTCGGCACTGTGCAACACCGCCCGCCGCGTTTTGACCGGGACGCGCTCATCGGCGTTCTTGATTTCCAAACGACCGGCCAGTTTTTTCAGGATCGCCATGATCCGGGGTTTCAGATCGTTGAAGGTTTCCGGCAGATGCAAGGTTGCCGTTTTCAGGGTGGCGCGCAGACCATCCTGAATGTTCCCCCGGGCATCGATATGGCCGGACTTTCGGAGATGGTTCCAAAGCTGCTCCGACCGTTCCGCGCCGAGCGGTTGCGACCGTCCCCGTTCATCGATCCGTTGCAGGCCGGCGAATTGATGTTTTTCGACGATGCCGAAACGAATGCCGCTATCGGCCTCGATTTCCCGCTGCAGGGTTTCGGCGAACCGTTCATAACTTTCCGTGGCCACCACCGTCAGGGTGTTGATGCCGAATCCCCGCAACCGTTCGCCATTTTGATTGACACAGAGCCGCAGTCCCCGGCCGATGGATTGCCGCCGGGCCATTTCCGTGCCCATATCGCGCAACACACAAATCTGAAACACGTTCGGATTGTCCCACCCTTCGCGCAGGGCCGAGTGGGAAAAGATGAATTTCAGGGGGGTGTCAAAACCGAGCAACCGTTCCTTGTCCTTCATGATCAGGTTGTAGGCGCGTTCGGCATTGTCCCGGTTGGTCTGGTTGTTTTCGGCGGTGTCGGTCCAGATTCCTTTCCGGTCGATGGAAAAATAGCCGTTGTGAACCCGTTCCGGCAGGGTTTCGTCATCCACATCCCGGAACAGGGTCTGGTAATCCGGCAGGCGGATCATCTGCCGATACGCCTCCTCGAACATCTGCGCATATTTGCCCTTGACGGTGTTGCCATCGGCGTCGCGGGACCGGTAGTGGGCCACGGTGTCGATGAAAAACAGGGAGAGAACCTTGATTCCCAGGGGCTGCAGCCGTTTTTCCTTGTCCAGATGTTCCTTGATGGTCCGTCGGATCATCTGCCGTTTCATCTCATCCTGGTCGATGTCGCCGAAGGCGCCGCCCGGGCGCAGGAGATGTTCGCCGCCCGGGATACGCAACTCCATGAACTCATTGTCCTTGGCCACCCGGATCTCACCGATCCGGTGATCGGCATACAGGGCGCGCCGGGTGATCTGTTCCAGATCATCGCCATCGCCGACGGTCACTGTTTTGCGCACCACCCGTTTTCCCTGCAAAACGTCCAGTTCCACCCGGGCCAGGATTCGTCCCCGGGTATTTTGGACGTTGAGAAGCCGGACGAACGGCCGGTTGTGCCCCCCGTCCACCTCCAACGCCGCCACTTCGATCTGTTTGACCAGTTTTTTTTCGTAGGCGTCCACCGCATCCAGCCGGTAGAGCATGTGATGTTTGTCCACATGGGTGGCGGAATAGCGCAGGGTACACAGGGGAAACATGGCCTCCAACGCCTTTTTGCCTTGACCCTTGAGTCCGCCATCGACACTTTGCGGTTCATCGACGATGAGGATGGGCCGGGTGGCCCGGACCAGATCGATGGGTTTTTCGCCCCCGGTTTTTTCACTCTCCTTGTAGAGATTGTTGACATCCTTCTTGTTGATGGCGCCGACGGTCACCACCATGATCTGGATATTGGGGCTGGTGGCGAAGTTGCGCACCTGTCCCGGTTTTTTGGAATCATAGAGAAAATATTCGAAGGGAGTGTTGGCATAGAGCCCCCGGAAATGTTCCTCCATGACGCGGATCGATTTGTAAACCCCTTCCTTGATGGCCACCGAGGGAACGATGATGACGAACTTGGTGAAACCGTAGCGTTTGTACAGTTCGAAGAGGGTGCGCAGATAGACATAGGTTTTGCCGGTGCCGGTCTCCATTTCGACGGTAAAATCCATCGAAGCCAGGGTCGGGGATGGACCGAGTCCATTGCGGAGCTGGATCGCCTTGAGGTTGGCATGGATCTCCTCCTCCAACATTTTCAGGCGGTTGCCGATGCCGAGGCTGTTTTCGGCAAAGGCCAGTTCATCGGACGGCAACGTCACGGTGAATTCGGTGCGGCCGATCTCCTGGCCCTTGAACAGGGCGCAGACCGACTCGATGGCCGCCAGCTGGTAATCCAGGTCGGGTTCGAAATGGAGTTTCATGATTTTTTCCCCGGCTTGGGCAGTTGTTTGACCATGCGGTCGAAATCCGACTCATGGCGTTGGTCGCGCAGGACGCGGAACTTCTCGAACTCCGTTTCCGCATGGGCCTTGGCCAGTTGGACGGAAACACGGCCCGCGTCCGGCAGGATCTCCCGGTCGTTGAGGGTCAGGAACCCATCCAGCTTGGTGATCCAGTCCCGCATGGTCATGGCAATGCGCCGCTCACACTGTCCTTCGGCGAAGATCAGGTATTGCTCGGCCAGGTTGTTGAGCGCCCGCAACTCCTCTTCGTTCAGGTAGTTCTTGGCCACGGCCACGTCCGACTTGCGCGGCCATGCCCCTTTCCAGGTGGTCAGGCCCATGTTGGGCTTGGCGCTGTCGGCGCGTTGCTGGATCAATTCCGCCGCCGTGTGGCCGTGGATGGCGTAGTGGACCTTGTTCTGCACCGTGGCGAAGAACTCCCGGGTCAGGGAGTGGTGGGCATCGTAGTCCACGCTGGTGGCGTAGATGTCGGTGATTTTCTGGTAGAAACGCCGCTCGCTGGTGCGGATGTCCTGGAGGCGGCGGGTCAGTTCGTCGAAGTAGTCCGGGGCCTTGCCGGGGTTTTTCAACCGTTCGTCGTCCAGGGTGAACCCTTTGACGATGTACTCCTTGAGCTTGTCGCTGGCCCACTGGCGGAAGCGCACGCCGGCGGGGCTGCGCACCCGGTAGCCCACCGCCAGGATGGCGTCCAGGTTGTAGTGCTTGACCCTGTAGGACTTGCCGTCGACGGCAGTCGTCAACCATTGGTTGACAACTCGATCCGCTTCCAACTCCCCATCGGCGAAGATCGATTTCAAGTGTTTGGCGATGTTCTGTTTGCTGGTCTGGAACAGCTTTGCCATAAGCGCCTGGGAGAGCCACAGCGTCTCCCCCGTCATGAGCACCTGAAGACGGATGCGGCCATCCTCGGTCTGGTAAAGCAGGATCTCCCCGTTGGGGACGTTTGTATCGGTCATGACGCCCCCCTCACAGACTGCGAATTCCGGCCAGTTGGTCCGATGGGATGTTCTGTTCCAGAATGGCCACCAGGTTGGTCTTGGCCACATCATCGACGAAACCATTATCGAGAAAAACCAACTGCACCGACACCGTCGGGGCCAGTTGCCGCCACCAGTCGATAATGCCCAGGCCCAAGGGTTCCACATCCTCTCTGGTCACCCGTTCCGCCAGACAGACCATGAGCGCCCCCAAGCCGATGCTGTGAACGTTCTTGCCGGCAATGGTGCGCCGTTCCATGGGCACGGTCAGTTCCAGACCCAGTTTCAGCAGCAGTTCGAACAGAATATCCCCTTCGCCACGACCTTCCACCAGGTGTTCGGAATGGTCGAGCAAATTTTTTTCCAGATCCTCCCGGTCCGGTTGCCAGGGGCGGATGTTGCTGGTGTCCAGTTTGAAAACGCGGAAACCGGTGTCACCGGCGAAAAGGGAATTTTCCTCCTTGATTTTTCGACCTGCCCGACGAAGGCGTTCACATGTAATTTTTGACAACTTGGAAAACGCTTCATTATCCACTGGTTCAGGTATTTGAACCAAGATAAACTTTCTTTGCCCGTTATCGATACTATTTTTTTGCAATACCGCATGTGCCGTAACACCACTACCAGCAAAAAAATCCAACACCAGGTCATTGTCTCCCGTTGCCAGTTGAACAAGCCTGTCAATAAGTTGAATTGGCTTGGGGGTATCAAAAACAGCTTGCCCATCAAACAGGGATTTCAGCTCAATGCTGGCGGATTTATTGCTGCCACTTTCTTCATGGGGCCACCATGTCGTAGGAGTCAGCCCGGACTCCATTTCGGAAAGAAATTTTTTCAACATGGGCCTCCCCTCACCGGATTGACCAAAGGTTATCCTGCCATCGGCGAGCCAATCCCGGTATTGCCGCTCATTACATCGCCAGTACCTTCCCGCTGGCGGTGAGAACCGTTTACCGGACGGCCCTTCAATCATGAACCGGCCAGCTGCATAAAATTTCCCGGCTGAGAGATTTTCCGCCTTCCATGGTCCCCTTGGATCATTATCTGAATTCTTGAATTTTTCTTTTTGCTCGTCTGTACGATCAAACTTTCCAAGCTTGAGATGGTCACTGTACTTTGCATAAACGACAACATAATCATGTGTATCAGAAATATGTTTTGCCGTTTGGTTGGCTGTATACGCCTTTTGCCAAACGATCGTGGCGATAAAGTTCTCCTCACCAAAAATTTCATCACACACGTTTCTGAGATTGAAAATCTCATTGTCATCAATGGAAATACATATGACACCATCATCTCGAAGCAGGTTTCTGGCCGACTTCAATCTGGGGTACATCATTTTCAACCAATCCGTATGGCGTCTTCCAGATGCTTCGGTATTGCTGCTGATTCGATGCCCCTCCCCATCCACCTGCCCGGTCAGCTCCAGATAGTTGCGAATATTGTCGCGAAAATCATCCGGATAGACAAAATCCTTGCCGGTGTTGTACGGCGGATCGATGTAGATCATTTTCACCTTGCCGGCGTAACTTTTTTGCAGGAGTTTGAGTACCTCCAGGTTGTCCCCCTCGATCAAAATGTTTTGTGTGCCGTCCCAATCCACGCTCTCTTCCGGGCAGGGACGCAGGGTGCCGGTGGACGGGGTCAGGGCCAGCCGCCGGGCCATCCGTTTGCCATGCCAGTTGAGTCCATATTTCTCCTCCCGCTCCTCCACATGGCCACCCAGGAGCTGTTTGAGCACCTCGAAATCGATTTTTCCCTCGGTGAACGCCTCCGGAAACAGGGTTTTCAACCGCTCGATGTTCCCTTCCACCGGGTCGGCGCTCCGGGCCAGGGGATCATCGGCCATAATTTTGCGCATGCTCATTCCGTCTCGTTCCTCACTCCCGCAACCGATCGATCAAATCGTCCATCAACGGTTTCTCCCCGGCCGACAAACAAATATCATTGTTCTGAAACATCATACCGGTTCCCATTATAAACTACGGATACCGGCCAGTTGGTCCGATGGGATGTTTTGTTCCAGGATGGCCACCAAATTGGTTTTGGCCACATCATCGACGAAACCACGATCGAGAAAAACGAACTGCACCGGTACCGCCGGGGCCAGTTGCCGCCACCAGTCGCGGATGCCCAGGGCCAAGGGTTCCACATCCTCTCTGGTCACCTGTTCCGCCAGGCAGACCATGAGCGCCCCCAGACCGATGCTGTGAACGTTCTTGCCGGCAATGGTGCGCCGTTCCATGGGCACGGTCAGTTCCAGACCCAGTTTCAGCAGCAGTTCGAACAGAATATCCCCTTCGCCACGACCTTCCACCAGGTGTTCGGAATGGTCGAGCAAATTTTTTTCCAGATCCTCCCGGTCCGGTTGCCAGGGGCGAATGTTGCTGGTGTCCAGTTTAAAAACGCGGAAACCGGTGTCACCGGCGAAAAGGGGGGTTTCCTCCTTGATTTTCTGGCCTGCTCGGCGGAGGCGTTCTTTTGTAAGGTCGGAAATCGTTGATAGAACTTTACCGCCAGTTTGTAATGGCTCTGGAATTTGAACGAGAATGCAGTGACGATTTCCTTCATCCTCGATATTTTTTTTAAAAACACCATGCAGAGTTGATCCGGATCCAGCAAAAAAATCAACCACCAACTCATTATTGTTTGGTTGGGTAGCCAGATGTAGCATTCTTTGAATCAAACGAGTCGGTTTCGGGGTTTCAAAAACAGAGTCAGAGTTTGGAAAGGTTACAGAAGCAATAAGCTCTTTTTTTGCTTCCTGGGTATGCCCAACCTCTTCATATTTCCAAAGTGTTTGAGGGACACGACCTGTTTTTACTTCAGATAAAAACCGCTTTACGGAAGGCGTGTTGTTTCCATCACCTCCCCACCAAATGCGGCTATCTTTGTCAAGCTCATCAAATTTTTCCTTTGAAATACTCCAATACCTTCCTGGTGGAGGTCCCTCAATAGTTTTGCCTGATGGACAGGAGATTGCGTAGGTTCCTTCACCATAGTAATTCCGGGCGGAAAGATCCCCTGGTTTCCATGGTCCTCTTGGGTCGTTGTCCTTGTTCGTATAACGGGCTTCCATCTCCTTGGTACGAGGCAACAGGTTTGGCTCCCATGTTTCGGAGTTTTTTGCATAGACAATCACATAATCATGATCTTCGGAGAAATGACGGGCCGAATTTTTTGGTGAGTACATTTTTTGCCAGATGATTGCGGCGATGAAGTTTTCTTCACCAAAAACCTCATCCATGACAAGGCGCAAATCATGCACTTCATGATCGGCAATGCTGATGAACATCACCCCGTCATCCCGCAACAGATTCCGCGCCAGTTTCAACCGGGGATACATCATATTCAACCAATCCGTATGGAACCGCCCCGACGCCTCGGTATTGCTGCTGACCCGGCGCCCCTCCCCATCCACCTGCCCGGTCAGCTCCAGATAGTTGCGAATATTGTCGCGAAAATCATCCGGATAGACAAAATCCTTGCCGGTGTTGTACGGCGGATCGATGTAGATCATTTTCACCTTGCCGGCGTAACTTTTTTGCAGGAGTTTGAGTACCTCCAGGTTGTCCCCCTCGATCAAAATGTTTTGTGTGCCGTCCCAATCCACGCTCTCTTCCGGGCAGGGACGCAGGGTGCCGGTGGACGGGGTCAGGGCCAGCCGCCGGGCCATCCGTTTGCCATGCCAGTTGAGTCCATATTTCTCCTCCCGCTCCTCCACATGGCCACCCAGGAGCTGTTTGAGCACCTCGAAATCGATTTTTCCCTCGGTGAACGCCTCCGGAAACAGGGTTTTCAACCGCTCGATGTTCCCTTCCACCGGGTCGGCGCTCCGGGCCAGGGGATCATCGGCCATAATTTTGCGCATGCTCATTCCGTCTCGTTCCTCACTCCCGCAACCGATCGATCAAATCGTCCATCAACGGTTTCTCCCCGGCCGACAAACAAATATCATTGTTCTGAAACATCATACCGGTTCCCATTATAAACTACGGATACCGGCCAGTTGGTCCGATGGGATGTTTTGTTCCAGGATGGCCACCAAATTGGTTTTGGCCACATCATCGACGAAACCACGATCGAGAAAAACGAACTGCACCGGTACCGCCGGGGCCAGTTGCCGCCACCAGTCGCGGATGCCCAGGGCCAAGGGTTCCACATCCTCTCTGGTCACCTGTTCCGCCAGGCAGACCATGAGCGCCCCCAGACCGATGCTGTGAACGTTCTTGCCGGCAATGGTGCGCCGTTCCATGGGCACGGTCAGTTCCAGACCCAGTTTCAGCAGCAGTTCGAACAGAATATCCCCTTCGCCACGACCTTCAAGGAGGTTGTCCTGGTATTCCAGCTCTCCTTGCGCCAGTTTGTCACGGTCCGGCCGCCAGGGACGGATATTGCTGGTATCCAGTTTGAAAACGCGGAAGCCGGTGTCACCGGCGAAAAGAGGGGTTTCCTCCTTGATCTTCTTCCCGGCACGGCGAAGGCGTTCTTTTGTTATTTCAGCAATGGTTCGAGGCTTGCCAATACCGTCACAAAAATTAGCTGCGATCTTCTGATCTTTTTTAGTTGGGTCCAGGTTTTCCGGCAGTTGGACTAAGATAAAACGTCTTTGTCCATCGTCAACTGCATTTTGCTCCATAACTGCATGGCCAGCAGTGCCAGAACCAGAAAAAAAGTCAATAATCAAATCATCAAGCTCAGTTAAGTACCCAGTCAGCCTCTTGATGTCTGACACTGGCTTTGGATTGTCAAAAACTCGTTCGCCATCAAACAGAGACTTGAATTCATTTGATGAGGTTTGAGCATAGCTATAATGTACGCTCACCATTACTTGATCTGAGTTT
>CAYFNE010000004.1:0-120213 GCA_964344355.1 uncultured Magnetococcales bacterium
TTGTTTTTGCGCAACTTTCATGGGCAATGTGTCTAGGAGGTGTCAAAGTCGGGTCCGGGCGGCCCCGGTGGCCACGAACGAAAGAAAAAAATGAAAATGGTGAAAAATTATCAACCATCCCCGGGAAACGGCTGATTTTTTTCCCCCTTGCGATCTTTTTGAATTTACAGCTCTTTTTTACAACCGGTCAATTATTGTTCCATTTTGACACAATTGTGTGAAAAATTTTCTCCACCCCTCCGCGCCGGCAACCAACAGGGTCACGAACCATACAATCTGTTGATTTTGATATATAAACTATAATTACGAAATATTGGCACGGTTCGTGATACCTGTTTAGCAAGCGTGTCGGTGTCCGCCCGGGTATTCGCAACAGCGAGGTGCCGTAGAGTGGTTTGACGGTTTTTGCTCCCGGACAAGGATTGTCCACAGTTTTCATGGAGCGTTACAGACCCGGGCGGACGCACCTCCAGAGTCGAAAATCGATCCTGGCAACCGGATGACCGCTGCAACGCCTGACGAAAAGGATGGATGGAACGACCGGTGGCGAAACCGGATCAATACGAATCAATGGAATGGGACGCGCATCAGTCGCGTTCCTTACCGAGGGCCGGAACTTCCCCCCCCCCCCTCTTCCGGCTCTCGGTTTTTTTTATATGGATGGATAGCGACATGGATGAACAGACCCGACCAGGCATCCAAATCCGCGAATGGGACGCAAGTTTCTTGCGTCCCGAAACCAAGGGCCCGACCATCCCCCCCCTCTCCCCTCGGGTCGGCCCTTGGTTTTTCCTCTCTCTCTTCCGCGGATCATTTGCCGATCGAATCCGTTTCATCGTCAAAACCATCCGCTGCGAGATGCATCCGAACCGCCTCTTTGAAAAACTGATCCTCTCCCCGGGCCATGGATGGTTCCCGCAGGGCTGCCCGGTGCCGGTCACCCGGCGCCAAAGACAACCGGCCAGCCGTCCGATCCCGACCAAACGCCGCCGTTGAACGAGCCATGGTCCGGCTGTTGATCATCGACAATCCCGGCCTCATGCGGGTGGCCGTGCGCCGCATCCTGGAGGCGGAACCGGAGATCGACATCCTGACCCCACCGGATGGAGAGGCCATCTCCGTGGAGATGGTGCAAAGACTGAACCCGGACGTGATCCTGTTGATGATCGATCCCCCCCGGATCAATGGCGTCGACCTGACCCGGCAAATCATGAAAGGATGCCGCCGCCCCATCATCCTCGTCAAAGGCATCGGCTGGATGAACAACTGGCTCAACCCGAAGATCCGCCTGTTCCTCAAATCCCTGGAGTCGGGCGCCGCCGACCACATCTCCTGGCCGGTCTTTCAACAGGCCTATGACGTATTGGAGATCCGACGGGAGTTCCTGCGTAAAGTTCTCTATTGGGGCCGGCGCACCGGCCAACCCTATTTCAAAGGCGACAAAGGCCGGCCCCCCTACCTGCCGTCGGCCATCCACGTTCCGCCCCGGGTTTTCAACTGGCAACGACCGGTGGACTTGGTGGTCATGAGCGCCGGGGCCGGTGGCATCGGTATCCTGCCCCGATTCCTCAACACCATGGGCCGCCTCCCCTGCCCGGTCATCCTGCTGTTGTGCATTCCCGAAGAGATGTTGCGCTGTTATGCGGAATATCTGCACCATGAAACCGGACAGGAGATCCATGTCGGCCTGCCCGGCATGGTACCCCGGGACGGTGAGATCATTGTGACCAATGGGGAAAATCAAAGCGGTGTGGGCCGGGATGAAAAGGGCGAACTGACCTTTCACATCCGTTATCAACCGGGGGGGAAAGCGGTCCGGAAATGGACGCCCTGTTCCGGTCGGTGGTCGATACCGCCATCCATCCGGTGGCGGTGGTGTTGAGCGGTGAGATCGATTGCGGCACCAAGGGCATCGAGGCGTTCATTCAAAACGGGTTGCCGGTTCTGGTCCAGGATCCGGACACCTGCCCGGCGGAGGAGATGCCGCGCGCGGCCCTGGCGGCGGCACCGGCATTACCCACGATCGGCTGGCGACAGATCGCCGGCAACCTGTCGGCGCTGCCGGCGGCAACCGTCCGCTAGCGGCCGGACAACCCGTCCCGGTCGGCAGCAGCCAACGGCCTATTCATCCCCGACGATTCCACCCGGCCACCAACTCCCCCCTTCCCGCTTGGGCCAGTTCCGATAGCGACCGGCCTCGGGCAACAGCAGACGCACCGGGACGGAAAAATCGTGGGCGGCGAACACATAACCATCTTCCGGATGCAACATTTTCACCGTCACATAGACATGATCGGCGATCCGTACATAGGTCCCGGCGATGATGGCCTGGGCATCATGTTTTTTCGAAATGCTGCGGATGGAACGGGAAAGGGCGAACTCACCGTTGCGCTCCTGCATCAACACTTTTTCCCGCAGGCGCACATCGACGGTCTTGAACCCTTCGGTATTGAGGCGGGTACCGATCTGTTCGGCGATCAGACGGCCGAACCGGGAGGATTTGTTGAGGTCCCCCTGTTCCACGAAACTGGTGATGATCAGGGGTTTGTCATCTTCGAGAAATTTATGGCTGCGGTCGCCATGCATCTCCAGGTGATCGATGAGATGATCCGCCGCCCGATGACTGTAGGGCAGGAGACCCCTTGAGGCACAGCCGGTCATCACCAGGCCGACCAACGCGGCCAACAGCCATTTACCGATTATTTTCACTCGATGGTTCATGAACGATCCAGTCACAGTCAGACGTATCTTGGTGGTCAGGGTCTGTCGGTCAGGGCCTTTTTGGGCGATCCACGGTCCATCCGCACCAACTCCTTGATGTTGCCGTGAATGGCCATCTCGGCATCGGCGGAAACGATGACATGGTTATCCCGGGCATCGATGACCTTGGCGTTCAAAAAAACGCTCTTGTTGGAAACGGTATAGGTACCGGTGAGGAACAGGGCCGCCTGAACGGCCCGTTGCAGGTGCCGTGCCCGCCGGGACAGCAACAGCTCGCCGGCGCCATCCTCCATGGCCAACCGCCGGTTTTTCACCTTGGCCTCGATCACCCGGAACCCCCGTTGGGTGAAACGGGAGGCCACCTGCTGGGCGATGACCCGGCCGAGGACCGATTCCGGCTCCAGGGTGGTCAGGTCGACGAAGGTGGCCGGCAGGATCGACTCCCCACGGATGGATTCGATCTCACCGTTGACCACCTTCAGATCGATGCCACGGATCAGGTTGTCGGCCAACCGATAACTGTACGGGGTTGCGGCGCTCATGGGGATAACCATGTCGGCGCGGGACACGGCGGGAAAACCACCGATGACCAGTAGAAGAGCCAATGTCGCCGGCCATGAAATCAGCCGTTGCATCACGGCGATCGGGTGTCGCATTGTCCTTTGTCCCCTCGGGGGTTGGAGAAACCGATGATCGTGTCGGCGGCGCTGGGTCCGCCAAAAACGGAATTAAATGAACATTGATTCTAGCAATAACCATTCCAGTTGAAACGGTCCCCGCCCCTCCCCCCACCTGCGGATGATGGACGGCGGCGCGGTGCGGAGGACCGCTTTACTTGGCCACGCCGGGCGCCTTCTCATCGCCGGCGGTAACCGATTTATAGAAGGGAATCACTGCCGTTTTTCGACGATGTTGCACCGGGTCGACGGCGGTACGCCGACCGGCGATGCTGGAACGGTCAACGATGTGGATGGTGGGGGTCGTCTCCAGGCCGAGGATTTTGCGTACCTTGCGGCTCAACGGCAGATCGAGATTGGCGGCGCTGAGGATGCGGTTGTCGTGGATGCGCACCAGTTGCGTCACCAGGAACAGGTGGGATTCGTTCACACTGTACTGACCCACCAGGACGGCGGCGGCCTTTTTCGCCTTCAAACCCCGTTTCACCTTGCGGGTCAGGATGAACTCCCCTCTCCGCGCCGCCATCAGCACGCTGTCGGCGATCTTGATGTCGGAGATGACCCATCCCCGTTGCACGATGCGGCTGGCCATCTGCTCGGCGATCAGCCGACCGAAGGGACTGCTCTGTTCCAGGTTGTCGAGATTGACGAAACTGGTGACGATGATAGGCTCGGCCGGATCGTGACGCAGGGAGGGATGGACGACGCCGCCGGCATTGAGGTTGATCATGCGGTCGGCCAGCATGTGGCTCAGATCGGTGAGATTGGTGAAGCGAAACGCGCCCACCGGCCCCTTGTCGATGACGACCCGCGGCTGGACCGCGGCCACCGGCGAGCCGGTAACCGGTACCGCCCGATGGCCGGCCTTGACCGCCTGGAACTCTTCGTGGGTCAAACCGTGGGTTTTGGGCCAATAGGCCGGATTGGGCGCGCAACCGCCGACAACCAGCAAAAACAGTAAAACGAACAACCCCCGTGTCATCATCGTCCTCTTTCCCTTTCACGCCATGATCCCGACAGCCGCCGGGACCGTGGGTGACGGTCGGAGGCTAGCGGATGATGTAATAACTCCCCACCACCGGCACCCAGACGGTATTGTCGGCGCGGCTGTCGGCGGTCCGGGGAATGGCCACATCCCGATTCCGGGAGGGCACGTAAACCGAATAAACCGGATAACCATGGATCGGATCGGCATGAACCGGGTAGGCATAATGGCCGTGGCCATGGTGATGACCATGATGACCGAACCAACGATGACCATGGTGCAAATGGTGGCCATGGTAGTGACCATCCAGGACCACTCCGGCCAGGGCCGTCGCTCCCAGCGCCACCGCCAGGGTGCCATCGGCCCGCCCCGTCGACGGAATCATGACGGCGGTCAGTAAAAATGTTGCCACCGCCAAACCCCGGATGGTTCCCGAGTATACTCCGCTATGCCACGTCGCCATTCCAAGCTCCCCATGCGCAAGAGTTCACAAGGCAGCCCCGACGACCTGGGTGGAAGCCGGAGCAATTATTGGACCAATACGGAAACACGGACCGTTGACCGGGACCGCGCCGCTGGCTTTTGTTAATATCTCGTTGATTTTACAATGATTTATACTGCTACCATCCCCCCAGCCCCGCTGTCAACGAAAATTGCGCCGCAAAGCCCGCCCGCCGACGGCCCGTCAACCCAACCCTTTCACCGTTTCCAACACCGTTTCGGCATGTCCCTTGGTCTTGACCTTGGTGTAAACCTTGACCACCCGCCCCTGCCCGTCGACGACGAAGGTGGAACGGACGATGCCCATGTAGGTACGTCCATAATTTTTTTTCTCCTGCCAAACCCCGAAGGCTTCACAGGCCGCCCCGTCGCCATCACTGAGCAGGGTGAAGGTCAATCCCTGCTTTTGACAAAAATTTCCATGGGATTTCACCGAATCTTTGGAAATGCCGATGATCGAAAACCCCAATCCGGCGAACTCCCCCTGCAGCCGTTCAAAATCCTTGGCCTCCAGGGTACACCCCGGGGTATTGTCCTTGGGATAAAAATAGATGACCGCTCCAGACCGGCCGAGTAACGCCTGCAAATCACGCGACGCCCCGTTTTGATCCAACAGGGTCATCTCAGGAATCCGTTCTCCATTTTCCAACACCATCGCCCAACACGCCTCCTCATCGTCGTTTTATCCGTTGAATCATGACCATAACGTTGATATGCTTGATTTTTCAACACCATTACAGTACAGCAATTGCCGGCAACGCCCGGACCGACATGGGACCGATATTGCATATCGCCAATGAATATATCCTTCAATAATGGACAAAGAGATGGATATTAACAATTTTAATTTGCATATCGGCTGTTCTTTGTAAGAAGATGACAGGATTGCATAGAATCAGGATCATCGCCAGTCAACCCCGGATCGATCGGTTTCCATGAACAACGACAACCCGCCCGACTCCCCGCCACCGCCCAAACCGATGACCATCCTGGTGGCGGAGGACGATGAGATCCTCCTGACCCTGCTCAGCCGTTTCCTCCGGCAAAACGGTTACACCCCCATCGATACCGAAAACGGCGCCGAAGCGGTGCGGATGTTCATGGAACACACCCCGGACCTGGTCCTCCTCGACGCCAACATGCCGGTGATGGATGGTTTCCAGGCCTGCGTCCAGATCAAAAAAAGCATCAATGGCGCCAAAACACCGGTGATCATGGTCACCGCCCTGGCCGACGACGGCAGCGTCGACCGTGCCTTCGAGGCCGGCGCCGAAGAGTATGTCACCAAACCGATCCACTGGGCGGTGCTGCGCCAACGCATCCGCCTGCTCATCGAACGGCGGCGGGCCGAGGAAAAAATCTATTTCCAGGCCCATTTCGACTCCCTGACCAAACTGCCCAACCGCAGCCTGTTCATGGACCGTCTGAAACAGTCCCTGAAACTCTCCAGACGCAACAAACAGATCCTGTCGCTGCTGTTCATCGACCTGGACCGGTTCAAATGGGTCAACGACAACATGGGTCACAGCGCCGGCGACCAACTGTTGCAGGAAGCCGCCGCCCGGCTGACCGCCTGCGTGCGCCAATCCGATACCATCGCCCGCCTGGGCGGTGACGAATTCACCGCCATCCTGCCCAACACCAACTATCCCCTGGACCCGGAAGTGGTGGCGAAAAAAATCATCAAAAGCCTCTCCCGCCCCTTCGAGCTGGAAGAAGGCACCGCCTCCATCTCCGCCAGCATCGGCATCACCGCCTATCCCCACGATGCCGAAGAGATGAACATCCTGTTGCGCAACGCCGATCATGCCATGTACATAGCAAAGGGAAAGGGAAGAAACACCTACTGGTTCTTCACTCCCGACAACAACGAAACATAATCCACCGATGATGGCCGCCCCCAGAGACCCCGCCCAACCCGGAACGTTCCTGAACGGGATGGCGACGGCGTTGTCCGATGGACGGATGCGTACCTCCCTGATCCTGGTCCTGCTGGGACTGCTGGGGCTGTCGGCGCTGTTCTGGACCATGGACACCCTCAACGACCGGGAACTGACGGAACCGATCCGCGTCGGCATCCTCCTCGCCGCCAGCGGCCCCCAAGCGCTTCACGATCAACCGATCATCGACGCCACCCGCCTGGCCCTGGAGGAGATCAACCGGCAAGGGGGACTGCTGGGACAACCGGTCGAGGTGGTGATGGCCGACACCCGTTCCGATGATGAACGGGCCCTGCGGGAGACGCATCGGCTGATCGAACGGGAAAAAGTGCGGGTGGTCTTCGGCTGCGGCAGTTCCACCTGCCGAAAACGGGTCACCCCGGTCTTCGAAACCCATCATCACCTGCTGATCCATCCCCATGACCACGAAGGGTTGGAAGAGTCTCAACACCTGATCCATACCGGCGGCATCCCCAACCAACGGGTGTTGCCGGCCATCATCTGGAGCCTGAGATACCTGGGTGACCGTTTTTTCCTGGTCGGTTCCGACAGCCTCTATTCCCGGGCCGTCAACGAAATCATTCGCCAACAGATCAAGGCGCTGCGGAGAAAAATCGTCGGCCACGCCAACCTGCCCCCGGGTGAAAAAAATTTCAAGCCGATCATCGAGGAGATCCGCCAACAGCGGCCGGCGGTGGTCCTGAATACCATCGGCCCCAACGACGCCGGCCCCTTTTTCCAGGCTTTTCAAAGCGCCGAACCCGGCCCGGGCACCATCCCCATCCTCTCCTTCAACCTGGGGGAAAACGATATACGCCGCATCGGCGCCCAATGGTTGGCAGGGCATTACGTCGGCGGGGACTATTTTCAAAGCATCGACACCGAGGCCAACCGAATTTTCATCAAACGGTTTCAGGACCGTTTCGGTACCGACCGACCGGTGGACAACGCCATGATGGCGGCCCATATGGGGGTCCATCTGTGGGCCAAGGCGATCCGGGAAACCCTGGATGCCGATCCGGAGACCATACGCAAACAGTTGGGGGAACTGAGCATGGCCTCCCCTGGCGGCATCCTTTATCTGGATCGGAAAAACCGCCATACCTGGAAAATAGCCCGCATCGGCCGTATCGACGACAATGGCCGCATCCGGGTGGTCTGGAGCAGCGGCCGCCCCATTCCACCGCGGCCTTTTCCCGGTTTCATACATCCTTCCCAATGGACGGACTTTCTTCAGGGGCTCCATCGGGACTGGCGCGGCGCCTGGACCTGTCCCCCTCCCTGCCGGCCAGGAGCGGGAAAATCATGAACGAACCGGCCCGGGAACCCCGCCCACGCCTCGCCACCCATATCCTGGTGGTCTACCTGCTGCTCTCCCTGGGGCCGATCGTTCTCATCGTCAATGCCTACTTCAATGAATCCGGACAACTGCTGCGCCAGGAGACGATCCACCGGCTGGACGCCATCGCCGACCACACGGCGCGCCACATCGAAAGTTACGCCCGGCAACGCATGCGGGAGACCACCCTGATCGCCCATGTGCCGATCGTCAAACAGGCGGCCCGGGATATCATCCGCGTGTATGAGGAAGAGGGAATCGACAGCGCCGGTTACCGGCGCATGGTGGAAAAATACCGCCCCCTGCTCTCCCCCTTTCTGGCCTCCATCGAATCCTTCGATGTGCATCTGGTCTCGCCGGAGGGTACCCTGGTCTTTCTCCTGGCCCAGGACAATGAACTGGGCATCGACCTGACCGGTCCGAACTTTCGCCACACCGGCATGGGCGAGGTGTTCCAACGGGCGAAAAACCTGTTGAGCACCTCCATCTCCCCCCTGACCAAATATACCGATGAGGAACCCTTCCTCTTTTCCATCGGTGTGCCGATCCTGGAGCAAGGCCGGTTTTTGGGGGCATTGATCCTGGAAGAGCGGGCCGATGAGTTGTTCGAAACCGCCACCGACTACCGGGGACTGGGAAAAAGCGGCGAAATGGTGTTCGGCATCCGCGACGGAGACGACGCCCTCATCGTCACCCCGCTGCGCTGGAAGGAGGGCGCCCCGCTCGATCACCGTTTTTCATTGACCGCCAACATCGGCATCCCCTTGAAAAAGGCCTTGTTTGGCGACCATGACCATGGCATCGGCCAAGACTATCGTGGCCAACCGGTATTGGCCGCCTGGCGCTATCTGCCCACCATGCGCATGGGTCTGGTCATCAAAATGGACCTGGCCGAGGCCCAGGCCGGAATCCACCATCTGGCGGAAAAAGGGTTGGTCCTGGCCCTGGCCTCGGCCGGGGTCATCGTCTTGATCACCATCCTCATCACCCGGGGCATCACCACCCCCCTGGCCGCCGTCGCCAGGGCCGCCCGGGAAATGGCCACCGGCGGATCGGGCCGGCATGTTCCCGAAACCGGCAGCCTGGAGACCGCCGACCTGGCCCGGGCCTTCAATGACATGAGCCGCCAGATCAGTCAAGCTCGTGGCAATCTGGAACGGAACCTGACGGAAAAAACCCGCCTGCTGGAAAAGTTGCGGGAGAACGAACACCGTTTCCAGACCCTGGCCCAGAACGCCCCGGTGGGTATCTTCCGCACCGACGCCCGGGGGAACCGTACCTTCACCAACCACAAATGGCGCCGGTTGACCGGCCTGACCGGGGAGGATTCCCTGCGGGACGACTGGATGAAACACATCCACCCCGAACATCGTCTGCGGGTACGCAACAACTGGAACCGCGCCCTGTCGGACCAAATCCCCTTCACGGATGAATTTTCATTCGAACATCCCGACGGCAGCCAGGTCTGGGTCATGGCGCAGGTCTCCCCGGAGCAGAGCCGGCGAAATGTCATCCGCAGCCACATCGGCACCCTGACCGACATCACCGAGGCCAAACGGGTGGAGGCGCTGACCCGGGAGGTCCTGGAGGCGGAGTCGGCCAACAAGGCCAAAAGCGCCTTCCTGGCCACCATGAGTCATGAAATCCGCACGCCGCTCAACGGGGTGATCGGCATGACGGAACTGTTGTTGGAAACACCGTTGAACGATGCCCAACACCACTATGCGCGGACCATCCACCTCTCCGGTCAATCCCTGCTGGCCCTGATCAACGACATTCTCGACTTTTCCAAAATCGAGGCCGGCCATCTGGAGTTGGAACGGATCGACCTCGATCTGCGCGCCGTGGTGGAGGAGGTCATGGAGTCCATGGCCCTGGCCGCCCATGAAAAACAGTTGGAGCTGACCCTGCGTTTCCACCCGCCGGACATGACCACCCACATGATCGGCGATCCGGGACGGTTGCGGCAGATATTGATCAACCTGCTGGGCAATGCCATCAAGTTCACCGCCACCGGTTCCATTGCCACCGAAATTCGACTGCTGGAAAAGTTGGAAAACGGGAACGACCGTATTCGCTTCGAGGTACGGGACACCGGCATCGGCATCTCCCCGGCCGATCAGAAAAAACTGTTCCGGCCCTTCACCCAGGCCGACGCCTCCACCACCCGCCAGTTCGGCGGTACCGGACTGGGACTTTCCATCTTCGAACGGCTGGTCACCCTCATGAAGGGCGAGTTGGGCCTGGAAAGCAGCCTTGGCAAAGGCAGCCTGTTCTGGTTCGAACTCCCCTTCATGCCCGGCGGACCGACCGGCAACGTCGATGACCGCCCCCTGGCCGCCTCCCTGGAACACCGGCGCATCCTCATCGTCGACGACCACCCGCCCAACCGTCACATCCTCAAGGAACAGGTGCACCTGTTCGACGCCTACCCGGAACTGGTGGAAAACGGTCCCCAGGCCTTGACCCAACTGGATGACGCCCTGAAGGGAAAACGGCCCCTGCCGGACGCCATCCTGCTGGATTTCATGATGCCGGGCATGAACGGTCTGCAGGTGGCCCACAACCTGTCCCTCGATGAGACGTTGAAACGGATTCCCATCCTCATTCTCTCCTCGGCGGGCAATCTGCCGGAAATTCAAAAACAGGGCAGCGACAACATCGTCCAGGTGCTGCCGAAACCGACGCGCCTCTCGCTGTTGCTCCATGCCCTGTTGCGGGCCATCTCCCGCCCCGATGCCGATGAGAAGACGCCCCTTGCCGGGACAGCGGCGCCACCAACGGCCGCCACCCCGCCGCAACGGTCCCGGGCTCCCATCGGCACCGCCAGGGATCCGGCGATGGAAACGTCGGCCAAACCATTCCCGGGACTGCACATCCTGGTGGCCGAGGACAACGCCATCAACCGTGATGTCATTCAGGCGATGTTGACCGGCCTGGGCTGTCGGGTCAATCTGGTCAACAATGGCCACAAGGCGGTCCAGGCCGTCCTCCAGGGAGGGGTCGATCTGGTGCTCATGGATTGCAACATGCCGGTCCTGGACGGTTTCGACGCCACCACCCAGATCCGCCGCGCCGAAAAACGGTCCGCCGCTGACAAACGGCTACCGATCATCGCCGTCACCGCCGATGCCCTGACCGAAGACCGGCAACGGTGCCTGGCGGCGGGCATGGACGACCATCTCGCCAAACCCATCCGCCGCAACCGTCTGATCCGGGCCATCCGCCGCTGGACCGGGGATCGGTTTGCCGATCCCCCCCCTGATACGCCCGAAGACCCAGCCACCGGAACCGCCGGCTCCCCACCGTCCCTGGAGATCCTCAACCCCAAAACCCTGCAACAGTTGCGGCAGGAGATGGGCGGCGACATCGGTTTCGTTTTCGAACGGTTCTTGAAAGGACTGCCCAAACGGTTGACGGCCCTGCGCACGGCGGTGGCGGAGAAGGATTTCGCCGCCTTGAAAAGCGCCGCCCACCAACTCAAGGGCACCGCCATGACCATCGGCGCCGACCGGCTGGGGCAACAGGCATTGGCCCTGGAAACGCTTGGGCGGCAAGGAGAGGTCCCGGAGGGGGAAAAGGCCCTCGAACCCCTGGAGTCGGCCATCCGCGAAACGGAACCGGCCATTCAAAAAATGCTGGAGACGTGCTGAGACCAATCGGCCCCGGACCACCCGTGCCGATGACGATCCGGGGCAACACCCGGGAAACGGTCCGACCCCGGCTTCCGGCCCGACGGCGGGCAATGGCAAGGGTGCGCTCAGCCAGCCTTGCGGTTGAGGATGAAACGCAGGGTGGCACCACTGCGTTTGACCACCGAGGACCAACCGGCCCGGCTGTAGTTTTTCCGCACCAGGGGGATGATCTTGCGGCAGTAGTCGTCGATATCGGCGAACACCACCCGCCTGTCCCCTTCAACGACCGTTTCGGGAATGGTCACCCGGACCTCATAGGGAGGCGGGCGGCCGACGAAAAAATGTTCGCGAATTCGGGCATCGACGGCCGTTTCGACCTCCTCGCAGGCCAGGCGCAACTCCACGCGCAATCTTTTTTGAAAGGCCCGGCGGTTCCTTTGCAGATCCGCCTCGGACAATATGTGCACTGCCATGAACGACTCCTCGTTGATGAGAGGGACTCGATCTGGACTCTAACGGAACTCCATCCTTGAAGTCAAAGCAAAGCGCCGGTTTCATCGACCGCCCCCTGCGCACCTTCGATGATCAACCTCGGACATGAGAACCGTAGATCTTGAAATCTTTCAGACGTATGCCATCAGAGAAGGGACAAGAGATCATCACAAGCATGCAGCAACCAGTCAAAAAAGTAAAGATGACACAAATTCGTATATATTATTATAATTGTTCAATAGAGACGTTATATCCAATCCCGCATGGGCATCCAGGAAAAACGTGATTGACAGACCATTTTATTTCACCTACCGTGGACTCAAGGAGAGACGATCATGTCCACCGCCGTTGCATTCGATACTCTGAAGTTCGCTCGTCGGCTCAAGGAGGCTGGCATCCCGGAAGTACAGGCCGAAGCCTTTTCCGATGCTTTCCGCGAGGTTCAGGAATCTCATTCGGAAACCTTGTCCACCAAAAGCGACATCAAGGAACTCCGAGGGGAAATCCGCGAGTTCCGTATTGAATTTCAGGGAGAGCTCCGGGAGGTGCGGGCGGAAATGCGCCTCCTGCGCTGGATGTTGGCCCTGATCATCGCCGCCACCGTCCTGCCCCACTTGAAAACCCTTTTTCAATAGGTCTCCAGTTCCGCCACCAACCTGGAGGCGATTGGGGCCAGACCGGCATCATCAAAGCAAAATTCCAACCATTCAACAATGTGATCGGATAACCGGGCAGGATGCTGATCAAGACGGCCCCTCCACCCCATCCCACAGCCAATCCACCCCCAGGGCCGTCAAACGGGCCTCGCGTCCCGGGTCCAGGTCGCCCTGTTTTTTCGCCTGCCGTTGAAACTGCATCCACAACCCCAACCGGGTGTTTTCCGACCATTGTGGCGGGACGTTGCAGTGGCCGAACCGTTCCTTGAAACGGCTCAGTTCGGTCAACATCTCCTCTACCACCACCTCCTTGGCATCCCAGATGAACCCCAGTTCATCTAGGCGCGCCACGCGGATCGGCGTCAGTTGGCCCCGCTGACGCGCTTGCCGTTGGTGGCCGATCCAGGTGGCCAGACGGGGGTTTTCCGGCCAACCCTCGGGCACCAGGGCATCGCCGTGGCGCTGATGGTATCGAACCAGTGCCTGATACATCGTATACCAGTCGGCCTCCTGCTGATCCCAGAAAAAATCCAGGGCCGTCAGCCGCTCGATGCGCTCGGGGTCCAGTTGACCGCTCAAACGGGCCTTGCGTTGGGCGGCCACCCACCAGGCCAGGTCCGAATGCCCGATGTACCCCTCGGGCACCAGACAGTTGCCGTACCGGTCGCGATAAAGGGCCAGGGCGGCGAACAACTCTTCCCAGTAGATGGTCTTGGCATCCCAGATGAACCCCAACTTTTCCAGACGCCGTATCCGTTCTTCGGTAAGGTTCCGTTGACGATAGAGTTTCCTCTGCGTCGTCACCCAACGGGCCAGGCGGGGATTTTCCGGCCATTTGTCCGGAACGATGCAATGGTTGCGGGCGGCCCGGAAAGCGGCCAGGGCCCGGTACATCTCCTCCCAGGCCGCTTCGGCCTCATCCCAGATGAAACCGATCCCCTGCAACCGTTCGATCCGTTCCCCGGTGAGATAGGCGCCCTTCCCCTTTTTCTTTTCTCGACGTTGCCGACGCACCCAGTCCGACAACGCCGCCGGTTCCACCCCCGAGCGCGGCACGTTGAAATGGCCCTCCCGACGGTGAAATTCAACCAGGGCTTCGAACATGTCATCCCAAAATTTGACCGCCGGATCCCAGACGAACCCCAGACCGTTCAACCGTTCCACCCGCTCCGGTTGCAGACGATGCATTCGATACTGGCGCCGTTGCCGGGTCACCCAGTCGGCCAGCTCCGCCAATCCCGGGTCACCGTCCGGCCCGTCCACCGCCGGTTCACAGTGACCGTGGGTCTCCTGAAAACGGCTCAAAGCGGCAAACATCTCCTGCCAATCGGCCGCCTCCAGGTCCCAGATGAAACCGATGGCGTCCAACCGTTGCTGGCGCGCCGGATCCAGTTTTTCCCGTTCCCGTTCGCGGCGTTGCGCCTTGGCCCAATCCCCGAGATGGGGTTCTTCCGGCAGGACCGCCGGCACCTTGGCGTGACCATGGCGCTCCTTGAACCGTTCCAGGGCCGTGTACATCTCCTGCCAGTGGGCCGCCTCCAGGTCCCAGATGAAATCGAGTTCATCCAGACGCCGTTGCCGGTCCGGATCCAGGCGGCCCTTTTTCCACTCCCGCCGTTGCCCCGTCACCCAGGTGGCCAACGGCGGCTGTTGCGGCCAGGGGTCCGGCACCTTGCAGTGACCGTGCAGTTGCCGAAATCTGGCCAGGGCATCGAACATTCCCTGCCAATGGGCCGCTTCCAGGTCCCAGACGAACCCCAGAGCATCGAGACGCAACCGGTGTTCGGCATCGAGACGATTTTTTTTCCAGGCCTGCCGTTGCGCCGCCACCCAGGCGGCCAACTGCGGATTTTGCGGCCAGTCCGCCGGCACCTTGCAGTGGCCGTGCAACTGCCGAAACAGTTTCAGGGCCGCGAACTGACGCTCCCAGAGGGCCTTTTCCAGGTCCCAGACGAACCCCAGGCCATCGAGCCGCCGGTGACGTTCGTCATCGAGGCGATTTTTTTTCCACAACCGCCGCTGTTCCGACACCCAAACCGCCAGGGCCGGATTTTCCGGCCAGACCGCCGGCACCCGGCAGTGGCCGTGCTGTCGACGATAGTGGGTCAGGGCCGTGAACAGCCGTTCCCAGGCGGCCGCCTCCGGATCCCAGACGAAACCCAACCCTTCCAGGCGATCAATCCGTTCCGGGGCCAGTTTGCCCTTGCCCCGGTCCTGGCGCTGCCGCCGCACCCAGTCCCCCAATTCCGGATCATCGGCCCATCCGTCCGGCACCTCACCATGGCCAAAATGGTCATGATAGGCCGACAACCGGCCGAACCAGTAATCCCACTCGCTGCCCAACCGATCGATACAGGCCATCAACAAACCCTCGATCAACGGTTCCCGGTCCGGAAGATCGGTCACCACCGACAGGTGTTCGGCCAATGCCGTCAGGTCGGCCCGTCCCTGCCGCCCCATCGACTCCCGAGCCTGGCGGATGGCCCGGTCCAGGTTTTCGTCAAGTTCGCGCAGATCCTGCAGGATGCGCCAAAACCCCTCGGCGTTTTCCAGGGCGGTCCGAAACCCATCCCCTTCAAGGTCATCGACGATCAACGGCAGGCAGACCATGCCGTCCCCCGGCTCCCCCTCCGACGCCCGGTCCCGGGTGAGGAGCGGCATCAGGGCACGGGCGGTGTCGAGGCGGCTTTTTTTCGCCGCCGGGAAGAATACCAGCATGTCCACCGCCGGCGATTCCAGACCTTCGGCCAGACAACGGACGTTGGCGAGAATGGCCCGCCGTTCGCCACGGAAACGGTCCAGGAGACGATCGCGTTGGGCGGTATTCCGGTTACCGGCGATGTAGAACCGTCGATAGGCCGCCAACGGTCCCGCCAGCGTCGGGGCCGGTTGGGCAAAATCCCGGGCCGCCGCCGGGTTGGCGTGCCAGGTGAGGATATGCCGAGCCTCCCCCGCCGTCAGGGCCAGGGCCACGGCCCGGGACTGGTCGGCAACCGGTCCCGCAACCGGTTCCTCCACCGATTCGGAGCCCGGTTGACCAGCCGCTCCCTCCTCGTCTTCCGGCGGCGGTTCCGGGACCGGACCGGCGGCGAGGATCGGAATGATCAGCTTGAACGGCCGGATGGTCCCGCGTTCCCGGGCCGCCGCCAACGGCGCCACGGCAACGACCGGGCCGTAGACGGTCTCATCATCGATGGACCGCACCGGCCGTGGCCCATCGCCCCGCTGCCGGACCATGGGATCGTGACGCTGAATGACGGCGCTGAAAAACAGCCGCCGCCGCAGGGCCAGATTTTCATCCGTGAGCGCGAAGGGATCGTTCAGGGTCTCCCGGGCCTCCAGGAACAGGCCCAACTCCAGGGGTGGCAACCCCGCCATGGCCCGGGCCAGCGGTTCCAGGGCGCCATAATTGGCGAACAGTACCCGCACGCCGGTGAAACGCCAGGTGAGGAACCGGCGGATGATCTCCACATCGTTGGTCGATGGCACATCCAACTCACCGGTACGCACCACCGGCCAATCGCCACCACCGCCCCTCTCCCCGGCGAGCCACAGGGCCGCCAGGGCCAACCAGGCGCCGTGCCGCCGCCAACAGTGGATCAGGCGCCGTTGCTGGGCCGTCCCCTGGCAGAGGATCAGCACCGCCCGACCGCTGCCCACCCCTTCGGCCACCTTCAAGGCCAACAGTTCCGGAGCGGTTCCCGGGGCAACGACGGCGGTGGCCCGCTCCCCCACCTCCAACAAAGGCCGCAGATGCGGCAGGGTGCGAGCATGGTGTGGTGGCGGCAGTTCACGCTGGCACATGATGCCGGCCCCCCGCATCCACCGGTGCATGACCTGAAACCGTTGCCGGTCCAGACGGTCGAGATCGATCCCCCGAACGGAATGAAATCCATCCCGCCGCAGGAGAAAGGGGGGCAGTTCGTCGCCATTGGTGAACAGCAACGGTTGCCGCCGTTGTTCCAGAAGCTCCAAAAAGGGTTGGGCGGTTTTTTTGGTGAGGGGGGAGCGCCCGGGACTGAAATGGATCCAGAAAGGGTATACCTCGCCGGTGATCAGGCGGAACAGCCCGTGACCGCCCGGCATCTCCTCGCTCAGGGCGAATCGCCGCCGCACCTCCGGCCCCGCCGCCTCCCCGGACCAGACATCGGTCACCCGGGGCAGGGGCCGTGTGGCCAGAAAGGCTTCGGCGAACAGGGCGAAGGCGGCGAGCCGTTGCCGTTCGTCGGCGAGATCGGCCAGACGTGTTTCCAGATCGGTGAAGCTGGCGAGATCGTCGAACAGGCCGCGATCGATGAGTGAACGTGCTCGGGGATGGTTGGAAACCATGGAAACAATCAGGTGTTCGTCATATCGGCCATCCGGGTGGCTGGTTGTCGTCTATCCATCCTGCACCCTCCGCCTCCCGAACCTCAACGGGGCGTGGCGTCCGGCAGACCGCCATCCACCGGCAGGGTGGCGCCGGTGGTCGGGGTTTGGCGGCTGGCGAAAAAGAGGACCGCCCGCGCCACATGATCGGCGGTGATGCGGGCCTTGAGCAGATTACGGTTTTGATAATAGGACTCCAGGCCGGCGGCGTCCAACCCCCGGGCCTTCATGCGGTCCGGCCCCACCTCCGCCCAGAGGCCGGATTTGCGTTGCCCGTCGGAAAAGACCCCGTCCGGGGCCACCATGTTGACACGGATATCCTTTTCGGCCAACTCCAGGCTGGCGATGCGCGCCAGTTGGTGTGAAGCGGCCTTGGTGGCGCTGTAGGCGCCGAAACGGGCGCCGGGGGCGAAGACATTCTTGGTGGAAATCAGCACCATGTCGCCGCCACTGCCCTGCCGTTCCAGCAACCGGGCGCCGTGGGAGAGGAGATGCAGGGTCCCTTCCACATTGACCCGCTGCAATTTTTGAAATTTGGCCAACTCCATCTCCGCCAATGAGGAGACATGGGCCAGGCCGGCGTTGATGACGATGAGGTCCACCCCGCCCCAGGTTTCCACCAAACGGTGAAACCCGTCCTGCACCGCCCGGGCATCGGTGACATCCATGGGCACGGCGATCACCCGGTTGCCGTGGACGGTCCGCAGGTCGGCCACCAGGCCATCCAGGGGCTCCCCGGCCAGGTCCGATACCCCCAGGTGGCAGCCGTTTTCCAGCAACAGCCGGCAGATGCCGGAACCGATGGCGCCGGCGGCGCCGGTGACGATGGCCACCCGGCCGGCCAACGGTGGCTCATCACCGGCGAGCTTGGCCCGTTGCAGGGTGAAATATTCCATTTCGAACTGATCCCGTTCGGGCAACCCCTCATAGGTGCCCAGGGCGGCCACGGCGGCCTTCACGGCCACGGTTTGGGCGGTGATGTCGCACACCCGCTCGGCATCTTCGACATCATGACCGGCGCAGATGGCGCCGATGCCGGGGATGAACACCACCCGTGGGGCGGAATCGAACCCGGGCGGCGGATCCTTGGGATCGGCGTGGCGCTGGAAATAATCATCATATTTTTCCCGATAGACCGCCACCGCCTCGGGCAGATGCTCCACCCCCTCGACCCAGAGCGGCAGGGGTTTGGTGCGAATGAGATGATCGCTGGTCAACGGCGGCGTCACCAATATTTCCCGGCCCCGGGGCGCATCCACCAGGTTGACCACCTCGCGGTTGATCAACGGTCGGAGAATGACCGGTCTGTGGGGACGGTCGGCATCACCGGTTTTTTCCGCCAGCAGTCCGCGCAACAACGGCGCCACCTCGTTATACCGTTGCCGCGCCACGTTTTGCAGGGTCACCCGTTTGGCCGCCACCGGCGGGCCGGCCTTGCGGGCGATGAACCGTTCGGCGCGACCGACCAGATCGATGGTGGCGCCATAGGATTCCCGGGCCTTTTCGCCCCAGGTGATCAAACCATGTTTCATCAACACCATGGCCCGGCTTTTCGGGGCACCGGCGAAGGCTTGCGCCGCCGCCTTGGCCAGGGCGAAACCGGGATGGACATAGGGCAGGATGATGACCCCGGGACCCAGGGCCTCGATCAACAACCGCTCCCCCTCCTTTTGGTTGCTCAAGGTGAGGATGGCGTCGGCGTGGGTGTGATCGATAAATTTGTGCGGCAGGAAAACGTGCAACAACGCCTCGATGGAAGGGGTCGGCGAACGGGCATCGAACAGATGGGTGCGCAACAGGTTGACCATGGTCCGGTCATCCATGCCCGGCAGCGAGCGCAACTGTTTGAGATAGTCCAGGTTCAGGCCGGGGTGGTCCGATGGCTCGATGGTGGCCAGGTCACACCCGGAACCCTTGATGAAAATCGCCGGCACCGGTTTGCCGAGGATATCGGTGAACACCCCTTTGACCGAGGTGTTGCCGCCGCCGTGCAGGACCAGGGATTTTTCCCGGCCCAGCAGACGGCTGCCATAGGTGCGCAGGGCCAGCTCCTCGCCCCACTGATTGGCATGGCGTTTGACGAATTGCCCGGCTTCTTCTTCCGACCAGCGATTTTCCATGTTCCCCGTACCGTTTTGTCGATGGAGATGGACCGGACCCGGCGGATCCGGGGCGTCAGCCCTTCAAGGATTGGAAGAAGGCATGGGCATCCTCCGGGGACATCCCCTCGTGAACCACCTTGCGCACCGCCTGGATCATGGCGGCGGGGGCCTCGGATTGGAAAATGTTGCGGCCCATGTCCACCCCGGCGGCGCCCTGTTCGATGGCATTGGCGGCCATGCGCAGGGCGTCGGCCTCGGGCTGTTTTTTGCCGCCGGCGATGACGATCGGCACCGGACAGGCGGCGGTGACGGTTTCGAACCCTTCGGCGACATAATAGGTTTTGACATAGGCGCAGCCCAACTCGGCGCAGATGCGGGTGGCCAGGCGCATGTATTTGGCGTCACGGACCATCTGTTTGCCCACCGCCGTCACCCCCAGCACCGGCACGCCGTAGCGCAGGCCGGCGTCCACCAGGCGGGTCATGTTGTGGATCGACCGGGTTTCATATTCACCGCCGATGAACACCTGCACCGCCACCGCCGCCGCGTTCAGGCGCAGGGCGTCTTCCATGTCCATGGCGATGCGCTCATCGGACAACTCCTTGAGGATGCTGGGACCACCGCTGGCCCGCAACACCACACCGCGATTGAAGGTCGGCGGCGTCATGGAACGCAACACCCCCCGGGTGCACATCAGGGTGTCGGCGTGGGGCAGCAACGGATTGATGGTCACGTCGATCCGTTCCAGGCCGGTGGTGGGCCCCATGAAATAACCATGGTCCACGGCCAGCATCACCGTGCGCCCGGATTTCGGGTCAAAAATGTTGGACAGGCGGTTTTTCATGCCCCAATCCAGGGATTGGCACCCTTTCAGGGGGAAGGGTTCGGACACCTGCGGGGTATCCAGATGATAGTTGTGGGTATCCTGAATGCCATCGATGTCAGCCATGCCGTATATCCCGTCTCCCGGAAAGAGTTGAGCAAGTTTTTCGAACGAAACAAAGGGTTCCCGAACCCCGGACCAGGCACAAATATGTTGCAATCGCCCGGCCAGGTCCAGGGAAAGAAACGGTCGCCGCCGGCGCCCCGCCGATCGGATATCGGCAACCGGGGTCCACTCCCCGCCGTCCGGGCCTTTTTTATCCGTTGCCCGAACTCGAAAATAGTCGATAATTGAATCATGTCGATCCCGTCCCCGAAACGGGATTCCGAAAAAAATACCGGACAACAGGACAGGAATGGAATCATGCCCGATCAACTCGTTCTGATCGTCGACGACGAAGAGGATGTTCTGCGAATTCTGGATTACAACTTAAAGCAGGAGGGGTACCAAACCCGCTGTGCCTCCAGCGGTCAGGAGGCCCTGGACCTGGTGCGCAAGGAGCCGGTGCCGGACATCATCCTGTTGGACCTCATGCTGCCGGACCTTTCGGGCATGGAGGTGTGCCGCCGCATCCGCGATGAGGAGCGCACCCGCCGGATACCGGTGGTGATGTTGACCGCCAAGGGCGAGGAGGTGGACCGGGTGATGGGCTTTCAGGCGGGGGCGGACGACTACGTGGTCAAACCCTTTTTCGTCCGCGAACTGATCATGCGCATCGCCGCCGTCCTGCGCCGGGCCAGCGACACACGCGAAACCGCCAAAACCGCCATCCCGGAGACGGGCCTCCAGGGCCTGAAAAAAATTGATTTCGGCCGTCTGCGCATCGACCCCGCCGCCCATCAAACCTGGGTGGAGGATCGCCCGGTATCCTTGACGCCGGTGGAGTTCCGCCTGTTGATGCGGCTGATCTCCAACCGGGGCCAAGTGCAAACCCGGGAGGTGCTGTTGTCCCATGTCTGGAACCTGCAGGCCGGCATTCAACCGCGCACCGTCAACGTCCACATCAACCGGTTGCGTGAAAAACTGGGACCCGCCGGCAACTATATCGAAACCCTGCACGGCATGGGCTACCGGTTTCTCGCCTCCCCGGACGGAAATTCCGATTGAAGGTCGGCGTCCGCGGCGAGCTGTTCCTGTTCTCCATCCTGCTGATCGTCACGGTGGTGGTGGCCACCGGCCTCTATCTGGAGCCGGTGCTGGGCGACTGGTTGGAAAAGCGGATCGAGGATGATCTGCTGCGCAGCGCCCGCGCCACCCGGGAGATGGTACTCCTGGCCCCGACCGTCAACAACATCCCGGAGATGGACCGGTTGGCGGACCGCTTCGGCCGGGCCATCAACAAACGGATCACCCTCATCGCCGCCGATGGTCACGTACTGGGGGATTCGAAACTGACCCCGGGACAGATTCACGACATCGACAACCATGGCAACCGTCCGGAGGTAAAGGCGGCCAGGGAGAGCGGCTATGGACTGGCCCGCCGGTTCAGCACCACCGTCGGCACCGACATGCTCTATGTGGCCATTCCCTTCCAACACCGGACCGGCACCGGGGTGGTGCGGGTGGTGGTCTCCCTGGAATCGGTGGATGGCACCATCCGCCGCCTGCGCATGTTCCTGGCCATCGCCGGCATGGTGGCCATGGGGGTGACGGCGCTCATCGCCGCCATCGCCTCGCACCTGCTGACCCGCACCCTGCGCGGACTGATGGAGCATGCGGAAAGGATGACCGCCGGCACCCTGGGCCGCCACCTGGTGGTACGGCCGGAACGGGAGATCGGCGGTCTGGCCGGGGCTTTCAATCGCATCGCCGAAGATTTGGCGGTGGCGGTCTCCTCGCTGGTACACGAGCGCCATCGTCTGGAGACGGTCCTGGAAGGCATGAGCGATGGCGTCATCGCCCTGGACGACGAACGGCGCATCATTCTCATCAACCGCGCCGCCAGCAGTCTCACCGGACTCTCCCCCTCCCCCATCGGTCAACCATTGACCGGGGTGATCCCGGCTCCGGAGTTGGAGGAGATGTTGCAACGAACCCCCGGTGGTGAAAGCATGTCGGTCGACTTCAGCCTGCCCGGCGACGCCGAACGGTGGTTCGAGGCCCGGGCCACCCGGGAAAACCACCCGGAAAGCTGGGTGGTGGTTCTGCATGACATCACCGAATCGCATCGCCTGGAACGGATGCGCCAGGAGTTCGTGGCCAACGTCTCCCACGAATTGCGCACGCCGGTCAGTGTCGTCCTCGGCTATACCGAAACGTTGCTCGGCGGCGCCATGAACGATGAGACCACCAGCCGGGAAATGTTGGGCGCCCTGCGCCGGCAGGCGGTGCGGTTGTCAACGGTGATCGCGGATTTGCTGAGCCTCTCGCGCCTCGATGCCAGCCAGTTGTCGTTGGAGGCCAAACCGTTGCCGTTGAAACCGCTGCTCCTGGAGTTGATCGACGGCCTGAAACCGGTGTTGGCGGAAAAAAACATCACCCCGGCCCTGAACCTGGACCGACGGATCGTACCATTGGCCGATGCCAAGGCCCTGTCGCGGGTGTTGATGAACCTGCTGGACAACGCCGTCAAACATGTCCCGGTGGATGGGACCATCACCGTCAACAGCCGCGAGGCGGGCCGTTTCCTGCGCATCGAGGTGGTGGACAACGGACCGGGCATCCCGCCGCAATACCGTGAACGGCTGTTCGAACGGTTTTTCCGCGTCGATACCAGCCGTTCACGCAAACTGGGCGGTACCGGCCTGGGGTTGGCCATCGTCAAAAGCCTGGTGGAAACCATGGACGGCCAGGTGGGCATGGAACCGGCCCCGTCCGGGGGCAGCCTGTTCTGGATCACCCTGCCGCGGCCGCTGACCAAACCGCCGGAGACGGTCACATCCAATCCATAGTCGTGTTATCCGGGTGTTTTCAACCCGGATATTTCGGGGACCGCCATCGTGGAAACACCTTTCCAACCCCATGACCGTTATTTCAAGGCGCTCCTGTCGAAACCGGAGAGCGCGGGAACTCTGGTTCGGGAACGGTTGCCAAAGGAGATGGTGGAACGGCTCTCACCGGAACCGCCGGAGTTGCTGGACGGCACGTTCATCGATGGTGAATTCCGCCATCATCTCAGCGACCGGTTGTTCCGCATGCGGACCATCGACGGCGCGGCGGTCCATCTGTATCTCCTGGTCGAGCACAAAAGCCGGCCCGATGAATGGGCGGCTTTTCAACTGTTGCGCTACATGGTGCGCATCATGGAGCGGATGCGCCGGGAAGCCGGAGCGGGTGAACGGTTGTCGCCCATCCTGCCGTTGTTGATCCACCATGGCCGTGAACCGTGGCGAACACCGGCCCGTTTTTCGGCCCTGGTCGATGCCGAGGAGTCCTGGCGACCGTTCTTGCTGGATTTTCCCTATTTCGTCGTCGATCTGGGCACGATCGACGATCGGAAGCTTTCGCGGGAAGACCGTTTGCGCGGCGGCCTGTTGGCGTTAAAATATGTATTCCGCTGGAATCCGAAAGCACAATTGGCCATACGGATCGCCCGGGACCTGAAGAGCGACCCGGAATTTGCCATCATGACCCTGAGATATCTGGCTTCCGCCTGCAAGGAGATGGATATGAAAGACATTTTTGCTTATTCGAAAGAGATGTTTCCAGGTGATGCCGACCAGTATGCCTCCCGGTTCGCCCGGGAGATGATCGCCAAGGGCAAGCAGGAAGGTGAAAGCGCCCTGCTGTTGCGCCAGCTACGATCCCGCCATGGTGAACTTCCCGATTGGGTCGCCGACAAAATCGACCGTGCCGATTCGGCCACGTTGGAAACATGGAGTTTGCGATTTGTCCATGCCCAATCATTGGAAGAGGTTTTCAAACCGTGATGGCCCGTGACCGGTACCCTGTTGATGATCCGGAATCAGCGGTTGGCGGATGAACGATCGCCGGCGGCGATTCTCGCAACGTGACGGCCCCGCCGCTCCATCCCCACCTCAGCCCTTGTCGGCAGCGATTTCTTGCTCCAGTCGCCCCTTCAGCGCCCGCACCGCCCGGGCCCGTTCCTACCACTGCAACTTTTCAAAGGCCGCCAGGGCGTGGCCCAGTACCACCAAAGCCGGTTCATTCCGGCCAAACGCCGCCAAAAGTTGGCCGTACAGTTGACCCACATTTCACCCCCCGAAAAACCGCCGCCCCCGCCGAACCCTTCCGAACCCCTCCGGCGACTGTAGATCGGGAACGATTCCGACCCAAAAATTACGATACGATTACGAAATAGGCACGATCCCGAAACAAAGGCCGCAAAAAATCTCTATTTTAAAATTCACTGTTTTTTTATTTGCAAACAGCATAAAAAATCACATTTTTTTCTTGATCATTACCGTCTGATTCAACATATTACAAGTCCGTTACGATTGTGTGAACGCGGTTACGGCCAGAGGGAACCGATACGGGCATCCAACCGGATGAACGAGACCCCGAATGTCGCAACACCCGCAACACCGATTCCAAACAGACACCAACGCATCGTCCATTATTCAGGGTCCGTCCGGTTCCATTGGAACCCAACCACCCGTCATCCGGTTCCAGGAGGAGATATGAACAGTTTAAGAAAAATGTTTCAACGAAATCAGGCGGCATGGCTGGTGTTACTCGCCATCGCCATGGCCGTCACCGTCGCCGATCCGGCCTGGGCCGGTTCCAGCGGCAAAGGGGAGATCGACTGGTCGAAGATGATCCAGAAGCTGCTGGGTGGTCTGGCCCTGTTCCTCTTCGGTCTCGACATGATGACCGACTCGATGAAAAAGGTCGCCGGCGACAAGATGAAGGACATCCTGGCGAAGATGACCACCAACCGCGTGGCCGGTGTGTTCACCGGCGCGCTGACCACCGCCGTCGTGCAGTCCTCGTCGGTGACCACGGTGGTCGTGGTGGGTTTCGTCACCGCCGGCCTGATGAATCTTTCCCAGGCGGTGGGCGTCATCTTCGGTGCCAACATCGGTACCACCATCACCGCGCAGATCGTCGCCTTCAAGATCACCAAACATGCCTTGTGGATGGTCTTCATCGGCTTCCTGATGAGCATCCTGGCCAAGGATGACAAGATCAAGAACTGGGGCCTGACCCTGCTCGGTCTCGGTCTGGTGTTCTTCGGCATGGGCGTCATGAGCTCGGCCATGAAACCCCTGCGCAGCTACCAGCCCTTCCTGGACCTGATGATGTCGATGGAAAATCCGGTCCTGGGCATCCTGGTATCCGCCGCCTTCACCGGCCTGGTGCAATCCTCCTCGGCCACCACCAGTCTGGTCATCGTCATGGCCAGCCAGGGATTGATCACCCTGCCGGCCGGTATCGCCCTGGCCTTTGGCGCCAACATCGGTACCTGCGTCACCGCCATGCTGGCCTGCATCGGCAAACCGCGTCCCGCCGTCCAGGCCGCCGTCGCCCACCTGCTGTTCAACGTGTTCGGCGTGCTCATCTGGGTCGGTTTAATCGATCAACTGGGTGATTCGGTCATCGCCATGTCCCCGGTGGCCAGTGACCTGGAAGGCAGCGCCAAACTGGCGGCGGAAACCCCCCGTCAGATCGCCAACGCCCACACCATCTTCAACACCGTCAACACCATCCTGGTGCTGCCGTTCGCCGGTCCTTTCGCCAAGCTGGTGGAAAAGCTGGTGCCCATCAGGGAGGAGACCGTCGAAGAGACCGCCAAGGCCGCCTACCGGCCCAAGTTCCTGGATGACGGCATGCTGGCCACCCCGCCCCTGGCCCTGTCCATGGTCCGCCGTGAAACCGCCCGCATGGGTGGCGTCGTCGAAGAGATGCTGGCCGGCGTACCCGATGGCATCCACACGGGCAATGTCGATCACATGACCACCATCCGCGATCGGGATGACCAGGTGGATATCCTCTATGGGGAAATTTCCAAATATCTCTCCCGCATCGGCCAGGCCGACCTGAGCAAGGAGAGCGCTGACGAGGCGATGTCGGCCATGACCACCGTCACCGAACTGGAGAACATCGGCGACATCATCGAAACCCACCTGTTCCATCTGACCGAGGTCTGCTCCACCCGTCAGATCAAACTGGATGAAGATTCCCTCGCCGTGCTCAACGGTTTCCACGAGTTGGTCGCCAAATCCCTGCACTCGACGGTGGTGGCCTACGAGCATGACCGTCCCGACGCCGCCAAACTGGTGCTGAAAATGGAAGAGGATGTGGTCGCGGCCATGGATACCCTCATCCAGGAAACCCACATGAAACTGCTCTCCGGCGATCTGTCGGCCGACAAGATGGCCGCCTTCACCCTGAAGAGCGATGTGCTGGAGAACTACAAACGCATCTACCTGCACTGCAAACGGATCGCCCGTCTGGTGATGCATCAGGAAGGTTCCTCGGCCCTGGTCGCCGTTTGATCCACCCGGGTTCCGGTTTTGCTTCATCCTTGAAAACGGAGGGCGGTCGGTCGACGCCCTCCGTTTTCGTTTCGACGCGAATGAGGTAAAATGGCTTACAAGTTGGGAAAACAGCGTGAGCTGAAAGATTACTATGACATCCTGGGCATCCCGAAAAATGCCACGCCCAAGGGAATCCAGCAGGCCTTTTGGCGGCTGTCCCGCATCCATCACCCGGATGTCAACCAACAGGATGGAGCCGACGAAACCTTCAAGACCATCGTCGAGGCCTACCTGGTGCTGAAGGACCCGGACAAACGCGACATGCTCGACGCCGATATCATCGCCGATTTTTGCAAGGTGGTCAGCGCCAGCCGCACCCCCCTGCCGACGGGCGGCAAAAAAAAGGCGCCCTCGGAATTTTTGCGCCTGCTGCGGCCCGGGCACTACTCCTGACAGCCGATGCGGTCCGATCCCGACAGCCTTTTTTTCACCGCCGCCGGCCCCGGACCGGTCCCCCCCTGGGAACATCATGTTCACACCCATTACTCCGACGGCACCGCCTCCATCCTTCAGATCATTGAAAAAGCTCAACGGCTCGGCCTGGAACGGGTCATTTTCACCGAACACACCGAGCCCGGCCTGACCGCCGGACCGGGTTGGTTCGACCGATATGTGGCGGAACTGAAACGGTTACGGCTCGGATACGAGCTGGACATCCGCATCGGCCTGGAAGTACCGATCATCGATTTCAACGGTGGATTGCAACTGGAACCGGAGATGGAACAGGCGCTGGCCGGGGATGCCGATATCTTTCTGCTGGGCGCCGTCCACGCCTATCCGGGCCATGGTTGGAACGTCGGCACCCTGGAACCGGAACGGGCCATCGACATGGAGTTCAACGGTCTCATGTCGATGATGAACCACCCCCGCATCAACGCCATCGCCCACCCCGGCGGCGTCTGCGATCTCTATGCCACCCCCTTTCCCCTGGACCGGTTCGAAGCGGTGGTGGCAAAGGCCACCGACAACGGCATCGCCATCGAGCTCAATCCCGCCTACCAAAAACCGATGGCCCCCTACCTGGAGATCTGCCGCCGTCACAACGCCTGGATCTCCCCCGGCTCCAATGCCCACCACGCCCACGAAGTGGGCCGTGCCTGGACGGTGCTGTCCCATCTGTGGCCCGGTTGACGGCGCCAGGCGGTCAACGGTTTCAAAACTGCCGCTCAAAACGATTCGAACGCCTCATCCCCCCTATCCAACGCCGCACCGCCGCTGCTCCGGTCGGGCAGGGCTTTGGCTTTGGCCTTGGGAGCGCCGCGAACCGGCAGGGGCTTGGCGGTCGCGCCTGAGGAAACGGGGGCCGGTCTTGCAGCGGCCCGGGAACCTCCGGCGCCACCGCTCTCATCGACTTTGAAGAAACGAATGGCCTCGGAGAGCATTTCCGCCTGGGATGACAGCTCCTCGGCGGTGGCCGCCATCTCCTCGGAGGCGCCGGCATTCTGTTGAATCACCTCGTCCAGTTGTTGGATGGCGGTGTTGATCTGACCGGCGCCGCTGTTCTGCTCACGGCTGGAAGCGGCGATCTCCTGAACCAACTCGGCGGTCTTCTGGATGTCCGGAACCAGTCTGGAGAGCATGCCGCCGGCCTTCTCCGCCACCCCGACGCTGGAGGCCGACAGACCTCCGATCTCCCCGGCGGCGGTTTGACTCCGCTCGGCCAGTTTGCGCACCTCGGCCGCCACCACGGCGAAACCCTTGCCATGTTCCCCGGCCCGGGCCGCCTCGATGGCGGCGTTGAGGGCCAACAGATTGGTCTGACGGGCGATCTCCTCGATAATGGAAATCTTTTCGGCGATCTGTTTCATCGCCGCCATCGCCTCGTTGACCGACTCGCCACTCTCCCGGGCATCCCGGGCCGCTTTTTGCGAGGCCTGCTCGGTGGTCTGGGCATTGTCGGTATTCTGCTGAATATTGGCGGCCATCTCCTCCATGGCCGAAGAGGTCTCTTCGATGGATGCCGCCTGTTCCGTCGCCCCCTGGGACATGCTTTGGGCCGAGTCGGACAGTTCGTTGCTGCCGGCGGTGACATTGCTCGAAGCGATGGCCACTTCCCGCACCACCCCACGCAACCGGTCGACCATGCCGTTCAGGGCCGACACCAACTGGCCCACTTCATCCTTTTGCCGGAAGTTCAACTCCCGGGTCAGGTCACCACCGGCCACCTGCCGGGCAAAATCCAGGCTCAGGAAGATGGGCCGGGTGATGGACCGGGTCAAGGCGATGGTCAGGAGGATACCCACCACCACCGCGAGCACGACGATGATCACCACCACACGCCGGGTATCGGTGCCATTGTTGACCATCTGTTCTTCGGAAAGAATGTTCTCGTGGGCGATATGGACCGCATCCTTGAGCAGTTTTTGTACCCGTTCCAACTGTTGCCGGGTCTCGCCGACGAAGATGCTCTCGGCTTTTTTCTTTCCTTGCAGACGCTCATCGGCACGCTGTTGCATTTTTTTGAACAGACCGCGCACCTCCGCCAGGACCGGCAGAACGGTGTGCCGATAAACAGCGGCGGCCTTGTCGAACTCTCTTGCCGCCAAGTGGGCTTCGATGGTTTCCCCGGCCTGGTGCAGACGTTGATGGGGATCCTTGATCGCCTCCAACAACCGGGCCAATTGCGGATCTTTGGCGGCCATCTCCGCGCCGGCATCGCCATAGATGAATTCACCCATGCCGCACTTGTGCCAATCGAGCTGCACCCCCACCTCACCGGACCGGTTGAGAATGGCCCCCTGCACCTTCTCGGTCCAGGAGACGTGATCGGTCTCCTTGCGCGCCAGGAAGCCGGGTAGACCGCTGTCAGCGGCGATATAGGCCTCCTGGATCGCCCGGGCGCTGGCATGGAGCCGTTTATGCGGCTCCTCGATATCCCGCAGGGTGCCCTGCAGGGCCGGAACCAGTTTCTCGGCCTTATGCCGGCCCTCACCATAGTACCATTTGCCAAAACCGCACTTCGTGTGATCCATCTGCACATTCAGGGTCGTGATGGAATCATCACTGATGAAGGTGCTGACCTTGCCGCTCCAATTGAGATGATCCACCTCGCGTTGCAACATCTCGCCACGGAGTTCATTGCCCGCCACCACTTCAAGTCCATCATGGAGCATCCCGGAAATACCAACAATGGATCGAGCACTCACCCCCACCAGCAACAACAGGATAACCCCGATGCCAATGGAGAGTTTGGCACCCAGCTTCAAATCGCCCCAGGTCATTTCACACCTCCTCCTTCCGGAAAAAATCGAGACCTTTTCCCGGATTTTTCCTTATGTTGTTGTCAAGCGACCACGAAGGGAACACTGGAGGGGATACGACCCCGCCCTGCCGTTAAGAAAAACCGTCAAGCGGCACCCCTGGAATCCGACCGGTCCCGATCATCCGGTTTTCCTGGCGTTTCCTTTCGATGCCCAAACCGACCCCTCCCGTATTTTCCGCCGTATCACCAAACAAGACTCGCAAGACCCGGACCAAAACCCTTGACTCCCCACCCCGCGCTTTCATTGTGCAACTAATTGATATTAAAGATATTATTTTCCAGAAAAAAACGATTGCGATCCTCTCCGACCGGAACAGTTCCCCAAAGGGCCAAACCTGTCTCTTGTTTTTTGGACAATATTGGCCAAGCAAGCCAAATCTGTCCCTTGAAAGTGGATTGAACAGGAAGGACGGGACCGATCGGATTCCAGAGTTGCCGCTTGACAGTTTTCGGAAAGGGCAAGACGGGAAACCGGGAGTCTGATCGGTTCCTTTTGATCAAAAAAAAACATCAACAAGTTGCAAGTTATTGATCGTATCAATTCGATTGTTGCCATTGTCGTTTTTCAATCAGCGAAACAGAACCAGAAAATTTATAAATTTCAATCAAAAAACCCAATCCATTCTTTCATTATTATTCGTTTTACTTTAAACCGTTTTTTAACTATTTTCCGCCCATCGAAACACCCCCGCCCCGGGGAATTTCACTCTCAGGAGAAACAACCATGAACAAATCCTTCCTCGCCACGGTTCTTTTCGGTCTGCTCGTCAGTTCCCCGGTTTGGGCCGAAACCCCCGCTTCGAGCTACACCCCGGAAGATGACCGGGCCTTGTGTGAGCGTTATGCCAAGGAAGATGGCGTCACCCCCAATCAGATGGCCGATTACATGAAACAATGCCTGCGCGACCTGGCCGAGCCCGCCGCTGGCGAATATGGCGCCGACCTGCCGGAAGAGAACGCCACTGAAGGGAATCCGGACACCGTCCCCGAAGTCGATCTCGAAGCGCCACGGGGTTGAGTCCGATTTGTTCCCGCCAATCCGGGAAACGAACCGCTCGACAAGGAGATCAAGACATGACTGGAAAACCGCTCGTTTTCGCCGCCCTCGCCGGAATGACCCTCTTGTGGACCACCGCGGCACCGGCCGAACCCGACATGCCCACGGATGACGCCTTGAAGGCCCAATGCATTCAATACGCCGATGAAGATCAAATCGCCCCCGAATATCGGGAAGAGTTCATCCTGCAATGCATCCTGGACCTGAAGGAACGCTACCAACCGGAGGAGCCTTCCCAGGATTCGGGTGAGGATTTCCCCCCGATTCCGCCGTCGGACACCTGACCGGCCGATGGGCAAAACCTCTCCCGTGGACGTTTCAGCGGTGATCGACCCATTGCCGTCAACGGACAACCACACCGGACGTTGAAAACCGCCGACAGTCCTTTGGCGGCGATGGTGCCGCACCATGGTCACCTCTGGACTGTCGGCGATTGGTCAAAACGGTTCGGCTCCGGCGCCCGGGCCGGCATCCCCGCAACCATTCCCCCTGGTTATCAAGGCCCTGGAACATGATGTGGCCTACCCGGGCCCCCACACATGAAATTTCGTCAACATCGAGAAGACCCCGCTGTACTCGAAATGGAGAAACCGGTGAACATCGATCACACCACGACCGCCAACCACGATCATTTCATGCTGTTGGATGTGTTGCGCGGCTTTGCGGTGATGGGCATCTTCTGGATCAACATCACCATCTTCGCCCTGCCGGCGGACATCAGCACCTTTCCGGCCCTGTTCGGTTTCGAAGATGACAGTGAACTGAACATCTGGTTTCTCGGTGACTTGTTCGTCGAAGGAACGATGCGGGGGCTGTTTTCCATGCTGTTCGGCGCCAGCGCCCTGATCCTGTTGAACCGGGCCGACCGGTCCAATGACGGCCTTCGCGCAGTCGATCACTATTTTCGCCGCACCCTGTTGTTGATGCTGTTCGGCATCATTCACGGTTACCTGCTGCTGTTCCCCTATGATGTGCTGTTCGACTATGGCCTGCTGGGGCTGTTTCTCTACTCGATCCATCGCCTCCGGCCCGTATTTCTGGTGACCATCGGCTGTTCGATGCTGTTTTGGGGGGATCTCTCAATCGATTGGGAAAAAATCTCCCGGGCCTGTTGCAAAGCCCCGTCCCCCACGACATACCTGTCGCGCCCGGTGGAAACGACGCCATCCGAACCGGTTTTTCTCCGCACGGGGCTGCACGTCCCGGAAACGTCGACCATACCGGAAATCGGCAACCCCCTGGACTTGACGGAAGAGACGGAGGAAAACACCGACGAGTCGGAAATGCAAATCGATGTGCTGAAAACCATGGCCGAGGAGTTCACCATCTACCATTCCGGCTATTTGACCATTTTCCTGCATCAGATCAACGAGGTGATCACCCAACAATCGACAATGGTCTATCATACCCACTTTTTTGACATGGGGGGCATGATGTTGATCGGCATGGCCCTTTTCCATTGGGGAGTCCTGACCGGAAAACGGTCCCGCCGGTTCTACCTGCTGTTGGCCCTCAGCGGTTATCTGTTGGGCAGCTACGTCCGCGGCGGCAACCTGACGGATATGATCCTGTACGGTTCCAACCCCGACCAGCTGTTCGACTCGGAGGCCATTCAATACGATTTCGGCCGGGTTCCGGCCACGCTCGGTCATGTGGGACTTTTGGGCCTGCTCGCCACCTTCCCGCTCCTGAAAATGGTCACCAGGTCCCTGGCGGCTTTGGGACGGCTCTCCCTGACCAACTACATTTTCCAGACGGTATTCTCCATCTTCGTCTTCTACGGATTCGGATTGGCGCTGTTCGGCCGCATCGATGCCACCGGGTTGGCCTGGATCTGCCTGGGGGTTTGGGGTTTCCAGATCCTCTTTTCCCTGATTTGGCTCTCCCGTTACCGGCTGGGTCCCCTGGAGTGGGTCTGGCGTTCCCTGATACTCGGACACATGCAGCCACTGCGCCTCAACCGGACCGACAAGGCGCCGGCCGGCGCCTGACCGGAAATCCTACCACTCGTCCAGGGAGTCCAAGGCCTCATCGCTGATCCGGCAAAGAAAACGGTCCTGATCGTCATCCATCGGGTCCGGTGCCGATTTCAACCCGACCACCTCGAAGCCCACCATCCCCTCCTCACCGGGTGTTTCACCATCCATTTCGAACAGGGCATCCAACCGCGGCGGTGGTTGAGGCGGAACATCGCTGTTTTCCTCCGGGGGGTCGGCCCGTTCCTTTTCACCCCCCTCCTCCCCGTCCGCCACCGGCGGTTTTTTCCGGCAGACGGACCGCAGGAGGGTCAGGTGGTCAACGGTCCCTTCAACGATCTCCCTCAAGGCCAATACCGTCAACTTGTCATTTTCCAGGGGCAGGGTCGGTTCGGCACCGGAAGACAACTCCCGAACCCGTTGTGTCGCCGCGACCACCAGGTCGAAAGGACTGGAAACCCTGCGCAAACAATCTTCCACCGTCACACGTGCCATCTGGAAACGCCCCTTTCCCCACCATCCCGGACCAATCGGTCCGAAGTGGCAACGGTATTTGAACAATGGTTCGCCAAACCCTCCTGAACGGTACGACGCAGTTCTTCGAGGAACACCGGTTTTTCCAGGGCGGCAAAGGCGCCATGGCAACGGGCCAGCAGCAACGAAACCCGTTCCGACATCCGTTGATAGCCCACGGACAGCGCCAGGATCGGCACCCCGTCGCCACGACCCCGCAGGATCGAAATCAATTCCAGGCCGTTCATGCCCGGCAAATAGACTTCGGTAACGATCAGATCGAAGGAATTTTTGCCATGCGACGACAAACCATCCCGGGCACTGCCGACCCAATGGACCCGATGTCCATCCGCAGTCAACAACGCCCCGATCCGTTCCCCGGTAGCCCGGTCATCATCCACAATCAGGATTTCGGCCATTATTTTTCATCCTCGAACAGCCACAACTTCCCATCGGCGCAGGACAGCCGCCAAACCGGAACCAACCGGAACCGTCTCATCACCCAACCCGCCGATCCTCATCGACCGGAACCGGGGTGATGGACGATCGGCTGGGTTCCACCGATTGCCCGGAAGCGCCATCGACGACGGAACAGGCCGCCACCATGCCGGCCGCCTCCGGCCGATTGGGCGCTGTCGACTCCAAAACGGCGCCCAAGGTCGCCAGCGGTTCGGTGAACAGGGTCCCGAACGGCGGTCCGGCAACCACTGCTCCTTCCCCACCCGCCGGCGTCAAGTCATTCAGCAAATCCCGGTTGTCCCACCCGTAAAAAACCATGGAACCGGTGTGGGCCGTCAGGGCCAGGACCACATGGACGGCGGCATAGTAATCAGCCAACGGCCAGGATTCGGGTTTGAGGGCAAAAACCAGGGCCAGAACGAACAGAGCCGCGGGCATGGCCCGGGTATGCTCCGGTGAGGGGTCGAATACGAACTTGAAGAGATACCAATAAAGACCGATGACCAGGAGAACCACCAACCCCCGGGTATCGGCAAACCAATGAACGAAATAGAGGCCGGCCAGGGGCATGGAGACCAGATCGGCCTTCACCTTGGCCAGGATGGAGGCCGAAACCACCCGATCACGGGCGGCGGCCACACTTTTGACGAACCCCGCCAGGGAGGTCACCAGGAGATACACGAACAGAAACCACAGGGGCAACAAACCGGCCTGTACCATCAATATGGCCAGGGCCGTATAGCTGATCTGATCCACCACCGGATCGAAATAGATGCCGAACACGGTCGACAGACCATGGCGACGCGCCACCAGTCCATCCCAGGCATCGGCGATGAAAATGAGAGCGAATCCGACACAAATCAATGAGCGGACGACGAGTTGATCGGTAGAAAACCACAGGGCGAACAGTGCCAGGGTCGCAAATAACCGCATCGTGGTGATTTGGTTGGGGGTCAACAGTGGACCGGACTTTTCCAGCATGTCGTCTCCTTTCATCAACAGGCCCTTTTTCGAGAACGCTCAGGCCCACCCTTCCGAGCCTTTTCAGGAGACCGGGCACTCTGGCCCGTGGCGCCCGGTCAAGGACATCGGGCCGGTACCGGAACCTGTTTTCCGGTCCATTCATCCATGATCGATCCATTCACCGGTGGTTCGCGCGATCGGCCGGATTGACCCTCAACTCCCCGAATCCGGCCGGCGACCGGTCCACCGCCTTCCCGCCGTTCCAAACCAGAAACCGTTTTGCCGATACCACACGATCGGCCCATCCCGATTCCCCGCCAAAACCACCCCCGCAGGCCACGGGACGGCGATCGGTTACCCTTGCCGACCACGCGGACCGCTCATCGGGTTCCGACCGGGAATCAGCGGATATCATGCCGGCGCACTCACTTCGGCGCCCGGTTCCGTCTCCATTTTGACTTTGGCCGTTTCCGCTGCTTTTTTCGGCGCTTTCGCTTTTTTCGTGGATTTTTTGTCCGCTTTGCTTTTTTCCTTTTTGCCGCCGGCCTCTTTGGCGGCCTTGGGCGCATCCTTTTTCTTGCTGTTTTTTTTGCCGGCTTTGGTTTTTTTCTTTTCAACATCAATGGTGGCTTCTTCGACCTGATCTTTCGCTTCCTGACTGTCCATTTGCTTTTCTTTCTTACTCATGATCTTCTCCTTGTACGTGGCCATCCCACTTTTTACTTCGATTTCATTGACATGCATCCGGAGCCCCGTTTTTCCACTGCCCTCTCCCAAAAGCGACTGTGGAAAAAAAAGCTCGCATTCGGTCACTGTATACTTCTGAACAGAGGTACATGTAAAATGCAATATTTTCATATTGACGATGAAATATTTTTGATAATTTAATTTTAAATAGATGACGATTTTTTTCGATCGTCGCCCCCTCTCCGGTCAACCAGGTGGTGGGAGGACGATTGGCGGACGTTTGATAATGACATCCCCTTCATGACCGGTCCTGGTCTTGTACACCCCCCTCCCTCATGAACTCAGGAGAGACTTTGCCGATGCGGCTATTGTTCCTGGATTTCGGCTTGTCCTTGAAAACATCATCAAGTACGATAATGTTTATTAATGAAATAATAGGTTGATCGGCCTGCTGTCCGCTGATTCCAGAAAAACCGGGATCAAGACAACCTTGAGAGATTGAAGAATGAAGATTTCACGGATCAAGTTGGAAAATTTCAAACGGTTCGAGACATTGGAGATCCCGATCAAAAATAATCTCACGGATGATATCGCAGACCAGTTTCTGATCCTTGGGGACAACGGAACCGGGAAAACAACCGTCCTGCAAGCGATCGCCTTATGCCTGTCCAGAATCACCGGCAAAACACCTGACGCGAGCGACTTTGACTGGCAAGGGTGGGTGCCTGGACGTTATGAAAAAAGGGGAACTCCAATCGTTGAATTGGATGTCCATTTCAGTGATGACGAAGTCACGGCAACTCAAGAAGCAGCCAGGTTATGGCATAGAAGTGGCAGCCATCACGCCGAAGGCAGGGAATTCGTCCAGCCCGGAAATGCCCGGCAAATGACCATACGACTGGAAGGCGGCTATTACGCCATCGTTGATGGGAGACAGGAAAATATTTTCCAGTTCCGTGGACGGTGGTATGCATCGCAACTGGTGAAAAATGGCACGACCGGGGCCCGAGAGTTGTTCGCCCGCCTGCCTGGTATCTTTTGGTTTGACCAATACCGAAACCTGACATCACCCCAGTTGGATCAACAGGAAAAAGGGCGAGGTCATCATGGCGATGACGAGGTTGCACAAACATCACGCCGCAACTATCAATATTCAGTTGGTGTCTCCAGGTTGAGAAAGCATCTCAATGGATGGATGTTGAACCGGCTGGCAGGCGGAACGAGTGATTGGCTTACCGAACTCGAAAACAGCTACAAAAAGGTCTTTCCACAGCGTTCGTTCACCATGCCGGAGCCAATGTTCAGAGGTGGAAGTCCAACAGCCGAGGATTATTACTTCTGCCTGAATGACGGCAACTGTTCCTACGACATAGAAGAGATGTCCGCCGGTGAGCAATCCATTTTCCCGATGCTCTATGAATTCGTCCGTATGCAAATCCGCAACTCCATTGTGTTGATCGATGAAATCGACCTCAATTTGCATCCCCCTTTGGCCCAAGCGCTGTTGGCAGCACTCCCGACCATCGGACCTAACTGCCAGTTTTTGTTGACCACCCATTCCGAGACCATTTCTTCCCTGGGAAGCCCTGAGGAAACCTGTCGTCTGCCGGGGGGACGGTTATGCCTGTAAATGTTCTTCTGTGCGAAGGAGGTCCGAATAGCCCTGATGTCAGAATTCTTGGAAAACTCCTTGCTGGACTCTGCGAAATCCGGCCCGAAGGTGGGAAATATGGTATGGGGCAAAAGATTATCGCCAAACGGGCCACCATTGGCGATGTGGTGGCCGGGATCCTGGATGGGGATTTCCTCAAGGATTGGGAAACCCCGAAAGGACAGCCCCGTGTTTGGCAATCCAGGGATGGCATCTCTTTTGGTTGGCGGTGGGAGCGCAAGGAGATCGAAAACTATCTGATTGATCCAGCTATCGTTGTCAGGTCGCTGGGAGAAGAAGCCCCGGACCGGAATCAATTTCGGCTGGCTCTTGAATTGGCCAGGGATCGAATCGCGGAATATCAGGCCGCACGCACTGCTTTGAGCGCCAATCGAAAACAATTCAAGGATCTCCCCTCTTGTTTTGGTCAGAAACGGGGCAAGGAACAGCATCCATTCCCAGACGATCTGGATGAACAACAATGCCAGGCGGGAATCCTCACGACAATTTCCAACCACCAGAGGAGCCAACAGGTCCAGGAGGCCGAGGTACTGGACTCCTTTCAGAGACTCCTCCCCGAATGCCGGCCACAGGGTATCAGATATAAAGATTTTCTGTTCGCCTTCGCGGGTAAGGACCTGTTTTGTGCCATGGATGGATGGTTCAAAACAAACGGCTTCCACGGCGCGTGGGCATTTCGGGAAAAGGTAATGTCAGGCATCCGACGCACCTCTGAGGACATCTCGACCTGGGTACCTGAATGGGCTCAACTACATCAACTCATATCGAGGTGACTGAAGAGAGGGGAAGCGGGAAAACGCCTGCACTGACGATCATTCGCCGGTCCGCTCCCCCACCAGTTCATTGCCCTGGAAAACCCAGCCGGTCCGACGCAATTCGGCCGCCGGCACCAGACCGAAAGCCGGCTTCAGGGTGACCGCCGCCCGCATCAAATGGTCCACCAGGGCATCGGCATGCGCATTTTTCAGTCCCGGTTTTTCCCAGGTGGTGAGGTTGAACACCCGGTAAAGGGGATACCTCCCGGAAATCAATGACTCGAAACGGTGCGGATCCAGACCGTTGATGGCGATCACCTTGGGTTGGCCCCGATCCCGGTTGCGCATCAGATGCCACAGGGTTTCATAGCCGATGGCCCCCGGTGAGGCCAATACCTGATAGATCATGTCGGGAATGGCCCCCACTTCGCTCATGCCCAGGCCGAACTGATCGGCATTTTCCAGCAAGGCCCGCCAATGACCGGGACGCAGTTTGCAATGCAGACGGCCAACGGGATGGATGGTGAGCCGGGGTCCCTTGCGCCCGGGGGCGACTTCAATCTCCGACCAGCGGAACCGGTCGCCGCGAAAAATGGCCCGCACCGTCTCCAACGGCAAATCGTTCACTGGATTGTCCGGATGCACCACCAGGACGATGGCGGCGATACCCAGGGTGTGAAATCGAAGACCGGGCAGACGGTCGGTTTCACCCGGGGGGCAGCAAAAACCGGCCATGTCCACCTGTTTGCGGATCAACAGGCCCGAAGAGGTACCACAGGTCCCCTTTCGAACCTGAACCTTTATGCCCCGTTCACGGGCGAACTCCGCCACCGCCGGCAACAACATGGCATGAATCTGTTGATCCAGGGTGACCGCCAGGTCGGCCCCCCTGGCCCAGTCACTGTAACGAATGGACCGTTTCAACCAGCCGACCGACATCGGTACGGTGCGTGCCGGATCGGTAAAGACGATCCCCTTGCCGGGTGAATCCGATCCGGCGGCGACTGCGACCGGGGAGGTTCCCGGGTAAAAAAACAGCCCCCCCCACAGACAACCGATCAGGATCCACGCACCTTTCGGAGTCAACGTCGAACCAAGGCGAAAAAAGGGGGTCATTTTTTTTTCTTGGATGTTTTGGGATCACTGTAAAACTGTACGTTGTTCCGCCCCGCCTCCTTGGCTTTGTAAAGGGCGGTGTCGGCCCGTTTGGTCAATGACATCCAATCGGTCCCATCGACGGGGAAGATACTGACGCCGATGCTGGAGGTGACGTTGAGCCGATGTTCACCCAGGTAAAATTTTCGGGCCAGGGACTTGAGCACCTTCCGGGCCACCTTTCGAACCAGCATCATGTTTTCGATGTTGGTCAATATGGCGGTAAACTCATCGCCGCCCAGACGGGCGACGGTATCGCTTTCGCGCACATTGGCCAACAGACGCCGGGCCACCTCCTGGAGCAGCAGATCGCCGACATCATGTCCCAGGGTATCGTTGATCTCCTTGAACCGGTCGAGGTCGAAATACATCACCGCCACCTTTTGATCGTGACGCCGGCCCTGGGCCAAGGCCTGATCGAGACGGTCCCGGAACAGTTGCCGGTTGGGCAGACCGGTCAGGCTGTCGTGAAAGGCCAGATGTTTCAACCGTTCCTGGGCCAGCCGGCTCTGGGTGATGTCCCGGGCCAGAAACAGAATGCGATCCTCCCGGCCGGTGCCGCTGCGGATGGGCAGGGTGATCACCCGGGTATAGTTGACCTCGCCCTTGTCGGTCCGGCACTGAAAATCGCGGATGACACCGGATTCACTGGGTACGGTCTCCGACAACAACACCCGGTTGTCCGCCGGCGCTTTGCACAAAAAGGAATCATAAAATCGGTCCGGCGTTCCGTCGAAACATTTCCGGCCCAAGGCCTCCCGCCGCTGCAACCCGGTCCGTTCCAGGAACACCCGGTTGGCCTCCAGGATGGTGTGATCCCGGGAGTCGATGACGAAGATGGCATCCTCCATGGTGTCGAGGATGGCATCGGTGAACGATTTGGCCCGTAACAGGGCGGCGCTTTGATTGTGGATGGCCTGGATGTGATCGCGGGTTTCCAGGGCGATGCGAATGCGGGATTGCAGTTCCAGGGGACGGATCGGCTTGTTGACGAAATCCACCGCCCCCAGCTCGAAGGATTCGGAGATCAACCGCTCGCTGGTCTCGCCGGTGATCATGATCACCGGAACCTCTCGCAACCCTTCCCGTTCCTTGAGTTTGCCCAACAGCGAAAGTCCGTCCTCGCCGGGCATGTTGATGTCCAGCAGGACCAGATCCGGCGGATCCGACTCCATTTTCGGCATCAAAAAATGGGACTCCAGCAAATATTCGGGGGTATGCCCGCTTTCGGATATCAACCGGGCGGTCTGCTCCACCGATTGGCTGTCGTCATCCACGACCAGGATTCTGGCCATCCATGCCCTCCTTCGCGGCTGGGCCGACCGACCGGAAAACCGGACGACGCCCCCGGATGGGACCGGGACGTCCCCACGACCTCCCCGCCCGATCAAACCTCAACCAAAATGCATCTTCGCTTCCAGATTGGCCCGGGAGTCCGCCGCCGACAGCGCCGCCTCCATGGTGATGGCCTCCTCCTTGTACAGTTGGAACAACGCCTCGTCGAAGGATTGCACCCCTTTTTCACTGCTCTCCGCCAGGGCCTCCTTGACACCATCGACCTCGCCTTTGAGGATCAATTCGGCGATGTGCGGGGTATTGATCATCACCTCCACCGCCGCCCGGCGTTTACCGTCGGCGCTGGGTACCAGACGTTGGGAGAGGATGGCCCGCAGATAGAGGGAAAGGTCCATGAACAACTGTTTGTGCAGCCCCTGGGGAAACATGTTGATGATCCGGGTCAGGGCCTGATAGGCGTTGTTGGCGTGCAGGGTGGAGATGGCCAGATGGCCGGTGCCGGCCAACTCCAGGGCCGCCTCCATGGTTTCCCGGTCGCGGATCTCACCGATGAGGATCACATCGGGGGCCTCGCGCAGACTGCTCTTCAGGGCGGCGGCGTAGGTTTTGGTGTCCACCCCCACTTCTCGTTGATTGACCAGGGATTTTTTATGGGGATGGAGAAATTCCACCGGGTCCTCGATGGTGAGGATGTGGCCGCTCTGATTGCTGTTGCGATGGTCGATCATCGCCGCCAGGGTGGTGGATTTACCGGAGCCGGTACCGCCGACCATCAGCAACAGCCCCCGTTTGTGCATGATCAGTTCCTTGAGGATCTCCGGAACCTTCAACTTGTCGATGTTGGGAATCGAGGAGCTGATGTAGCGCAGCACCATGGCGCAATGATTTTTCTGGTGAAAGGCGTTGACCCGGAAACGGCCCTCCTCACCCAGGGAGATGGCGAAGTCGATCTCCAGATTTTCCTGGTAGAAGGCGGCCTGCTCCTTGTCGAGAATGCCCAGCACGGCGGCCTTGACCTGTTCCGGCGTCAACGGATCCTTGCCCACCGAGGCCATCTTGCCGTCCAGTTTCATCTTTGGCGGCGCGTTGGGGGTGAAATAGAGATCGGATCCCCCCTTTTCGATCATCAGTTTGAGATATGGTGTAATCTTCATTCCGAACCCCGTCCCCTTCCACGAACTGTCAGCCGAACCCGTTGACGGCCGCCGGTCGGACCGACCCACGCCGCCTGACGGATGACGAACCGGTTTTTCCCCGCATAATCGATGGACCGGACCGGTTTATTCGTCTTCCTCTTTCTTGACCAGGGCCAATCCGTCCAGGCCGGCGTTGAGATCGCCTTTCTTGGCCGCCTTGCCCTCCAGTTTGATGCGCAAACGCAACTCGTTGGCCGAATCGGCGTTGCGCAGGGCGTCCTCATAGGTGATCAAATCCGACTCGTACAGATCGAACAGCGCCTGGTCGAAGGTTTTCATGCCCAATTCGTTGGATTTGGCCATGATCTCCTTGATGCCGCCGACCTCCCCTTTGAAAATCAGGTCGGCAATGAGCGGTGATCTGAGCATGATTTCAATGGCCGCCACCCGGCCGCCGCCCTTTTTCTTCAACAACCGCTGGGAGATGATGCCGCGCAGGTTGAGGGACAGGTCCATCAACAACTGTTGCCGTTTGGCCGACGGGAACATGTTGATGATCCGGTCCAGGGTCTGGTTGGCGCTGTTGGCGTGCAGGGTGGAGAGGGCCAGGTGACCGGTCTCGGCGAAGTTGATGGCATGTTCCATGGTCTCCTGATCGCGGATTTCACCGATGAGGATGACGTTGGGGGCCTGGCGCAGGGTGTTTTTCAGGGCCGCGTGCCAGTTGTCGGTGTCCACCCCCACCTCGCGCTGGGTGATGATACAGTTGCGATGCGGATGGACATATTCGATGGGATCCTCGATGGTGATGATATGGCCATGGGTGTTGGCGTTGCGAATGCCCAGCATCGCCGCCAGGGTGGTGGATTTACCGGAGCCGGTTCCCCCCACCACCAGGACCAGGCCGGTATTTTCCATCACCACATCCTTGAGGACCGGCGGCAGGTTGAGTTTGTCGAAATCGGGTATGTCGGTGGTGATGGTCCGCAACACCATGCCGGTACGTCCCTGCTGCACGAAGGCATTGACACGAAAACGGCCGATGCTGGGCGGGTTGATGGCGAAATTGCACTCCTTGGTGGCGTCGAACTCCTTGATCTGGCGATCGTTCATGATGGCCCGGGCCAGCATGGTGGTATCCTTGGCCTCCAGCTTGGTCTTGCCCAGCGGCGTCATTTTCCCATCGAGTTTGGCCGCCGGCGGAAATCCGGCGGTGATGAACAGGTCCGACCCCCCTTTTTTCAACATTACCTTGAGGGCATCGAGCATGAATTTAATGGCTTGGTCGCGTTCCATAGAGGCGTTTCCTCACACGTGTCGGTAATATCGGCAGACACCGGCCCCCCTGGGCCAGGAAAATTTTTTCGACTTTACCAGCCGATCCCGACAACCATGGAATTGGCTCATGAGACACGATAACGGGTAATGGAGCCGGCGGCAATGAGCGGCATTTGTAAGATGAATTGAAAAACGGGTGCCATTCGGATCCGGACGGACCGGACGAATCCCCATCGTGACCATTGGCGGATACCGGTCGGAGCCGATCGATTGAAACGAAATTGAAACGAAATGTTCGCTGCGGAAAAACGGTTATCGGTGCCGGAATGGACCGGCCAATCAACCTGGGGAACCGGCACCCCCCCCATCCAAGGACCGGTTCAACTCCATGATCCGGCGCAACAGTTGGGCAATCTTGAATCCGTGGGACCCCTCCCTGGCCAAATCCCGTGCCTTGCGATAATAAACGAGCGCCTGTTCCGGTTGCCGCAGCTGGTCCAGGGAGATGGCCAGGTTGAAGGCGATGTCGGCATTGTCCCCGTCCAGCTTGAAGGCATTGGCGAAGGCCTGCCGGGCCGCGGACCACCGTTTTTGAGACACGAGGACCGTGCCGAGGACGAAATGGAGGTTGGCATCATCGGGATTGCGGGTGAGCAGGGTTTTCAGGCGGCTTTCCCGATGAACGGGATCGACGGTTTTTCTCAAACTGATCAAACCGACCATGGCCCGGGTATCGTTGGGGGCGCGATCGAGGATGCGTCGATAATAGTGACGGGCCTTTTCATATTGTTGGGTACGAATGGCCACCGACGCCAGGCCGAGCAACGCCTGCCGATGATGAGGGTTCCATTTCAATACCCCGCGAAACAGTTTTTCCGATCGGGAATAGGCCCCCTTGCGCAAGGCCTCGAAAGCGGAACGCAAACGGTTTTTCACCAATCTTTCGGTGCTTTGACGGGTAATTTGAGCATTGCCGTTGGCGGTCGGCAACGGCACCGGCCGACGCACCTCCGACGCCGGAAAATCATCCGGACCATCGACGGTTTCCGGCGCATCGATATCGTCCCCCTCCCCCGACCGGACGGGAAACCGTTCCGGGGGTGGACTCAGGTCGGGCTGGGGGCCATCCTCTTCAACCGTCCGGCGTCTGGAAGACCTGTTGATCTTCAGATCACCCGCCATCCGGATCTCTCCCGGCCCCACCTCATCGGCATCCCCGTCAACACCCGTCCCGGGCATCCGGTCGCCGTGGGGATCAACGGTCAACACCGCCACCGTGGCGTCACCATCCCCGGGCTCCCCGGCGGATGGAGCGGCCTCGATCAGCTCGGGCTCCTCCGGTTGCCACCAACGATTGGACCGGCTCGACGAAAGAGAGGAGACCAGCAGTTCTTCGAAAATGCGGTCACTCTCCTCCGCGTCCGGCACCATTTCCCGCTCATCGCCGTCGTCGGATTCGCCACCGGGTTGCGAATCAAGCCGGGATAATCCCGAATTCCCCTTCGAAGTGACTGGCCGCGCGGCGACATGGACCAATTTTATTTTGTCGGTTTCCGCCACGGCGGCGGTCATGGAGACCAACAGTTCCGTCAGTATCCGGTCGCTCTCCATCGGCCGTCGGGGGGAAGGAATCGGTGACGGTTTCGGCGTGTGACTCAGTGGGGCCGAATTGGAGACCACCACTACCAGACCATCGTGTGCCGACGGAACGGGAAACAACGCCCCTTCCGGTTCCTGTTCCTTATTGACCGTCAAAACCGCTTGCGATCGGCCTTCGGCCCGTTCGGCCACTCCCAGAGGTTGAACAATAACCGGGCCGGCGGGAACGGAGAGGCGCGACCAATCCAGTTTCAGGGAAAAACGACGCATTTTCGATTGTTCAACGGGCCGGAAAACCGATGCCACGGTGACCGTTCGTTGATGGCCGTCCTCCGCAACCACGGCTCGATCGGGTTCAATCCGGTTTGCCGGTGGTTGAGTGGGCATACCGGAAATTTCTCCACCGGCCTGTTTGAGAGCCAACTTTTTTCGACCGTTTGAAAAATAGTTACCCACGAACAGGCCGCACAAAAACGTCAGGAGGAGACCCGACAGGAAGAACATCCTCGGCAAGCCGATCATCCAGCGCTTGTCATCACCCTTGGCCGGGGGGACTGTCGAACCGGTAGCGACCGGGCCGCCATTATTGGAGGCCGGCCCCTTTTTTGTGAACCAGTGAATCATGAGCCGGGACCTACCCCCCAACCCATGCCATCCCGATCATCAACGGCACCGATATCACGCAACCGATCGGTATCCCGGCTGGAGGCCAGGTCCAGGTCGTTGCGAATGACGGTGGGCCGCAAAAAGAGCACCAGTTCGGTCTTGCTGATGGTATCGTCGCGGCTATGGAACAAGTCGCCGAACAGCGGCAGATTGACCAGACCCGGAACCGTATTGCGATCCTTGTTGACGACGTTGGTCATCAAACCACCGATGACCGCCACCTGACCGCTGCGCACGCTCAAAATGGATTCCATCTCCCGCACCTGAATCTTGGGCACGCGGCTGGTGATCTTGGCCCGGGCCAGGTCGGGATTGGGATCGGTGACGAAATCGATGATACGGGTAATGGTGGGCCGCACGATCAGGGTCACCTCATCATCGGGGCTGATTTGCGGCTGCACACTCATCACCAGACCGATGGGGACCGTGTGAATCTTGGAGGTATAGGTGGTGGCGGTGGTATTGGTATTGGTGGATTCATTTTTTTCCACCGTGAAATAGACCTCGTTATCCACCACCTTCAACACCGCCATCTGATTGTTGAGGGCCACCAGTTTTGGCGTCGACAGAACCTTGACATCCCCGAACTGGTTGAGCAGCCGAACGGCGGTGCTGACGTTGTGAATATTACCGGTGATATTGGCCAGTTCGGAGACCGGATTGGCCATGTCCAGGGTAAAGACCGGATCTTCCTTGGCGATGATCTGGTTCACGCCGGCCTGGGTATTGACCGGAATGGTGATCAGGCTGACGCTGCGGTTGTGCGACAGGTCCCGTACCGCCGACCAATCGACCCCGGACTGGAAACGATCGTTGAGACGCACCTCCAGGACCGTCGCCTCGATCCGCACCTGACGGCGGGAACCGGCCATGACCCGATCGAGAAACCGCTGCACCTCCTCATGTTGCCGGGCGGTGGCGCGCACGGTGAGCAGACCGCTCTGCGGATCGGCGAATACCATGGTTTCGCCATCCTGCGAACCGGATTGATCATCCAGGATCGTCGTTTCCTTCCGTTTGTCCAAGGCTTCCGGACGAACGATGATCTCATCCACATCGTTGACCTCCCCGGCATCATCCAAAATCGCCCCCACTGGAGATGACCCGGCGGTGGAGAGCAATGTTCGAATGTTGGTGACCAGGGTGCCCCAAAACTGGTTTTCGGACGTATTTTCAACGGTAACGGTGGAAGTTTCCTGGTTGACCGCCGGTTCCAGCTCCTCGGAGTCCGCGCGATCGTTGGCAATGATCTGGCTGCTCAAATGCAGGCCGCTGCCGGCCTTGCGCTGCAAATTGAGATAGTTGACCTGATAGGTATGAACATAGGGACGATCCGGCCGGACCAGCAGAGTGCCGGCCTTCTCCTCGTATTGCAAACTGACCTGTTGGGAAATACGCTCCAAAATTTGCGGCAGGGTTTGATCGACGATATTCAGGGTCACCAACCCCTGAACATCCGGATGAACATCCACATTCAGCTTGGCATCCCTGGCCAGGGCGTGCAGGAGGTCCTTCACCGACATGGCCACCACGGAGATGGTGTAGACATCCTTGAAACTCTCCTGCAACAACGATGGATCGGGCGCTGTCGACGGCGGGGAGTGGGTGACGGGATCCGGAATCGATCCCTGTACCGGCGCCGGCGGCAGGATGTGGCCGACCGGTTTCATGACAGGGGCATCCACACAGGCCCCGACCAGGAGCGTGCCCAAAATGATCCATTTTTGCCGTTTTAATCGCATCATTCCGGCTGACGAAGGTTCCAACGGATCCGGGACCCGGCCAAGCACCCCTTGCCAGCGGTTCCATCCGCGGCGGAACGGGGACCGGAAGGAACAATCGATGCGGAACAAAAAGGGCTTCGATACACCATCCGACTCCAGGGGGGGTTCATAATGGCTTGACAGAGATGATTCAAGAGAGAAAGGCCAAGCAAATTCCACGCCAAACACCCGCTTTCGCCACCGGTCCACCCCGCCCCGACCGGAAACGGTGACAATGAATTCAAGCCGTTGCCGTGATGATCGATGATTCATCAAAAAACGGACCATAAAAAAAGAGTGACGATGCATCGTCACTCTTTTTTGTTTTTTTCCGCTTTACCGGATCAATCGATCAGGTTTGATAGACGGCGATCAAATCCTCTTCGGCCAAATCGCGCAACCCTTCCCGGTTGGCGGTGAGGGAATACCAATGGCGCAACCGATCCTCCTCCGGAGCGCGCGGATCGTCCACATCCGGTTCGGGATAGCTGGGCGCCCGTTGATTGCGTTCGGTGAGAATCACCGGTTCGAACCGGGTGAACCGCGCCGCCTCATAACGCCAGTCCACCGTCTGCCCGGCCCGAACCTGCGCGCGGTTGCGATGGATGCGCAAGGGACCATCCCCACCGTTGCGGCCCACGGCCACGGCCAAAAATTCCGCCGCCGCCGGCCACCCATCGCGGATGGCCAGGGACAATCCTTCCTCGATCGACTTGATCGAACCGGCTGGCAACGAATCGCGGGCGCTTTTGGCCCGGGACAACCCCTCGACACCCTGCCGGCGCCACAAAACCGCCCGCCCCAAGTCCGGAGCGGTGGCAAAGGAGAGACCGGTGATATCGGCCAAGGTCGATGGATCACCATCACGACCGGTGGGGGCTGGCTTTATGGCTCTCGGTGGTATCTTTTCCCCGGCCCTGGCCCGCGCCAACAGGCGCTGAACCTTGATTATATATGGATGGTTGCGATCAATGGCCAGCGCGGTCGCCACGGCGCCATCCGCCTCCGACAAACGGCCTTGATCGATCAGGACGTAGGCCAAGGAGGTGATACTGACGATATCCCCGAACTGTCGATGCGCCGCCCGGTAGGCCGCTGCCGATTCCTCCAACTGGCCATCAAGCGACAGGGCATTGCCATATTCGCTGTAACAAAATACATCATCCGGGAATAGACGCATCGCCTCCTGGAAAACGGCAATGGCGGTTTGAGTGTCACCCCGTTCCAGCAGGGCATGGCCCAGTTGCTTGTGAGATTTGACATCATGCGGAAAACGGCGCCGGGCATGCCAGTAGACCGCCTGCACCCGCCGCCAATCCCCCTCCGCCACCAGGGCCCGGGCCAACAACGACCAACTGGGAAAATTATCCGGCGACCAGCGCACCGCCTCGTGAGCCAACTCCCGCACCCAGATGGCATCCCGGTCCAGGATTCGGCTGCCGATGTTGTTGAAAAAACGGGTCAGATGATAATTGTCACCGGTCTCCAGGGTATATTTTCGATAACGATTGAAATAATTTTCCAGAGCGGGCCGCAAATTTTCCATCGGTTCCCGTTTCATCACCCGCCCGACCATGCCTTTCACTTCATCATAGGATGGCAACAGTTTGGTCGATGATTTTTTTTTGATGCTGGTCCGATGTTTTTCAGCCTCGGGAAAGGCCCGGTCGAGCCATTTTTTCGGTTCGGCGGACAGGGGGCGCACCCGTAGGGCTTCGCCGAAATAGCGCCCCCAGGCGCTGCCGCTCACGGGAATCATTTCACCGAGAAAGGCCATCTCCCGCAGCCAATCTTGTTCGCACGCCGCCAACTCCTGTGGCCGTCGATGAGCCAGGGCCTCGGCATAGGCCAGCATGCCGGTGATCAAGGCCGGGTGCGGCCGCCGGCCATCACCGGGCAGGTGGCGCAAACCGCTCAAACCGGTAGCGGCATGATAAACGGGACGGCCATCGCGCAGGGCGGCCAGGGCCAACCAGAGACGTTGCAGTCCGCTATCCGGCTGATTAAGAACCAGGGCGCCGTAAAAAGCGTGCTCGGGATCGGTCGCCTCACCAAAGAGAAAACCGCGCAACCAGGGACCGCCCTGGGGCCAAACCGAACGCAGCCAGGCGCGGGTATCGATCAATTCGGCAAAGCCGACGGTGCGAAAGGCCTGGATCAAGGCATTGGCGAACCGTTCCGAGGTCAATCCATCGGGCGTTGGCCGCAGCCAGACCGATTGCAACCAGCCCCCGACCGAGGCATCCAAGCGCCGTCGCTGTGGACTGGCGGCGGGAACCATGCGGGCCAACGCCTCCGAGGGTTGCGCCCGTTCCAGCGTCCCGAGGTAAAACCGTTGCGCCAGTACCTCTTGAACCGCCTTTTGACCATCGGCGAGGAACGCTTGACGCCACCGCTCAACCTGTCGACTCACGTTTCATCCTCCCAACCCGGGGCAAAATCCTGCCGGTCCAACATCAAACGTATCCAGGGCAGATGATAACCGCGCGCCCGTTCCAATTCCAATCCCGGTGGTTTGTCGATCACACCGGTGCGCAGAAGATGGTGTGGTTTATAGATCATGGCCGGATGCAACAGTTCACAACCGAATTGATAGTCGTTCGATCCCTTGACCGCCGTCAGATTGACCGTGCGTCCGCCGTTGCCATAACTGGCATCCGCCTCCGGGCCGGGAACCGGTGCCGGAAAAAAATGCGGCCCCATTTCGCCATCGAGGATGGTGGGCACCACCAACCCTTCGTATTCAGAATCATGGGTCGCTTCCAAAACGGTGTAGTTCATCAACACCACCTTGCAGGACTCGCCACCCACCCCATCAAACGGTATTTCAGGTGTCAGATGTCCCAGTCCCATGCGATCCCGCAACCGTTCGGCCCAATCGTCCTCGTCGAGAATATCCGCCACTTCGGCCCAGGTGGTGCAAAACGCCGGCCGTTTTTTTCTCACCCGGTTCCAACGTTCGCAGACCCCGCGCAACGATTTTTGCGCCGCGATTTTCTCCTTTTCACTGCCCTGGTGCTGTTTCCGAACCATCTCTTCCAGTTCGAAAAAGGTCACATGGGCGGCGTCACAGATCCAGTTGGCATTTTCCAGGCGCACCAACTGTAGATCGCCCTGGACCTTCCGTAACCAGTCTATCGAATTTTCCGGACGAAAGGTCCAGGAAATTTTTTGATCCTGGTGATGGATATCCAGTTCGGCATTGAAATAGTCCGTGTGCCGGTCTTTCCACTCCGACGGGGTGGCGGCTTCCCCTTCGGAAAGCAAGCGGTTGTAAAGATCGATGCCGGACCCGGCTGGACGTTCATCATAGTAAAAATTTTCCGCCAGCGCCCGCAATTCCGGGTCTTCATCCCGGAGCAGGCGGTTCAACAAAACGGCAATCGCAGGAAAACGGTCGGGATTCGGTGCTTCGGCCATGGTGGATGGTCACCCCGTGGTTTGGTGATTGATTCGACATCACCCCGGTTGAACGGTTCCCCATCGGCCCTTGCCGACGGGAACAACCGAAAATATTATCCCGGTTTTCCAGCCATGACCATCGAAAAAGTTTCAGAAACCAAGAACCACCCTCCTAAACATACATCCACAAAAAAAGGCCACGGAACACCGTGACCTTTTTTATGGATGCCTACTGTTTGATTTCCGGATCAGGGATTTTGACCGAGCAACACGCGTAAATTGTGGGTCAGCGGCAGGCTGAAATTTTCCGAGGCCAGGGCGACGCCATCGCGCAGGCGCAATAGTTGCGCATGGACATAGAGTTGATTTTTTGCGGTGACGTAACTGCCGGCCAGGATGGCGTGGGCCTTTTGGGTCTGGGCGATTTTTTCCAGTTCGCGGGTCAGGGCGAACTGACCCTCGCCCGGGCGCAGGCGGATATTTTTGCTCAGCTTGATCTCCACCACCGAAAAACCGGCCTGGGTGAACCGGGCGGCCATCTGTCGGGCCAGCAGGCGGCCCAGGGGTGAGGTCTGGTCGAAATTTCCCTCCTCGACGAAGCTGGCCGGGAGAATTTTTTCCCGGCGCCGCAGACGATCGCCGATGTTGACCATCATGGCATCCGCCGCCCGGGTGGTGACGGTGGAGATGGCCACCCGCGCCGGTCCGGAGAGCGGTTGGGAAATCAGCGGATGCGACCGTTGTTCGACACAACCCGCCGCCGACAGGGCGGCGGCGCCGAACAGACAGGCGAACAACGCCCGGCGGAACACGCCGCTGGAAACAGGCATCGTCATTGATTCACCACCGTGATCGGGGTGCCGCCACCGCTGTTGATCAACAGATCACGGGTGGTGGCGCCCAGGGGAACCTTGGCATCCACCGATGCCAGGACCTGCCGGCTTTTGATCTGGACGATCTTGGCGGTGAAGTCCAGGACATCGCGGGTTTCGGTGTAACTGCCGACCACGGCGGCATAGGCCTTGTTGTCCTGGGACAGTTTGTCGATATCGCGGGAGAGGATGAACTCACCATGTTCCTTGCGGATGGCCAGATCCCGCCGCAACTTGGGCTCCACCACCGCATACCCCTGCTGGGTAAAACGGGAGGCGACATGATCGGCGATCAACAGCCCCAACTCCGAAGAGTTGTCCAATATGTTGCGGTTGACGAAACTGGCGACCAGGATCGGTTTGCGGCGGTGGAAGGATGGATGGTTTTTTCGCAGCTCCGCCACCAGGGCATCGGTCACCGAGTGACTCATGCGAATCAAATCCACCTCGCTTTGAACCACCGGCATTTTGGCCTGCCGGGCGGCCACCACCGTCGGCGGTGGCACGCATCCGGCAAGCCCAACGGCCAGGCAGCATGCGATCAACAGATGGCGAATGGGGGATCGGTCCATGGGAGCTCTTTTCCTGGGATGAACGGACCCCCTCTGCCACTACTTGAAGGAGTCCTTGATGTTGGCCTTGTCACGGGCCGCGTCACGGGTGATGAGGCCCTTCTTGAGCAAGTCATGCAAACACTGTTCCAAGGTCTGCATACCGACATTGCGACCGGTTTGAATGGCGGAGTACATCTGGGCGATCTTGTTTTCACGGATCAGGTTTCGAATCGCCGAGGTTCCGACCATGATCTCATGGGCCGCCACCCGCCCGCCGCCTTTTTTCTTCAACAGGTTTTGCGAAATGACCGCGCGCAGGGATTCCGAGAGCATGGTGCGGATCATGTCCTTTTCCGCGGCCGGGAACACATCGACGATACGGTCGATGGTCTTGGCGGCGGAGGTGGTGTGCAGGGTGCCAAAAACCAGATGGCCGGTCTCGGCGGCGGAGAGGGCCAGACGGATGGTCTCCAGATCGCGCATCTCACCGACGAGGATGACATCGGGATCCTCACGCAGGGCCGACCGCAGGGCCATTTCGAAACTTTTGGTGTCCCTATGGACTTCCCGCTGGTTTATCAGACATTTATGGGATTGATGAACAAATTCGATCGGGTCCTCCAGGGTCAGGATGTGACCATATTCGCTCTTGTTCTTGTAGTCGATCATCGCCGCCAGGGTGGTCGATTTGCCGGAACCGGTGGGACCGGTGACCAGGACGATGCCGCGCGGGGTATCGGAAAACTCCTTGAAAATGGCCGGAGCGTTGAGCTGTTCCAGGGTGAGAATTTCCGAAGGGATGGTCCGGAACACCCCGGCGGCGCCCCGGTTCTGGTTGAAGGCGTTGACACGGAACCGGGCCAGGCCGGGGATTTCGAACGAAAAGTCACACTCCAAATCCTCCTCGAAGGATTTGCGCTGTTTGTCGTTCATGATGTCATAGATCATGTCGTGGACCTGCTCATGGTCCAGATCCGGCACGTTGATGCGACGAATGTCGCCATCGACCCGGATCAGAGGCGGCATTCCGGCGGAAACATGAAGGTCGGATGCCTTGTTTTTGACACTGAAGGCCAGCAGTTCGGAAATTTCCATGCGCTTCCCCTCCTCTGCATCTTATATATAAGGGATGAAAAATGGCTATGGGCCGGATGGGAACCGGACCGGTATCGATCACCTGTGAAACCGTAAACGAGGCATTCTATACGCGAACCGGCTGCGCGGGCAATCCATTGCCGCCGGCCCGCCCCGCCAACCCTGGAAAAAACCGGGATGAAACTGTTACCTTGGCGACATTGGGGAATTGACGGATCAAACGGTTTTTTGACGGCACGACCACAGCAACGACAGAGGAGAAATCATGGCCCTGGAAGGCAACAAAGCCAAAGCCCTGGATGCGGCCATCGCCCAGATCGAACGCCAATGCGGCAAAGGTTCCATCATGCGCATGAGCGGCGAGGCGACCCGTGACGTACCGGTGATCTCCACCGGTTCCCTGGGGGTGGACATGGCCCTGGGCATCGGCGGCCTGCCCCGGGGACGGGTGGTGGAAATCTACGGCCCCGAGGCATCGGGCAAGACCACCGTGGCCCTGCACGCGGTGGCCGAAGCGCAAAAAATGGGCGGCGTCGCCGCCTTCGTCGATGCCGAACACGCCCTGGACCCCACCTACGCCCGACGGCTGGGGGTCAACATGGATGAACTGTTGATCTCCCAACCGGATACCGGCGAACAGGCCCTGGAGATCGTCGACATGCTGGTCCGCTCCGGCGCCGTGGACCTGGTGGTGGTCGATTCGGTGGCGGCCCTGACCCCCAAGGCGGAACTCGAAGGGGAGATGGGCGATTCCCATGTCGGGCTGCACGCCCGCCTCATGTCCCAGGCCCTGCGCAAATTGACCGGCTCCATCTCCCGCTCCAACGCCATGGTCCTGTTCATCAATCAAATCCGCATGAAGATCGGCGTCATGTTCGGCAACCCGGAGACCACAACCGGCGGCAACGCCCTGAAATTTTACGCCTCGGTGCGTCTGGACATCCGCCGGGTCGGCGCCATCAAGGACAAGGAAAACGTCATCGGCAACCGCACCAAGGTCAAGGTGGTCAAAAACAAGCTCGCCCCGCCGTTCCGCACCGTCGAGTTCGACATCAACTATGGCACCGGCATCTCCCTGGAAGGGGAGATCCTCGACCTGGCGGTGGAGGAAAAACTGGTGGAAAAATCGGGCGCCTGGTACTCCTTGAACGGGGAACGCATCGGCCAGGGCCGGGAGAACGCCAAACGCTATCTGCAGGAAAATGAATCGGCCCTGTGGACCCTGGAGGACGAACTGCGCACCCGGGCCGGTCTGCCGACCAAACACGCCACCCCGGAAGAACAAGGGACGACCCCGTGATTTCGGACCAGCTCCAACTGAATTTCGACGATGGCCGGGTGGATGAAACACCCCTGCGCGTCGAGTTGGAGACCCGCTATCTCGCCTATGCCCTGTCGACCATCATCAGCCGCTCCCTGCCGGATGTGCGTGATGGGCTGAAACCGGTCCACCGCCGCATCCTGTTCGCCATGCGCGCCCTGCGCCTGGAGCCGGGGACCCGTTTCAAAAAATCGGCGCGGGTGGTCGGTGATGTCATCGGCAAGTTCCACCCCCACGGTGATCAGGCCGCCTATGACGCCATGGTCCGCCTGGCCCAGGATTTCGCCCTGCGCTATCCGCTGGTGGACGGACAGGGCAATTTCGGCAACATCGACGGCGACGGCGCCGCCGCCATGCGCTACACCGAATCACGCCTGACCCGGGTGGCCTGGGCGCTACTGGAGGATTTGGACCAGGACACCGTCGATTTTTCCGAAACCTACGACGGTTCGGCCAAGGAACCGGTGGTGTTGCCGGCCCGCTTCCCCAACCTGCTGGCCAACGGTTCCAGCGGCATCGCCGTCGGCATGTCCACGGCCATTCCGCCACACAATGTCGGTGAAATCATCGATGCCTGCCTGCTGTTGACGGAAAAACCCACCGCCGATACGGCGGAACTCCTGAACATCCTGCCCGGACCCGATTTTCCCACCGGCGGCATCCTGGTCTCCGATCGGGCGGAACGGCTGGCAGCCTACAAAAGCGGTCGCGGCAGCTTGCGCCTGCGCGGGCGCTGGTCCAAAGAGGACCTCCGGCACGGCATGTGGCGCCTGGTGGTCACCGAGATCCCCTATCAGGTGCAAAAATCCCGCTTGATCGAACGCATCGCCCAGTTGATCCTCAACCGCAACTGTCCATTCCTGGCCGATGTGCGCGATGAGTCCGACACCGAGCTGCGCATCGTCCTGGAACCCCGGTCCAACCGCATGGACCCGGAATTGATCATGGCCTATCTCTTCCGGCACACCGACATGGAGGTCCGGGTCACGATCAACCTGAACGTCATCACCACCGATACCCGACCGGAGGTGATGGACCTCAAAGGGCTGCTCAATGCCTGGCTGGCGCACCGTTTCGAGGTTCACACCCGCCGCGCCCGCTACGAACTGGCCCGCATCGGCGAACGGCTGCACCTGCTCAAGGCCTTTCTGATCGTCCACCTGAACATCGATGAGGTGATCGCCATCATCAAGGAGCACGATGATCCGGCGCCGGTATTGATGGAACGGTTCCAGCTCGACAAGGAGCAGGCGGAAGCGGTCCTGAACCTGCGTCTGCGCTCCCTGCGCCGCCTGGAGGAGATGAACATCCGCCAGGAGATCGCCGACAAGGAGGCCCGGGCGGCGGAACTGCGCCAGATGCTGGAAGATGATCGCAGCATGTGGCGGGCGGTGCGCCGGGAGTTGCGCCAAACCCGCAAGGAGTTCGCCGATCCGCGCCGTACCGAACTGGCCGAAGCGCCGCCGGAGGTGACCCTGAAACCGGAGGACCTGGCCCCCCGGGAGGCGGTCACCGTCATTCTCTCCCGCAAAGGTTGGGTCAAGACCATACGCGGTCAGGATGAGACCGCCCTGGAAAAAATCCGTTTCAAGGGCGCGGATCGGCTGTTGATGCCGATCATGGCCTATACCAATGAAACCGTCTCCTTCATCTCCCGGTCGGGCAAGGCCTTTTCCACCCTCGTCGACCGGTTGCCCTCCGGCAAGGGATTCGGCGATCCCCTCACCGTCACCTTCGACCTGGAAGGGGGTGATCCGGTGGAGTGGGGATTGACGGTCGACCCGGAAAAGGAATATTTCGTCACCACCCGCCTGGCACAGGGGTTCCGTATCCTTGGCAAGGACCTGGTGACCAGCCATCGCACCGGCAAGCAGGTCATCTCCTTCAAGCCCGGGGACCGGCTGTTGCACGTGCTGCCGGTACGGGGACCGAACCTGGCGGTCATCAGCTCCGGCCGCCTGCTGTTGGCCTGTGACCTGAAGGCGTTCCCCCTCCTCTCCCGTGGCAAAGGGGTGCGTATCCAACGTTTGCTCAAAGGGGAAACCCTGATCGACGCCACCACGTTCGATCCGGAGAAGGGCTTCACCCTCATCAAGGGAAAACGCAGCCGCACCCTGACCGACCTCACCCTGTGGGCCGGCAAACGGGCCTCCCGCGGTGGCATGTTGCCGCACGGTTTTCTCAATGGCGCCGCCTTTTCCGGCACCGGGGCCTTGCCGGCAACCGTACAACCGGAACCGTAAACCAGCCCAATCGATACACACATAAAAAAAACCCATTTGCATTCCGGACCGCGATTCCGGTATAAAACTCGGCTATTGACCAAAAGGAGGGAAACATAAAACCGGTCGATGAAAGAATAAACGGTCTTTTCGTTTTGACCAGTCGATCCCGTCGGCAAACCCGTCACAATTTTGCAACATACTCACCGGGTTAGCGAAACCCAGAAAACGGGACGGGCAACAAAAAGTCTTAAAATTCAGCGTATTGTGCATTTTTCTACCGGTTTTTTTTGGTGTATATTTTTTCATTGACAAGCAACCAGTGGATTTGGCAGGATCGCCGGGATGTTCGGTGAGGGGTTAAAATTTCGCAATATTCTCCACCAGCTGAAATCACAATCGATCCTTTTACAAACTTGTCCCCCTTTTGATGGGGAGAGACAAATCTTTCTACTTTCGAAAAGGGAGTGACCTAACCATGAATGAACGGGGGATGAAACAGATGTCCAAGAAGATCAGTATGTTGGCCCTTGCCGGGGCTTTTGTCGTTGGTGTCGCCGCTTGCGGTGGCGGCGGTGGAAGCAGCAGCAGCACCACCTCCTCTTCGGTCTCCGGTACGCCGACCAAGGGTGCCTTCACCACCTGTACGGCCGTGATCACCCAGGTGGACCCAACTGACACCACCGATGGTCTCAGCGACACCAACACCAAAGAAGAAACCTGCACCGACGGCAGCTATTCCGGTACGGTTTCCTGGACCGGCCTCAGCGTCGTCGAGATCTACGGTACCTACTATGATGAAGAGAACGACACCACGGTGACCCTTGCGAAGGGTTCCGGGCTCAAGGCCACGGCCTCCCTCTCCACCACCACCGCGCAAACCGTCCACCCGAATGTCTTCTCCGATGCTTCGGCCAGCCTGACGATCGACTCCGTCAAGACCGGTGGTTACTCCAGCGACCAACTCGACGCCCTGGCCACCAGCAGCGACAACTCCGTGGCCGACGCCATTGGTGTTACCCTGGGTAGCGGTGAGTCTTTCGGTGGCCTGGATCTCTCCGCCTCGTCCCTGACCGGTACCGCTGGTGAGGTGATGACCAAACAACAAGGTCTCATGAAAACCCATATGGACGGTGGTGGTTCCAGCAGCAGCCTGTTGGGCGACCTGAGCAGCATCGTGACCTCGGCGGTGAGTAACGGCGCCAACGTTGACAGCCAACTCGTGACCTATGCCGGCAACACCGCTGGTTTCTCCTATACCTCGGGCAATCTCGCCACCAACGTCAAAGCCCGCGTGTCCACGCCGAAAGCCCGCACCAGCGGCGGTACGGCTCCGACCTACAGCTCTACCGATCAGACCACGTACAACAGCCAGGCCGACGCCGTCGCTGTCACCAACGGTCTCTCCTGCGTCAGCTCGCAAAGCGCCGCCAATACCGTCAACGTCGGTGGAACCGAGGTCACCTTCGCCAGCGATGGTACCGTCAACGGTGGTACCGCCGTCTCTGTTTCCAGCAGCAGCGATCTGACCTTCACCTGTAACGTCGCCGCCTACACCAGCAGCGATGGCACCACCGCCGCCGCCAAGACCTGGTCCGGGAAAACCTTCGGCTTCTACATCGATGGCACCTCTTCCGGTGACTCCCGTTCGATTACCGCCACCCTGGATATGGTCGACGTTTCCCTCGGCGCCACCTCCGGCTCCGACACCACCCCGTCTTCGGTCTCGGTGTCGGTTGCCGCCGGCGCCTCGCTGGCTTACAAAGGTACGAACTCCGCCGGAACCTCCATCAGCGGTACGGTCAGCAACGACACCGCCGATACCACCGGCAGCACCTCCAGCAGCGTGATCTCGGCCTCCGGAAACGCCCTGACCATCAACGCCACCGCCCTGTTGTCCAAGATCAACACCAAGGTTGGCAGCAGTAATCAGTTGAATATCGGCGGTACCACCGGTGATTTCACCTACCGCATCGGTTTCGGCGTCCCGGTTGGTTATGCCAGTGGCACCACGCTGAACAACCGCTTCCCGGATTCCTCTTCTGACATGGTTTCCGGTCCCACGGTCAACGGCAAGCTGACCATCCAGTAAGCCGTACCCGATCGTAACGATCGGCACCTCCTGAAAAGGCCGGGCGGATTCACTCCGCCCGGCCTTTTTTATTTTTGGAGAAAATCAAGGAACGCCTTGCCGTTATTTCATGATTCTTCCATAAATGTGATTATCGCTTGAAATCCGCAACCGGGAAATTCATTTCGCCAACATGGCCGGACCATGCTATGATTTTGGCAGGAGGAATTTGCCATGCAAACCGTTATCGCCTTCGATACCCACTCTCTGGTCAAACGGCTCAAGTCGGTCGGCTTCACCGAGGAGCAATCCGAAGTGTTCGCCGAGGAGCAGGCCCGCATCATCGATGAACGGCTGGCCACCAAGCAGGATATCGTCGCTCTGCAGCGTGACATGAAGGCGTTGGAGATCAACCTCAAGCGCGACATGAAGGAGTTGGAGTACCGCATGATCATCAAGTTGGGTACATTGATCGTCGTGGCCGTCGGTGCTGTCGCCGCTCTGGTAAAGCTGCTATGAAACCAAGGGATACCTCCTTACCGTTTTCCTTTATCCTTCCATAAATGTGATTATCGCCTGAAATCCGCAACCGGGAAATTCATTTCGCCAACATGGCCGGACCATGCTATGATTTTGGCAGGAGGAATTTGCCATGCAAACCGTTATCGCCTTCGATACCCACTCTCTGGTCAAACGGCTCAAGTCGGTCGGCTTCACCGAGGAGCAATCCGAAGTGTTCGCCGAGGAGCAGGCCCGCATCATCGATGAACGGCTGGCCACCAAGCAGGATATCGTCGCTTTGCAGCGCGACATGAAGGCGTTGGAAACCAGCCTCAAGCGTGACATGAAAGAGTTGGAAGCCGGCCTCAGGCGCGACATGAAGGAGCTGGAAACCAACTTCAAGCGTGACATGAAGGAGTTGGAATACCGTATGACCATCAAGTTGGGTACATTGATGGTCGTAGCCATCGGTGCTGTCGCCGCACTGGTGAAGCTGCTTTAATCCCTCAAACCGATCAGCCCCCAGCAGACATCCCTTTAAAATCAAGAAAACAAAGGGATACCTTACCGTTTTCCGCTATCCTTCCATAAATGAAATTTTCGCCTGAAATACCCAACCGGGAAATTCATTTCGCCAACATCGCCGGACCATGCTATGATTTTGGCAGGAGGAATTTGCCATGCAAACCGTTATCGCCTTCGATACCCACTCTCTGGTCAAACGGCTCAAGTCGGTCGGCTTCACCGAGGAGCAATCCGAAGTGTTCGCCGAGGAGCAGGCCCGCATCATCGATGAACGGCTGGCCACCAAGCAGGATATCGTCGCTTTGCAGCGCGACATGAAGGCGTTGGAAACCAGCCTCAAGCGTGACATGAAAGAGTTGGAAGCCGGCCTCAGGCGCGACATGAAGGAGCTGGAAACCAACTTCAAGCGTGACATGAAGGAGTTGGAATACCGTATGACCATCAAGTTGGGTACATTGATGGTCGTAGCCATCGGTGCTGTCGCCGCACTGGTGAAGCTGCTCTGACCGACGATACTATTTGATTTTAAAATTGAGAAATCAAAGAGGTGCTTTACCGTTTTCCGCCATCCTTCCATAAATGTAATTTTCGCCTGAAATCCACAACCGGGAAATCCATTTCGCCATCATGGCCGAACCATGCTATGATTCCGGCAGGAGGAACTTGCCGTGCAAACCGTTATCGCCTTCGATACCCACTCTCTGGTCAAACGGCTCAAGTCGGTCGGCTTCACCGAGGAGCAATCCGAAGTGTTCGCCGAGGAGCAGGCCCGCATCATCGATGAACGGCTGGCCACCAAGCAGGATATCGTCGCCTTGCAGCGTGACATGAAGGCGTTGGAGGTCAACCTCAAGCGCGACATGAAGGAATCGGAAACCAGCCTCAAGCGCGACATAAAGGAGTTGGAGTACCGCATGACCATCAAGTTGGGCACATTGATCGTCGTGGCCGTTGGTGCTGTCGCCACACTGGTGAAGTTGCTCTGACCGGACGGTAGCATTTGGTTTCGAAATTGAGAAATCAAGGGACGCCTTAAAGAATCAGGGAACACCTCACCGTTTTCCGTCATCCTTCCATATACGTGATAATCGCCTGAAATCCGCAACCGGGAAATTCATCGCAATCGATCCTTTTACAAACTTGTCCCCCTCTTGATGGGAAGAGACCAATTTTTCTACTTCGAAAAGGGAGTGACCTAACCATGGACGAACGGAGGATAAAACAGATGTCCAAGAAGATCAGTATGTTGGCCCTGGCTGGGGCTTTTGTCGTCGGTGTCGCCGCCTGCGGTGGCGGTGGCGGTAGCGGTGGAAGCAGCAGCACCTCCTCCTCTTCGGTCTCCGGTACGCCGACCAAGGGTGCCTTCACCACCTGCACGGCCGTGATCTCCCAGGTGGACCCCACCGATACCGTCGATGGTCTCAGTGACACCAACTACAAGGAAGCCACCTGCACCGACGGCAGCTACTCCGGTACGGTCTCCTGGACCGGCCTCAGCGTCGTCGAGGTTTACGGCACCTACTACGATGAAGAGAACGACACCACGGTGACCCTTGCGAAGGGTGCCGGGCTCAAGGCCACGGCCTCCCTCTCCACCACCACCGCGCAAACCGTTCACCCGAATGTCTTCTCCGATGCTTCGGCCAGCCTGACGATCGACTCCGTCAAGACCGGTGGTTACTCCAGCGACCAACTCGACGCCCTGGCCACCAGCAGCGACAGCTCCGTGGCCGACGCCATTGGTGTTACCCTGGGTAGTGGTGAGTCTTTCGGTGGCCTGGATCTCTCCGCCTCCAGCCTGTCCGGTACCGCTGGTGAGGTGATGACCAAACAACAAGGTCTCATGAAAACCTTCAAGGATGGCGGTGGTTCCAGCAGCAGCCTGTTGTCCGAGTTGACCAGCATCATGAAATCGGCGGTGAACAATGGCGCCAACGTTGACAGCCAGCTCGTGACCTATGCCGGCAGCAACGCCAGCTTCAGCTATACCTCGGGCAATCTCGCCACCAATATCGATGCGCGCGCAACCTCTCCGAAAGCCCGGACCAGCGGCGGTACCGCCCCGACATACAGCGACACCGACAAGGCCACTTATCAAGCCAAAGCAGCCACTATCGCTGTCACCAACGGTCTCTCCTGCGTCAGTTCACAAGGTGCCGCCAATACCGTCAACGTCGGTGGAACCGAGGTCACCTTCGCCAGCGACGGTACCGTCAACAATGGTACCGCCGTTACTGTTTCCAGCCGCAACGATGTGACCTTTACCTGTAACGTCACGGCCTACACCAGCAGCGATGGCACCACCGCCGCCGCCAGGAGTTGGTCCGGGAAAACCTTCGGCTTCTACATCGATGGCACCTCCTCCTGGGATTCCCGTTCGATTACCGCCACCCTGGATAACGTCGACGTTTCCATCGGCGCCACCTCCGGCTCCGACACCACCCCGTCTTCGGTCTCGGTATCGATTACCTCCGGCGCCGCGCTGGTTTACAAAGGCACGAACTCCGCCGGAACCGCCATCAGCGGTACGATCAGCAACACCATCGCCGATGCCACAGGCAGCACCTCCAGCAGCGTGATCTCGGCCTCCGGAAACGCCCTGACCATCAACGCCACCGCCCTGTTGTCCAAGATCAACACCAAGGTTGGCAGCAGTAATCAGTTGAATATCGGCGGTACCACCGGTGATTTCACCTACCGCATCGGTTTCGGCGTCCCGGTTGGTTATGCCAGTGGCACCACGCTGAACAACCGCTTCCCGGATTCCTCTTCTGACACGATTGTCGGTCCCACGGTCAACGGCAAGCTGACCATCCAGTGAGCCATACCCGATCGTAACGATCGACGCCTCCTGGAAAGGCCGGGCGGATTCACTCCGCCCGGCCTTTTTTTTGAATACCGCCTCCTGTTTCATTTCCTTCGAACCGCGAGAACCGTACTGGTTTCTTTCATCCTGTCATAAATGTATTCATCATCCCATATCCGCAACCGGGAAATTCATTTCGCCAACATGGCCGGACCATGCTATGATTTTGGCAGGAGGAATTTGCCATGCAAACCGTTATCGCCTTCGATACCCACTCTCTGGTCAAACGGCTCAAGTCGGTCGGCTTCACCGAGGAGCAATCCGAAGTGTTCGCCGAGGAGCAGGCCCGCATCATCGATGAACGGCTGGCCACCAAGCAGGATATCGTCGCTTTGCAGCGCGACATGAAGGCGTTGGAAACCAGCCTCAAGCGTGACATGAAAGAGTTGGAAGCCAGCCTCAAGCGTGACATGAAAGAGTTGGAAGCCAGCCTCAAGCATGACATGAAAGAGTTGGAAACCAGCCTCAAGCGTGACACGAAAGAGTTGGAAGCCAATCTCAAGCGCGACATAAAGGAGTCCGATACCGGCTTCAAGCGCGATATGAAGGAGTTGGAATACCGTATGACCATCAAGCTGGGTACATTGATGATCGTGGCGGTCGGTGCTGTCGCCGCACTGGTGAAGCTGCTTTAGTAACCGTTCAGCCCCCCTTGCCAAAAAACCTCTTCTTCAGGAGCCAGCTTGCAGGCGAACCTTTGGAAAACGGACCGTTACGCATCTCCCGTTCGCGAGCGAGCTCGCTCCTGCAAGGGGGTGTCAGAACGGATACCATTCGGGCAGACCTCAAGCGCGGCATGAAGGGGATGGTATGCCACTTGACCATCAAGTTGGGAGCAATAATGATCGTGGCCGTCGTTACCACCGCAATATCGGTCAGATTGTTTTAAGCCCCTGAACCGGATTGTACCCCACCCGCCATCCCTTTTCTGGAGAGACGATTCGGATCATGCCTGTTTTTTATGGACTGTTCTTTCCAGGAACCATCGTCACCCTCATTGCCATCACCGTTTATGATGGCGTGCTGATTTTTACCGCCGCCAAATGGTTGGGTTTTCTGTTTTTGGCCATGCTCGCCCTGTTCCATCTGAGTTGGCGGACCCAAGGGCGACAACGGATCGAACTGGATGTTTTGGACGGGTGTCTCTGGGCCTTTGCCGGTTATGCCGCCCTCTCCCTGCTCTGGTCGCCGGATCCCCTGTCCGGCATCCCCTATTTGAGCAAATTTTTTTTGGCGGCAATCCTTTTCATCCACCTGAAAAACACCCTGACGACATCCCTTGCCCACCTCCTGACCCTGGCGGTGATCAGCGCCGGCATCATCGTCCTGGTCTGCGAATGGTACGCCTATCCCATTCCCTATGGGCTGTTCGGCAATGAAAACCTGGTGACGGAATTTTCCCTGCTCACCCTCCCCTTCTGTCTGCTGCCCTTCCTCGACAAAACATTCCCCGGTGGCCGGTTGTCCCGCATCATCGCCGGACTGGTGTTCCTGGCAACGATTCATTATTTTATCCGCTCTCCCAGCAAAATCGAACTGTTCGTCGGTCTGGGCCTGCTGCTGTTCGGTTTGGCCCGGTGGCTGATTCAATCCGGCCTGCCGGTTCCCCGGAAAACGGTGATCGCTTCGGTGGTGCTCGCCGGTCTCATCGCCCTGATCGCCATGGGATGGAAAACACAAGGATTGAGCAGGTCGACCATGCTGCGGTTGACCCTGTACACGAACACGGCGGCCCTGTGGCTGGACCGCCCGGTAACCGGGCATGGCGCCGCGGCTTTTCAGGCGCTTTATCCACTCTACAAGGAGGCATACCTCTCATACTTCATCAGTGAGGAGATGCATTTCCAACCGGTCAAACAGAAACTGAGCGGGACCGCACACAACGAACTCCTGGAACTGTTGGCCGATTTTGGATTGATCGGTTTGGCCATCACCCTGCCATTTTTCTTTTTCCCGCTGGCCGGCCTGCGCCACAAGCCTACGATCGAACCAACGGCCCGGATTGGATTTTTGTTGATTTTAATGGTGTTTTTTAACTCTCTCATCGATTTTCCCCTGCAAAATCCGTCCACCTTGCTGCTGGCGGTCATCGGAATGGGATTCGTCGCCCATGCCACCCGGGATTTCCTGCCCCGTATTGAAATCCCCACCCCCCCTTCGATGCATCGGGCCCTGCGCATGGTCCCCCTGTTGATCCTGCCTTTGCTGTCATACGGCGGCCTGCACCATTACACGGGGGAAACCTTGCGGACCAAGGGTAAAATCCTGCAGCAGGCCGGTCATGCGGAAGAGGCGTTCAAACTGTACAACGCGGCCCACGCCGCCGATCCTCTGAACCGGGAAAACCGTTTGATCCTCTATCCGGCCCTGATCGGCTGGTCGGAAAAAATTGGCAAAAATCCGTTGTCCCCGGCTGAAAACGACCATCTTTTCAGCATCAGCGCCAATGGCGGCCAATATGAGCCGATCTTGCTGTTGGCGAGAATTCAATACCTGATCAACAGCGGCCGCTTCCGTGAACGAAGCGAAGAGGTCGATCGGCACCTGTCCCTCCTCGCCGCCAGCGCCCCGCACATGCCGGACGTGCAACTGACCATCGCCTTGCATGCCCTGGTGACCGGCGATTTCGCCAAGGCCGGCCAGGCCATCTCCAGGGGCCGGGCACTGCACGGAATCAACGATCATCAAAAGGCGATGTTCCAACAACTGGAAAACCTGTTGGCACGGGCAAAATCGGCCCCCGGTAGCTGATCCCACCCTTTTCCCGGCCTGTCCCCATTGACAACCGAAGAAAATGGAGAGGGTTGATTCCTGAAAGACAACCAATGCACATCATCAACGAAAGATGCTATAATGGTCCGTTGATATTTGAACCGCCCCACACCACTCACTTTACAGGCCAGGAATCCGGTCGTGACGATACCCTACCCAAGCCCCGAACGCCCCAAAAACCGTCAATCGATATCCCGAGTGGCCGCCCTCCTGGTTTTATTGTTCCATCCCTTGCCGCTGACCGCCGCCCCCCTGGACGAATTTTTGACCGCCATGCCCGGTCATGAACCGATGCACGGCGAGGTGGAAGCCGGTTATGACGTGATGAATGAAACAGTCGATCTGTTCGGGGTGCGTGACGAATATCTGGACCCCCGGGGCGACTCCATCGGCGACTACAGCGGTTATCACCTGCGGGGCGGACTGGCACTGACCCGGCGGCTGTGGGTGGATGGCGGCCTCTGGAGACGGTCCGTCAAAACCCCCTATGACAAAGGGGAAAACTACACCTGGCAGGTCGGCGCCCAGTATCAGGCCACCATCAACAGCGGCTGGCTGCCGGCCGTGGCCCTGCGCGTCAGCGCCTGGGGGGACAGCGCCGACCAGGTCTTGAAAGGTTCGCCGACCCCGTTCATGGGGACCGGTCAAAGGGCCTTGAACATCCGCGTGGAAGATCCCTCCGACCAACAGATCCAGGGAGACATCATCGCTACCTGGCGTCTCACCCCGAAAACCACCCTTTCCACCTTTTTGGGCCTCGGCCACAGTGAAGTGGAAGTGGATGAACTGTTCGCCGATCTGTTCACCGCTGGTTGTGAATACAAGATCACCCCCTACTCCGCCGCCGCCAACGGTGTTCCGGGAATCGAAGCCACCCTGGTCAATTCCGGTTCATCGAACTGCAATGTGCAAAATTTCACCTACACCAACCCGGCCCGGCCCATTCCCGAAGGGCTCTATGTCAACTATGACGCCGACTATTACCAGTTGGGTGCCATGCTCAAATGGTTCAACGATGATTGGCGGCTCAAACTTGGCTACCGCTATCAAAAATGGGACCGCGGCGAGTTGGACGAAGCGGTCGAGAAATATCAACACGCCGACAAGACCGCCTACGACAGCAACCATCACATCACCGGCGAGGTGGGATACAAGGTGACCGAACGGGTGGGCATCTATTTCCGCCCCCAATACATGACCAACCAGTTCGTCGGCGAAGTCCCTTTCAGCTATAACCTGTACAGCTCCCACAAGTTCAAAAGGGAGTACGGATTTCTCACCTTCGGCCTGACCGGTGGTTTTTGACCCCGGCAATCGATCATCATGACTCTCCTGCGCACCATTTACACCCGGATCGACCGGTTCAACGAATGGGTCGGTCGAATCACCTCCTGGTTGACCCTGCTCATGGTCCTGGTCACCTTCGCCGTGGTCATGCTGCGCTATCTGTTCAACCAGGGTTGGATCGCCATGCAGGAGTCTGTCACCTACATGCACGCCTTCGTTTTCATGCTGGCGGCGGCCTATACCCTGAAACATGACGACCATGTACGGGTAGACATCTTCTACCGTCCCCTGTCGGCGCGCAAAAAGGCCTGGGTCAACCTCCTGGGAGCGCTCTTCCTGCTGCTGCCGGTCTGCTTATTCATCCTGCACATCAGTTGGGAGTATGTCGCCGCCTCCTGGGAGTTGATGGAAGGTTCCCGGGAAGCCGGCGGATTGGACCTGGTCTGGCTGCTCAAGGGCATCATCCTCGTCATGCCGGTCCTGATCGCCCTGCAGGGCATCGCGCAAATCTGCCAATCCCTGCTGATCGTGCTCGGACGGGAGGAGGCCTGAAAATGGAGGAATTCGCCGCCCTCTACATGTTCGCGGGGGTCTGCCTGGTGCTGTTGATCGGTTATCCGGTGGCCCTGTCCCTGGCCGGCACCGCCCTGTTCGCGGCCTGGATCGGCGATCATTACGAGTTGTTCGATACCGCCTTCCTGGAGGCGGTTCCCAACCGGCTCTACGGCATCATGACCAACGAAACCCTGATCGCCGTCCCCCTGTTCATCTTCATGGGGGTGGTGCTGGAACGGTCCAAGGTGGCCGAACACCTGCTGGACACCATGGCGGCCCTGTTCGGTCCCCTGCGGGGTGGACTGGGCATCTCCGTCACCCTGGTGGGGATGTTGATGGCCGCCAGCACCGGCATCGTCGGCGCCACGGTGGTCACCATGGGGCTGTTGTCGCTGCCGACCATGATGCGCCGGGGCTATGATCCCGGCGTCGCCACCGGCGCCATCTGCGCCTCGGGCACCCTGGGACAGATCATCCCCCCCTCCATCGTCCTGGTGTTGTTGGGAGATGTGATCTCCTCGGCCTATCAACAGGCGCAACTGGACATGGGCATCTACTCCCCGCGCACGGTTTCGGTGGGTGATCTGTTCGTCGGCGCCCTGATCCCGGGCTTGATCCTGGTGGCCCTCTATATCGCCTACATCGTCCTTCTGGCCTTCTGGCGCCCGGAAACCGTGCCGGCCATCCCCAAGGAGGAACGCACCCTGCACGGCCGGGCGCTGTGGACACGGGTGGTGCAGGTCCTCATCCCGCCGTTGGTCCTGATACTGGCGGTTCTGGGGTCCATTCTCGGCGGTCTGGCCACACCCACCGAAGCGGCTTCGGTCGGGGCCATCGGCGCCATCCTCCTGGCGATGCGGCAAAAACAGCTGGATATGGAACGGTTGCGTGAGGTCATGCGCAGCACCACCCGCGTCACCAGCATGGTGTTCATGATCCTGGTCGGGGCCTCCATCTTTTCCCTGGTGTTCCGGGGCTTCGGTGGGGACGATCTGGTGCGGGACCTGTTGAGCGACCTGCCGGGCGGGGCCTTCGGCGCCATGCTCGGCGTCATGATATTGATGTTTTTTCTTGGTTTTTTTATCGATTTCATCGAAATCACCTTCGTCGTCGTCCCCATCGTCGGTCCGCCGCTGTTGGCGCTGGGATTGGATCCGGTCTGGCTGGGGGTGATGATCGCCATCAACCTGCAAACCTCCTTTTTGACGCCCCCTTTTGGTTTTTCCCTGTTTTATCTGCGCGGCGTCGCCCCAGCGGAGATCACCACCACTCAAATGTACCGGGGCATCATCCCCTTCATCCTGATCCAACTGCTGGCCCTGGGCGCCCTGGCCTACTGGCCACATCTGGCCACCTGGCTGCCGATGATCGTATATGGTGAATAGATCGATACCGGATGGACAACCGGCCCGTTTCTTGCTGTTACGTTTTGATCACACTTGGGTATTCCGGCGTTAGAGACCATCGACCGTTTTTGATCAATCCTCCAGGGGAAAACATCCAGGTGGGAAAGGGATACGGCATGTGAAGGCCGATCACGGCCCTTCGTCAATTTGTGATCACAGGTCAGCGGATCATGGCAAACATCATCAAGGACATCGGCGCTATTCAGGCCATTTTCCACCAAGCGGCCGCGGAAGGTGGCCTGGTGGAAGTCGTCCTCCCCGCAGAGGGCAATCGAACCTATGGGGCGCGACTGTTACCCACCCTGAAGAAGAAAAAAAAGAGTCAAAAAGAGGATGTGGATGACATTCTCAGTCAGTTCGCCGCCCAGGTCGGCGGCAAAAAAGCGGTGGATCAGCAAGCCGATGGCGAACCGGAACCGTTCATTCTGTTGACACCTCTGGAACCGGCGGACGGCAACCTGAAGATTCGCCGATCCAAACAGGTTCACATTGCCTTTTTCGTCGGTCTGCACCTCTACAAAACCATCAGCCGTTTCAAGAAAGTGCAACCGGTCGAAGGGGGTATGGGCATTCAACTGGACCTGCCCGACACCCTGAAACACACCGAGGTCCGCAACAAACCGCGCGTGGAGGTCCCGGAAAGTTGGGAATTGCGGGTCACCGTGCAAAAACGGGGTTGTGAACCGATCACCGCCCATCTGCAGGATCTCTCCGAAGGGGGACTCTCCTTCACCGATCCCGGCAAAAAAAACCTTTTGCAAAAAGGGGACAAAGTGACCGTCTCCATCCACGGTCCGGTACTCCAGGGCACCCCTCTCTCCACCTTCGGCACCATCTGCCGCATTGCCGTCGCCCGTCACAAAAAAAATCTTCAAACCGTGCAACAACAGATCGGCGTCCAGTTCAAAATGTTGCCGGTGACCGATGCCGTCACCGTCGACCGCTTGGTCAAATTGATCCAAAAAGGGGTCGACCCGAAAAAAGCGGCAGTATAGAAAAGATCGACCGCCGACAACGAGACACCCCCTCCGAGTCCAGCCATTTTCGGACTATCCGGCGAAGTGCGGCGTTGATCATCGCTTCGGCCATTGCACACCAATGAACCACGGATGAACGCGGATCAACACGGATTTTTCATCCAATCCTTTGCATTTTTCCATTACCCTCCGTATTCATCCGTATCTATCCGTGGTTCAGAGCCGTTTCCCCATTCAGCGCGAACCCTTCATTTCAACGATGTAACGGCAGAGCTTTGCCGAGTCTCACCGGCAGAGCCGGTGCTTTACAGGAAAGACACAATCAACGAACATATGGCCATCGCAAGGGGGCACCAATAAATCCGTTAAAATCCAATTGGATGGCAATTGTCAGGTCATTGTAATGCACTACCGGGAATCGTCCTGGAACTGATTTTGGAAATCGACGACGATCAACCACTGGCCAAAATCCATGCCGATGCCGAATCCCTTTGCAGCCGTATCCCGGCATCCGGGCACGATATGATCGAAATATTGACCTGTCTCTCATCGACCCGGGTACGCAAAACCGTTGCCGGTGATGGGACCAATGCCGATATTTCCGAAGAAAGATCAGGAACGAACAAAACGATTTTTCCGACCACAGGGAGGTAGATGGGAAAAATGGGATTTTTTGAACGTTGGCTGACCCTCTGGGTCGGGTTGTGCATCGTGACGGGAATCGGCCTGGGGCATGTCGCACCCGGTCCATTTCAGATGGTTGGACGCCTGGAGGTGGCCCGGGTCAATCTGCCGGTGGCCTTTCTCATCTGGTTGATGATCATCCCCATGTTGCTGAAGATCGATTTTCGCGCCCTGCACCGGGTGCGGGAACATTGGCGAGGGGTCGGCGTCACCCTGTTCATCAACTGGTGCGTCAAACCGTTCTCCATGGCGGCCCTGGGCTGGCTTTTCATCGGCCATCTGTTCCGGCCCTGGCTACCCGCCGGGCAAATCGACTCCTACATCGCCGGACTGATCATCCTGGCCGCCGCCCCCTGCACGGCCATGGTGTTCGTCTGGAGCCATCTCACCGATGGCGAACCGCACTTCACCCTGAGCCAGGTGGCCCTGAACGATCTGATCATGATTTTCGCCTTCGCCCCCATCGTCGGTTTGCTGCTCGGGCTGTCGGCCATCATTGTGCCCTGGGAAACGCTGTTGTTGTCGGTGGGGCTGTTCATCGTCGTGCCGGTGATCGTGGCGCAGATGTGGCGGCTGCGTTTGCTCGCCATCGGCGGACCGGCCTCCCTGGAGGCCACCCTCAAGCTCCTGCACCCGGTCTCCCTGGCGGCGCTGCTGGCCACCCTGGTGCTGCTGTTCGGTTTCCAGGGCGAGCAGATACTGGCCCAACCCCTGGTCATCCTGCTGTTGGCCGTGCCCATCCTGATCCAGGTCTATTTCAATTCCGGCCTGGCCTATCTGCTCAACCGGAAGTTGGGCGAAGCGCACTGCGTGGCCGCCCCCTCGGCGTTGATCGGCGCCAGTAATTTTTTCGAACTGGCGGTGGCCACCGCCATCGGCCTGTTCGGTTTCGAGTCCGGCGCCGCCCTGGCCACGGTGGTCGGGGTGCTGGTGGAGGTGCCGGTGATGCTCTCGGTGGTGCGCATCGCCCTGGCCACCCGGCGCTGGTATGAAGCCCCCCTCGCCCGGACAGTTGAATGATTTCGATGGGAATGATCATGAAATCATCAAGACCGGTTCATCTTCAGTCGAACCGTTTCCGGCTCATGACGCGCCGGTGTTTTGGAAAGACGTGTTGAGGAAAAACCATGGAAACCACCCGTGAAGCCATCTGGGATATCGCCTTCTTCATCCTGATCGTCCTGTCGGCGCTGGCCGTCGACTGGGGGTTGCACCGGAGCGGCCAGCTGCACTGGGGCCGCTATTTCGGCTATGTGGGAACCATGATGCTCATCGTTTCCTTTCTCCATTCGGCCCGGAAGCGAAAATGGATTCAGCGGGGACGCGCCCCGTTTTTCCTGCGCCTTCATGAGGTGCTGTCCGGGTTGGGCGCCATGCTGATTCTGGTTCATGGCGGCATTCATTTCAACGCCCTGCTCCCCTGGTTGACCATGGCCTCCATGCTGGTGGCCGTGGCCAGCGGTCTGACCGGCAAATATCTGTTGAAAAAATCCAGGATCATCGTGTCCGGCAAAAAACAGGCCCTGCTCGATCGCGGACTGTCCGACGAAGAGATGGAAAATCACCTCTACTGGGATTCGTTGGTGGTGGACCTGATGAAACGATGGCGTACCGTCCATATCCCCATCACCATCCTCTTTGCCGTGTCAACCATCCTTCACGTTACGACCGTGCTCATTTTTTGGAGGTGGTGACATGTCCAAATGGATCCTCGCACCCATCCTGCTGTTCGCCGCCGGGCTGGGTGTCGTGTTGCAGTTTCCGCTGCCATTCCTCAATCCCGGCCGGGTGACCGCCGGTCACGCCAAAATTGAAAGGGACTGTTTCCAGTGCCACGACGCCCTGCGGGGACCCGGTGATGAAAAATGCATCGCCTGCCACGAACCCGGGGAGATCGGCCGGGAAAACCCCGGCAAGGTGGCCTTCCACCGGGAACTCCGGGAAGACCGTTGCCTCAACTGTCATACGGACCACAAAGGGACGGACGCCGCCAAGGCCACCCGTGTTTTCGACCATTCATTGCTGGCGCCGACGAACCAAAAAAGTTGCCGTCAATGTCACATTTCTCCAAGGGATGGTTTGCACCGGCAATCAAAAGGGGAATGCGCGACCTGTCACAGCAATGAGCGTTGGAAACCGGCGACCTTCGATCACGATCGTTATTTCCGTTTCGACCGCCACCATCCAGCCGATTGCGCCTCTTGCCATCCCCATGGAAGATATGACCGCTACACCTGTTATGACTGCCACGAGCACTCTCCTGGAAAAATCAGGCGGGAGCATTTGGAAGAGGGCATCGGTGATTTTGAAAACTGCACCGCCTGCCACCACAGCGGCGACGAAGATGAGGCGGAACGGATCTGGCGGGACAGGCGGCGCCGGGGCATACCGCCAGGTGACATCGGCAAAAGTCCCTGGCCTTTGGAAGGTGGTTCGCTCGATCGGGGTGGTTTCCAGCGCCGCCATCGAGACCATGATGAGGACGACGATGATCCTGATGAGGACCATCATGATCATGACTAAAAAAAATTCACCGGAAAGATCTGCCAGTGAGGAGACCTGATCCGACAGTCGCTATCCCCCGGCTCCCGGGGTCAACACTTCGCGTTTGCCGGCGCTGTTCGGTTCGGATACCAGCCCCTCTTCGGCCATGCGTTCGACGATGCGGGCGGCGCGGTTGTAGCCGATCTTGAAATGGCGTTGAATCATGCTGGCGCTGACCTTGCGGGTTTTGAGCACCAGGGCCACGGAGGCGTCATAGTGTTCATCGTAGGCATCGCCACCACCGCCGCCGGCCAGGTCACCGCCGCCATCATCGGTGACCGGTTGCGCCAGGACCGCCGGGTCATAATGGGGTGTGCCGGTCGATTTCAGATAGCCCACCAGTTTGTGGACCTCCCCATCGGCGACGAACGGGGCATGGATGCGTTGCAGATGCGAAGTGCCCGGCGGCAGGTAGAGACCATCGCCCATGCCCAGCAACCGGTCGGCGCCCATGGCGTCGAGAATGGTGCGTGAATCGATCTTCGAGGAGACCTGGAAGGCCAGGCGGGTGGGAAAGTTGGCCTTGATCAGGCCGGTGATGACATCCACCGACGGTCGCTGGGTGGCGATGATCAGGTGCAAACCGGCCGCCCGCGCCATCTGCGCCAGGCGGGCGATGGCCGGTTCCACCTCCTTGCCCACCTGGATCATCAAATCGGCCAACTCGTCGATGACGATGACGATCAGCGGTTTTTTCTCCAGGGGAATCGGTTCGTCCTGTTCCACCGGCATGCCGGTTTCGGGATCGAAACCGATCTTGACCCGCCGGGTCGGCTGTTCCCCGCTTTCCAGGCACTCCTCGACCCGTTTGTTATAGCCGGCCAGACCCCGCACCCCCAACTCCGACATCAATCGATATCGATCCTCCATCTCCTTCACCGCCCATTTGAGCAGATTGGAGGCCTTGCGCACATCGGTCACCACCGGCGCCATCAGATGGGGAATCCCCTCATAGATGGACAACTCCAACATTTTGGGATCCACCATCAAAAACCGCACCTCTTCGGGGCGGGCACTGAAGAGAATGGAGCAGATCATCGCGTTGACCGCCACCGATTTTCCCGAACCGGTGGTGCCGGCCACCAGCAGATGGGGCATTTTGGCCAGGTTGCCCACCACCGGATTGCCGAAGATGTCCGAACCCAGGGCCACCGCCAAGGGGCTGTTCTGGTCGCGGAAGGCATCCGAATCGAGGACTTCGCGCAGGAACACCGTCTCCCGTTTTTGATTGGGCACTTCGATGCCGATCACCGTCTTGCCCGGCACATTGCCCACCACCCGCACCGAGGCCGCCGAGATGGAACGGGCCAGGTCATCGGCCAGGCCGATGACCCGCGAAGCGCGCAGACCGGGGGCCGGGTCCAACTCGAAGGTGGTGACCACCGGTCCCGGCAACACGTCGACGATCTGCCCTTTCACCTTGAAATCCTGAAGTTTTTGCTCCAGGACCCGGGCCATTCCCACCAGGACGTTGCGGTCCGGTCCCGACCGGTCCGCCGCTCCCGGCAGGGCCAACATCTCCAACGATGGCAATGGATGCACGACCGGCTCCGGTTCCGGCTCCGGTTCTGAAGCCAAATCTCCATTTTCCGGCGCCGGGACGGTTGGCGGCGGAGCGGGTTTTGATGCCGGCGGTTGCGGGGTTGCGGCAGCGGTTCCCCCCTCCCCGGTCGCAACCGTCCGTTGGCCGTCGGCCGGCGGCATCATCGGTTCGGCGGCCGGTTCGATGGCCCGCTCGACCGGGGTTTCCGGACGCAAAAAGATGGGGGTCGGCGGCGGTTCCGGCTCCGGGGCCTCCGGTTCGGGTTCCGGCACCGGTGGCGGCTCCTCCTCGATGGCATCGATCTCCAATACCCCCCAGCGCCGATTTTTGAATAATGAATCGTTGGGACCCTCCTCCGATATGAAGGGGCTCGCGGCGCCCGGTTGCCGACCGGCGGATTCGGAGTCCGACCGATCGTCTTCCGACGTTTCCGACAGGGGCATTTCGGCAATACGCGGTTCAAAAACCGGCTCCCTCTGGAGCGGTTCCCCGGGAATGGCCTCCTCGGGCGGCGTCGATGGCGGTGGGAACCGACGCTCATGGATACGCAGCCGGGATCCCTCTTCCGATGTGGTCGTCGACGAATCGGCCCCGGTTGGCGTCGTCGACACGATCTCCGGTTCCGCTTTTGCGTCGGCGGGCCCCTCTTCCAGCGAGGGTTCATTCGGGAACAGGCCCGGCTCCTCATGGAGGGGCCCATCCGTTTCCATGGTCGGTTCCCGACGCACCATGCCCACCGTGCCGCCGCTGTTCACCTCGGGATCGGCCATCATCGGTTCCAGCCAGGTGGGTTGTTGCGGTTCGGTGGCCGGTTTGCGGCGTTGGAACGGTTTTGACAGCAGCTCCTTCAGCAGAAAAATCAGGCTGCCGAAGGCGGTGAGCGCCCGGGTCACCCAGGAGACCCGGGGAACGATCGCCGTGGGCGTCTTATCCACGACGGGGCCTTTTTTCGCCGTTTCTGGTCGGGTTTTTCCGGCTTTGGCGACCGTTGCGTCGACCCGTCTCCATTTGCCGAACAGTGTGGCGGTCCAGGAGATGAAGCCGATGATGGAAAAACGGGTCAGCAGCATGAATCCGAGCAATCCCAGGGGGATCAACAGCAACAGGCTGCCCCAGACACCGAAGGTGTGGCGCATCGCCTCGGCGCTCAAATGGCCGGTGACGCCGCCGGGACCGGCGGGCATGGGACTGGGGCCCTCCTGGAACAGGCTGGAAAAGATGGTGGTGACCACCACCAACATGACGATGGCCAGCACCTGGTCCCAATAGAAATGGCTCTGCCGATGGCGGAACAGCTGAAAACCGGGCACCCCCAGCAGCGGCACCAGCCACAGCGACGAATAGCCGAAGGCCTGTATGAGCACATCCGACAGATAGGCGCCGAACAGTCCGGCCAGATTGCGCACCTCACCGGTGCCGGTGGCGTTGAAGGAGGGATCGCCCGGATGGAAGGAGCCCAGGGTCAGGAGGAGAAACGCGGAGAGAAACAGCAACAACAGGCCGAAGCCTTCCTGCAGGATCGACTGGCGGCGGGCCAACGCCTCATTGCGTTTTTTCAGATACTGGTTGCCTTGCGCAGCCACTTCCTCACATCTCCATCACCAAAGGAATCACTACGGGCCGACGGCCCAACCGTCTTTTGAAAAGCCGGCGCAACGCCCTTTGGGCGATCTCCCGAACGCCGGCGCTCTCCTCTTCGCTGAAGTCCATGGCTTTGGCACCCATTTCCAGGGCCACCTCCACCGCCTCCTTGGCCTCGTCGAGCAGATCCTGGCTTTCGTCTTCGTAGACCACGCCGCGGGTCAACAGCTCCGGGCGTTGCAGGATGGTCCCCGACACCTTGTCCACCACCAGGACGACGACGATCATGCCATCCTCGGAGAGGTGCAGGCGGTCGCGCAGGACGATATCGCCCACATCCCCCACCCCTTTGCCATCGACGAACACCCGGCCGCTGGGCACCTGATCGACGATCGTCACCGTCTCCCCGTCGAGGGCCACCACATTGCCGTTTTCAACCACCAGGGCGCGTTCCTCGGCGACGCCCATTTTCAGGGCCAGGCGCCGATGGCGGTGCAGATGGCGCGGTTCGCCGTGGATGGGAATGAAAAAACGGGGCCGGGTCAGGGCCAGCATCAGTTTCAGGTCTTCCTGGGGGGCATGGCCGGAGACGTGGATCTCCGGCATGTTTTTTTCGTGGATCACCTCGGCGCCGCTGCGGAACAACCGGTTGATCAAATTCCAGATGGTCCGTTCGTTGCCGGGAATGAACTTGGAGGAGAACACCACCATGTCCCCCGCTTGAATGGCGATCTCCCGGTGTTCCCCATCGGCGATGCGCGACAGGGAGGAGTTCGGTTCCCCCTGGCTGCCGGTGGAGATGACCACCAGCTGATCGCGGGAATACTGGTTGAACCGTTTGATGTCGACGATGGTGTCCGGCGGTACGTCGAGAAAGCCCAGTTTGCGGGCCACGGCGACGTTGGCCAACATCGAGCGACCGTTGATGATCACCTTGCGGCCGATGGCGACGGCGGCGTATATGACCTGTTGGATGCGATGGATGTTGGAGGAGAAGGTGGCCACCAACAGCAGCCCCTTGGCGCGGCGGAAAATCTTGTCGAAAACCTCGCTGACCTCCTGTTCGGAGATGGTGCCGCCGGGACGGGTGATGTTGGTGGAGTCGGACAGCAAGGCCAACACCCCCTTTTCGCCCAGTTGCGCCAGGGAGAACAGATCGGTCGGCCGGTTGTCGACCGGGGTGTGATCGATCTTGAAATCGCCGGTGTGGAGGATGGTGCCCAGGGTGGTGGTGATGGCCAGGGCCGCCGCATCGACGATGGAGTGGGTGACGGGGATATAGCGGATGGAGAAGGGTCCCAACTGGAAGGGGGTCAGATAGTCGACCTCGATCATGGTGACCCGGTCCAGCAACCGATGTTCCTTGAACTTGTTCTCCAGGATGCCCAGCGTCATGGCGGTGCCATAGATGGGTCCCTCCACATCCGGCCAGATATGGGGCATGGCGCCGATGTGATCCTCATGGCCATGGGTCAAGACGAAACCGACCACCCGATCGCGGTTTTCGAGCAGAAAACGGCTGTCGGGGACGATGACATCGACACCGGGGGTGTCGGGGTTGGGAAAGGTCAGGCCGCAATCGACCACCAGGAGTTTGCCCTGATAACCGTAGACCATCAGGTTCATGCCGATTTCACCGAGTCCGCCCAGGGGAATGATCTCCAGGGGCTCCGGAGAGGTATGTTTGCCGGCGGTCGGTTTTTTACTCACGCTGTCTCCTCTTCCGCCTCACGTTCCGCCCGGCGCCGTTCCACCCGCCGGCCGAGGATAATGGATATTTCGTACATGCCCAGGATCGGCAGGGCCAGAAACACCTGGGTGAAAGGGTCGGGCGGGGTCAGCAGGGCGGCGACGACGAAGGCGCCGACGATGTTGTATTTGCGTTTGTCCACCAGACCGGCGGTGGTGACGGCCCCGGACTTGATGAGCAACACCAGCGCCACCGGCAGTTCGAACACCAGGCCGAAGGCGAAAATCAGTTTGATCACCAGGCTCAGGTACTCCCGCAGCGAGGGCAACGCCTCGATGGTCGGGGTGGCGAAGGCGAGAAAAAATTTGAACGCCAGCGGAAAGACGAACTGATAGGCCAGACCTCCACCGAGAAAAAAGAGGAATGGCGTCAGGATCAGAAAGGGCAGAAAGGCCTTTTGCTCGTGCTGGTAGAGGCCGGGGGCGACGAATCGCCAAAACTGCACCATGATCACCGGCAGGGCGAGGAACAGCCCGGCGAAAAAGCTCACTTTGAGGTAGGTGAAGAAGGCCTCGTGCAGACCGGTGTAGATCATCTTGGCCTCGGGACCGATGATCTCGCGCAGGGGCCGCACCAGGAAGGCGAATATCTGTTCGGATATGGTGTAACAGAGCAAAAAAGCCACCAGGATCGTCAACACCGAAACCATCAAGCGGTTGCGGAGCTCGACCAGGTGTTCGATCAGGGGCGCCTTGTCACTGAGTTCTTCGGTCATGAGACGTCATTCTTTCCCGGGGCCGATGGGGGTGCCGGGGTCAAAGCCGGATCGGGGGCCGATGGGGCGGCCGGTCGGACCGGTCGTGACGCCGACGAGCGCAGGGCGGCGAAATCACCCGGATCGTCGTAATCGCCGTAGGGATCCGCATCGTCCTCTTCATCGTCCGGGTCCTCACTCCCGGGACCGTGCCGGCGGCTGCCATCCGACAGGCGGGCCGGTTGCAGGGAGGGGCCGGGCCGTTCCGCCGGCCCTTCGCGCCGGGACATGGCGTCCAACTCTTCCAGATTGACGCTGTCGCGGATGTCGCCGATGATGCGCTGCACCTGACGCAACCCCTTGGCCAATCCCCGCGCCACCTCCGGCAGCTTGTCGGGACCGATCACCAGCAGGGCGATGACGACGATGACGAATATCTCTACCCAACCCATTCCCAGCATGACGGGTCACTCTCTCTCTGCGGGTGGATCAGGATTTTTCCTTGTTCGCGTCACCGTCGGCGGCGGTGGCCACGGGCGGCTCGGCGGGTGGTTCCGGCTCGTTGAGGGCCTCCTTGAAACTCCGCGCCCCCTTGCCCAGATCCTTCATCACCTTGGGCAGTTTCCCGGCCCCGAAGATCACCAGAACGATCACCAGGATGATGATCAGCTCAGTAGCGCCCAATCCAAACATAGCGGTGTTCCTCCTTCAATTGAAATCGCCCGTCAATGGACGGGACCATAGCCGGCACATGTTAGCGTAAGGGAGCGGTTCGCGCCAGTTTTCCCGGGGAATTTCAGGGAATATGCAAAAAAGGGTCCACCGGGAAGCGTTCCCCCTTTTCAGAGGCGGCGGGAAGCGCGGATTTCAAGGGAGGGACCGGCGGGCGAAAAGAGTTCATTTCCCTTCCGCGTCCCGAATGGCCTTTTCCACCATCGGCCGCGCCTGGCTGTCCGACGGCAGGTTGGCCAACAGGCGACGCCACATCTCCAGGGCCTCCTCTTTTTTACCGGCGCGATAGGAGAGCATGCCCAGGGTCCACAAGGCATCGGGACGATCGGGATCCTTGGCGAGAATTTCCCGGTAGAGACGGAGGCCACCGGCGGCCAACTCCGGATTATCGCTCTGGATCTGCAACCGCGCCAGTCCAGCGGCGGCATCGATGTTTTCCGGATCCCGGGACAGGATGTGCATGTAGGAGCGCATCGCCTCTTGCGGCATCTCCAATACCACCTGGGAGCGGGCCAGTTGCAACCAGTCGGTCAAATTGTCCGGTTCACCGCGCAACCGTTCCGCCAGACGCGCCACCATACCCCGGACCTCATCCGGATAACCCTGCGCCTGGGGGGCATTCCGGGGTGGGACGATCATCGGCGTGCCCATGAACAGATAGAGACCGGCGGTCAGGGTGGTGACGACGACAACGGCGGCCACCCCCAGGGACACGTCCACGGCCCGGGAACCGGCTCCAACCCCGGCGGTCTTTTCCCCCGCCACGGCTTCCCCGCCGTCATCCAGACGGGCCAGGACGGCGGCCAACTTCGCCGACAACTCCCCCCGGGCCTCCAGCTGCGCCGGGTCATCGCCCCCCTCCAGGTCCAACTCCTTGATCTGCCGCAGGAGCAGGTCCCGCTCCTGTTGCAGCTGCACCACCGGGTCGTTGTCCAGGCCCACCGGCAAGGGGCGACGACCGCCACGGGTGAAGAGCGGAAAAAAAACCCCTGCCAGGGTGACCACCAGCAGGGCGGGCATGATCCAGATCCAGTTCATCGGCAAACAATCCGCTTTTTGGCGGCAGGTTTCAAGGGTTGCGTTGCGGCGGTATCACCGAATCAACTGGTTCATCTCGAAAATCGGCAACAAAACCGCCACCACCACATAGGCCACCACCGATCCCATCAACAGGATGATCACCGGTTCCACCAGATGCATCAACCGCTCCGAAAGCCGTTCGATCTCCTCGCGATAGAGGCGCGCCACCCGGTCGAGCATGGTCTCCAGGCTGCCGGTCCGTTCCCCGGCCTGGATCATGCGCAGGGCCAGGCCGGGAAAGCGCCCGGTCTGATGCATGGCCTCGGCCAGGGAGTCCCCCCGTTCCACGGCCATCGCCACCTTGATCATCTCCTCCTTGATCGACACATAGCCGGTGGCATCGGCGGTCACCCGCAGGCTGGTGATGATCGGCACCCCGGAACTCAACAGCAGACCCAACAGTTGACTGACGCGCAGGGTCACCACCCGCAACAGGAAATTGCCCAGCAACGGCAGGGCCAGGATGAACCGTTCCATACGCGGCCGTCCCCGTTCGCTGCGCCCCCACCAGGAGGCCAACGAAAACACCACCACCAACGCCCCCGCCGAGAAAAAACCCCACTGTTGAAAAAAATCGGAAACGTTCAACAGCGAGCGGGTGATCCAGGGCAGGGCCTGCTGGTTGTCCTGGAACACCACCACCACCTTGGGCACCACCACCGCCATCAAAAACACCAGAATCAACAGGCCGACCCCGGCCAGCACCGCCGGGTAGATCATGGCGCTCATCAGGCGGCCGCGGATGCGGTTTTCCTCCTCCATGACATCGGCCAACCGTTCAAAGACCACCTCCAGGGCGCCCCCCTGCTCGCCGGCCCGCACCAGGCTGGAATAAAGCGACGGAAAAATACGCGGAAAACGGCCCAGGGCGTCGGACAACGCCTGCCCTTCACTGACCGCATTGCGGATTTCGGTGATCACCTCGCGAAAAGGTCCGCCCTCGCGGATCTGCTCCTCCACCCCGGACAGGGCGTCAACCACCGGAAAACCGGCCTCCAGCAACGTCGCCATCTGCCGGGTGAAAACGATCCGTTCACTGATCGGCGGCAGGTGGCGGCGGGTGAAAAAGGTCCCCTTTTTTTTCGGATCCCCGGCAACGGCGCCACTCTCCACCCGCTCCATGTGCGTCGGGTAGACCCCCTGCTGCTTCAACAGCCGCCGTGCATCCCGCTCCGACTCGGCATCCAGGACCCCTTTGGTCTTGCCGCCATCCCCCGTACGTATGCCTTCGTAGCGGAATACCGCCATGAACCGCCTCCGTCAACAGGCATCGATTCGATCCATCCTCGAACCTGAACAATGATCGTTGAAACCGAAAACCGGTTTTCAACCCCCATTCCCGCCCCGCTCCTGACTGACCCGGAACACCTCCTCCAGGCTGGTCACGCCGGCGGCGGCCTTCATCAGGCCGGCATCGCGCAACGAGGTCATGCCCGACTCGCGGGCGGCGGCGCGCAATTGATGGTCCGGGGCGCGGTTGTCGATCATCTCCCGCACCGGGTCGGTCAGGGTCAACATTTCGAACAGGGCCGTGCGTCCCCGGTAACCGGTGTTCATACAGCCATCACACCCCTTGGGGCGGAAAAAGGCGGCATCGGCCGGTACCACGAAGGTGGATTGACCATTGGCCTTCAACAACCGTTCCGGCGGTGTGAACGGTTCCTTGCACCGTTCACACAAACGCCGCACCAACCGTTGCGCCACCACCCCGTCCAGGGACGAGCCGACCAGGAACGGTTCGATGCCCATGTCGATCAAACGGCTGATGGCGCCGATACTGTCATTGGTGTGCAGGGTGGAAAACACCAGATGACCGGTCAAGCTGGCCTGGATGGCGATTTCCGCCGTCTCCAGATCGCGAATCTCCCCGACCATGATCACATCGGGATCCTGGCGCAGGATGGAACGCAGCCCGCTGGCGAAGGTCAGGCCGATCTTGGGCGCCACCTGGATCTGACCGACGCCGGCCAGGGAGTATTCGATGGGATCCTCGATGGTGATGATGTTTTTTTCCGAGGTGTTGATATCCGACAACACCGCATAGAGCGAGGTGCTCTTGCCGCTGCCGGTGGGGCCGGTGACCAGCAAAATGCCATGGCTGGCCCGGGACCGTTCCCGCATCCAGGCCGCCTGCGCCTCCGAGAGCCCCAGATCGGTGAGACCGGCCAGCTCCTTGTCCTTTTCCAACAGGCGCAACACCAACCGTTCACCATGGTGACCCGGCAGCACCGATACGCGCACATCGACATCGCGGCCACCGACCCGCACACGCATGGCCCCATCCTGGGGCAGCCGTTTTTCGGCGATGTTGAGTCCCGCCATCACCTTGATGCGCGACATCAACGGCGCCTGCACCGGTTTCGGCGGCCGCAACACCACGTGCAGCATGCCATCGACGCGGAACCGGACGATGATGTCGTTTTCGAACGGTTCGATGTGAATATCGGAGGCGCGGTCGCGCAGGGCCTGGACGATCAGCGAGTTGACCAGTTGAATGATGGGCGCGTCATCGTCCGACTCCAGCAGATCGGTCTTTTCCGCCAGATGGTCGGCCAGGGACGAGAGGGGCAACTCCTCCAACAAACTTTCGACGCCGGTGTTGGCCTCCTGATAGACCCGCTCCAGGGTCTCCATGAACCGCTCCCTGGCCACCCTGGTCGGCCGCACCGGCAGGGTCGCCCCCATGCGGTATTCATCGAAAACGTAGGGATCGGTTTCATCGGTGATCCACACCTCGATGCGTTGATCGATCTCCCGGATGGGTAAAAACAGCGCCCGTTTGGCGATGGCGAAAGAGACCGTTCGCGCCAAGGCCAGGTCCAACTGGGGAGAGGTGGTGTCCATCGAGACCGGTTCGGACCTTCAAGAGAGATGATCGCTGAAAACGGAGCGCAATCCCCGGGTTGTCAACGCCCGTTCATCAACGTTGACCGGAGACCGGATTGAATCCCTTTTTCGCACGTTTGCCGCGCCGGGGCAACGGTGTGGTGTCCGGCCGCAGAAAACGGTGGTTCAAACGCAGGGAGGGCATCAAAATGCGCCCCCGGTGGGTGCCGGCGGGAAAGTCCAGTTCCCGGGGCAGTTTTTCCAGGGGCATGGCCGGCATCACCCGGCTGCCCTGGTCGGCCTCCTCATCCCACAGATGGCGGCTCTGTTGATATTTTTCATCGGTGACCCGCAACAGGTCGGCATAGGTGTTGATGATGACCGGTTTGATGAACACCATCAGATTGGATTTATTGCGGGAACGGCCGGTTTTCTTGAACAGTTCGCCGACGCCGAACACACCGCCCAGACAGGGCACCTGCCGCACCTGCTCCGATTGCTCCTCCCGCACCAGGCCGCCCAATACCACCGTGTGACCACTTTTCAGGTTGACGGTGGTCTGCAGGGAGCGGGTTTTGGTCACCACGCCGGTCTCTCCCTGACCGATGGTGATGGAGGGGGCCAGGCTCGACTGCTCCTGGAACACCACCAGTTCCAACCACCCCTCCTCGATCACCCGCGGGGTCACCTTCAGGGTCAGACCGACATTTTTCCGTTCGACGTTTTGCGTCGTCGTTCCCGCCGTGGAGATGGTGGAACCGGTATTGATGGGCACGTTTTCACCAACGACGATGGAGGATTCGACGCCATCCATGGTCACCAGGTTGGGCGTCGCCAGGATGTTGACATCCGAATCGCTCTGCAAGGCCCGCAACAACGCCCCGAGATTGGGTATGGTGTTGCCGCCCAGACTGATCCCCCCTTTCATCATGCCGACCGCCAAACCGCCACCGGCCAGGGCCAGGGGATTGTTGATGCCGGCCTCGTCGGTGCTGGTAAACGTCGAGCCGCCAAAAGGTTTGTTGGCCGTGGAACCGATGCTGGGCACATCGGTGAACCGCCACTCGACGCCAAAATCGGCGGCACGGTCGGCGGTTACCTCGATGATCAACGCTTCGACGTGCACCTGCAAACGCCGCATGTCCAATCCCTCGATGATCGGCAACAGGGTTTGATAATCATCCGGGGTGGCGGCGATGATCAGGGTATTGGTCTCCTTTTCGCCGACCACGCTCACCGCCCGCGTCAACTGCAACGGTTTCAGGCCGCTGCCGGCACCCTTGCCGCCGCTGGCGGCCTTGGAGATCAGCTCATTGAGCACCTTGGCGATCACCTCGGCCTTGCTGTTCTTGGGATAGTAGAGGTGCAGATTGCCGCTGCCGCTCTTTTGCGGCCGATCCATCTTTTCGATCAACCGTTGCACCTCCCGCAACTCCGCCTCGGGCGCCACCGCCACCAGGGCGTTGCTGTGGGCATCGGAAAATATTTTGACGCCGGGATCGTTTTTTCGTTTGCGGGCGTTGTATTCGGCATAGATGGAGTTGATCAACTTTTCCAGACGCGCCGCCGAGGCGTAACGCAGGGGAAACAGCCGCCAGTCGGCCTGCTCCCTCGGCACATCCATGGCCTGGATCAGGGTGACCACCTTGTTCACCGTCACCGCCGCATCGGTAATGATGATGGCATTGCCCGGCACATGGGCGCTCAACGCCCCCCAGTTGTGAACCAGGGGTTTCAGGCTGGCGGCCAGGGCGGTGGGGTCGGCATGCCGCACCCGGATCAGGCGGCTGACCACCGTCTCCTCCCGTTGCGGCGAAACGCCATCGGCGAGAATGACATCCCGTCCCTCGGCCCTGCTCCGTTTGGTGGGGACGATTTTATAGGCCCCATCCCGTTCGATGACGGTAAAACCCTGGACACTGAGAATGGACTCGAAGATCCGTTCCGCCTCCAAGGCCGTCACCGGCGTCGGCGTGATCACCGTCACCTTGCCCTTGAGCTTGGAGTCCACCACATAATTTTTACCGGTCATGTCGGCGACGAACAGGATCACCTGGCGCAGATCGACATTTTGAAAATCCATGGTCACCCGCTCGCCCCGCTGGAGCCTGGCGGCGTCGGCGGGACCGGTGACCAGAACGCCGGCCACCAGCAGCAGGGAGAACAGGGACAACCCCAAACATCGAAAAAACCCACCGTTCATCGTCCGATCCCGATCTGGATGGTGTGGGGCCGGCCGCCGCGCAACAGGTCGATGCGCACCGAGGAGCTGTTTTTCAGGCGGGCCGCCAGGCGGGTGATCCCCTGGGTATCGGTGACAGAAACCCCATTGACCTTCTGGATGGTATCGCCGCTGGACAGTCCGAGCATGTTCAATTCAGTGTGACTCCCGGCATAACGGATGCCGTACCCGATCAATTTGGATCCCCGGTGGCGGGGACTGACGTTGACACCGGCCAAAAGACCGGGACCCTTGTCGAGCAACCGCTTGAACCGTTTACGGGATATGTTCTTTTTGACCTTGGAGGATCGGCCGGTCGCCGCCGGGGAACCGGTGGTGGTACGACCGCTGCCGTCGATCTTGGCCAGGGTGATCCGCTCCAGACGGCTTTGATTGCGAAAAAAGACCGCGTTCCGTTCCACCCGCTCCAGGATGGCTCCATCCACTTCCTCCCCCACCCTCCGGGTGATCTGTTTTCTCGATCCGGATTTACGGACCAATACCGCCCAGGAGGCATCGTTGGGCAACACCATGGTGCCGATCAACTCCAGATCGAGCTGGGATATCACCGCCTCCTCGACGACGACCGGTTGCGGCTCCGGTTTTTTTTCCTCGATCGGCACCCCCCAGGGATCGAAACGGCGCAAACTTTCCAACACATTCGCCAGGGGGGTGGCGGGATCCCCGTCGGCGGTCGCCGGGCCGCCATCATCGCCACCGTTGACGAATGGCGACGGGACCGACCGCAACGATTCGGACGGCGGGATCAGCAACCAGGTGATCCGGGCCAGTTCAAATCCGATCAGGATCACCAACAGAGCCGGCACGAACCGGGCCATCCGTTGGTTCAAATGAGACAGGTTGGGAAACGTCACGGGCGTTTACAATTTTTCCCGACGGGGTGAGCGGAGAAACAGGTCGAAAGGAGTTCTGTGCAAGATAAAGGCCGTTTTTAAAAAGGCAAGTCCGGCATGAGGGAACATGCCGGACTCCACGGTACCAGATTGGTGAACGATCCACCAGCGGCACCGGTTTCGCCGTCAAGGTAACGGCGAAACCGGTGTCATGTGGCCGGTCAGGCGTTCTGCCCGGCAACGGTGCGCCGACGACGCCATCCGAAGAGGGCGAACGGCAGGGCCACGCCGAGGAGCAGGATGACGATCTGGCTGAACAGGGAGGCCTCGACCAGGATCCAGCTCATGGCGATCAAAGGCAGCAGGGCGATGCGGACGACGGCGCGCCAGCCATCATGGCCCCGCAACCAGTCGGCCATCGGCGGTGACCAAGTGTAATACTGCTCGACGAACCAGGTGCCGGCGGCATTGGTCAGCAGGAATTGATCCCGGAATTCCCGGAGAAGCCGGACGTAGGGGGCTTCATAGGAGCCATAGGCCGCCGTGGCGATGAAACAACCGCCCCCGCCGCCACCGCCGGTGCTCGCACTGGTGGCGGCATCGCCGACACCGAAGACGGAAAAGTGATCGACGGTCACCGACACCGTACCGGCGCTGGGATCATAGACGACGTTGGTGGTCTCCTCGGCGGTGGTACCGGCTTCGAAATCGGCCACCGAGGAACCGGAATAGACCGAATAGCTGTCGGAGAAATTGGCCGCGGTGGTGCCGGTGGCCAGACCGGTCACCGGAATGGTGATGGTGACGCCGCTGATGTTGCTGGAATCACTGGCCAAGGCGTTGCCGCTGTTGTCCATGATGACCAGATCGACCTCGATGAGACCGTTGCTGGAGTAGGAGGCCTTGCTGTTCGACGAGGAGACCGCGCGCACATTGGCCACCGCGTTGCTGGCGTCGCTGCCGCCGGCCCAGGCGCTCGACGGCAGGTCGATGGTGAAATTGCTGCCATTGAGCGCGGTGGTGAAGGAACTGACGGTGCCACCGGGGGTCAGAACGGACGAAGCGCCGCCGGAAACGATGGTACGGTCCGCCAGGCTGGTGGTATCCATATGCACCACCTGGCCGCCGAGGACGTTGCCGTCGCTGTCCTTGAAGATGACGAACCTGGGCGCCGTCGAACTGCTGTCGCCCGGTTTGGTCACGCCGGCGGCGGAAGCGGCGTTGTTGCCGAACTCCGTGGCCAGGGTTTGCAGATAGGTGTCGTTGAATTCCCCATTGACGACCAGTTGATCGCTGTCCACCGACACCTTGGACGGTACGGTGATGGTGATGGTGGAATCCTCGCCGACGCCGCCGGAAACGGTCAGCGTATAGACACCCGAGGCGCCGGGTACGAAGGTGTAGCTGCTGCCGTCATTATTGGGTGACAGGGCGGTCTGATCACCGGTGGGCGGCGTCACCGTCACCGTATAGTCGCCGGTACCGCCACTGGGGGTGAAGGTGGTGCTGCTGCCCTTGTCGAGGGTCTGCTCGGTGGAGAAGCTTCCACCGCCGGAGGCGGTCAAACCCATGGGGTTGTATATGGTGGCCGGGATATCCACTGAAATCGGCGTACCGTGAATCGTATCACTGGCGGTGATGGTGGCCGTCTGCGAACTCCCTTCGGTCAAGGCGGTGCTGGAAGGGGTATAGGTCACCGTGCCACCGGAGCCGCTCAAGGTGCCATAGGCGGGATCCAGCGACCAGACCGGATCGTTGGCGCCGGTCAAGGTGATGGTGATGGCCGGAGCGCCGATATGGGTTCTGATGCTTGTCGGAGAAGCGGAAAAGTTCACCTCCGCCGCGGTGATGACCACGGTGTCGGCGGTACTGGTCAGATTGCCGTCGCTGACCGTCAGGCTGAAGGTATAGTCACCGGCGGTGCCGGGCACGAAGGTGGCCGTGGGCAGGCTGGCACTCTTCCGGGTGATGGTCACATTCGACGGGGTGACGCCGGTGGGCGCGGCGGTCGCGGTCCAGGCATAGGTCAGGTTGTCGCCATCGGCATCGGCGGAACTGGAACCGTTCAGGGTGGTGGTGAAACCGACTCCTGCAGAGGCATCGGCACCGGCGTTGGCCACCGGCGCGGTGTTGAGTTCGATGTTGACCGTATCGGCGGCACTCCAGATGTTGGAGCTGTTGGCCACCGTCAGGCTCAACACGTACAGACCGGCCACGTCCGGGGTGAAGGAGTCGGTCAAACCACCGGTCGCCGTGCTGGTGCTGGCAGTGGCGGCCCCCTGATTGGCCAGGTTGGCGCTGGTCAGAGCGGAAGCGGCCGGCACGCTGGAGAACACCCATTTGTACTGGGTCATGCCACTGTCACTGTTGGTACCGGCCAGATTGACCGCCGCCTGGTTGGTGGCGGTTTTTTCCACCGTTTGATCGCTGCCGGCACTCGGAGCGGTCGGCGCATCGGCGACGGTGATGGTCACCGTATCGGCGCTGGCGCTGTCCTGATAACCGTCGTTCACCGTCAGACTGAACACATAGGTACCGTTGGCGGTGGGGGTGAAGGTCGGCTTTTGGGCGCTGGTCGACGACAGGGTCACCGCCGTACCGCTGCTCTGGCTCCAGGTGTAGGTCAGGGTATTGTTCTCGGCATCGCTGGAGCCGCTGCCGTCCAGGGTGGCCATCACCCCTTTACCCACGGTCTGGTCGGCGCCGGCATTGGCGGTCGGGGCCGAATTGACGACGATGTTGACGGTATCGGCCTCGGAATTCACCGTACCATCATTGACCACCAGGGAGACGACGAAAGTGCCGATGGCATCGGCGGTGAAGCTGGCCGCCGGCGGACTGCCCTGGGTGATGGCGCCGGTATCACCGGTAGCCAGGCTGGAACCGCTGGGGACGCTGGTGAAAGTCCAGGTGTAACTTTGCAGGGTATCGCCATCCAGATCGCTGGAATTGGCACCACTCAGGGTGACGGTGGCGCCGTTGGCCACCACCTGGTCGCTGCCGGCGTTGGCGGTCGGTATGTTGTTGCCGCCCGACTCGGCGCGCACGGTGACGGTGACGGAATCGGAGGAGCTGTTGTTGTAACCGTCACTGACCACCAGGCCGAAGGTGTAGGTACCGGCGGTGTTGACCGTCACACTGCGGCTGGAACCGGTCTTGGTACCACTGGTGGACCAGGCGGCGCCGGAGGAGGTGACGGTGGCACCGGTGGGAGCCGATGAGAGGGTCCAGGTATGATTGGAACTGCTCAAGGTATCGCTGTCGGCATCGCTGGAAGCGGTCGAACTCAGGGTGAACGAGGCGCTGCCGCTGCTGAGGGTGGTGCTTTGATCATCACCGGCGGCGGCGGTGGGCGCATTGTTGGTCGAGGTATAGGCATCGGTCGAGGTGACCGACTTGTTATTGGGTGAACCGTTGGTCACCTTGAGGTCATAGACGCCGGGGGCGGTCCCGGACGGTACCGTCGCCGTCAACTGGTTGGAATTGACCCGGGTGACGTTGGTCAGGGAGACATCGCTCAACGAGGTCGACGGATTGCTGCCGCCGGTACGGGCGCCGTTGACCAGTTTGACGGTGGCGCCGCTCATGAACTTGCTGCCGTTGATGGTCACCGATACGGCGCTGGCATGACTGCCGCTGGCCGGGGAGATCACCGAGGTGCTGCTCAGGGTCGGCGCACTGTCGATGATGATGGGACCATAGTTGATCACCGACGTACCGGAGGAGATGCCGGAGGAGTCATAGGCGCGCAGATGAAAATAGAACGTGCCATCCGCCACCGAGGTGAGTTCGATGGAGGTGGCATTGCTCAACTGCCCCTTGACCGAGCTGGAGGCCGAGGCATAGGCGCTGGCAAAGGCGGCATGTGTGTAACTGGCGGTACCGTCCAGCAGATATTCATAGGTAATCGTCGCACCGCTGCCCTTGTCGGAACTGGCCGCCGTCCAGGACATGGCGACATCGCTGCTGGTGGACGATGTATTGGTTTTATGGCTTGAACTGGAAAGGGTCGGCGAAGTGGAGATGGCCGCGTGCAACGCCCCCGGCAACCATATCAACGCCGCCACGAGCAATGAGCCGATCAGCGGATAAGTTCGATTCGTTCCATTCATCACGTCACCTGTAGGTTTCTTTTTTTTCTATCTAGTGGCAGTCGGAAAAGCCCCCCCCTCCATCGCTGGAGGGGGGGGAGGATGGACATCCCCTATTCCACGGTCAACTGGAGATCGCTGCCGGAGGCCATCGCGCCGGAAACGGTCACCGAGAGAGTCACGGAGGAGGTGAGGTTTTCATCGTTGTAGGCCTTGACCGTATAGCTGCCGTCGGCCAGACCCTCCACCGTATATTCCCCGGTGGCGTTGGTGGCGGTGTTGGCCACCACATCATCGTTGGCATCGAATATTTCGATGGCAACGCCGGCCTTGGCCACCCCGGCCGAAGAGGTCACCGTACCGCTGATACCGCCGTCGGCCTTGACGATGGCGAGGTCCTGACCGGTCAGATCGGCACCGCTCAGGGTGACGCTGATCTCCTTGGCGCCACTCTCGGTCCAGACGCTCACCGAGTAGGTGCCATCCGGAAGACCCTTGATGGTGAACTCACCGCTGGAGTTGGTCTTGCCACCCTTGCCGATGCTGTTGGCATCGTCCCAGGCCATCACATGCACCCCACTGACGGCGTTGGTGCCGCTGCTGTCGGTGAGGGTCACCGTACCGCTGATGCTGTGGCCCGAAGAGAGCGCCACATCCAGGCCGGTGGTATCCGCCGAGACGGTGAAGGGGGTCAACCCTTCATGGCTGGCGCTCCAGGTGACGCTGGTCACCGCATTGTCGGTAACGGTCACCTCCTTGGTGTGGGTCGGGGCATAGCCTTCGACCACCACCGCCACCGAGTAGGACTGACCGGCGGTCAGGCCCTCCAGGGTGTAGGTGCCATTGCCGATACGCGAGGTCCAGCTGCCACCACCGCTGTCGGACCAGGCCATCACCTCCACCCACTCGTTGCCGCCATCGGTCAGACCGCTGACGGTTCCGGAGAGGGAGACGAACAGGCTGCCGGCGCTGGAGAGATCGAAGTCGATGTCAGCGGTGGTACCGCTGGTGACGGTCACCGCTTCATGTTCACTCCAGGAGGCCTTCACACCGGCGGAGTTATAGAAATACCCCTTGGGACCGACCCAGAGCGCGACCACGTGGTCGGTGCCGGCGGCGAGCCCGTCGATGGTGTAGGTGGCGGCGCCGTTGGCATCGGCGACGATGCCGATACCACCCCAACTACCGGTGGCATCGGACATGGATTCCACCCAGGCCCGTTGATAGGCCTGCAGACCACTGACCGAACCGCTGATTTTGCCTCCGGTGGAGAGGGTGAAATCAACGCCGGTCTTGTCGGTGGTGGCATCGACCGACTCCTTGACCTGACCGACATAACCGTCGGCGAACAACCGCACCTCATAATCCGCGGCGCTGGCCAGCCCCTTGATGGTGTAGCTGACCGCGGCGCCGCCATCGCCCTCGACCGGCGCACCACCGCCGGAGAAGGTGCTGTCGGACCAGGCGAACACCCAGGCCGATTGACCACTCTGCAGTCCATCGCCGCTACCGGAACCGCTGACGGTACCGGAGATGGAGACACCGGCGGAAACCGTCAGGTCGATGCCCGTGGCATTGTCGGTGCTGATGTTCACCAACCTGGCATTGTCCCAATGGGCCAGGGTTTCGGTGCCGGAGTAGAACCCTTCGCGGATACCGTCCCCCTTGAGCATGACCCGGAAATCACTGGCCCGGTCCAGACCCTTCAGGGTGTAGGCGGCGGTACCGTCACTGCCGGCGGTCACTTCCACCTCGGACCAACTGCGGACCGATTCGGACCAGGCTTCCACCCGGACCCGCTGACTGGCGGAGAGACCGCTGACGGTACCGGCGATGGTGGCGCCGGCATCCATGGCGACCTTGACCGACTGGTCGCCGGACATGTCGATCTCGGTGGCCCGCATCCAGTCCACCAATACCCCGGCCTCGGTGGCGGTGTCATCGCCATCGCTGAAATCGGTATCGGTGGTGGCCACCGGGGTACCCATGTAGTTGCCGATCTTGTAGCTGCCGGTGGGCGAACCAACGAACAGCTTATAGTCGCTGCCGCTCGAATCCAGCCCGTCGATGACCACCGTGGCCACGCCGTTGGCATCGGCCCTCGCTTCGGCCCAACCACCGCGGTCCAGGGACTCGGACCACAGGTTGCCGTCCACCTTGTCATTTTCCTGGAGACCGGTGACGGTCAGGGTCAGGGTGGTGGTGGTGGCGGACAGATCGAGATTGACACCGGTAATATTGCCGGCGGCGCTATTGAGCAGTGTCGCCCGCTCCCAACCGACCGGCGCACTGGCGGCATCACCGGGGGCCCCCCCGTAGAAACCGTTCACCAGACCATTGCCGTGGATATCCAGGCGATAGTCATCGGCCTCACCGAGACCGGAGATGGTGAAGTCGGTGGAACCATCGGCCTCCAGAGTGACCTCACGACCATTCCAGTTGTCGGTCGATTCGGCGTAGAGACCGATGTGAACGACCTTGCCGGCATCGGCCGTGTTGGAGGTGAGGGTCCCGCTGATACTGGAACCGGCGGTCATGCGGAAGTTGATCCCCTCCCTGTTCTCCAGGGAAACATCGATGGGGGTGGCATCCCGCTCACTGCCGGCCTGGTCGTACCAGGTGTTGCGCAGGTTGCCGCCATCTCCCCAGACCACGGCGATATAATCCTTGGCCGGAGGCACGTTGACGACATAGTTGCCATCCTGGTCGGTGCTGGCACCGAAAAACTCGGAGAAATCCCGTTTATGGACATCCACCCAGGTATGGGGGATACCGATACCACTGGCATCCACCACCCGGCCGGAGATGGTTTTCCCGGTGCTCAGGGTCAGGAACACCTCGGTGTCGGTCTGACCGTCACCGTTGGCATCGATGGGATCCCCTTTCTGCGGACCGGCATCGGCATCCTCCTCCTGGTGAACCGCGCCATAGACACCGCTCACGCCGCTGGCGCCCACCTCGGCCAATACCGGCTTCGGCGGAATGTGGTCGGGACTCCAGATATGGACTTCATAGAGCAGGCTGCTGCCCTCGGCGGGCGGCTCCACGGCAATGGCGAAGTTGCCGTTGGCATCGGTCTCGGCACCGTTGCCGGTGGTGGTGTCAAAGGACCAGGCATCCACCCAGATACCGGGCACCGGCACGCCATCCATGGTCACCGAACCGGTGATCTTGACCCCGGCGCTGGCGGTGACGGTCAGACCGTCGGTCGGCCAGTCGGAACCATCGGTCTTGAACGGGGCCGCCTGATCCCAATCCGGCGACAGGGTACCGGCAGCGGTGACCACTCCGCCGATGAAATCGACCCGGTTGGCCATGCACTCTTCATGGTCCGGTTGTTGATCGTCACACCAGGGCGGCCAGATGCGCAGACCGAAGGTGGCCTTCGAGTTGGCCGCATCGGCCGAGGTGGGCAGGTTCAGGGTGAACGAACCATCGGCCCCGGTGGGCGCACCGCCGAAGTCGCTGTCCACCCAGGCACGGGCGATACCGGTGCCGGCGCTGTCAATGAGCCGACCGCTCAACTGTTTACCCTTGTCGATGAACACCCCGAGTTCCAGGGGTTCATTCACCGTGAACTGGGTGACCGTTGCCGGATCCCAGATGGCCATGACGGCGCCATCCACCCGGGTCTGGTCGGCCGTGGTGGTAATGACCGGCTCACCCTTGGCATTGAGAACGATCCGCTGGTCGGCGGCATCGACGATGAGATTGCCGCCGATGAAATCGACCCGGCTGTCCAGACACTCCTGGACGGTGGGCGAGGTATCGTCACACCACTTGGGCCAGACTTCGACGACGTAGGTTTGACCGGGACCGACACTCATGCTGAAGGCGCCGTCCGCGTCACTTTGCGCCCAACCCGAGGACTGGAAGTCCAGGGTGTGCACATTGACTTCAGCACCGGCCACCGCCGTACCGTTCAACGTCACGGTACCGGTGATGGCGACACCGGCGCCCATCTGGAGATTGACCACCGACGGTGCGGAGAAGGAGAAGATGTTCATCATCCCCCAATCCCGGGTCAGATTCCAGATACCGGTGGCGTCATCCTTCATATGGGCGAAACCGGGGATCAAACCTTCGCTGTTCGGAACCGTTACCTCGGTCTCCGTTTGCCAATCCCAATATTTGGTCATCACTTCGACCCGATATTGGCCGGGAATGACACCGATGGAATAGTTGCCGTTGGCATCGGTGGTGCCCTGCTCCCAGGCGCCATCCATCTCCGGCTGCATGCCCACGACCACACCCGGGATGCCGGCGCCGGTGGTATCGGTGACGGTACCGCTGATGGTCACCTTTTCCTGCTGCAAACCGGTGGTTCCGGCAATGGCGATGGCGATGGGATTGTCGATGGTGGTGGCGTCAATGGTGAAAACCCGGGCCTCCTCGGCCAACGGGGTCATGCCGGTCGGGCTCACAAAGGCGGACTCGAATCCGGGCATTTCGACCATGATCTTATAGTCACCAGCGGCAACGTCGATGTCGAAATGGCCCCCGGTGTCGGTTTGATCGTTGAAGGACGGTTCCTTGGGAATGCCCAAATCATCCAACGGGAAGATCGAAACATGGGCGCCGGCGATCGGTCCATATTCATCGCTGACCGAGCCGACGGCCCGGACCGCCGATTCCATCGTCGCCGGATCGAAGATCATGTTCAGGATCATGTCCGCCGTCACCGTGAACGGAACCCCCAGGTCCGTATCATGGGTCAACGGCGCCGGATCGCTGGCGGAGGACGGCGTGGCGCGCACGAAACCATCCACCTGCAATTCAACCATGTAGTCGCCCGGCGGCACCAGGATGTGGTAGTTGCCGTCGGCATCGGTACCGGCGCCGAAGGACATGCCCGGAGAAGTCTGGGAGTGGGCGATCACATCGGCCCCCTGAACCGGGGTGCCGGCGGCGGTGCCATCGCTGCTGACCACGCCACTGATACCGACCAGTTCAACGATGTCCCCGGTCGGCGCCAGGCTCCGGCTGAGATCAATGGTGATATCGTTGAAGATTCCGAATACGAACGCCATGTCCCGTTTGCCGGACAGAGCGGTCGCCATCTCATCGGTCGGGAACAGGCCGGTGAAACCGGGCACCACCAGCTTGATCCGGTAGTTGCCGGGCGGCACCGCCAGTTTATAGGCGCCGGTGCTGCCGGTGACCGCTTCGACGCGCGGCAGCCAATCATCCTCCGGATCGGCAATGACCTGCGCCCCCTGAATGGGCTCCGTGCCATCGCTGGTCACCAAACCGGTGATTGTCACCTTGGTCTGGGCCATGGCGGCATCAAGAATGATGTCGACGACCAGAACACTGCCTTGAACATCGAAAATGAAGGCATTGTTGGCATCGGCGGTCAACACCGCCGGATCGGTTTCGGACGGATACCGGCTGATGAAACCGGGCTCCTCCACCTCGATCTTGTACAGACCCGGCGGAACCTGGATTTCATACCGGCCCATGTGGTCGGACAGGGTGATGAACGGTTCCGGGTTTTCGACACCTTGGGGCCAGGCGCGAACCTCCACACCCGCCGCCAGGGTCGAATCGGACCTTTGAATGGTCCCCGCCAGTCCGACCAAACCTTTCAGGCCGGCCGAGGGAATGTCGAGGTCGATGGTGCTCCAATTGGCGCCATCGATATCGAAGACATGTCCATCCTCGGCATGATGGGCGACGATGGTGGCGCTACCGGTGGAATCGATACCGACATGAACCGGAGCCTTGCCGGCCACCTGCACTTCGACCTGATAGAGACCCGGCGGCACCTGAATGTCATATTTGCCATCAATGTCGGTCACCGCATCGATCGCCTGTGCATTGGTGATACCGACCGGCCAGAGACGCACATCGGCGCCCGGCTCGGCGGTGGCATCGACGGTAATGGTGCCGGTCACTTCCACCAGGGCGCGAATCATGTCGGTGGGGATATCCAGGCTGATGCCGTTACCGGTATTCCAGGGACCGCCGGCATTGATGAAAAACCCAAAGGCCTTGGCCGGATCATGAACCACCATCGGCAGGTCGTTGTCATCCAGGCCGATAAAAATCGGCGCTTTGCCGGGAAGTTCCACGCTGGCCCGGTAGGAACCGGGGGCCAGGCCGATATCATAGGTGCCATCGGCCCGGGTCACACCAACGATGGGCATGGGATCGGGTACCCCTTGCGGCAGGAACACCACCTCGGCCCCCGAAGCGGCCACGCCACCTTTCAGAATGGTACCGAAGGTCGGCACCAGCTTTTCGGCGGCACCCGCCGGAATATCGACGCTGATACCCCGGGTATCGGTGATCCAGCGGCTGTCGGGACCGATGAAGAACGAGTGGGCATGTTCGGGATTCGGCTCCGCGACCACGGTCTCGACCCCATCGGCGTTCACGTCCAGGCCCAGGAAAACCGGCGCCTTGCCGGGCAGGGCCACGGCGACATCATAACCGCCCGGGGGCAGGTTGATATCATACTGACCCTGTTGATCGGTGAGATCGATGATCGGACCGGCATCATCGTCGCCGGACGGGGTGAAGGCCACCTCGGCGCCCTGGGCGGCGATACCGGCCTCGCTGATGGTACCGAACACCGGCAACAGGGCCCGGGCCTCACCAGCCGGAATATCGATGCTGAAACCGGGGCCGGCGGGATCGGTCCAGGGACTTCCCGCACCGATATGGAAGGTGTGGGCATTGGCCGGATCCTGGGCCACCACCAGCGTATCCACGCCGTCGGTCGTCGTGGCGGGGATCAGATCGATGGCCAGGGGCGCCTTGCCGGGCAGGGCCACCTGCAGCAGGTAACCGCCGGGGGCGAGATCGATATCGAAGTTGCCGTCGTTGTCGGTCAGGGCGATGATCGGATCGGCATCCACCATGCCGGCCGGGAAAAAGGCCACTTCAGCGCCTTTGACCGCAACGCCGGCCTCGCGGATGTTGCCGAAGGCGCTCTCCAGGGGTTGGGCGAAACCGGCTGGAATGTCAATGACGATGCCGGGGCCGCCGGCGACGTTCCAGGGACTGTCCTCACCCAGGAAAAAGCTGAAGGCATTTTCCGGATTGCTCACCGCGACCGGCATTTCATTGCCGTCGGCATCGGTCTTCAAACCGATGAAGACCGGGGCCATGCCGGACAGGACCACCGCCACGTCATAACCACCCGGGGGCAGGTTGAGATCAAAGCTGCCATCATGTTTGGTCAAACCGATGATGGCGTCGGCATCCGCACGGTTACCGGGGATGAAAGCCACCTCGGCACCCGGAGCGGCCAAACCGGCCTCGGTGACCAGCCCGAAGGCCGGGGTCAATGCCTGGGCGGCACCGGCCGGAATGTCGATGCCGATACCGGCGCCGTTGACATCCGTCCAGGGACTGCCCGCATCGACGAAAAAGCTGAAAGCATTGGCCCGATCGTGCTCCACCACCAGGATGTCGACACCATCGACATCCTCCATGCCGATGAAGATCGGCGCCTTGCCGGGCAGGGCCACCGCCACATCATAACCACCCGGGGGAATGCCGATGTCATAATGGCCATCCTTGTCGGTCATGCCGACGATGGGCATCGAATCGGGATCCCCACTGGGGAAAAAGGCCACTTCGGCGCCGCCGATCGGCGTACCCGCCTCACGGATGACACCGAAGACGCCGGCCAGGGGTTGGCTCTCGCCGGCGGGAATATCGACGCTGATTCCGGGACCGCCGGCCATCGTCCAGGGACTGCCCTCATCAATGAAAAAGTCGTGGGCGTTTTCCGGGTTGTGCTCGACCACCACCATTTCACCGCCATCGGCCGTTACCTGCAGCCCCAGGAAGAGCGGCGCCTTGCCGGGCAGATGCACGGAAACCTCGTAACCGCCGGGGACCAGCATGAGATCATAGTGGCCCATGTCATCGGTCAAACCCACCACCGGCATCGGGTCGGTGACCCCCCGGGGCAGGAACGCCACCTCGGCGCCCTTGACGGCGCTGCCGGCCTCCAGGATGGTCCCGAAAGCGGTCGCCAGGGGTTGCAGCAGATCATCGGGAATATCGACGCTGATGCCGTCGCTGCCGTCCTGATTCCAGGGACTGCCTTCACCCAGGAAAAAGTTGAAGGCGTTGTCGGGATTGTTCTCGGCGACGACCACATCCGGATCCCCGGCGTTGGCCGCCGGCATCACGTTCAAGTGGATCGGCGCATTGCCGGGCAGATTCACGGATACCTCATAACCACCGGCCGGCAACTGCAGATCGTAGTGACCATCGGCATCGGTCGGCGTCATGAAGGGATGGGGATCGGTGACACCGGTGGGCAGGAACACCACTTCGGCGCCGGCCAGCGGCCCACCCGCCCGGGAGATGGTGCCAAAGGCATTTTCCAGGGGCAGGACGAAATCGGCCGGAATGTCCAGGCCGATGCCGGGACCGGTGTCCGCCGTCCAGGGACTGGCGGCATCCAGGAAAAAGTTGAAGGCCTTGCTGGGATCATGCTTCGCCACCGGGGTATCGACACCGTTGACATCCTCCAAACCGATGAAAACGGGACCTTTGCCGGGCAGATGGACTTCGATCGTGTACCCACCGGGGGGCACCGGGACCTCATAGTTGCCATCGCCATCGGTGATGGTGACGATGGGATCCAGCATAGCGGTTCCGGCAGGCACCAGGATCACTTCGGCGCCACCCACGGCAACGGTCGCTTCACGGATATTGCCGAATGCGGTGACCAGCGAATCCAGGTCCGCCGCCACCAGGGTCAGATTGATACCGGTCAGCCAGGGGCTGCCATCACCAACATGAAAATTGAAGGCGTTGTCGGGGTTGGTCTCGACCACCGGCGTGTCGGTGGCATCATCGAGACCGACAAAAATCGGCGCCTTGCCGGGAACCTGCACTTCGATGCCATAACCGCCGGGAGCCAGCTCGATGGAATAGAGACCATCGATATCGGTTACGGTTTCGATCGGCTCGGGATCGTCGATGCCGAAGGGATAGAAACGGACCTCGGCGCCAGCCACCTTGCTCTCATCGCTGAATTGAATGGCGCCACCGATGGGAATCAGATCGACGATTTGATCGCTTTGCAAAGTCAGGCCGAGGACATCATTGACACCGGCGTCGATGAAAAAGGAGAAGGCGTCCTGCCGGGTGGGTTCGGCCACCTTGGCGCCATCGTCCATCTGACCGATCCACAGCGAAGCGGCACCCGGGGGTTCGATCTCCACCTCGTAGGGACCCGCCGGCAGATCGATGTCATAGGTACCGTCGCTGCCGGTGGCGGCATGAATGGGATGGGCATCGGCGATGCCCGACGGCCAGAAACGGACCTCGGCATTGGCGATCGCACTGCCGTCGGTGGTGTCAATGAGACCGTGAACCGGGATCAACGGATCGATCTTATCGGCCGGGATCACCAGGCCGATATCGGTGACGGCGGTGTCATCGACGAAAAACGGATGGGCGTTTTGTCCATCGTCAACGATGATCCTGCCCCCTTGATCATCCAGGCCGACGAACAGGGGTGCGGCGTCATGGGGCTGAATTTCCACCTCATAGGAGCCGGGCGGCACATGCAACATATATCCACCGGTGGTGGAATCGGTATCGATATGGAACGGATCGGGATCCGGATCGTTGGCCGGCCACAAACGCACCGTGGCCATCAGGCCGCTGCCATCATCCCGGGTGATGGTGCCGGTCACCTCGGCCAGGGGTTGCAGGTCGGCGGCGGCGAGGGTCAGGTCAATGGTTTGATTATGGCCGGTGTCGATCGGGAACAAAAAAGCGCCGGCGTCGTCCTTGGCGACGATGTTGGCGCCGGTATCATCCCGCCCGATCCACAAAGGCGCGGAATTTTCCGGTTGAACCTCAACCTCATAGGAACCGGCGGGAACATCGATGCCATAAACGCCGTTGGCATCGGTGGGCACCTCGAAAGGATGGGGATCGTCCATGCCGGAGGGCCAGAAACGAACCTGGACATTGGCCAGTCCGCCGGCGGCGGCATCGGCGATGGTCCCCTCGACCATCACCAGATTTTCCAGCTGCGAGCCGTCCAGATCGATGTTCAGGACCATCTCCGCCTGAACATCGAATGGCACGGCGTCATCCATCAACGATGATGCCGTCGCCGGATCGCCGCTGCTGGAGACATGGGCCGGACCCTTGCCGGCCAGTCCCACCTCGAAGTGATAACTGCCGGCGGTCAGTTCCAGGACATATTGCCCACCGGCGGTTTCGGTTTCGATGAACGGTGCGCCATCTCCGGGGATCGCCCGCACCTTGGTACCATCCGGCACTGCCGCCGGCGCCCCCGAGGCGATATCCTGAACCAGGCCGTTGACGGCCAGGGCATGGGCCGAAGCACTGGCGAATATCGTCCCCAACGCCACGACGAGGGTTGCCAGAAATCCTTTTTTCATCCAATTCGCGACCATTACAACTCTCCAAGAAAGCAGGACTTTTCCTTTGGAACGCTCTTTTCCAGTCAGTTTTCAGGGTGTTTCACAATACGGATGGCCCGCTGTGGCGGGTCCTTCCAAATCAAACGGATCACTGTTTTTCCCGGTGCGGTTTTCCCGGTGCGTTCCGGTAGCGCATCAGTCCGGACAAACGCTGGTTGACGGCCCGGCTTTGCCACTGTCGATCCTGTGGCGTCTCTTTCGTCCGCCGCATCTGCACATTCAATTTCACCGGTCGTTTGGGCTGTTGCCACCGTTCATGCTCGGGCTGGTCCACATCCTTCAGGGCCTCGATGATCACCTTCGGCGGCGCCCCGGACCGCATACCGGTACGGAGATGGGCCATGCGCCAACGCCGGTTTTTCTCCTCGGCCCGCTGCCGGCGGGCCGCCAGCGCCATCTCCCGGTGCGTCTCCCGGACCGCCTGAACCGCCTGTCCCTTGCTGTTTTTCATCTCGGAAACCGCCTGTTCGCTGTCCGGAATGGCCTTTTTCTCGTCCGCCCCGGCTTTGCCGCCGCCGAGGACCACATATTTGGCCAACTCCCGGTTACCCGGCTTGAACACCTTGATTTTACTAAGTTCATAGCCACCCTTTGGCAAATCCCGATAAAAAAAGGCATGGCTTTGGCGACGGAGCAGACGCCGCATGGCCGGCTCCAGCGGCACCCCGTGCAGCCGCATGGTGACCATCCCCTTCACCTCGGGGTCCAACCAGATGGGCACGCCGCTCTTGAGGGCGACCTCCCGCAAAACGGTCTCGATAGGGATGTTGGTATAGGAAATGGAAAGCCGACCCTTTTGAAATTTGGCCGGTTGCAACTGCGGTGCGGCTTGGAGATCGACAATCAGTCCGGCGAACGCCAGCGCACAAAAGGCAATAATTTGCAATAAGAAGGACTTACGCACGCTCTACCCCCCCTTTTCGGACCCCATTTCACAGGTGAATCCAGGACAATGCGGCGCATGATAGCGGACCGTGGCGACCAAAATCCAGAAGAAAATACGAAAAATTTGAGTATTAAATTTTATTTTGAACGGGTAAATCCTGAATTTTACCACAAATCATATGGATTTATCCGCTATTGAAGACGCCAGCGTGGATTGGATATTTTCCCGGAAAAAACCAGCGAGACCGGCCGACCGGACAGTACCGTCCCGGCCACTCCCCGTATTCGGCCTTTCAGGGCCTGGACCCGCAGCGTGCCGGTCAGGCGACCATCGGCGAAACGACCCGGATCGATCTGGATGTTGAGGGTACCGGAGACCGCCACATTGCCCCGCCCGGAGACACGGATCGCCACCCGGTCCGGTTTTTTCACCGTGCCCTTCAGGGTGAGTTTGGCGATTTCCACGCCCAGAAAGGAGAGATCGTTCAACACCAGCTGCCCCTGGCCGGCGTTCAGATGACCGCCGCCCGGATCCAGGGTCAGGCCCCCCTCCCCCGCGCCGCTGCCGGTGATGCCCCCTTCCGGCCATCCGGGTACCCGGGTCAAGGGTTGCAAATCATTGATCCGCAACCGCCATTCCACCTCCGCCGCCCCCGGTGAGATCCAGGCCAGCCCGGTCATCCGCATGGTTGCCAACGCCAGGTCATAATCGGTGGAGAGGCGCAACAGCGGCAGGTGCGAAAAATTGGGGGACAGGGTCAGTTCCCGGACCTCATAGGCCGGGGGCAGGGGCGGCGACAGCAATCGCAACCCTTTGATTCGAATGGCCCGGATCCCCACCTCCAACCGGTTCCAGGTCATCCCTTCACCGGCTTGGGCTCGCAACCAGACATCCAGGCTTTGCCGGGGCGAAAACAGCACCAGCCCCACCAGCCAGGAGAGCAGCAACAGCCCCAGCAGCCGCCCCTTGTTCTCCAGGGGAATGGTCGAGGGAAGCCCGCTCACAGCAGACCGATTTCCAGGGTGATCAACACCCCCTGACCGTTTTTCCCCGGACGTTTGAGGTCGAGGCGGACGATCCGCAGGGTCGATACCGATTCCAACCGTTGCAAAAAACGCAGCACCCGCTCCATGGGAATATCCCGCAACCCCAGGGTGGCCTTTTCCCGGAACAGGCCGCTATCCGCCGCCTGCAGGGGGATGGGGGCGATCTGGCGGATGTTTTCACTCAGTTCGGCCCGTCCGGTCTCCTTTTCCAGCCAGGACATCAACGAGGCGATCTTCGGACCATCGGCCCCTTTTTTCGATCCGGAACCCTGCGACCGCACCCGCGTCAACTGGGCCGCCAGGTCGGTGACCCGTTGATGGACCCGCAGCTGATTCCCGGCCTTTTCCACCATGCGGTCCACCCGGTCGCCGACGCTGGCAACCACTTGCTGGCCCAGCAAAAAAACCAACACCACCACCCCGGCGACCAACACCCGGTATTTGGCGGTTTCGGACACCGACGGCGCCGGCCCGGAGACGGTCGGCGCGAGGCGTTGCAGCAGTTGCAGGAACCGGTTTTTCATCGACGATCTCACAGCAAACGCAGCCGAAACCGCACGTTTTTGCTTTTGCGGACGATGTGCGCCTCGTCCATGCGCACCTCCCGCACCCTCGGGTCCGCCCGCAACGCCGACCGCACCTGATCGAGATGATTATAGGACGGCACCTCCCCTTCGAGGCGTACCTCGCCGGCCTCATAGCGAAAACGCAGCCATCGCACCCGGCTTTCCGATGTCACCCGCATTTGAATCAGCGCCAACCACTCCCCCGGTTTCAACCCCTGTCCGCTCTCCGGGGCGGCCCGGTTCAACACTTGCTGCAGTTGCAAAACCGGGTCGACGATGACCGGGATCCGTGGCAGGGTTTTTCGAAAAACCGCCTCGGCCCGCTGTTTCAACCGGTCATGGCGTCCGTGTGCCATGCCATAACGCACCCCCTCGCGCCCGCCCCAGACCACGGCCAGGACCAGCCATAAAATCAAGGCGCCACGCCAGGGCGACAACCACTCCCGCCATTGGACATCCAACCCCTTGCCTTCCTGGAAATCCAGCAGCTGGGCATGCTCCCCCCGCGCCGCCAGGGCCAACCCCGCCGGACGGACCCAACACCATTCGCGCAAGCCGCCTCCCAGGGTGACCAGGGCCGGCCGCCGGGCATCGGCCAACGGTTCCAGCGCCAACAACGGTTGCCAAAAGGGTTCCGAACGGCCCAGGAACAGTTTTTTCACCGTGGACCGCCGTTCCTCCGGCACCCCGTCCACCAGGGCCGTGGCCAACCAGGCCAGTTCCTCGCCCAGGGCCTCCTCACCGAGGGTGGTGGCCGCCGTTGAAACCAGGCGCAAATCCACCACCGCCCCCTCTTCCAGGCGATAGACCACCGCCGGGTCGGCGCTGGCATCCACCACCAGGACCGGTTGCCCGGACGGGATCATCTCCGCCGCCAACAACGGCCAGGCGCCCAACTCGGCCAGCACCACGCCGCCGGGCGCCAGTTTCAACCGTCCCAGCTCCGACCGGAAAACGGTCAACCGCCGCTCTTCGCACACCGCGTACAATACCCGGCTGCCATTCTCCAGCCCGGTGGCGTGAAAGGCGAACCGGGGTGTCTCCAGGCGGTTGATCAGGGAATCGGCGGATTCCTGGGGCAACACCGCCCGGATCTGTTCCCGGCGGCTGAAGGGCAGGACCACCTTGCGCAGGGCCATCGCCGCGGCCGACAAACCGGCCAAAATCCGCTCCCCCTCCGCCGGCTGCGCATTTCCGCACTCAAAATGACGCCCCTCGCCGGGGATCGCCCGGACGCTCAATGTCCCTCCCCGGGTCTCTGCCACCCCCAGTGTCGCCCGGGCGCTCATCCGCTCCACCAGACCCGTTTCACCGTCACCGTTTTTCCCTTCCGTTCCAACCAGACCGTCAAGACCCCGGTCACCGGACCGACCCGGCTGCGGATGACCGCCTCGAAACAACCGCTGTCAAAGCGCAACAACGGTTTGATCGCCTCATCCTCGATCAAACCGGCCTCGCTCAACGCCGCCACATTCAAAAAGGGTGCCTCCCGGCGCATTTCGATCAGGCCCGTCACATCCAGCGACCGGTCCAGCGGCGCCAGGGTTTCGGCGCTGGCGGTATTGACGTTGATGCCGGCGCCGTCGCAACCGGCGCCGGTGCCGACATGGGGCCGAATCCGCCGCAAAAGGGTCCGATCCCACCCCCGCACCAGCAACAACTCCGCCAATTCCCGGAACGGACCGTTGGTCGGACCATAGGGTTTGCCGGCCGACCGGTACCAATCCGTTTCGGCGCCACCGAAGGCCCGGGCCTCATCGTCGCCGTCCAACCAGTCGATCAGGGCCATCATCAACCCGTCATCGATCTCCAGGCGCCGCAAAAGCTCGGCAAACGATTTCACCAACGCCGCATTGGTGGTTTTTCCCTGGACCAGACCGTTCACGTTCCAGGTGCGCGTCCCATCCACCACCCGCACCGACAACTGCCCGCCATCGACGAAGAGAATGGGCAGACCTTCCGCCCATTTTTCCCCCAGATGGTCCACCTTGGCCCCATCCCCGGCATCCTCGATCAAAACGGCCACCACCTGGGAGAGGACCGATTCGGCCAGACGCCGGGCCTCCTGGAGGGCCAGTTCATTTTCCGCCCGGCGTTGATGGAAACGGCCCATTTCCACCCCGGAGTAGACCAGCGGCAACAAGAAGGCGATGGCCGACAGCACCACCAACAACGCCATCCCCCGCTCGCCCGGGCGGTTCATTTCAGGACCCGTATGGCCCGAACCAGGGTCCATTCCCCGATATCGGCCCAACGAAACTGCCAGCGCAGGGCCAGGAAAGGGGGTTTGGCCCCCTCGCCCAGCGGTTTCCAACCGTCCTGATCGAGAATTTCCCAACGAACCTCCCGCAGCGCCGTTTCCAGGGTCACATTCAGGCCCGGCTCCCCGTCACCACCATCCGGGGAACGTACCTCCCGGACCCAGCGCAACCCGGCCTCATCCCCATCATCCGCCCCCCGCCACCGTTCGAAGCCCGCCTCCCCGGCGGCAAGCGGCTCCCAGCGGTAGTGGACCGCCACCCGGGGTCCCAGACGCCAACCGGGAACCACGCCCCCCGATACCAGCAGGGTCAACCCGCCGTCCGCATCGAAAGTGACCGCCTTGGCGTCATCCCCCTGCAACGCCTCCACATCGCGCCGCAACAGCCGGCGCAGATAAAACCACAATTGCACCCGTTCCTGCCGTTCGGCCAAAATTTTTTGCCGGCTGGCGGTCCCCTCCACCACCCGATAGACCCCCAGCAGGATCAATGAGGCGATGGCCAACGCCACCAGCATTTCCAGCAGCGTGAAACCGGCCCCACCCGAACCGGGGACACGCTTCAGGGTTGCCGCCACCGCCAACGCTCCACATGGATCGGATCGGCGTCGACATCACCGACGAATATGGTCACCTCGAACCCCTCGTCCTCTCCCAAGGCCACCAGTTGCCGCCGCCAGGGAAAGGTTTTTCCGGCCATAACCTCCTCCCCCTCCTGCAAACCCGGCTCCATGAGGGTGCCCTTGCGTCGATATTCGGCCAGCTCCAGTTGAAAAATTTCCATCCGGTTCCAACCCACCTGGGCGGCGGCGATCCTCTCCTCCAGGTGCCATTGCGCTTGCAGCCGCCGTTCCTGTATGGCGCCGACGCCGACGAACAGGATACCCACCAGGGCCAGGGCGACGAGAATTTCCAGGAGGGTGAACCCCCGTTGTCCCCCGGGATCAATCATGCCAGCCGCTCCGCAACCGGTCATCGCCCCACGCCAACAAACCGACGGTGAGGCGGGGACGGGACCATTCCGGTCGGAAGGAGACGGTGTAACCGGTCTCCTCCGCGGTGTGAAACCGTACCAGCAACGGCCGCTCCGGTCCCAGGAGGGAAAACACCACCGACACCTCATCGGCATCAGCGATCTCATTGTCATAGGGTACCCAGACCATGCGTCCATGGGCGGGGTCCATGCGGCCGGGACGCAGCAGGGGATCGGCAACCGGTCGCCACTCCTCCCCCAGCCGCCGTTCACAATGGTAACTCTGCTCCCGGAGGTCCAGACGCAACCGGTACTCCCCCTCTCCATAGGTGGCCTGATCCCGCAACCAGTGCAACACATTGCGAAAACGCAGGGCGGTTTCACGCAGGCGTTGCGGCTGCTCCCCCCCCAGATGCGGCACCACCAGCCCCACCAGCAGCAGGGCCATGAACAGGACCACCAGGATTTCAATGAGGGTGAACCCGCCGGACCGGATCCCGAACGCCCGGTCGCCGGATGGCGCGGCTCCCAGGGAGGGCGGCATTATCTGGCGCTGTCCAGATTCCAGGATTCGATGTCCGCCCCCTTCTCCTCACCACCCGGTTCACCGTCACCACCGAAGGACATCAGATCATAATCGCCGTGCAACCCCGGAGAGAGATAGACATAGGGATTGTTCCAGGGATCCATCGGCAGTTTGGGCAGGTAACCGCCCTTTTTCCAGCGCGGCGGCACCGGATCCAGCTCCGGTTTGGCCACCAGGGCGCTCAATCCCTGCTCCGAGGTGGGATAGCGATGGTTGTCGAGCCGATAGAGGTCCAGGGCCTGGCCGATGGACTGGATGTCCAACACCGCCTTGGTGCGCCGCGCCTCGTCGGGCCGATCCATGATTTTCGGGATGATCAGGGTGGCCAGAATGCCGAGAATGACGATCACCACCATGATCTCGATCAGGGTGAAACCGGCCGCCGTTCCGGGGCCGGGGCAATGCCTCAGCCGATAATCACTGTTCCGGGTCATGCTCATCGTTTCGTATCCGCTCCTTTTCGCCAGCGCCGCCCTCACGCCGTTCCAACAACCAAAAATCATTCTCCGCCAGGGGGTCCGCCACCCGGAGGACCCCGTCCGCCCCCCGCACCGGCCGGCCGCGCCGTATCTCGGTGCGCTCATGAATCAACCGGTCCACGGTCATCCACAGCCCCAGCAACGGCCCGTGCCCCGCCACCGCCCGGTGGGCATAGAGGGAACAGTTGGGCGTCGAGGGACAGCGGTCACCGTCGATCCGGCTCAATATGTTAGAATAAAACGAGAGGGGTTTCAGCAACAACCCGCCCAATCCCCGCCAAACCGATTCATCCCCGGCCACCGGCCCCCTTTCCTCCGGCGGCGGTTCATGGGCCAGAGGATTTTCCCCGGCCACGCCACCGGCGCCCATCAAGGACCAGGCGATCAGGCCGGCGAGGAGGATCAAGCCACCATTTTTCAAGATTTTTTCTCCTTCGCCCACCGCCGGGAGACGTTAAAAACAGAGGACTCTTTCAACCGATCCTTTTTCAGTCTATACTCCCGGGGACCGTTGGTTACGGGATACCGGCCACTGCACCCCGAACGGATGCGGCTGCCAGCGATTCCCCACCGACAACTTTAACAGGAAACAGTTTACATCGGAACGAGCGAGGAGCGAATAATGAGAAAATTGATCGGTTTGCTGGCAGTCGGCCTGAGCCTCATCGCCCTTCCGGCGATGGCCGGTGAGGGGCATGGGGGATTGAAGATCGGCGTTCTGTCGTGCAAAAAGGTGGAGGGGGGTTATAATCTGCTCATCCACTCCGTTTCCAATGTCCAGTGTGAATTTTCATCGGCGGCCGGCAAGGAGATGTACAAAGGCGAATCCGGCGTCGCCCTGGGTCTCAACCTGGAATGGAATCCCGCCGAGACCATCCTGTTCACCGTCCTGGCCGGGACCGGCGATGTGCGCATCGGTCAATACGCCCTGGCCGGCAACTACTATGGCGCCAAGGTTTCCGCCACGGTCGGCGTCGGCACCGGCGTCCAGGCCCTGGTCGGTGGTGGCGACAACAACATCAGCCTGCAACCCCTGGCCCTGGAAGGCAGCACCGGTCTCGGCGCCTCCGGCGGTTTGAGCTATCTCTATCTGACACCGGGTTGACCCCGGGCACCGTTCTCGGGCACCGTTCTTCCGCCCCCGGTACTCGCCGGGGGCGGTGGCACCCTGCCGATGTTTTACCCCCTCCCCCTGAAACCATCCCCACTCCGTCTCACCGACGCCATCATCAGGATAACGCATCCAGTTCCATCTGCCGCAACACCGCTTCAGTGATCAACAGGATGGTCGAGACGATATTGGCCACCACCGCCCCCCAGGCCAGGGCAATGGAAAGTTCCACATTGCCGGCATGATAGAAGGCCCACAGGGCCGGTATCAGATGAAAATCGGCCACCAGGCTGGCGGCCATGGTCATGGCGCCGGTAGTACGCCGCGCTCCCAGCTTCAGGGTGGTGGCGATCAGGTTCATGGAGACGGCGATGATCAACTCATAGCCGTTGGCATGAAACAGATAGCTCACCGTTGTCGTCAGGGCCATCAACAGAAAAAACGTCGTCGACACCATCCGCCATTCCATGTTTCACCTCTTTTCTGCACTGTTCATCGTCGTTATGGCCCGATTTTCCGGCATCAGTCGATTTGATCTCGCAGTTCCGGATTCAGGAAAGCGGGCAGTTTTTCCAATTGTGCCAGGGTGCCCATGATCAATACCTGGTCCCCGGCATGTATGTGAATGTCCGGGTTGGGCATGAGAATGATCCGTCGATGGCCACGCCGTTGAATGCCAAGAATGTGCGCGCCGATGACCCGCCGGATGTCGGAATCCCGAATCGCCACCCCATCCAGGGTACTGTTTTTGGCGATGGGCACCTCGCGGATATCCAGATTGAGAAACTCCCCGAAGGCCACCCGGTCGAGAAAGCTGTTCTGTTCCAGATGGCTCGGATGCAGGGCCATGGCGGAGATGCGCTGTCCCACCAGTTCGTGGGGCAGGATCACCACATTGGCCCCCACCTTGAGGAGTTTGTCCCGGGATTCATGATGATTGGCGATGGAGATGATCTGCACTTCATGTTTGGTTTCATCTTCCATGATCTTGCCGGTCACCACGGCGGTGATGTTGTCGGAATCCTCATGAAAGGCGGCGACGATACCCCGCGCCTGGCTGAAATTGGCGTGACGATAGCTGTCGTTGAGGAAAGGGTTCAGGACCAGGACATCCGTGAGACCATCCTCGGCCAGCAGATCCAGGCGCTCCTGATCATCGTCGATGACCAGGTAGGGAATGCTCTGCCGATGCAGACTACGGATCACTTGACGGGAAATTTCCGTATAACCGGCTATGATAAAATGATTTTTAAACGTTTTCGCCCGATGCTCCATCATCACCTCTCGAATTTTACCCACCAGATCGGCATTGACCAGAACGCTGATGACCACACCCAGGGCATAACTCCAGACCAGCACACCGCCGAGGATGAGAAAGATCACGAAAAATTTGCCCGAACCGGACAAGGGGTGGGTTTCCTGATAGCCCACCGTCGTCAGGGTGAAGACCGTCTGGTACACCGCATCCAGGAACGGATAGCCATCGATGGCCATGAATCCGAGAATACCGATGGTATTGACCAGAATCAGGGCGATGATGGGCGCCCGAAACCGTCCCAGGATATCGGCCAGATCATGTTGACGTTTGGAAAATCGACTAAACAGCGTCCGGACTCCCGATTTTCAGTGGCGTCGATCGCCCCCGATCCGGGAGATCCCCCGGGATTCCCCGGGTGGACAACCGCGCCGGCCCCCTGTGGGGATACCGGGACATTGGCAAGCGAAAGGGGTATCCATGCGGTTCATGGGCCGGACGGGACGGCATCGTCGACGGCACGACACATCGCGTTCCGGCAACCGTGGTTTGGAACCGGTGGGTGGGAGGGGGTGGGACCATACGGCATTCGGGGAAAGACGGGATTCGGCCCGGGTATTGAAACCATCCCGGGCCGAACCGGAAAATACGGGCGACCGCCAGGCGGAGCACCCCGTTCGGCTCAGAGCCCGCACATCCCTCCGCCGCCGGTGCCACAACCACCGGTGGCGCAGGAGGGCATCATCGGCGGCGGCGGGCCGCCGGCGGAAGCGGAGCCCCCGCCAACGACACCACCGGTCGTCAACACCTTGCGCACCTTTTCGACGCCGCACTCCGGACACACCTTGACCGGTTCGGCGGACATGGGGTGGTTCCGTTCGAAACGGTGGCCACAACCGTCACATTTGTAATCATAGATGGGCATGAGTCGCTCCTCTCTTACAGAGACTGTCCAGACAGCCTCGTTTTTCGGCGGTCCGGGAATGAACCGCTGACGGCCATCGAATGAGTCTTCAACGGCCTGTCACCAATCCTCGAAGATCAGCGTTGCACCCGCCGTTCGATGAGTACCGTCACCTCCGGGATCACATCCGGATGCAACCGGATCCGCACCGGGTGTTCACCCAGGGTGCGGATGGGATGGGGTACATCGATGGCGCCCCGGGGGATCTCGACCCCCTTTTCCTTGAAGAAACCGGCGATATCGGCATTGGTCACCGATCCGAACAGTTTGTCGGAGGTGCCGGCGGGACGGTCGAGCACCACCTGAATTTCGGCGACTTTGACCGCCAGGGCCTCGGCCGTGGCCAGAATTTCACTCTGCCGGGCTTCGAATTCGGCCCGCTGCGACTCGAAATGTTCCCGGTTCTTGCGGGTGGCCGGCAGCGCCTTGCCCTGGGGAACGAGAAAGTTGCGACCATAACCGGCCCGTACTTTCACCACATCGCCGAGATCGCCCAGCTTACCAATTTTTTCAAGCAAGATCACTTCCATAACAGATCATCTCCCGGAAGGGTCATCCTCTTCCTTTACGCTGAAAAGCCGACGACGGAAATCGGCCCAAGTATCGAAAAGCCCCAGAACCGTAATCAACAGGGCCAGTTCATTCCAAAAAATCACCGCGACATAAAAAAGCGCCCGAGCGGTACCGCCCACCCGATGATGCACGAACCCCCGCTGAACGATGGACAGGCCCTGGAAAAAATAGGCGATGGCCAAAAACAACCCCAGGTTCATGCCGATCTGCCGGGACACCCCCGTGGTGGCCAGGGCCAGGGTGGCCATGGCGATCCATCCCCAGACCAGGGCGTGCGGCAACCTCAGCAGGGTTGCATCCTCTTCGGGGAACCGTCCCAGGTTCCAACGCGCCACCAACAGTTTCACCAACAGCAGGTTGGCCACCTGCACGAAAAACCAGCCGCTCACCAGCAGGCCCGGGAACAGCAGGGCCAGCACGTTGAAATAGCCGTCCAGCCGTCGTTGAAAGGTCACCAGGTCGGCCGGATTGAGACCCTTTGACGATTTGATCGCGGTCAGCAGGGCCTTTTCGAGCCCATCGAGGCCCGCCGCCACCTCCGCTTCCAGGTTGATGCCGGCCAGGGCCGCCGTCAACAGTCCCAGGGTCAACAACACCCCGCCGAGGAAAAAGGCCACCCCGGCGCACTGTCCGGGCCGCCAGCCGCCCCGCATCAGCCAGACGGCCAACATGGGGAAGGCGATGAACAGGAGCAGGATCATGAGCGGAAACCGCAACCCGCCCCCCAGGGCGAAGGCCCCCACCAACGGCAGGGCCGATGCGGTCCAGCCGGCCCGCATCCCCTGCCGCAGGGCCAAGAGCATCAGTGGCAGGGGAATGATCATCTGCAACGGCAACAGCAGGGGCAACTCCAAGGGCAGCAACATGAACAGCGCCGCCAGCAGGCCCGCCACGACCGGATTGTCCACGAACCGGATCAAAAACATCATGGGCTTTCCGGAGCGCCGGGCCGGCGGTGAAGCCGTCCCATCGCACTCCCGACCTGAAACCGGCTCAGACGACGATATGCGGCAACAATGCGATATTGCGCGCCCGTTTGATCGCCTTGCTCAGATGGCGTTGATGCGGGGCGCAGACACCGGTGATGCGGCTCGGCACCATTTTGCCCCGCTCGGTGATGAAACGGAGCAACAGTTTCGGATCCTTGTAGTCCATGACCACGCTCTTGTCGGCGCAAAACAGGCAAACCTTGCGGCGACGGAAAAAGGGCCGGCGGAAACCACCGCCGCCACCGGAACCCCCGGGTCCGCCGGCGCCCGAAGGCCTCCCACCACCGGAACCCCCGGGTCCGCCGGCACCCGAAGGCCTCCCACCACCGTCCCGGGATGGGCCACCGCCACGATTCATCGTATTTTCAGACATCTGTATTTCCTCGTTTCAACTGATACGGTTATTGGTTCCGATCCGAACGTCCCGGCCGACCGTTGCCGATCACGCCTCGATGGTTCGGAGATTGGTGGCCAACAGTTCCGTGCGGCCCCATCGCACCTTGCCATCCCGGATCCAGCGTTTCTGGTTCAATCGCCCTTCCACCTCCAGGGCGGTACCGACGGCGAGCCGCCGACAGGGTTCGGCCAGCGGGCCGATGGCCACCACCGGTATGCGCAGTTCCAGGCTTTGAGCGGGACCCGCGGCCCCCTCCCGGGAGAGGTGTTGCAACTCCAGGGTGGCGACGGTCAGCCCCGATGGGGTGACGCGCAGTTCCGGCGGGGCGACCAGGACACCGGACAGATCGACCCGATTGCGCGGGTGTCCCACCGCGGTTTCCGGAACGACCGGTGAATCCGGCCCGGCATGCCGTTGCTCCCCGGCCATCTGGTCGGTTCGTTGGCCGGTCAATCAATCATCCCGGGATTCGCTTTCGGCCGCCCCATCCCCGGCATCGCCTGCCGCCCCGGTATCGGCGGACGGCACGCCAACGGCGGCCGGCGCCAGCGGGGTCGGCACCCGGCGGGGTTTCCGGACGGAGATGTTTTGATATTTGATGATGTCCTCGTCGATCTTCAGACGGGCTTCCAGGTTCGCCACCAGCGAGCCGCCGCCTTCCACCAGATGGAAGACATAATAACCCTTGGTGTTCTTTTTGACCGTATAGGCCAGTTGCCGCCGACCCCAAAGTTCGGTATCGAGGATCTTGCCGCCGTTGGCGTCGATGATGTCGGATACCCGTTTGGTGACTTGCTCCACCTGCTCATTGGTCAGGTCGGGACGGATGATGTAGATACATTCGTAAAATGCCACAGCGCCTCCTTTTGGCTTTGTGATTAAAGGTTTCGCGAAAACCGCCGATAGTCCCTGAAGGAGCGTCGGCGCGGTTGCCGGCGAAACCGGGCAGCCCCGGAGCCGGACCACTGGACCGCTTCGGAGCAAGGAAGATTGGCCGATGTGTGAAAAAACGCCCAATAATGACGGGACGAGCCGGGGAAATCAAGCAAATATCCTCCTCGATATCCAAGAAGGGTATCAACCCGCCGGGACCGGGCTGTTTTTCACCACCCGCGGACTGCCGCCCGGCGCCGATGCCGACATCGACCCCCATGGGGACTTCAACCTGGCGTCCCATGTCGATGATCGACCGGAGCGGGTGGCCCGGAATCGGGCCATATTGAAGAAAAATTTGCCGCCATCGGCAAAAACGCTCTGTTTTCTCAACCAGGTCCACGGTCGCCACACCCTGGTCATCCGGGCGGACAGCGATCTTTCCCATCCGGACCGGCCCCTGGCCGATGGGGATGCCCTGGTCACCGACCGGCCGGGAGTGGCGCTGGGCCTGTTCACCGCCGACTGTGCGCCGGTATTGCTGGCGGATCCCCGGGCCCGGGTCATCGGCGCCGCCCATGCCGGGTGGCGGGGAGCGCGGGATGGCGTACTCGATGCATGTCTGGAACGGATGGAAAGTCTGGGTGCGAACCGGAAAGAGATTAACGCAATTATCGGCCCCTGTATTCGGCCACCATTCTATGAGGTGGATCCCCCTTTTCGGGACCAGTTTTTGCGGCACGTGGAAAATAAATTGAGCCTTGGATCCCAAAAATTCTTTTCAGATGCGGCGAATCGGGGTAAGTTATGCTTCGATTTGCCCGGATATATTCAGGCTCGGCTTCGATTTCTCAATCTAGAAAAAGAAAGAATTCAGGATGTCGAACAATGCACCTTCCGCTCCGAGACGACCTTTTTCAGCCATCGCCGCGCCTTCCAACGTGGACGTGTCCCGTGCGGTCGGCAGATGTCCGGCATCTTCCTTCGATGACCGCAGCATGGCCACCCGATCCAACACTGGGGCGGTTCGTCCGGTAGGGGAGACCTCTTTCTTCACCCGGTTCCTCTCCCCGTTCGGCCTGGTCCTGATGCTCGGTCTGCTGCTGGCCGGTCCGGTTTCGGCCAACTCCCCGCCGAAAGCCCTGACCAAAAAACCGGTGCCGGTGGCGATCGACGATGAAAAACTGCAGGACCTGATCAACCTGGTGGCCACGGAAGAGGGGCTGGATCCCGGATTGTTGCGGGCGGTGGTCGCCACCGAATCCCGTTTCAACTCACGTTCGGTCTCGAAAAAGGGGGCCGTGGGCCTGATGCAGCTCATGCCGGCCACCGCCCGGGAAGTGGGCGTGAACAACCGCTTCAATCCCGAGGAAAATCTCCGTGGCGGCGCCCGCTATCTGCGGCGCATGATGGACCGTTTCCCCAGCAACCTGAATCTGGCCCTGGCCGCCTACAATGCCGGCCCCGGCAACGTGATCCGTTTCCGCGGCATCCCCCCATTCCCCGAAACCCGCCGCTACATCGCCAAGGTCATGGCCAACTACGCGAAAACGGTCCCGGGTCTGAATCAATCCCCCAAACGCATCAACCGGCTCCGCAAACCCAACGGCACCATGGTATTGACCAGGGCCGACCACATCCGTAAAATTTATCGGCGGCGGGAAATCAACGGCAACATCATCATCAGCAAAACCAGCCCCTATGTGAACATCCAACACACCAAACCGCGGTCTTCGCTCAAAAAAACCGAGGTCCGAACCGAAGATCCGGTCTATGACCTGTATGAGGATGTTCCCGTTATCCGCCTGAGCCGCCGATGACCCACCGTTCGTCCGGACGGGACGACAACCTTCCGGACGCGGTTCAAACCGGCCGACCTTCGCCGGACCGGTGACGAAACGCCCCAACCGCCGGCGGAAGGAACCGTTCAAGGGATGCGTTGAGACATGCGTGTTTTGATCTACGTTCTGCTGGGTGTATTGGTCCTCGGGGCCATTGTTCGCGGTATCCAGTTGCTGTGGCTCAAAACCCGCTCGGATGCGGCCGCCAATGATGACGAAAACGCCCTGTTGACCACGTTCGATCTCTGGGTCGGACGGATCCTGCTCTATGGGTTGTTGTTGTTGTTCCTGATGTTGGCTTTGGAACGGGGGTTGACCAGTTATGCACCACCCCCGGACCTGGAGCGTCCGTCCATGCCACCGAAATCCACCTCCGCACCACCCCCGGAGCCACCGGCGACGATCCCGGGACGTTTTTACTGAAGGGAGTGTCCGGGAACGCCATCCAGGCCGTTATCGGACGTCACCGGGAGAGGACCCGCCCCGCTAGCCGATCATCTCCTGGACCAGGGGGACGATTTCCTTTTTCGTGAACGGTTTGCTGATGCTTTTTTGCGCCCCGAACGCCTCCGACATCTCCAGGGCCTCCCGGGGAAACATGCGGGCGCCGCCACCGGACATGCCGATCACCTTGACATTGAGATTGCGCTTGCCGATTTCCAGCAAAAATCTCAACCCATCGGTTTCCGGCATGAAGATATCGGTGACGATGAGGTCGAACCGTTCATGGGCCAGGCGCGCCAACCCCTGTTTGCCGTCGCCGACCGTTGTCACCCGATACCCCTCCTCGATCAGGATGGTTTCCAGATAGTTCCGAAACTGTTCGTCATCTTCGAGAATCAGTATGTTTTTCTTCATGTCACCGTCCTTTTCCAGTCAGTGCCTTTCGTAGCGCCACGGCCAAGTCCTCTTTGGAAACCGGTTTCATCATCATTTCGGTGATACCGGCCCGTTTGGCCTTTTCCGGAGTGATCGTGCGGCTGAAACCGGTACAGAGGAACACCGGCAGGTCGGGACGAATGGAGAGCGTTTTTTGGGATAATTCGAACCCGGTCATCCACCGCATCGCCTGGTCGGTGATCAAAGCATCGAACTCCCCGGGACGGGCCTGAAATTCCGCCAGGGCTTCCACCGGATTGTCAAAACCGGTCACCCGGTAGCCGATACCTTGCAGCTGTTCCTCAACCAGTTTCACCAATGCCGGCTCATCATCCACCAACAGAATGGACCCCCGTCCCCGTGGAATCCGTTTATCGACCGCCGGCCCCGTTACTGTTGACCGTTGCTCGGACAGCGGCAAATGAACAATAAAAGAGGTCCCCTCATCGAGCCGTGTCGAAACATTGATGGTTCCACCATACCCCATAACGATACCATGCACCACCGACAGTCCCAAACCAGTGCCGCAGCCCACCCCCTTGGTGGTAAAAAATGGATCGAATATTTTCGGCAACAGCTCCCTGGGAATGCCGGGACCGTTGTCGGATACGGTCAGAACCGCATGGGGCCCGGGCTGCAGGGACAACTCATCCGCCCGTTGCCGATCCACCTCCTCCCGATCCAGGTGAAAGGACAGCCGCCCCCCCTTCTCCTCCATGGCCGAAACGGCATTGGCGCCCAAATTCATGATCAACTGATGGACGGCGATGGCTTCGCCCTCGATGGTACAGTCCGGTGCCGCTATTCTCAAATCAATGTCGATGTTCATCGGCGTCGTCGCCCGGATCAACTTCAACACCTCTTTGAGTAATGGTGCAATCTTCAACGGACCGACCCGACCTTCCGATTGGCGGCTGAAGGTCATCAACTGGGCGATCAGGGTTTTGGCCCGCAGACCGGCGATGTGAATCTGTTCCAGATGCCCTTTAATGTTCGGGTCCGGGATCCGTTTTTCCATGACGAGTTCGGTATAACCGAGGATGGAACCGAGGATATTGTTGAAATCGTGGGCGATACCACCGGTCAAACGACCGATGGCCTCCATCTTCTCCCCCTGCCGCAAGCGCATTTCCAACCGTTTTTTTTCACTGATATCGGTCATGAGACAGTGGGTTTGTACAAATTTTCCATCCTGGCCCCGGGACAGGCGGCCTTCGAGCGCCACCTGCACCCGGCTGCCATCCTTGCGGATCATCTCCATCTCGATGTCCCGGACATGTCCGGTACTCTTGAACCGGGCGAAATTTCCCATGAAACGATCTTGAACGGTTTCTGGGAGAAACGTCCCGAACCAGCGTCCAACCACCTCATCACGGTCATAACCCAATATTTTCAGCCAGGCATTGTTGACGGCCAGCAGATGGCCGTCCATGTTCAGGGATTGATAGGCCAACGGGGCGTTTTCATAGAGAGTTCGAAACCGGTTTTCACTCTCCGCCAGGGCGTTTTCGGAACGTTTGCGATCGGTAATGTCCACGGCGGTGCCGACCAGAAACCGCCATCGGCCATCGACATCCTTGACCACTTCACCATGATCACGCAACCAGCGAATGGAACCATCGGGCCGGCATATGCGAAATTCGGCCTGAAATCGAAGGCTTTTACCCTGAAAAACCCGCCGGGCTTCCGTTTCGACGATGAAACGGTCATCGGCATGGACACGATCGATAAAATCCCGAGCCGGTTGTGTCGAGGCCTCCGGTGAGAGACCCAAAATTCGATTCAGATTGGCATCCCGCGTATCTTGATGGGTTTTCAGATCCACCCGCCAGGTCCCCATGTCGGCGGCTTTCATGGAAAGATTGAGCAACCGTTCATTTTCCTTGAGTTTCTCTTCGGCCATTTTTTGCGCGGTTATATCCTCGCCAATCCCCTGGAGAACGATACATTTCCCCTTTTCGTCGAAGAGCGCCCGATTGGTCCAGCGTTGCCAGTTCAACCTGCCATCCCGCATGATGACCCGATGTTCATGCGACCGGAGCGGGGATTCGGCGGTCAAAGAAAAAATATTGTCCATCACCACGGTCCGATCCTCCTCGGGAACCAGCGTCAAAAAGGAGGTTCCGACCAACTGCCCGGCCTCTTTGCAAAAATAGTTGCAGTAGGCCCGATTGACATAAATGATCCGGCCATCGGGCAAAAAACGACAGATCATCAGCGGCGTATCCTCCACCAGGGCCCGATAGCGTTCTTCGGACTCCCGTAGTTTTTCATCAACCAGCTTGCGGGCGGTGATATCGCGGATGAAAGCGGTCATGTATCGCCTGCCGGCGGCTTCCCAGGTGGAAAGCGTCATATCGACATCGACCTCCGTGCCATTCCTGCGCAAGCCGATCACCTCCAGGACGGTCCCGGAAACCTGTTTCAAACCCCCGGTTTCAAACGCCCGCTTCACGGCTTGTCGATGCCCCTCCCGAAACCGTTCCGGAACGATGCGGACGAGGGGTTCTCCGAGGATTTCCTCCTCGGAATATTGAAAGAGGGTTGCCGCCATGGGATTCCAGAAGGTGATCAAACCCTCTTCATCGATGGTGATGATGGCGTTGCTGGCGGAGTGGGAGATGGCCCGGAAACGGGATTCATTGGCCTGCAGGGACTCCTCGGCCTTTTTCCGTTCGGAAATATCGCGAAAGGTGACCACCGCTCCCCGTGGTTCGCCATCTTCGCCAAGGATTGGTGTGCTGATGTACTCCACCGGAAAGCTGGAACCATCCTTGCGCCAGAACACCTCATTGGCCACCCGGTGAACACGCCCATCCACCAGGGTGGCGCAAATGGGACATGATTCACTGGGATGGACCATGCCATCGGCATGATGATGCAGCCCATCATGTTGGCGTAGATCGATCAACTCGGATTCATCCCAACCGATCATGCGGGCCCCCGCCGGATTGACGAAAGTGATGCAACCCTGGAGATCCAGCCCGAAGATGCCCTCACCGGCGGATTGGAGGATCAATTCATTCCGTTGGTGAAGCGCTTTGATGTCCCGTTCGCTCCTGGACAACCGTTCGATAGCCCGGTTGCGGGCCATGACGTGGGTTTGAAGGCGCAACAGGTGTCCCACCAGCAGCGAAGTCAAAATCATTCCGCACAAGAATACCAGCCAGGGGCTGCCGTCATCATAGCCCAACCGTTCCAGCCGCCGTTGATTCAACCGCGCTTCGAAAGACCACTGCCGGCCGGCCATTTCAAAACGGTTTTTCCAGGTTCCGGAACCGGCGCCGGCGTCGATCGGGATCGTTTCGTTTTCGGCTTTACGGGAAAATGGATGGTCCGGATGAAAATGGAGAAGTTCGTTCCCCGGAGTGGCTTGTTCATCGACAAACCAAAAATCGATACCTGCGGGGACCAGATGCTCGATACCTGCGTGAATCAGCGCATCGACCTGATAGAAACCGGTGACAAAACCGAGAAGATCGCGGCGCAACCCCTCGGCGGTGGCCTCACCTTTTGTGAATATGGGGAGAAAAATGAAAAAACCGACTTTTTCCCCCCGTTCGCCAAACTTGACGGGCACCGTGGCCATTGGCTCACCATGCTCCCGGGCCCGATTCAACAGTTTCAGACGGGAGGTATCCGAGCCGTGATCGAAACCCGGGGCGGCCACATCCTCGACGATGGGTTCGGAATACAGAACCGGAAAATGGTCCACCTCCCGGCCATCATCGACCGGGCTCCCCGTTTCAATACGGCGATTGACCCGGTAACCGGGAAAAATGTTTCCCGCCTCGCGTTCGAAATGATCCAGCCGTCGTCCGGGTACCCGGGGCACCCATTGCAAAACCTCGATCCCCTGCCAACGAGCCAGTATCGCCCGGGAAAAAACTTTAAATTCCCCACTTTCCACCAGATTGGAGGCCGCAAAAAAACCGGCAACGGCCTCCAGTGAATACAACGCCTCCTCGTATTTGCTCCGTATCGCCTGAAAATGTTCATTGGCGGCGCTGGCCAAATGCAAACGCCGCTGTTCGTCAATATGATGATCATGGGTATCCGGTTGCCTCAGGCTTGACAACCATATAACATAAAGAGTCCAA
>CAYFNE010000005.1:0-115163 GCA_964344355.1 uncultured Magnetococcales bacterium
CCTGTTGTCTGGGTGGGGTTCCTTCCTCATTGGCCAGTTTTTTCAGACGCTCCCGCGTCGTTTCTGACAGGCCGCCATGGGCCAATTCCTGGAGCCGATAGGCCAGCCTCCGGACCAGAAATGATTTGTTGTAGGGGGGTGGATCGTCATCAAAAAGCACCCGCCATTTTGCCTTCAGATCGCCGGTGGACAGGCCCGGCAGGGCCGCCACCTCCTTGAGTACGCTGGTCGTCATGATCTTTCTCCGTTGGGTTGCGGTTTGGGACCATGAAGCCTCTTTTCGGGCGGTCTATCCAGGGAAACTTTCTCTGTTTTCAAAGGTTTTTCAGCCGTCTGTTTCACCCTGAATCTTAAGTATCCGGCCGCCAGAATCCGGGCCGCTTCCCCAAGGCGTTCATCCGCCGTCATGTGATCCGGGTCAACTCCATTCGACGTCATCTCGTCCGCTCTCCGTCTGGAATGATGAAAAAATATGCGTGCCACCCCTTATTTACCGGGACTCGGAAAAAATATTGAAAAAATTCTCTAGAAAATTTTCAGGCGGACCGATATGATTTTAACACTGATACTTTTCAGGGATAATCATAAGGTGCCTCAGCCAAACGCGGTAGGCCCTTTGTCCAGGGAGAAGACGGTGGTCGAAAACATGGGGAAACGACCCGGGCGCAAGCCCGTAAAAGGACTTTCGCCCAAATTGGAGAAGACCCTGGGAATCATCGGGGGATTTCTGGCGCGAGAAGGACTGTCGCCCTCCGTGCAGGAACTGGCCGGGATTCTGGGAATTTCAGGGGCCAGCGCCCATGAACAGATTCGCAGCCTGGAACGGAAGGGCTACATCAAACGAACGAAAGGTCGATCCCGTTCCATCGAGATCGTCAAAGGGCCCCACAGGGTTTCACATCAGGTGATGTTGCCCGTCATCGGCAAAGTGGCCGCAGGCGTGCCAATCCTGGCGGTGGAAAATGTCATCGGAGAGATATCCGTTCAATCCTCCGATGCAAAGGGACACTGCTTCGCTCTGGAGGTGGAGGGGGACAGCATGATCGATGCGGGCATCCACGAAGGAGACTTTCTGGTCGTCCGCCAACAGCCCATTGCGGAGAGCGGGGATATCGTCGTGGCGCTGCTGGACGATGAGGCTACGGTCAAGCGGCTTTTCATCGCCGAAGACCGAATCGAGTTGCGGCCCGCCAACGAAAATTACAAGCCCATTCCGATCGGGCCGCAGGATGAGTTACGCATCGTGGGAAAGGTCATGACCGTAAGCGCCAGGGCCTCGACAAGAAAACATTGAACATGGGGGAGGATCAGCATGGCCACTATCAATTTTCGCCAATTCACTCAGCCGGGCATCTTGATGGCCATCGCCCCCGATCGACTGGTATCCCTCTTTTTCCCATACCGGGAATATTTCAACAGACGCGGGTTCTTCTTCCCTGGCGAGCGGAGCGGCCCCATCAACTACGCCAAACTGTCCGCCATCCTGGTGGACCCAGACGATCAGGTGCCTTCCGACCTGGTGGACGCCCTCTATTTCATCACCGAGATGGCCCACACCAAAATCGCGGACGGGTTGATGGCCGCCGCCAAATCGGCGCATCCGGACATGACGTTCACTTCGCTCGCCACGGCCGCCGATATCGTCGTGCAGGTCTGGCTCAAGGATCCGGATCTGGTGGCAAAACGGCATGCCGCCTCCCTGATCAACAAGCCGAAATCGTTCGAATATCACATCAGCCGGAATCCACGGCCCCGAACCCTTGCCATGCCGACGCCGGAAACCATCCAGACGATGGAAACCGCTATGGATGATTGGTTCGAGCAAAACCGCCGTGGACGCAACTGCCGCATTATCACTGCGGACCACGGCGACAGAATCAGTTTCCTCATTCGTCATGGAAAGCCCATGCAACGGGAGAGCAGCATCAATAACGGTGGGGAGTCCGGCAGCATCTGCTACCGCCCGGAAGTCTTTGATGTCGTCGTCTACGACCGTCTTCGGGATGAGTTGGGCGTTCGCGCTTCGGGTACCAAAGGGGAAAAACGGCTCTACCGGGAGGTAATCGGACTGCACCTGTTCGGAGACCGGAACTGCTTTCCCGGTCGCCAGAAATTCACCCTGGAGCCCCTGGCAAAGGATGGAACCGCCGCTCTGGTCTGCTCCGATATCGATGGATTGGATCAGGTCACCCTGACCGCCTTCCAAAAATGTCTGAACGATGGACTCAACGGGGTTGATTCCCACACCTCCGACGATCTCTTTCTCACCATGGCGAAACAGAACCGATCCATGCCTCCGGCCTCGGATCTGACCCAGGCGGTCTTTTCCCTGAAGTTCGCCAGATTCAAGAGACCGCGTTCCCTCACGATTCGTCTGCCCAATCACGCGATGTATCATAGGGATGACGAGAGCGTTCTCATTGACCAGTGGCTCACCAAACGTGGTTTTATCACCAATACGCCAGCGATGGGGTGAGACGATGCTACCAACGCATCATTTCTGGTCCACCCTGGATCGATCTCCGGGGCAGTTCAACATCCTACCGGAATGGCGGCGACGCCTCGGGTCCGACTTTGAAATCGTCAGCCTCTTGTTCCGCCCCACGGACTACCGGGCCAAAAGCGTTTCCTGTCCCAGTCCCGGTGGAAGCGGTTGCCCCCGCCGGGTCGTGGATTACGGTGATGGTGAAATCATCGCCGTTTGCAATGACGAAGATGAAGGGTGCGATGACATCACGCTTTCGCCGGAAGATATCATTGTCCATGAGTTGGACCACCGCAAGCTGACCGTCATAGTGGCCCGGGCTTTGGAGATCCGGCCGACGTTTTCACCTCTGGATGGATTTTTCCAGACTTTCAAGGTGGGGGATATCAACCCTGGCGGTAGCCGGCGATTCCCGGTTTTTCTGACCATTCAGTTGGACGCGAATGCCCTGCGGGACGTCACATCCCGCCTGCTGGCCAAGAGCCGTGAACCCTTTGTCCTGCTGACATTCACCGGAGACATGATCGATCTGGAGATGGAGGATCTGTTGGCTCGGAACAAATCCTGTTTCATGGCGCTGGCTGATATCCTGATCCGGGATGACCAGGCTGGCGACCTGGTCGGAGTGAAGCCGGCGTACGAATTACTCTCCAGCTTCATAAGGGATGCGGCGCCGGAACTGACCGCAGTGGATTCCATGAGTCATTTCCCCACGCCGCCCGGGGCGTGTTGGGAACATTTCACTTTCGAGTTTCTGGCCGATTCCGCACTGCTTGTCCGGTGCAAAGGCGTTCCGCAAGCCAGACGGCTTGAGCCGGAACACCTCGGCATGAAAAACCTGACCAACGGCAACCCCAGCCATCAATGGCTGTTGCTGAGAATCTTTGCGCTATCAGGCGGGCATCTGTCCTGGGAAAGCCGACATGCCGATCCGAAGCTCAAAAACCAGAAACAGATCCTCTCCCGGAAGTTGAAACGCTATTTTCACATTGATGACGAACCCATTCCATGGAAACGGCAATCCAGGGCCTGGGAGACGCTGTTCGTGCTCCGACGGTACCAACCGCCCCAGGATGACCGAAAACGAACGGAACAGAGTATTTTTGAGGAGGAGTTGTCAGCATGAATAAATTTGGATTCGACCTGCCACTCCCCGGCCAGGAAGTGTTTCACCCGCGACCGGGAACCATACTCGACTTCAACACGATGCTGATCAGTGGCATGCCTGATGACTGGCCATTCCATCATGCTGAGAAATACAGCGAAACCGTTGCCAATCCGGAGGGGTTCCTCATCAAGAACCTCAAGGACACCTTTTTCGTCCGCGTCAGGGGAGATGCCATGATCGGGGCCCGGATCGAGGATGGCGGCATTCTTATCGTGGACCGTTCCCTGACGCCGGAAAATGGCAAGGTGGTCATAGCCTTACTGGAAGGTGAATTGATCGTCAGGCGGTTACGGATTCACAACGGACTTTCCCAGCTTGATGCCGAAAACCCAGACTTCCCGCCCATTCCCATCTCCGATAAATCCGGTCCGAAGATATGGGGCGTGGTCACCAGTATGATGCAATCGATGGATGGTGTTGACCCGATGGCGCATATATTTGGAAAGGAAGGAAGCAAATGATCAACCCGGTTTTCCTCAGTACGATCATCGGCGACTTTTCCGGCATCACATTGGATGTCTGCTGCCAGTTTGACGCGGTGCAAGGCGTGATGACTCAACAGGCCCCCGGGATCGTTCTGTTGGCCATTATCGTCAGCCCACGGACCGACTCCAAGCCCCGGGCCGAAATCCGTTGCACGATCACGCCCGAAAAACTCCGGGTGGCTTGTGGTCCTCATTCCATGACCGTCGGCTTTACCGCCCACGAGGCGGAATCCCTGTCCGATTTTCTCCCACAAGCAAAAGAGTGGCTTTGGGATTTCTTTTCCGATCCCGAAGGAATGGACAAGGCCGAAATGCCTCCACCGTTGGTTCGTCCCACCACGGGTTTTATGTGGCCTGTCGATGATTTCCTGCAGGACCTGATATCCCAATCATCCCAGCAGGGCCGGTCGCCTGTCACATTGAATTGACCAAAGATCTTGGGTGTGAGCAAGGAGATGATCATGTGCAGCCATGAAACATGTCGATGCAACTGCGGCCCCTCTTGTGGTGGAAATTGCGGACTCCCACTACTGGATTGCATTGAAAAACACTGGCGCAGGGATTGTGACCATGACTTTGTCGGGTGGGTTAAAATGAAGGGGGATAACTCCAGAGTGTGTTCTCGCTGTGGGATGACAGCTATGAACCATAGTATGCGGGTTGGGCCATGAAAATCACATGCCAGGAAGTGATTCAACCCAGGACCCGTTCTGCTAGAGGAGAGGAAAGAACGACCTGCAGGCAATGATGACCACCCGGAAAATCATTCACGTCGACATGGACGCCTTCTACGCATCGGTGGAACAGCGGGATCATCCAGAGTATCAGGAAAAACCGCTGGTCGTTGGAGGGAAGAGTGAAAGAGGCGTGGTGGCAGCGGCCAGCTATGAGGCTCGTCGGTTTGGAATTCGTTCCGCCATGGCCATGCGGAAGGCTCTTGCCAAGTGCTCTGATCTCATTGTGGTCCGGCCTCGAATGGATGTGTACAAGACCGTCTCTCTCCAAATTCGGGAGATTTTTTTCGAATATACCGACCTGGTGGAACCGCTTTCCCTTGACGAGGCGTTCCTGGACGTCACCCACAACAAAAAAGGGATGCCGTCCGCCTCCATGGTGGCCCAGGAGATCCGGACTCGCATTCGGAAGCGCACCGGGCTGACCGCCTCGGCTGGGGTGTCCATCAATAAATTCCTGGCCAAGGTGGCCTCGGACATGGACAAACCTGACGGTTTCACGCTGATTGCCCCTGAACAGGCCGATGCTTTCGTGACGGCGTTGCCCATTGAGAAATTCTTCGGCGTCGGAAAAGTGACTGCCGGGAAGATGCACCGGATGGGCATCAAAACCGGCGCTGATCTGCTCCGGTGGTCACGGGAAGAGCTGGAATCGGTATTTGGCAAAGCAGGCCGCTCTTACTACCATATTGTCCGGAACGAGGATTCTCGACCGGTCAATCCCAATCGGGAACGTCATTCAGTGGGCACGGAGGACACATTCGAACAGGATCTTCACAACCGGAAAGAAATGCTGATCCGTTTGGAGCGTATTGCCCAAGAAGTGGTACGGCGGATGGAGAAGAGCCATTTTACCGGCAAGACCCTCACATTGAAGGTGAAGTTTGCTGATTTTTGCCAGATTACTCGTAGCCGGACGGTAGACCACCCCATCGCCGATGCGGATGATATGATGGCCATGACGAGGCGGCTATTTGCGGCGGTGTCGATTCCTGCAAAGGGAGTACGCCTCCTTGGGTTGACCGTTTCCAATGTCTGTGAGGAAACCGGCCGAGGCTGGCGTCAGCTCACACTACCGTTTCTCGAAACGGTTGATGGGCCTCATGGCGAACAAGGTCAATGGAAATCCCATCCAGTCGGTTGAGTCCGGATGTGTTGCGCGTTCTCGCGGAGGAGTTCGTCGCCCGGGAAGGGACCGATTATGGGGCCACGGAGGTCTCTTTGGACGTGAAGGTGGCCCAGGTCCTGGATCAGATCAGGCAGGGATTGGTGGTGATCCGTTTCGATCCGAAGATCCAGAGCTGTGGATTGTTTCCGAAGGATTGAACTAGAAGAAGGGATAGGATTCATGTTCAAAGGCAAGTGGCACTTTCAGGAGATGTCCGAATGGGACGCCAAATATTTCAACGAAGAGGTTCAGGCTTTCATTGAGGTCAAGGCCGGTGGCCGGGGGCAATTCCAGTTTGGCTACGTCGTCGGGTTCATGGACGGAAAGGTCGTTGATCATCCGGAAGGCAAGCGATTCGAATTTACCTGGGACGGAAACGATGAAAACGATCCGGTGAACGGCTGTGGATGGTTCCGAAAAAAATCCATCGATCAGGTCGAGGGTGAAATCCGTTTGCACAACGGGGACGACTCAACGTTCGTTGCCGTCATGGCCAAATGACGGTTGCCGTTTTTTTGGGTTTTGCCCGTGCCGACCGCCGATAAGGTTCGGGAAGGTATCGAACTCGGGGAATATTAGAGTTTCCTGTAAATACCTTGATTCTCCTACGCTTTCGTCGGTACGGAGACCTCCGTACCTTTCGAGCCAAGGTAAACAGGTTTCAGAGAAAATGGGCCAGAAGAGAGAATATGGGGCCATTTCCAGGGCGGGTCGGTACGAAGGTTTCCACGCCATGCGAAAATGGCTGTCTCGTAACCATTGGAATTGTTGGGGAATTTTTAAAGGCGATGAACGAGCTTGACGCCCGTACCGCCAGCGGAGAGTTTCCGCTGGAATAAGAGTGGTGCCCAGGGGCGGAATCGAACCACCGACACGAGGATTTTCAGTCCTCTGCTCTACCGACTGAGCTACCTGGGCACATCGCGCGATCAGCGTGAAAATCACCGCTCACACGAAGGATTTTTCAACCTCCGAACCGCGACACCGGGGATTATCCAAGGATGGACCATCTCTGTCAACCGGCTCAGTGGACCTTGGAACAATTTATGGCCAGAGACCCGGCTTTTCCTTCCCAGGTGAAGACGGTGGATTCGAGCGAGACCCTTTGGGTTGATGAAGCCTATGGCGCCTGTCATAGGCCATTCGGAGTAGACCGGCCGTAAAATTCCCAATAGTTTGCAGACAAGCGACCATCAGACAATATCACATATGAATTCAATCCATTGAACAAAATGCAGGACTCTTTGAATGACCAATAACATCCACGAAAGATTGTGGTATTTTTTTGACATGCTATAATGAAGGAATCCACTTGGCTAACCGGGACGGAATGCTTATCTTGAACCCTTGGTGGGTGTCCAGAAACGCCATCCATGGCGTTTTTGGGACGTCGCCCGGTTCGAAGTGAATTCGAACCGGGCTCTCAAAAAACTGCGCTTTTGGGCGGTCCATCCATGGACCGCTCGAGACTGTCAAAAGGTTTTCGACAGCCTCGTGGAACCGGAAGCCCGGGTATGCTGGAAAAGTCCCGTCCCCGACGGGTCATCCAACCCGGGAAGCGGGTCATGGAACATGGGGGGAAAACGATCGAGGTGCGCCGGGAAGGATCCGTCATGAAAATATTGATCGCAGATGACCACCCCCTGTTTCGAGCCGGATTGCCCGGTTTTTTGACGAAACTGGGAGAGGACGTACAAATTTTGGAAGCGGAAAATTTGGACAAAACACTGCAAATCATGACGGAACACCCCGACCTCAACCTGTTGCTGTTGGATCTGTTCATCCCCGGCATGGATGAAATCGCCGCCATCGCCCTCATTCGGGAACGGTTCCCGACCGTCCCCATCGTCATACTCACCGCCTCCCAGGAACCCCTCCACGCCCAACAGGCCCTGCAACAGGGGGTCATGGGCTTTTTGCCCAAAACCCTGGCGGTGGAGGTGATCCTCCACGCCCTGCGCATGATTTTGGCCGGCGGCGTTTTTTTCCCTCCGGACCTGATGATGACCATGTCCCGGAACGATGCCGCCGTTGCCACCGTCGGATCGCAGGAGGAGGATCCGAAAACCGATATTTCCCTGACCCCCCGGCAAGAGGGCATCCTCCGCCTGATGGTCAAAGGCCAGTCCAACAAGGAGATCGCCCTGGAACTGGACCTCTCCCCCGGAACGGTCAAGGTTCACGTCGCCAGCATTTTTCGCGCCCTGAAGGTTCGAAACCGCGTCGAAGCGGTCACCGTGGCCATGAACAACAACCTGCTACCCTCCATCGGCGTCGGCCTGTTGCCCTGATTTCCCTACCCGGACGTTTTTTCCATCGATGCCCGCAGCACTTGCATCAACAAACTGCGCAGTTGCGCCGGATAGAACGGTTTTTGTAAAAAATACATGCCCAACGCCCCCATTTTGCGGTGGAAGTCCGGGTGCAGGCCACCGGTGGTGATGATGGTGGGAATGTCCCGTCGACAATGTTTGCGCAATCGAACAATCAGTTTTTCCCCGGTCTCTTCCTCTCCCAATTGATAATCACAGAGGATCGCATGCGGATATCGTTGCGGGTCGACCAAAGCGGCCAATGCCGTCCCTCCATCCTTGGCAACAACCGCCTGGCACCCCCATTTGTTCAAACTTTGTTCGAACGCCTTACGCAACGCCGCATCGTCCTCGATAACCATGATCCGTTTTCCCTCCAGCCCCATCGGCGTTTTCAGGACCGACGAAACGAACGGGGCAACCTCCGGAACCGTTGTCTCCGACTCCATCGGTATCGTCACGGCGAACCGGGAACCGTGACCAGGCCATGAAACCACATCGAGAGGATGCGCCAACAAACGGGCCAACCCCCGGGTAATGGCCAAGCCGAGCCCGAGCCCCTGACCATGCAGCCGTTTTTTTCGTTGGGGATGGGCCACCCCTTGAAAAATAGTCGCCAAAACCGTGTCGGACAGACCCGGTCCCGTATCCCACACTTCGATCCGCAACGACCTCTGGCGAATTCGACACCCCAGGAGTACTCCACCCTTCGTTGTAAAGTGGATGGCATTGTTCAAAAAAGCGGCGACGATCCGCTGCAACAATGCCGGATCGGTTCGCACGGTGACCGGTCGACCCACCACCCGAAAACGCAATCCTTTTCCCTCGGCCCATGGCTGGAACTCCATTTGCAACCGTTCGATCAACGGCGCCAGGGGAACGGTTGTCCGGTTCGTTCGAACCGTTCCCGCCTCCAACCGGGAATAATCCAACAGGGTATTGAACATCGACTCCAGGGTTTGATTGGCAATTTTCAGATTGGTGATCACCTCGGATACATCGTTTGACAGGGAATTGGCGTCCGGCAACATGTTGAGCAACAGCTTCTGGGCTGTGAGCGGCTGGGATAAATCATGACTGATTGCCCGAAGAATACGGCTGTTCACCTCATATTCCCGTTCCGTGTCCCGTTCGTCTCGCAGCACCTGTTCCCGCATCTGCAGTCTGTTTTCCAACTCTTGGACGCGTTCCTCACCAACCCGTTGCACTTCGTTCATCCGCTGCCGCAATCGATTCAACGCTTCGACGAACGATTGCAGTTCGGGCGACCGATTCCCCACCGGTTCGACACCGAACGAATCCGTTTCCGAACCCGGTCGCATCGTTCGTTGAACGAACCGTGTGGCGGCCGAAATGGGGAGCAGCGAATAACGGTGATGGAACGAAACGAACAACACAACGAACACCCCGGCTTCGATGAAGAGCGCCCCCGGGAAGGGAACGAAAAAATCACCGATCGCTCGTTGGATCGTTTCCCGTGACCAGTAGATCCCGACCCGCCCCACCTTTTTTCCCGGTTTCCGGGGATCGAACAGATCGAAGCCGAACCGCTCCAGGGCGCCGTCGTTGATCCAATCCCCGCCCACCGTTCGGATCATTGCGCTGAAAATCCCTGAACCCGGACGGTTCCGCTCCAACCGGGGAAGAAGACCGGCGCTGGTGATCGATCCCCCTTCGGCATCGAACACGACCACACCGGCAACGAACGAATCGTTTTGAATGGCCGTCACTCCAGCCTCGATCCGCTGCAAATCCTGGTCGGCCAAACCAGCGGCCAATCCGGGTCCGAATCCCTCCCGGAGCTGCAGCAACCGTTGGTTCAGGAGCCGTTCGGCTTGAAAATATTCGACGGAAAAAACGATGATACCGATTAAAACGGGCACCGCCAGGAGAACAAGGATTGGTTTCCGGAGTGACGCAACGCCCAATATCCATCGGCCATGCGTTTTTTCATTATGCCGGGTTCCCCCATCCTTATTCATATGCGCCCTTCGAAGACCTGGGGTTGAAACGGCTGGTTACCGATCCTTCTTGACGAAATAGTCCGGGCGATCGTTCAACAGTTGCGGATTTCTGCTGACCAACAACCAATCCAGGACCCGGGGCGCCCAATAGCTGAGATGGTGGCCGATTTTATCCATGTAGGAGCTCAAATCCAGGCTTTCCCGGCCATTGGCCATGGCGTTGAAGATGGCCTCGGCGACGATGCGTGGATCCTTGCGCAGATGTTCGGCCTTGGACCGGTATTGATAGCGGTTGAAACGGCCATCCACGCGGGTATTGCGAAAATAGCCGGAACGAAAGCTGCCGGGATTGACATAGAGGGATTTGACCGGCGTGCCGGCCAATTCCGCCTGCAAACTTTCATGGATGGCCCCCAACGCCACCTTTGAGGCACAGTAGGAGGAGATGCCGGGAAAGGCATGATGCATGGCGGCGCTCATGATGTTGACGATGTAACCCCGCCTTTTTTTCATCATGTCCGGCAGCACGGTTTGCATCAAGGCCACCGGTGCGAAAACGTTGGTGCGGAAATTGTCTTCATACACCTTGGCCGGGGTATTGGCGACGAATCCGGCGGCATTGTAGCCGGCGTTGTTGATGAGGATGGACGGGGAATCGCCGACGGTTGCGACGATCCGTTCGTAGAGCGGCGGGATCGACTCATAATCGTGCAGATCGTGGTGAAAGGTGTGGCAGGTCGTTTTCGCTCCCAGGTCGGATCGAACCCGGGCCAGATTTTCCTCATTACGGGCGATCAATATCAACCCCGCCCCCAGTTCGGCCCCGCGGATGGCCAGTTGTTCCCCCAGACCGGAGGTGGCGCCGGTTATCAACAGGGTTTCCTTTTTCCAGTCCATGATCTCTCCCCGCCTGTCGTTCAACCATCCAAACCGGCCGGTACGATGCCCAGCTCTTCGGCCCATATGAGCATGATTTCCAGCGCCGCGTCAAACTCATATTGGTTGACCAGTCGTTCCACCTCCCGGAACCTTTCCGCCATCCTTTTGTCGATGCACTGATTTTTCAGTGAAACCATGCTCTCCTCGATTTCAGAATCATATTCCCGCAATTGATCGATGGCGGTTTGGAACAGGGGTTGGAAGGTTTTCATATCCACCTCCCCCTTTCGATCCGGCTGGTCCAGCAAGGGGTCATCCACAATCGCCGGCAGGGCTTTTTCGATGGATTCGATCGTTTGTTCAAGGTGTTCCATCGTTTCTTCCAACAGTTTGGCACATATCGGAACCGGTTCCCCGTCCTTGATGCATCGTTCAAGGCTTTGCGCGGCAACGAACAATGCCTCGGCGCCGATCGTGCCCGATGTGCCCTTGAGGGTATGGGCCAACCGTTCGGCCGACAGTCGATCCCCCTGTTGCAAGGCACGTTCGATCCGCTCATCGATGCCTCGTTGATTGCCACAAAAACGGATCAACAGTTTGAGGTAGAGTTGCTGGTCGCCACCGGCATGTTTCAGACCTTGATCGGTGTTCACACCTGAAATTTCCGGCATTGCCCCCTCCTGGATGCCGGCCACCGCTCCCTCTGGGCCGAAACCGACCGCCATGGAATCAGGGGCAGCCGGAACAACCCATTTGTTCAATGCTTCGAACAAACTTCCCGGATCGATCGGTTTGGCGATATGATCATTCATGCCGGCGGCCAAACATTTTTCGCGGTCCCCGGCCATGGCGTTGGCGGTCATGGCGATGATGGGGAGCCGGTCGAAACCGGCCAGTTGGCGAATTTCGCGGGTGGCGCTCAAACCATCCATGACCGGCATCTGCAGGTCCATCAATACGCCATCGAACGGTTCTTCCTGAACCATGAGGAGCGCCTCCTGGCCATTTTCGGCACAAAACACCCGCAGGCCGGCCCGTTGCAACAGCTCTTGCGCCACTTGCCGATTGAGTTCGTTGTCCTCCACCAACAAAATGCGCGCCCCCCGCCCGGACATGCACGGCTTTCCGCCCACTCCGGGAATGAGAGCCGGGGCCGGACCGCGGACGGGACCGGTGGTTTGGCCGAAGGTTTCCATGATGACATCGAACAACAAACTTTGATTGAACGGTTTGATCACGAATCCATCGACCCGGGCCTCTTGAGCCGCCCGGCAAACGATCTCTTCGCTGCCATAGGCGGTGGCCATGATGATTTTCGGCAGCCGATCCGCTTTCAACCGTTCATGGACCCGGTTGGCCGTTTCGATGCCATCCATCTCCGGCATCATATAATCGATCATCATCAGATCGAAGGGGGCGTCGTTGCGGTCCGCCTCCTGCAGCACCGTCAATGCCTCCCGGCCCCCGGTCACCCCGGTCACCCGGAAGGTGAACGATTCAAGAAGGGTGCAGATCACTTCAAGGGCACTTTTATTGTCATCAACGGCCAACACCTTGAGCCCTTCCAGCTCCTTCGTGGGCAAATACGAACGGTCCAACACCCGTTCGGAGATGCCGAATGGTATTTCAACGATGAACCGGCTGCCGACACCCGGTTCGCTTTCAACGTGGATGGAACCCCCCATCATTTCCACCAACCGTTTGCTGATGGTCAAGCCCAGTCCGGTACCACCATACTTCCGGGTGGTGGAGGTATCGGCCTGACTGAAGGCCTGAAACAGGCTGGCCATCTGCGTGGGGGTCATGCCGATACCGGTATCCCGAACGGTGAATTGAATGTGCGCCCGTTGATCTTCGATTTTGAGCAGGCGGGTGAGGATGGCCACTTCGCCACTGTTGGTGAACTTGATGGCATTGTTGGCGAGGTTGGTCAATATCTGCCCGAGGCGAAACGGGTCCCCGATCAGGTTGGTCGGCACATCGCTCTCCGTATCCACCAACAGTTTGATCTTTTTCTCCTGGGCCTTGATGGCAACGACGGTGGCCAGGTTGCTCAAGGCCTCTTCGAGGGTGAAATCGATCCGCTCCATATCGAGTTTGCCGGCCTCGATCTTGGAAAAATCGAGAATTTCGTTGATGATGCGCAACAGGTTGTTGGCGGAGTTGTGTACCTTTTGCAGATAATCCCGCTGTTTCGCCGACAGGGGCGTTTGCAGGCACAGATGACTCAAACCGATGATGGCGTTCATCGGTGTGCGAATTTCGTGGCTCATGTTGGCGAGAAAATCACTCTTGGCCCGCGTGGCCGCTTCGGCCTTCTCCAGGGCCTTTTCCAGGTCTTTTTCCAGCCGTTTGCCGGCGGTGATATCGGTGCGGATGGACACATAACGAAAAGGTTTGCCCTTTTCGTTCACGAAAGGAATGATGGTGGCCCGCACCCAGTAATCCCCGCCATCCTTTTTCCGGTTGCGGATTTCACCATGCCAGGGTTTGCCGTTGACGATAGTTTTCCACATCTGCCGGTAGAGTTCCGGCGGATGTTCATCGGACTTGACCAACCGATGGTTGCGGCCCATCAACTCCGCACGGCTGTATCCACTGATCTGACAAAATTTGTCGTTCATGTAGATGATGTTGCCGCGCACGTCGGTGGCGCTGACGATGGCGTGTTCGTCGAGGGCAAATTTTTGAAAATGCAACTCCCGGATCAAATCCCGCCGGGCCTCTTCGGCTTTCTCCCGGGCCACCTTGGACAGGGCGAGATGCCAGGATGCATAGGTGAAAATCAACAAAACACTGACGAAGATGGCGATCGGCAAGGGATGGTTGCCGATATCGCCGGTCCATTCGGGCAGATCGGCAACGACCACGAGGATCCAGTCCCGGTTATTTTTTGCAAATAGGGGCCGGATCGACTCACTCATGGCGCCACGGATGGCGGCAAAGGTGAACAGATGACCGGAATCGATGAATTGACCCCGCTCCGCTCGCGCCATGCGTTCCCAGGCCGCGGCATGATGATCGCCAAAACGGCCCCGCCCCTCCAACTGAAAACCCCACTCATTCCCCGGCCGGGGGCCGATCAGATAGTAACCCTGCCGATCCAAAAGCAGCAACCGGTTGTCCGAACCATCGAACAGGGCCCGAACTCTTTTCAGGACCACCTCGCCGAGATAGTTGAAAACCAACAAACCCCGTTTCCCACCGGCTTGGCCGAAGACCGGTGCGGCAAAACGAAGTATCGGTTTATAGGGCCTTTCAATCTCACCCCGTTCAACATTCAAATCAAACCGGGAGATGAACAGGCTGCCATTGGCCAGGGTGATGGCATCCTTGAAATAGTCCCGGTTCGATTTATCCTGGAGTTTGTGATCGGCAACGACGATGGTGCGTCCGCCGCGTGTTTCGACACGGACGATCTCCAGGCCGTCGTTGTCGATGAAACGGATTTGATCGTAATATTTTTTTTCCCTGGCGATGGTCAAAAACTGGTGGGCCAGTTCCCGTTTGGCCCGGGCCGAGCCGCTGTTGACCCAGTTGGCCAGGGGCAATCCTTCCAGAATGATGCGCAGCTCCGCAACAATGGTTTCAAAATCACCGGTGACCAGGGCCGAAGCCCGCTCGGACTCGGCTTTGGACCATATTTTTTTTCCTTCAGGATATTGGTGGAGTGGTTGGAAATGGCCACCATCGCCACCACCACGACCAACAACGCCAGCGGTGAAAATATTTTCAGGAAGGTTGGCAACACCTCACCGGTAAAAGCGGGCATCGACCCTTTTCCCTCTTCCCGGTGGTTGATTGTTGGTTCGTTCATCAAAGTGGCTCCATTCCCTTGAAAGCCGTCCCGCCGAAAAAAGGACATTCAATCCGTCTCATCGGTTCGAGGAGACGACTGCCGATAATTTTGCCGGCCGGTTCCCCGATTCATCCGTTCTGACAACCGCCCCCCGACACGGTTCCAAAATCAGGGGGTTTCCCCGGCTCAGGATTTCAAACCGCTGAAAAAACCGTTAAAAACCACTTTCGCGGATCAACACCGCTTCGATCCGCCGGCGAGCCCGGGAAAAAAAGGATCGTGGTTGACCGGGAAAACGGACCACGCCCCGGACCACCTGCTGCGGGGCCTTGCCGGGAAAGTCGAGGAGGAGCCGGTAGCGGGCCTCGCGGCTGATCCATTTTCCCCGGGCATCGGTCTTGACCAATATTTCGCCACCGTGAACCGACGCGAGATAGGGGGTTTCCAGGATACGGACCGGATTGCCAACCGGATCCCGCACCCGTCCGGTCCGTACCGGCATCTCGGGATATTCCGGATAAAAACGGACCCTCGTTCCTTCCTGCAAATGCATCTCCGTCCAGACCGATTCGTTCGGATAGGCCTCGACGACGGTTCGTTGCCGGTTGACGATCCGCAGCAGGGGTTGGCTGTTTTCCAGCCACACCCCCGGTTTCAACCCTTCGGCCATCTCGACGATGATGCCATCCAGGGGGGCGATGATGTGCAACCGCCGGCGCTGTTCCCGGATGCCGTTCCAGGCCGCCCGGGCGCTGATCAACCGCTCCTGGTAGACCGCCGCCCGCGCCAGCAGGTCCCGATCACCGGCGCGCCTTTCCAACAGCGCCTCCAGGATGCCGATACGGGCCTGGTTCCGGGCCTGCTGATGTTTCAATCCCGGATCGACCAGGCGGAACAGGGTCTCTCCACGGCGGACCCGTTGACCGGGTTTGACGCCGATCCGTTCGAGACGGGCCGGGAAGGGGGCGAAAACCCGGCTTTGCCGCGCCGCCCGCAAAATGGCCGGCGCTTCGATCTCCCGGGTTTGCGGCACCATGGCCCAGGTCAGCAGGGCGGTCAGCGTCAGCAGGGTGATCAGCAAGCGCGGATTCCAGGTCAAGGATCGCCGCTGTGAATACAGATAAACCAACTCCCGCCCCACCGGTCGCAGCAACAACCAGCCGACCTCCACCAGGAACAGGATCAAACCGAGCAGTTTGAAAAAAAAATGGTAGACCATCACGGCGATGGCCGTGAACAAAAACAGCCGATAGATCCAGGTGGCGTAGGCATAGAGGATCAAAAAACGCCGGCGCCGTGGGGGAAAGGGTTCCGGCGCCGGCCGGTTCCAGCCCAACAGGAAGCGCCGCAACCACCAGCGGCCCAGGGCGAAGGCCCGCTCCTGAAGATTGGGAACATCCAGATAGTCGGCCAACAGATGATAACCGTCGAAGCGCATGAAGGGGTTCAGGTTCAACCCCAGGGAAAGGGTCCAGGCGGCGCCGGCCAGGAAAAAGCAGGCGCCACGGGCGGCGCCGTCGGGCAAAAATCCCCACAACAGCATGGCCCAGGCGGCCAGATGCAGCTCCGCCACCATGCCGGCGGCGGCGATGCCCAGCCGGGGCCGCCGTTGCCGCAAACGCCAGGCGGCGCTGGCATCGGTGTAGAACACCGGCCACAGCAGCAAAAAGGCCACCCCCATCACCGGCACCGGCAGCCCGTGACGTTTCAGGGCATAGGCGTGCCCCAACTCATGCACCAGCTTGCCGGCCAGGGCGGCGACGGCGAACCAGAGCAATCCCTCCAGGGTGAACAGCCGCATGGCATAATGGATGAAACCATCCCACTGCCGCAGCAGCAGATAGCCCCCCAACAGGCCGGCGGCGATGGTCAGACGCCGAAAAAAAATCGACTGAAAAAACACCACCCAGGGCAGGGTGGCGGTCAAAAACCGCTCCGGCCGCAACAGGGGCAGGCGAAAAAACAGATAACCGTGTAACACCCGTTTCCAGAGCGGTCCGCCGACGGCCCCGTTCCGGAGACCGGTTTGACGCAAAAACAGGCGATTGCCGGCATCCGCCGGCGACAGGAGTTGATTGACGGCCAAAAACCGTTGCAGGGCGTGGACGTGACGCACTTCCACCGCCAGGGTGGTTTCCCGGTTGACCGCCTCGACGATGGCCTCGGCCCGGCCCAGGGACCAGCGGCCCAACAGTTCGAACTCCCGCCAACCGATGCGGAAATAGCGGTTGCGTACCGGATCGTGCAGGGTCCAGGCCGGGGTGCCGTCCTCCCAGGGCGTCGCCGTCAACAGTTGCAGTTCCTGGCGGGGCGCCGCCAACGTCCCCTCCCCGTTCACAGGCCGGTCAACCGCCGCAGGGCGGCCAGGGGCCGCCGTAGCAGATAATAACCGAGGCTGACCCGTTGCCCATAAATCTTGGCGGTACCGCGCAGGCCGAGACGCGGCGGCGGACGATCATCGATGAAACGGGCCTTGAGACGGAAGGCCAGGACCCCCTCGGCGGTGACCCGCGCCTCATAGTCGGCATGACGCAGGCGGGCCCGCAACGGCCTGGTCGGGGCGGTATTGAGGAACAGGGCCACTTCGGCGTCCATTTCCAGGTTGATGGCATCGGCCACCGGCAGTTCGATTTCCAGTTCACCGATGGCGGGATCGGCGATGGTGAGAATTTTTTCCCCCACCGCCACCGGTTTGCCCAGCCAATCATCGACATCGTTGAACAACACCGTGCCCGCCGCTTGGGCGTGGATCACCGTCTGGCGCAACCGTTCGGCCAGATGCGCCACTTCGGCGGCCTTTTCCCGCACCCGCGCCTGCAACAACAACAGATCCCCCTTGCTGCGGGCATCGGCAAAGGCCTTCTGGCGTACATTGCGATATTCAGCCTCCACCACCGCCAGGGCCTTTTGCGCCACCTGATGGTGGTTGCGCAGGGTGGTATCGTCCAGCTCGAACAACGGCTGCCCCACCCGCACCGATTGGTTGGGACGCACATGGAACCGTTCGATCACCCCCTCCAGGGGGGCGCTGACCCGGGTCGGGTCCACCGGGGTCACCCGCGCCGGCGCCAGGGCCGAAAGCGGTACCGGCAACCGGGCCAAGCCGATCAGGATCACCACCAGCAGGATCCGCCAGGACCAACGCCACAGGGGCGCGGCTTGAAGTCCACGGAGAAAACGACCGCGCCGCCCCCCTTCCAGGGCGTTCCAGGCATGACCGTAGGCATCGGCCAGACGCGCCAGCAAGGCGCACTCGGCATCGCCCCAGGCCCCCTCCCGCAACAACCACAGACCGCCCAACGGCTGCCCGCCCGGATCGTTCAACGGCAACCACAGGGCATGGCCGGGCGACCACTCCCGCCAACCGTCCCGCAGGGCCGCCGGCAAATCGTCCCCATCCATCCGCCGGGGTTCGTTCAATGGTCCGTGACGACGGAGGTTTTTGGTGAGACGCCGCATCCAGGTGATGAACGGGGCATCGCCATCCGGGGCCCGAACGCCGGAGACCGCTTCGATCCGGGTCCGGCCACCCGGCAGCAGACGGCAGAGCAGGGCCTGCCGATAGGGCAACAGTTGCAGGGTTTCATTGACCATGACGAAGGCCAGGGATTGAAACCCATCCGCTTGCCGCGCCTGCCGTTCCAGGTCCAGGAACAGGCTCAAACCGTGCAGCCCTTCGGCCCGGGAACCCTCATCGGCGCCGATTCCTGCCGAAGGATCACCGTTCATGGTTGCATGTATCGCACTATTCGAAACCCGGGAAAAAGGCACTGCCGCTCATGCCCGGCAACAACGAGGCCCCTTTATCGGCGGCGGACTCTTCGATGCCGGCATGGACCTCCAGGGTTTGACTCACCGGATCGACCCGGGCACCGAGCCGGGTGATGCGGGCCTCATGGTGTCGACCGGTTTCATCGATGCGCACCTGAAAGCGGGTGCCGATTTTCAGGCGCGGGATCCAACGCGAGGGCACGAACAGTTCCAGGCGCAGTTGGGCATCATCGAGAATTTCCAGCAGGGGATCGCCGCTGGCGACATATTGATGGGGCTGGGCCAACCGTTTGACCACCCGCCCGGAAAAAGGGGCGGTCACCCGGCAACGGCGGGATTGGGCGGCGACCACCTGCAGGGCGGCCTCGGCCCGTTTGACCTTGGCGGCGGAGAGGGCCACCTCCAGTTCGCCGATGGAACGATATTCCAGCAACCGCAGGTTGGCGCGATGGGTCTGTTCCTCGGCTTCCAACTCCATACGCGCCTTTTGCTGTTGCGCCTGAAAAATTTCACAGTCCAGATCGACCAGCAACGCCCCTTTTTCAAACCGTTGCCCCTGGTCGACGGTCAGGCGGAGAATATGGGAATCGATGCGGCTGGCCAGGGTGGTTTGCAACCGCGAGGCCACCAACACCCGCAAGCGGTTGATCTCCGCCGGTTGTGGGTCGGCCTGGACCGTCTCGGCGGCGGCCGGCGCCAACCTGAACATCAACGCCGCCATCAACAGCAACCACCACCGGGCGGCGAGCCGGTGATCTTCGTTGGAAACCGGGGGATGATTCATCTAGGAAACGACTCCTCCCGTCGGATCGGCCCCACCGGGACGGAAGGGCGACCATGGGAAATAAATGACCGATTCCAACATGTTATACCAACCATGACCCACAAACCACCGGATTTGCGGTCGATCGGGCCGGAAAGAAAAACCCGTGTCCGGCAACCCGGTGTCACAACCGACATCAACGACCTCGGGTCGCCGACCGCTTCGGTCCCGGGGATGTTCCCAAGGACATTCATTCCGGATTCGAAGCCGGCTTCGTCCATCATGGTGAAACCATCATTCAGCAGGCGATTTTTCTGACCCTTTTCAGAAGATAAAAGTCCCCACTCACCCATTCAGGACAGGTTCAATTTTTTCAAGAAAATAAATACCCCTACCTTCTTGGACGTCTGGGAACAGCATGTTCAAATAACTCATTTGCGACTTCTTTTCCGTCCTCAAAATCAATCGTTGAAAATCGGTGGGATCGCCTTCCATATGCGATTTCTCAAGAGAGTCATAATAATCGTTCCGATGTTTACGATCCCCGGAGATATTGGCAACGGAAAAACCGTTACGCAGCAAGATCAGGTTCATGATCAAACGTGCCGTTCTCCCATTGCCGTCGATGAACGGATGAATGGAAACCAATCTTTGGTGCATATCGGCTGCAAGAATCACTGGGTGTGTATGATTTTTTTGCGACTCATAATCAGCAAAATAAGCGGGCATCAGTTCGGACAACTTCAATGGATTTGGTGGAACATGGCGACTGCCGCTAATCCGAACACGATCCCGACGATATCGTCCGGCATTGACCAGATCGATTCCCCTCAAAATAAAATCATGAATCTCCAATAAATTTCTTTCATTCAAATCCTCCTTTTTGGTCGCCAACCCTCTCACAAAAGCAAGGGCATCCCGATGATTGATGGCCTCAAGATGGTCTTTCAAGGGTTTGCCACCAACGGTCAGCCCTTTGTTTATGACCAAATCAGTCTCTTGCAATGTAAGGCTGTTTCCCTCGATTCGATTGCTGTCATAAGTGTATTCCGTATCGAAGGCTTCTTCCAATTTTCTCAGATGTGCGGGCGACAGTGGTTTAAAACTATCCAGGCATTTTTTTAAATCATCCACTTGTCCGGCAAGCCGCTCCAATGAATCCGTGTCAGGATAAATTTCCAGCAAATCAAGTTGGCTGGCGTTCATATCGGATTCATCCATTGATAAAATATGCGCTTTAAACCTCTCTTCCAAGTCCAGCAATCGTTTACCGGGCTTCATGCAGTCAGCTCCCCGGGAAGATTTGAGTTTGGGCATTTTTCGTATTGGCGATCATTTGACCGGTTCAACAGAGCTGGCGCGGTGTCCGGTTAGGACGCGGTTACGTCCCCACCGAATGGTTCAAGGATTCCATGGTGGGAACGTAACCCCGCCCTACCAATAAACGACGATTCCCGAGATGGATGCGGTTTAACACATGCACAATGTGACCTGCGGCGGGATGGCAAGGCCCGAAGCAACCCATCCTGAAGGAAATCGGGGGGTTGGTTCCGGGGCGGGGGGCCGATTCGCCCCGGAAACCTGAATCGTCCCCTATTCGCCCTTATAATCACATTTGCAGATCGACTGGCGGAGGTAGATGACGACGTTGCGGATCTCCTCGTCGCTCAACTGACCGGAAAAGGGGGTCATGTTTTCGGTCAGGCCGACGGCGGCGCCGCCCTCCTTGATGACCTTGAACAGATGGGCGTCGGACTTGCTGCCGGTAAAGGCGGCATCGGCGAGATTTCTCGGCGGCACGCCGAGGCTGTCGGCCAACATGCCGTCGCCCTTGCCTTCGACACCATGGCAAGGCATGCAGTAGCTCTGAAAATTGCCCTCCCCGGAGGCATTGCCGGCGCTCCAGGCCGCCTGGCGGGTGGGATCCGGCTCTTCGGTACCGGCGGCGCCGGCCAACAACGGGGCGGCCAGCAGCAAAACCATTCCCGAAACGAGCAACCCCTTGACTGTTTTCATCATCTTTTCTCCCATTTTTCATGGCCGGGCCATTCCGGCGGATTCACACCGGCTCCCTCTCATCGTGCCGGCCGGTCAATGATGGCAAAGGGGCCGGCGTATTTCAATCGGCGGCGTCATCAAAGCGAACCGAACGATCATCCATCCGGCGAACGGCGGCCGCCTGGGCCATTTCAGGCATAGGCATATTTATTGCTTTCGATCAACCACATCGCCAGCCGATCACGCCCAGGGAAGGGCGGTGATCCCCGCCCCGGCGGTCGATGGCCGCCGGCGGGTTGGGCAATATCCGTCTGTATTTTCGAGGAGGAACGGAAAAAAGTGCCGATCCGAACCCTTATCGTCACCCTGCGCCGCATGGTCCCGGTCGCCCTGCTGTTGTTGTTGGCCGGTTGCGTGGTGCAGCCCGATCCGTTGACGCAACCGGAGATCAAACGACGGGTGGATACCGACCTGGGGCGGCTGTTCGCCGATCAGGAGCCGGTCACCTCGCGCATCGGTCTGTTCGAGGCCATGGCCCGGGCGGTCAAGTACAATCTGGAACGGCGCGTCAAACAGATGGAAGAGGCGGTCTCCCGGGGGGAGTTGGACCTAGCGCAACGGGAACTGTTGCCGCAGTTGACCACCTCCGCCGGCTATACGGTGCGGGATAACGATCCCAGCTCCAGCAGCGACGGGTCCGCCCTGCCCTCCACCGCCCAGGAGCGGGGACAGGGGTTGGCCGATTTGACCCTGGCCTGGAGCGTGCTCGATTTCGGCGTCAGCTATGTGCAGGCGCAACAGCAGGCCGATCGGGTGTTGATCGCCGGCGAACAACGGCGCAAATCGACCCAGAACATCCTCCAGGACGTGCGCGTCGCCTACTGGCGCGCCGCCACCGCCGACCTGCTGTTGCCGGCCATGGACGATCTGCTGACGGAGACCCGCTCGGCCCTGGAACGATCGCGGCAAATGGAACGGGCCCGCGTGCAGGCGCCGATGAAATCCCTGGAGTATCAACAGGCGCTGTTGGAAACCACCCAGCAACTCTGGTCGCTGCGCAAGGAGTTGACCCTGGCCAAGAGCGAATTCGCCGCCCTCATCAACCTGCCCCCCGGCACCCCCTTCCGCCTGCAAACGGTGGCCGCGGAGATGATCGACGACCGTGTGGTCGACCTGCCCCGGGAAGCCCTGGAAAATCATGCCCTGATGCACCGTCCGGAGTTGCGCGAAGAGGATTATCAGGAGCGCATCAACGCCCGGGAGGTCCGAAAAATTCTCCTGCGCATGTTGCCCGGTCTCGATCTGACCGGCTCCCTGCAACATGACAGCAATAAATATTTGTTGAACCAATCCTGGGCCAACGCCGGCCTGCAACTCTCCTGGAACCTGTTCAACTGGGTCTCCACCCCCCGCGCCCTGGCCGCCGCCCGCTTGCAGACCGATCTCTCCCGGACCCGGCGTCTGGCCTTCGGCATGGCGGTGTTGACCCAGTTGCAACTGGCCCTGCAAGGGTATCATCTGAGCAACCGCGATCTGACCATCAGCCAGGAGTTGAACCGGGTGCTCGACCAAAAAATGCAACACGCCCGTTTCGCCAAAAAGGCCGCCAAAGGCCATGAGATGGATGAAATCCGCGTCAAGTCCGAAGCCCTGTTCGCGCGCATGCGGCAGGGGTTGGCCTTTGCCGAACTGCAGGGCGCCCTGGGCCGCATCCATGTCACCCTGGGCCTGGACCCCCTGCCCCTGACCCCAACCGTCGAAATGGCCGACCTGGACGGCATGGCGCAGATCATCGCCAGCCGCCAGACCAACGCCGCGACTGCCATCGTTTCCGACATCGCCAACCACAAAATTTTGCTACCCACCGGCACGCCGCCGGAATTCATCTTCCCGGAGACCGATACCGCCTCCCTGGAAAAGGATGACAGCGCCCGTTTCTGGGGGACCCTGGAACAGTTTTCCAGTGTCCTCTCCAGTACTCCGGTAGCCAGGCCGGTGGTGCAACCGATGGTGCCCTCGACGCCGGCCCTGCAACCCACCGCCACCGTGGCCGTCGACCGGGCGACGATCCATGCCCCCCCCGACCAACCGTTGTCCCACCACCGGCCCACCGTTGAACAATCGACCGGCGTCGACGGGGAGTGGCCGGATACCGAACCGCCCCTGGAAGGGGAATCGGTCGGCCTGTCGGCGGATTGATGACCATGTCGGCGCCATGGGAACGCCATTGTCGGGCTTTGCTGGCCGCCCTGCTGCTCTGGACCGTCCCGGTCCCCGGCCGGGCCGCCGATCCGCCGCCGACCGAAACGGTCCCGGCCGAAAAGGCGTTGTCCGAAGAAGAACGGGCGGCACAGGCGGAAACCGAGCGGCTGCTGGAACTCGCGGAAGCCCTGGATGAGGCCATCACCACCTTTCAGGCCGGTGATTTCACCGCTGCCGAACACCGTTTCGAAACCATCCGTCTTCAAGTACCGGATCACGCCTCGGCGGCCTATTATCTGGGATTGTTGGCCCTGCGCCGTCAGGACAACGCCGACACCATCCGCCATTGGCAACGGTTGGCGCGGGTCGATCCCGAGGCCGCTGAATCCCTGGGCATCCCGCGGCGTTTGACTCTGCTGCTGGATGAACAACGGAAGATCGAACTGAGCCGGCTGCTCGACAATGAAGCCACCCTGAGCCGGCGTCCGGTCGAAACCGGCAGCATCGCCGTCGTGCCCCTGAGCAATCGCAGCGATGAAAAATATGCCGTGCTCGCCAAGGGGTTGACGGCCTTGATCATCGCCGACCTGTCCAAAGTACCGGGCATCAAGGTGTTGGAACGGGGCAAAATTCAAAAATTGCTCGACGAGATGAAACGGTCCCGGAGCGGCCTGACCGATCGGGAAACCCACGTTCGCACCGGTCGCCTGTTGAAGGCGGAAAAATTGATCAGCGGGGATTATTCCATTCAATGAACCGGATCCACGCCCTCATCCTTTTTTTCCTCATCGCGTCGATGACGCCGGCAAGCCTGTTCAGCGCCGAGGCCGGAGAGCGCATCCGCATCAACGGCAATCTGGCCGATACCGGCAGCCGCCGCACCCTGGCCTCGGTGACCGAACAGGGGACGGTGGAGCAACTGTTCGACATTCAAAAAAAACTGGTCGGCAAACTCCTGAAGGAGATGAACATCGACCGGGAACGACTCCCCGAAGAGACCCGGGAGGCCCTGGCCAAACCCCACACCACCCATTTCGAGGCCTTCGTCGCCTACTCGGTGGGCCTGGACTTGACCGACCGGGGCCAGTATCGCGAGGCGCGGGCCGCCTTTCGCCGGGCGGCACGGTTGGATCCAACCTTTCTGGAGGCGCGCCGTCAAGAGCGGCTCACCCCCTTCAAACGGCAGAGCATCGCCGAGTTGTCCAAACGGTTGGTGAGCCAGGCGCAACGGCAACGGTTCCGTCCCACTCCGAAAAAAATCAAAAAACGAAAAAAAACGTCGTTCAAACCCCCGCCAACCCCCCGGCCACCACCACCCCCGGCGCCAACCAAAACTCCAGCCGGACCCGGCGATGAAAAGAAGGGCGATGACCCTCCCCAACCCGCCGCCAAACCGGAATCCTTCGAAAATACCTTCGACCGGGCGTTGGGCGACACCCTGCGCCTGACCGATGGGGTCGCCGGCCTGACAAAAAAACTGGCCGCCAACCCCGGCAACGGTCCGGCGCTGTTCAAAAAGGCCCTGGCCAACCGCATGGATGCCGATATCGCCCTGGAAACGGTATTATCGGAAATGCGCGGTGTCGACAAAAACACCCTCAAGCAAGTACTCGACAGCGCCCTCGACAGTGGCCTCAACCCGGAACAGGCCCGCCGGGTGGTCAAACGGTTGCGCGCCACCGGAGGTTGCCGCTGATGAATTTCATCGATTATTTCAACCGTAAAAAACCGGCCGCCGTCAACGAGGAACCCGATGGTCACATGTTGGCCCTGGAACCGCGCATCCTGTTCGACGTGTCCGGTTTGACCGCCGGACTCGGCGTCGGTATGGAGGCGTTCGATCCGGGGCCGGCCGACGAGCGGGATGCCGACCCACTCCTGGAACGATCGCGCCAATTGAAGGAGACCATCCAACGGGAGACCGACGAAACCCGATCCCTGTTCCATCAGGTTTTCGCCGAAGAATCCCGGACAACCCCCAGTCCGATCCCCACCGGCAACGGTCGGGAAATCATCTTCGTCGATGCCGCCGTCCGCGACAGCGACCGGTTGTTGCAAGGGGTGGATGACGACATCCGCGTGGTCCATCTGCGCGGCGATCGCGATGGGGTCACCCAGATCACCCAAATCCTGTCCGAGGAAAACGATCTCGACGCCATCCACATCCTTTCCCACGGCCAGCCGGGACGGTTGCAACTGGGCAGTGGCTCCCTGTCCCGGGACAATCTCACCTATCAGGTCGAAGAGGTGATGCTCTGGGGCGAGGCCCTGAGCGAAAACGGCGATATTTTGCTCTATGGCTGTGATGTCGGCGCCGGCGCCGAAGGACGGGCCTTTTTGGAGTCCCTGGCCGATGTGGCCGATGCCGATGTCGCCGCCTCCGACGATGCCACCGGCGCCACCGGACGGGGTGGGGACTGGGAGCTGGAGTCCAAAAGTGGAACCATCGAGTCCGTTTCCCCGATTACTGCCGAGGCCCGGAAGGCGTGGGACGGTTTGTTGGCCACACCGGCGATAATCTCCACCGGCCTTGACGGCGCCACCGCGAATGGCTCCAGCAGCGATCCGGACATCAGCGATGATGGTCGTTTTGTGGTTTTCGCTTCCAGCGCTAGCAATCTGGTGGCGGGGGACAACAATGATCAATCGGATATTTTTTTACGCGACAACGAAACCGGTCTGATCAAGCGGGTCAACGTCAATGCGAATGGCGAGGTGGCCAATGCTTTGAGCTGGGAGCCCGCCATCTCCGGCAATGGACGTTTTGTAGTATTTCGCACCACGACGGATAACCCGGAGGCAGGAAACGACAGCCTCTATGGAGAGATCTTTTTGTACGACAACGAAACCGGCTCAATCAAGCTGGTTTCCGTGGACTCCCAGGGCAATCCAGCCACGGACGGCGCCAGTTACAACGCCCATATTTCCGCTGATGGCCGTTATGTGGTTTTCGGTTCCTCCGCCACCGACCTGTATCCAGGGGGATATTCCCAGGCCGGCGTTTACCGCCATGATACCGTTACCGGAGAAACCCGGCTGTTTTCGGTCCTGGCGGATGGCACACCGATCGAAGCGGGCAGTAGTGGCAGCCCCCGCATCAGCGATGACGGCGGTCATGCCGTCTACGTATTCCACCCCGATAGCACAGATCCGACGATACCGGCCTTTTCACAAATCGCTCATTATGATTTTGCCACCGGCGTCCCCACGCCCATTTCGGTCATCGATGGCCAGCCCATACCGGGAAACAACACATCCGCCGATATCAGCGGCGATGGCCGCCAGGTCGTCTTTCAATCCACCACCGACGAAAAGAGCGATATCCATCTTTACGATACCGGCAATGACCGTCATGTGATCGTTTCCGTCAACAACCCTGAAATCACACTGAACCAATGGAACCACTCCCCACGGTTCAGCGCCGATGGCGGTTTCGTGGTTTTTCAATCCTCGGCCCAATCCGCCCCCGGTGCCGGTGATCTCATTCGTTATGACATCCAGACAGGTAAACTGGACCGGTTGGCAACCGGCCGTAATTTCCATCCCATCCTGAACCGGGATGGTCAGCAACTGGTTTTTGCCTCCAGTCATCTGCCGGAGTTCGAAACCGAACGACGCGAACATGCCAGCATCTTCCAACTCGATCTGCGCGAGCCGGACAACCACGCCCCGGTCCTCGACAGCAACACCGTTTTCACCCTGCCCACCATCGCCGAAACCGCCACCAGCCATTCCGGCATCCTGGTTTCGGAGTTGATCGGCGACCACATCTCCGACGCCGACGGCAACGATCCGAGGGGCATCGCCGTCACCGGCAGTGATGACAGCCGGGGCCGGTGGCAATATTCCACCGATGGCGGTGGCACCTGGACCGATTTTCAAAACGTCTCCGACCAAAATGCCACCCTGTTGGCGGCGGATGCCGATACCCGGGTGCGTTTCCTGCCCTCCAGCGGTTTCGACGTCACCAACCTGGATCAAAGCATGGCCGATCTGGCCATGGACCTGACCATCGACCGGGAAGGCTATTTCGTGGTGCGGGATCCCGGCGATCCGTCGAACCGGCTGTTCACCGCCAGCAACCGTTTTCAACAGGGCGTCGGCCTGGAAACGCCCGGTGACGGCTTGGTCCTCCAGGGTTGGGAGATCAACGAACAGGGAGAAAATCTCCAGCAGGGTCTGCGGGATGTGGACCTGGATCCGTTTTATCAACAGGTCAGCCAGCCCACCACCCTGGCCCGAATCGGTATCCAGTTCAATGCCGATCACCCGCCGCGAAATCCGCCGGCCATTTATGATCCCAACGATGCGGAGAGCTATGATTTCAGCACCACAGTCATGGTGTTCGACCATCAGGGCGATCGTCATTTCCTCGATCTGCATTTCGTGCATCTCCCGCAAGCGACCATGGCCACGGTCACCGGGCAGGATGGCAAAGATACCTTTCAGGTGGAACTGAGCGAATCCACTGAGGCCACCTTCACCTTCACCCCGGAAGATGGAACCAACGCCATCAGCGCCGACGCGGTCCTGCTGTTCACCGGCGAGCAGAGTGTCGATGTCAACGATCTGACCAGCGGCGGCCAGCCCCTCTCCCTGCAAGCGGGTGTCCGGTATGTCATCGGTTATTCCCTGGCCAACGGCAGCGTGACCCGTCTGGTGGGTGATGACGGTGTGGCCGAGGCCCCGGGTGAGGAAAACGATCGAACCTGGGCCTGGCATGTGGCGGCACGCAGTTCTGAACTCCAGGAGTCGCAACGCGGCACCGGCGATTTTACCGCCCTGGACCTCGATTCCGCCAATATCATGGCCGCGCCCTTAGGGAGGAATTATCAACCGGGCAAGCTGGTTTTCGATGCCGATGGCAACCTGGAACGGGAAGGTTCCACCCCCATCACCTTTTTGTTTCAAACCGGCAGCGATCAATTGCAAGCCCAACAGATATTATTCGATTTCGGCCGTGCGACCGCGCCATTCGGGGATCCTGAAAACGATTTTTCCAAGGCATCCGGCGATGCCCGCTATCAAAGCGGTCCAGCCGCCGAAGACAACGGCATCCCGGGTGGCAACGACAGCCGTTTATGGATGAAAGCCGATTCCCCGGATGCGGCCCGGACCATCCAGATACGCGCCAACGGCATCGCCGCCCGCTCCCCGGACAAAATTACCATCGATGCCGACGGACTGGTCACCGGCCACTATTTTGAAATCGGCCAAACCCGCACCCTCTACCGGTTGGCCGTGGCCCGATTCGACGATCCCGCCCAGCTCGAAAAACGCGACAATGAGATCATGGCGGCGACGGCGGCTTCCGGCCAGGCGCAACTGCTGCAACCGACCGGCATCATCCAGGCGGCGGAACTCAACGATGTCGCCCTGCCGACCGTGAACGACACCATCCAGTTCGTTGTCGGCCCGGACAAGGATCATTTGCAAAGAACCACCATCAGCGATATCAGTGGCTTCAATACCAGCGGCTGGCTGACGGCCAAACTGAGCCAACTGCAGGGGATCGACGTATCGCTCACCGATGATGGCCGCATTCAACTGACCGGCCAGGGGGACAACCTGTTCGGCATCCTCCACGACCAGACCGGTTTGATGCGTTATGTCGGCCTGGGCACACCAACAGCCGGCGAGGATGATGCCGCGGTCATACCGTATGATCGGGTTCCTCTACAAAAAACCCTGACCAGCAAACGGTTTTCCGATGGCGGCATCGATCTGCGATTCCGCGCCTGGGATCAAACCGTACCGGCCGGCGAATCCCCACGCGTCAACGGGGAAACCGGTATCGACATCACCGCCGCCATGGCCAATGCGGCCCAACCCGGTTCCGGACGGGAGAGCGCCTTCAGCGCCGAAACCGCCAGCGCCACCATCACCGTCGGTGATCTCGTCGCCAGCGATGCCGACGGCAAGCTCAATGGCGCCTTCCGGGAGATCCTGGCCAACGCCGACGGCACGACGCCATTGTTGCATCATGTCCGCTTCGACGGACAGGGCGGTGGACCCGATGGCAGCGATTACCGGATGACCCAGCAAGGGGTGTTCGCCATCCGCGATAACACCGATACCGCCCTGGGCATGGTTAACGGCAGCGGTTCCACCTATGTGGCCATCGATCTGCAAAACGACCGTCTGGCCCTGGGTATCCGCGAAACCAACGATGCCGACGACGCCGATCTGGCCGGTTCCTATCATGTCGCCTGGATGGAGCCGGACTATGCCGGCTTCGGGCTGTTGACCCTGGATGGCCAGGGCGGCGGTCATTACAAGAGCTTACAGGATTCGGAGGGCAACGCCACGGGCACCTATCCGGTCACCTACCATCTGACACCATCGGGCCGGCTGACCCTGACCGTGAAGCTGTCCGAAGCCCAGCAGTTGAACTTCCGTGGCATGGCCCGGGAAGACGGTCACCTGTTGTCGGCCACCGAAAGCCACTATTCCGGGACTTTCGTCGCCGGTCGCATCCAACAGAACGCCAGCGTGCAAACCCTGGCCGGCAACTATTTCGGCGCCTCCCTGTGGAACAACGATCAAACCGATTTCAGCCATTATCAACTCGCCGGCAGGGACCGCAGCCACTATCAGGATTTGATCATCCCCGATGATCGTCCGTTGTCCACCACCCTGACCGAAATCGCCTCGACGGCGGTGGGGGACTATCCACCCCCTTACAGTGATGCCAACTCCGGTTCGTTCAATCTGCGGATGAACGCCCAGGGAAAAATTACCGATGATCAGGGCACTCATGTCGGTTTCGCCATCGACAACGGTAACCTGTGGGTGATCATCGATCTCGACCAAAGCCCCGCCGATGGCACCGAAATCGGTCTCACCATCGCCCTTCGTCAAAACGATGAGACCGCCACCGGTGACGATACCGGGAATGATGATGATGAGCCGTACATCCCGCCCATCAACCCGAAAATCGGTTTTGGTTACCCGGGTTTTCAACCCCCACCCCCTCCCGGTCATGAAATATCCCAGGGCGGAGACGATCACCCCTTGTTGAAACTCCGCCTCGGGCAAATGGAGTGGGGCCTGGATGAACAGCTTTTCGATGAATCGCCGATGATGGACGAAAGCGAGGAAGCCGAGGGCGATGAGTCGGAGGGAGACGAAACGGAAGAGTCCTCCGAAGAGTCCGGCGACGGGGAGGAGTCGGCAGAAGCAGCCCCGCCGGCAGCATCGGAAGAGGACCCCTCCGGACCCGACAAAGATAAAAAATCCAGCGACGGGGAGAAGAGCGGCCTCACCTCGGAGATTGAAACAGAACGCCAACAACGGACCAAACAGCGCCAGGAGGTGCAGAAAATTTTGGAAGAGGTTTACGAGTTGTTGTCGTGTGACCGTTGAGGGCCGGAGCGGTTTTTCAGGTCATGATCCCCCACCCTCCACGGTCCGGGACGGGGTATCGTCCGCCTCCCGGGTCGGCAGGATGACCGTCAGGGTGGTGCCGGCCGTTTCGTCCGTTTGAAGAGCGGTTTTTCAGGTCATGATCCCCCACCCTCCACGGTCCGGGACGGGGTATCGTCCGCCTCCCGGATCGGCAGGATGACCGTCAGGGTGGTGCCGGTCGTTTCGTCCGTTTGAAAAAACAGATCCCCACGCATGGTCCGCGCCATCAGGCGGGCGGAATAGGTACCCAGTCCGGTGCCACCGGATTTTCCGGCGGTGACATATTTTTCAAAAAAGGTATCGCGAATTTCCGCCGGCACCACCCCCTGATTGTGAATGCGCACGGTGTTTTTTTCGTCGGCATCCAGATGAATGGTGACGACCCCGCCTTTTTTCGTCGCTTCCAGGGCGTTTTGAATCAGGTTGGACATCAGGGAAAAACAGAGCAGCTCCTCGCCGGGAACGATGAACGGATCCTCGCCGCCATCTTCGCGGCCATTGATGATCAATTTCAGGACATACCCTTTGACCATGGTCAAAATACGTGATTCCGACCAGATTTTCCGGATCAACCGGGCCAGATCGACCGGTTCCGATTTGAACGGATAGCTGCCCATCTCCATCTTGTAGAGGTCCAGGGAGTTGTTGATCATGCGCAACATCTTGTAGCCGGACCGTTCGATCATCCGCAGGGTTTCCCGGCATTCGGCATCGATGGCCTTGTCCTCCATGAGCAGCAGTTGCGGCAGACCGATGATGCCGTTGAGCGGCACCTTGAGATCGTGCCGCATGATTTGATCGACATCCTCCTTGAGCTTGGCCGCCGCCACCAGGGCACGGTTTTGTTCCTTCAACTGGCTGCGGGCGGCCTTGAGGGTCAGGTGGGTATGAACCCGGGCCTTGACGACGTTGGGCATGAACGGTTTGGTGATGAAATCCACCGCTCCCAGCTCGAAACCATGAATCTGGTCGGCCTCCTCGTGCAGGGCGGTGATGAAAATGATGGGGGTTTCCCGGGTTTTCGGGTCTTTTTTCAAATGCCGGCACACTTCGAAACCATCCAGGCCGCCGGGCATGAGGATATCCAACAGGATCAGATCGGGCATCGGTTCCGAACGGGCACGCACCAGGGCCTGCCGGCCGTCCTTGGCCACCAGGACCCGATAGTGATCCTGAAACAGCTCGACGAGACTGGTCAGATTGAGCCGTTCATCATCAACGATGAGAAGTGTGGATTTTTTCTCCGTCATGATCGATTCCCCTCACCCCTTGCAATCCGCTATGATTCATATGGTTCGTCAAGCTCGCATGATTTCCCGAACATCAACCGGGCCGTATCCCCCATTATTCTGGGAATCAATACACTCGATTTGAGTCGAAAATTCAAGTTTGAAGTTCAGGCAAAGACCGGTTGATCGGCATGAATGTTTGATCTGGAATGAACAGGTTCATACCAGTTCAACCAGCAGGAGAGGAACATGAACCGGGCGCAAAGACGACAGCAAAAAAAACGATCCGCCAAAAACCACGTCACCACCCCCCCTGAAACCACCCATGCCGCCCAGGCGCAAACCCTGTTTCGACAGGCACTGGATCATCACCAGGGCGGCCATCCGGACCGGGCGATCCCCTTGTACGAGCAGGCCCTTGAACACAACCCCGAACACCCGGTGGCCCGGGGTAACCTGGGCGCCGCCCTGCTCGATCAGGGACGGGCGGAGGAGGCGTTGACCCAGCTGTCCCGGGCCGTGGCCATCCAACCCGACTATGCCATCGCCCACGCCAATCTGGGCAACGCCCTGCGGGAACTGGGCCGACCGGAAGAGGCGATCGGCCACTATGAGCGGGCCATTCAGCTACAGCCGGATCAGGCCGCCGCCCATGCCAACCTGGGCGGCGCCCGGCAGGATCAAGGGCGGCTGGAGGAGGCGGTCGCCGCCTATGAACGGGCCATCGCCATCCAACCCGATTGCGCCGAGGCCCATTTCAACCTTTCCACCTGTAAAAAATATACCGACATCCACGAAACAGAGGCCCTGCAAACCCTGCTGGCCACGGATATCGACGACAACGACCGGATATTTCTCCATTTCGCCCTGGGAAAGGCCCTGTCGGACCTCAAGAACGATGCCGAAGCCTTCCACCACTATCAGCAGGGCAACCGCCGCAAAAGGACCACCATTCAATTCGATATTTCCGACAGCGAAAAAACCTTCAAACGGTTCCAACACACCTTCGATGCCACTTTTTTCGAATCACGACAGGATCATGGTTGCCCCGATGACACACCGATCTTCATCTTGGGCATGCCCCGTTCCGGATCGACGCTCATCGAACAGATCCTCGCCAGCCATCCACGGGTCCATGGCGCCGGGGAGCTGCCTTTCATCAAGCAAATTCTCATGCAACGGATGTCCTCGCGGCGGTTGGCCATGGTCCCCTATACGGTATCGCGGTTGAAGGCGCCCGACAGTACGGAACTGGGCCGGGCCTACATCGAAAAAATTCGGAAAAAAAATGCCAGCGCCCGCTTCATCACCGACAAAATGCCGGAAAATTTTTTGTTCATCGGCGCCATCCGCCTGCTGTTGCCCCGGGCCAGGATCATCCACTCCGTCCGCTCCCCGGAAGACACCTGTCTGTCGATCTTTCGCACCCGTTTCAGCGATCAACATGACTATGCCTATGATCTGACCGAATTGGGCCGCTATTACCGTCTCTACCAGGGGATGATGCGGCACTGGAAACGGCTGTTCCCCGACGTCATTCATGATTGCCATTATGAACGGTTGACCCGGGATCCAAACGGCGAAATCCGCAAACTGCTGGCGTTCTGTGGTCTCGACTTCGATGAAAAATGTCTGAAATTTCACCAGAGCGGTCGCAATGTCTCCACCGCCAGCAATTATCAGGTTCGTCAACCGCTCTACACCAGTTCCATCGCCGGCTGGAAACGGTTCGAAAAACAGTTGCAACCGTTGATCAAAGCGCTTGAGGACCCACAACCGATCCCGTCCCAACCCGGATGATTGAGATCGTTTCGAAAGGTGTTGGCCGCTGATGAGCAAGAGTGGTGGACCCGTTCAGCAGGTAAACGCCTGCCAATCCCCTGACCCGCCCCTGTATCTGAAAAACCGGTCAACCTCCGATCCGTTCCAATGGAATTGAAAGTGGGAGCCTTGAACGGGTATTCCGACCACGTTTGGCCAAAAGGCGGCGATACACGCTCCTCCCGCATGTCTGACCGACCGGTAGGCGATTCCATTGCTCCCTTGGTTACGCAAAGCCATTCCGAGTTTTTGGCTCTCCGCGTAGTCGTCCGGGTCATGATATTGGTCAAACCCTTCTTGAATATCATGCAGATCCGCATCCATTGACCCGACGAGAACCCGGAAATCCTCACTGTGTGCCGGGTCCGATGTTGCGGCATAAAAACGGCCCATATGGTAGGCAACCTCACAGAGAGCGGTCTTCTCCGTATTCCCGGCATGGTAGACGCCAAATGTCCCATCGCCAAACCTGGAACCCGATTCGTTCGGATGGGTGAATACCGCCATGACATAGGAGGCACCCTCTCCGGAAACCCATTTGTCCCTTGGAATGAGATTGACGTCTCCAACCTCTTCCCGTAGACGGTCATTGGTGGCACCCTCTATCGCAATCAAAAGGTCAAACGCCTCCGGGTCGGCCACCCTTTCGAACAAATGAATGGGTGGATACCGGGACGGGATCAACCGGTAGCTTTTCTCCCATCGAACCCTGGATACCGGCAAATCGCTCATACCCAGCCACCACGAACCGCATCGAGGCGGCGCCGGACGGTTGCCATATCGATGATTTCACCGGAAAGCATGTGCTCAAGGGCGCTCCGTCCACCAAAATATGAGTTTGGGGCCTGAATCCAACGGTCGGATAGATAGGGGTCCCGATACAGGATCTGCAGGGCTTTATAGATGCCCAGGACATAGGAGACACGGGTCATCCTGTCCCGTTCGATCGGGGAGTGGACGTCACCGCGTTTCCATTTTTGAAATGTTGAGCGAGGGGGGTCTCCGAGAAGGATCATGGCCTGTCCACTTTTGACCCCCCATTTTTCCATGATGCTGAAAAATGCGCCCAACCCGGCCTTGGAATACTTGATTTTTTCCTGATTATCAGACAGTTCATGATAACGAGGAAGCTCATTTCGCCTGCTTTGCCGTGTGATCGCCCGCGGCATGATTTCCCCCATCGAGGTAGATTTGTCCATCAACATGTACACAGATGAAAAAATACCATGTTTTGTACATTCATACACATCAAAAAATTTTTCTCCGACAAAACGACAACGCGGGATTTTCAATACAATATGTGCATTATCATCAAAATTCTCTTGACCTTGCATGCCAACTTCAGCATATTATGAGACATGCCAATTTTGGCATGTCCTTGTTTGTCAACTTTTTTCGCATAGGAAACAAAAAGTTATGGATGTCTCAGCAAAGGCGAAAGAAATCGCCGAACAACTCCTGGATGTCGACTGGATTGGAGACTCGAAAGAACGACTCATGGCGTTCCCTGAAGATGTACAGGACGGAATCGGATATGCGCTGCACCGAGCACAGGAAAAAAAGAAGTCCAACAAAATAAAGATCATGACTGGTCTTGGCAAAGGTATATCTGGTGTGATTGAGATTGTTGATGATTATGATGGAGACACATACCGGGCTGTGTACACCGTCAAATTTGGAAATGTAATATGCGTTCTACACACTTTCCAGAAGAAGTCAAAATCAGGAATTGAAACCCCGAAGAAGGAAATCGCAACAATCAAGAAAAGGTACAAAGAAGCCAGACAGAAGTACAAATAAAAGCAGCCCACGAATCACAAATAAATCAGTCTATAATATCAGCAATAATAATGGAGGGTATCATGAGCAAAAATGTGTTCGCAGACCTGGGACTTCCAGATGCTGACGAGCGACTTTTGAAAGCCAGTCTTGCATCTCAAATCAACGATATTATTGACTCACGCAAGCTCAAACAGAAAGAAACAGCAAAAATTCTTGGAGTCGACCAACCAAAAGTTTCCGCCATCAGAAATGGTCGCCTGCGTGGATTTTCCGTGACAAGGCTTTATCGTTTTCTCAACGCGCTTGGAAAAGATGTAAAAGTGGTGGTGTCTGATGGGCCGGAATCACGTCCTGCTCAAATTACAGTCGTTTCCGTAGAAGGGAGGACCTACATTCAACCAGATTCGGTATGAACAGACAACTCATAAGATACCCTCCAGGCCCCATACTCTCTCGGGACCGATCAGACTGCTTTACACTTCACGACGCGCCGTAGGAGCGACCGTGCTCGCGAAAAATCCCGCACGGAGCTTTTGTTTGCCCGGTTCGCGAGCAAGCTCGCTCCGACAGGGGTTGGCCAAAGTGTAAAGCGGACAATCGCAAATGTGATCGGTCCCATTCTCTCCCCATCCTTTTACCGCACCACCGGTCCCGTGAGGAAAAAAACGACGGCCACCCCCATATTTGCCGGTGCGTCAACGGCTTCAAACATGCGATAATGGACTATTTCGTTCCACTTCCGCCCGGATTTCGAACCGATCATGTTCCAACACCGTTCCGCCGTTCTCAATGCCCTCAAAACCGGTTTTCACCGACAACCGGTGCTGGTGGTGGGGGATTTGGTCCTGGACCGGTACCTGTGGGGCGACGTTTCACGCATCTCCCCGGAAGCGCCGGTGCCGGTGGTGCGCCTGCGGCGCGAGAGCGAAGGGTGCGGGGCGGCGGCCAATGTGGCGATGAATCTGGCCAACCTCGGCATCCGACCGCGCCTGGCCGGTTGGGTGGGCGGCGACGAGGAGGGACGGCGGCTGCGGGAAATCCTGACCCTGGCCGGGGTGGATACCGGTCTGGTGCGCGCCCTGGCGAAACGGCCCACCATCACCAAAACCCGGGTGATCGGCGGCCATCAACAGATGATCCGCCTGGACCTGGAAGAGACCGGCCCCTTCCCCACCGACGCCCAGAACGTTTTCATCGACACCATCCTGCGGGCCATGGACCAAGCCCCCCGGCCCCGGGTGATCATCCTGTCGGACTATGGCAAGGGCGCCCTCACCGAACGGGTGTGCCATGCCCTGATCCAGGCGGCCCGCGCGGCCGATATCCCCATCCTGGTCGATCCCAAGGGCATCGATTACAGCAAATACCGTCAGGCCACCGCTTTGACCCCCAACCGCCGGGAGTTGGGCGAAGCGATCGCCCTGCACACCGAAGACCTGAAACAACTGCTCGACGCCGGGGAGTCCCTGCGGCAACGGGTGCAGGCCACCTTTCTGGCCGTCACCCTCAGTGAACTGGGCATCGCCCTGCTGGAGGGGGAACACTCTCCACGACGCCTGCCGGCCATGGCCCGCGAGGTCTATGACGTCTCCGGGGCCGGGGATACGGTGGTGGCCACCCTGGCCGCCGGCCTGGCCGCCGGTCTCTCCCGCCTCGACGCCCTGCAGTTGGCCAACCTCGCCGCCGGCATCGTCGTCGGCAAGGTCGGCACCACCCCGGTCAACCTCACCGAGCTGCTGGCCGCCTTCAACAATGAGGAAGCCCTGGAACAGTCGGACAAGATCTGTTCCCTGGAGACGGCCCGATCGCGGGTGGAAACCTGGCGCCAGCGGGGTGAACGGGTGGTGTTCACCAACGGCTGTTTCGACCTGCTGCACGCCGGCCATGTCACCTATCTGGAAAAAGCCCGCAACCTGGGGGAACGGTTGGTGGTGGGACTCAACACCGACGCATCGGTGCGTTCCCTCAAAGGTCCCAGCCGGCCGATCATCCACCAGGAGGACCGCGCCCGGGTGTTGGCGGCCCTGGCCTCGGTGGACCTGGTGGTGCCGTTCGGCGAACGGACCCCCTTGACCCTGATCCGCGCCCTGCAACCGGAGATCCTGGCCAAAGGGGCCGATTACACCGAAAATCAGGTGGTGGGCGGCGCCGACGTGAAATCCTGGGGCGGCCGGGTGGCCCTGGTACCCCTGGTCGAAGGACGCAGCAGCAGCCGCATCATGGAAAACATCAAAACAGCCTGAAAAGGAGCGCGTCATGTACATCGTCACCGGCGGTGCCGGATTTATCGGCGCCAATATCGTCGAAGGACTCAACGACCGCGGGGAATCCGACATCCTGGTGGTGGATCACCTGGAGATGGGCGACAAATTTCTCAACATCCGCGACCTGGCCATCGCCGACTACATGGACCATGCCGAGTTCCGCAGGCACCTCAACGATGGCGCCTTCAAGAACAGTCCCATCAAGGCCATCTTCCACCAGGGCGCCTGCTCCGATACCATGGAAGCCGACGGCCGCTACATGATGGACAACAACTACACCTTTTCCAAAGAGATCCTGCACTTTTGCCTGGAGCGGGAAATTCCCCTGGTCTATGCCTCCAGCGCCGCCGTCTATGGCGCCAGCACCACCTTCGCCGAACACCCCGACAACGAAAAACCGCTCAACGTCTACGGTTACTCCAAACTGCTCTTCGACCGCTATGTGGAACGGTTGCTGCCCCAGGCCAACAGCACCGTCGCCGGTCTGCGTTATTTCAACGTCTACGGCCCGCGGGAAAACCAGAAAGGCCGCATGGCCTCCATGGTGCATCAGTTGCACAATCAAATCCTCTTCACCGGCATCGCCCGTCTGTTCAAAGGGTCCGGCGGCTACGGCGATGGCGAGCAACGCCGGGATTTCATCTATGTCGGCGATGCGGTGGCGGTCAATCTGTTCCTGGCCGAAGGGGGACCCTTCAAGGGGGTGTTCAACGTCGGCACCGGCGCCAGCCGCAGTTTCAACGATATCGTCCAGGCCCTGTTCGACCGCGTCGGCAAGGGTGAGGTCCAATACAAGGAGATGCCGGAAGGGCTGGATAAAAAATATCAAAGTTTCACCCAGGCCGACATCTCCCGCCTGCGCGGCATCGGTTATGATCAACCGTTCACCTCCCTGGAGGATGGCATCGATGCCGTGGTCGCCGCCGAAAAAAAATGGGCGGGGCATTGATCCGGGGACAAAAGATGGCAACCGGAGTGATTCGCCAACGGAAGGGAGAATGAGATGTATCACAAACCGACTCACGCCAGGACCCTGTTTTGCCATTTGTCCATGACCAACGGCAATCCGGCCCGCTGCCGGGCCAATCAATGCATGGCCTGGCAAACGGCTGAATGGGTCGAAACCATCCTGCTGCAACAGGATCAAAATCCACCGCTGCTGGCCGAAAAAATTGGCGATCGGGATGATGGAACCACTGAATATGAGATCGAACTCCCGGAAGAGGAACGCACCGGCTTCTGTGCGCTGATTCCGGCGGTGGAACTGGAAGAGGAGGATGGATTTTTCGATGACCACCACTCCGGCAGTTTCGGAACCATGGCCCAATAGGGCCGGAAGCGCCCGGAAAAGGATATGACCATCGGCCATCCCCCCACCCCAGCCCCGGAAGATCGGGAATGCCGGAACGCTGTTTGATCGTCGGTCCCTCCTGGGTGGGAGACATGGTGATGGCGCAGTCGTTGTTCATCACCCTGCGCCAACGCCAACCGGAGCGGATCATCGACGTACTGGCCCCGGCCTGGAGCCACCCCCTGACGGCGCGGATGCCGGAGGTACGGCGGGCCGTCACCATGCCCGTGGGTCATGGTCAACTGGGATTGAAAGCCCGATATCGTCTCGGACGCGGCCTCCGGGGCCGTTATGACCGCGCCATCGTCCTGCCCAACTCCCTGAAATCGGCCCTGGTGCCCTTTCATGCCCGGATCCCTCGGCGCATCGGTTTTCTCGGCGAACTGCGCTGGGGCCTGCTGAACGAGCCGCGCCGTCTGGACAAAAAACGGTTGCCACGCACCGTACAACGATTCGTGGCCCTGGGGCTGGACACCGATGCACCGCTGCCGGAACCGATACCGGTACCCCGATTGCGGGTCGATGGGCAACGGGCGCGGGAGCTGCTGGTCAAACTGGCCATTCCCCGGGATGATCGGCCGATGGCGATGCTCTGCCCGGGGGCCGCCTACGGTCCGGCCAAGGCCTGGCCGACGGAACATTTCGCCAGTGTCGCCCGGACCTTGCTGGATCGGGGTTGGCGGGTGTTGGTGCTCGGATCGGACAACGACCGGCAAACCGGCACCGATATCCTGGCGGCATTGGACCATTCGAAAAAAAACAGCGCCTTCAATCTGGCCGGGGGCACCTCCCTGGAAGAGGCCGTCGACCTGCTCTCCCTGGCGGCGGTGGTGATCAGCAACGACTCCGGCCTCATGCATGTGGCCGCGGCCCTGGACCGCCCGTTGCTCGCCCTGTTCGGCTCCTCGGATCCCGGCCACACCCCACCGATGGGCGCCCGCAGCCGGGTCCTCTCCCTGGGTCTGCCCTGCGCCCCCTGTTTCAAGCGCACCTGCCCGGAACACCATCTCGACTGTCTGCGCCATCTCACGCCGGCCCTGGTGCTGGAACAGCTCGATATCCTGATCGACCGATGACCGACCAACCGAAAATCAAACTGAAACATCGTCTGGAATGGTTGCTGCTCAAGGCGGTGATCGCCCATCTGCGCCGGGGCGACATGGAAGCGGCCTATCGGCGCACCCGCGCCTTGACCCCGGCCCTGCGCCGCATCCTGCGTTCGGAGTGGGCCTGGGCCAATACCAATCTGAAATTGATCTATGGTCCGGACCTCGATGAGGAACGGTGCCGGCGACTGGCGGCCATGGCCTTCGACCACATCATTCTCACCCATGTGGACGCCATGCGCGTCACCGACATCCGGTTCGCCGCGGACGACATGCGCCCCTTCGCCGATGCCTACAAGGTGGGACGGGGGGTAATCCTCTGCGGGATCCATCTCGGCTCCTGGGACGTGGGCCTGAAACGGTTGACCATGGACGGTTATCCGACGGCGGTGGTTTATCGCCACGCCAACAACCCCCTGAGTGAAGCGGAGTTCATCGCCGCCCGCGAACCGTACGACGTCACCTGGATCCGCCGCACCAACAACCGGGGTGTCATCAAGGCCCTGCGGGAAAAAAAGATCCTGGTGCTGCAAACCGACATCAACCAGCGCGAAGGCGGCGTGGTGGCGCCGTTCCTGGGGGTGCCGGCCCTGTGTCCGGTCGGCCCGGCGCGGCTGGCCATGCGCTTTCAGACCCCCCTGGTGCCGGCGATCGTCACCCGCACCGGCCCCGGCCGCATGCAGGTCAAAACCCTGCCGCCCCTGGAACCGCCGGCGAAGAACGGCGATGAGGCGATGATCGCCGCTTTCACGGCCCACATCAACGACACCCTCGGCCCCTGGATTCACACCTACGCCGAACAGTACAACTGGCTGCACGCCCGCTGGCGCAGCCGTCCCGACGGGGGGCTGTGGCGGGCCGACACCCCCCTGGCCGAGATGTGGCGCGCCCGCACCGCCCCCCACCCGCCCCTCTCCGAACGGGTCCGGGGATTGTTGGCATGACCGCCGACCCCGTTCTCCTGGTGAAAACCTCCTCACTGGGGGATGTGATCCACCTGCTGCCGGCCCTGACCGATGCCCATCGGCATCATCCGGAGATCCGCTTTCATTGGTTGGTGGAAGAGGCCTTCGCCGAAATACCAGCCTGGCATCCGGCGGTGGAACGGGTGATACCGGTGGCCCTGCGGCGTTGGCGCCGTTCCCCCGCCAACCGGAGAACCATCGGTGAAATCCGCCGTTTCCTCAACAATCTACGCCGGGACCGCTACCAGCGGGTGATCGACGCCCAGGGGTTGATCAAAAGCGCTTTCCTCACCGCCCTGGCCCGGGGGGAGGGCCTGGGTCCGGACCGCCGCTCGGCCCGGGAACCGGTTGCGGCCTTTTTTTATCGTCACCCCCTCCCCGTTCCGAAAAATGACCACGCCGTCAACCGGTTGCGCTGTTTGTTGGCCGATGGGCTCGATTATCCGAGGCCGCGGGGTCCGATCGATTATGGACTGTCCCCACCCCCCTCCCCCCTCACCGCCGACGAAAAGCAGGTGGTTTTCCTGCACGGCACCACCTGGACCAGCAAACACTGGCCGGAACCCCACTGGCACCGGTTGGCCGAACTGGCCGCCGACGCCGGCGTCCGGGTGTTGTTGCCTTGGGGAAATGAACGGGAAAAAAATCGGGCACGCGCCATCGCCACCGCTGCCCCGGACCATTGCCGGGTATTGCCGAAAACGGATCTGGCGACCTTGGCGGGGTTGTTGGCCGGGGCGGACGGGGTGGTGGCCGTGGACAGCGGCCTCGGCCACCTGACCGCCGCCCTGGCCACCCCCGGCGTCCATCTGTACGGTCCCACCGATCCCAAGCGCACCGGCGCCGTCGGCCACAACCAAATTCATCTGACCGGAGTCTGTCCGGAAGCCCCCTGCCTGCAACGCACCTGCCCCCTGAACGATCGGCATTCGCCACAACCACCCTGTTTTCGGAATCTCACTCCGGAACGGGTGTGGAACGCCCTGTAGGGTCGGTCCATCTTTTCATAACGCCCCCGCCAGTGTCCCGAGCCATGCGGCGGGGACGTAACCCCGTCCCACTTCCGGAACATTTCGGTTCCATTGAGGATGCGCACAGTCATTGCCAAACCTTTGTCGCCTGGTACAACAACCAACATCGCCACTCGGGAATCGCCATGCTCACCCCGGAGCCGATTCACCACGGCGAAGCCGATTCAATCATTCAGGTGCGTGCAGCCACTTTGAAAGCCGCTTTCGATGCCTCAAAACCCCCCGCCCGCAGGGCGGAAATCATGCTTGTCGGACACAAATGACTTGACGTTGAAATCGAACTCGAGCGTCTCATTTTCATTGACACATTCCGCCAGGAATTCATGCATGATCGGAAGGTTGTCCGATTCGTTGTAGGTGGGGAGATAATGGAAAGGGTCGGCTGCCGGTGCCGGTATTCAACGGATATCGGTTGGTCCCCTGCTACCTGCAAATTTGTTCCAAGCTGGCGATGAGCCGCTCCTGATCGGTGGTTTCCATGTCATGATAGAGGGGCAGCAGTAAACCATGATCCTGACAGGCTTCGCTGACCGGGAGCCGCCATTTCCGCTCCCCGCCGGCATAAGCCGGCTCCCGGTGGGCGCACATGATCCCCCGCCGGGTGGCGAATCCATCATCCAACAGTTGCTGCATCACCCGTTTCTGATCCAGACGGGCCGGCAGGCGGACGCAGTAACTTTGCCAGTTGCTGCGGGCCCACTCCGGTTCCCGGGGACGAATCAGGTCGGGAATCCGGTCGTCGATCAGGGTGTGATAGTTGGCGGCCAGCTCCCGGCGCCGGGCCACGATCGCCGGCAACCGCTGCAACTGGACGCGGCCGACGGCCGCCTGGATGTCGGTCAAACGATAATTGAAACCAAGCTCCCCGTAGGACTCGAACAACACCTCCCGGGTTTTGTGGCGCACGGTATCCGGTACGCTCATGGCGTGTTGGCGCAGGCTTTTCAGACGCTGGCCGGTTTCGGGATCCGCCGTGGTGATCATACCGCCGTCCCCGGTGGTGAGGATCTTGCGGGGATGGAAGGAAAAACAGGCCAAATCCCCGTGGGGCCGTCCGATCCGCTGCCACTCGCCACCGATGCGGATTTCACTGCCGATGGCGCAGGCGGCATCCTCCACCAGAGCCAGGCGATAATGACCGGCCATGGACCGCAGACTGTCCATGTCACAGGGCATCCCCATCTGGTGGACGCACAGCAGGGCCCGGGTGCGGGGGGTGATGGCCGCTTCAACCTTGCCGGGATCGATGTTGAACGTATCGGCCCGCACATCCACGAACACCGGATCGGCCCCGCAATAGCGGATGCTGTTGGCCGTGGCGATAAAGGAGTGGCTGACGGTGATCACCTCATCACCGGGTTGAACGCCGGCGGCCAGCAGAGCCAGGTGCAGGGCGGCGGTGCAACTGGAAACGGCGATGGCGTGCGATGCGCCGGTGAAGCCGGAGAACGCCTCTTCGAAGGCGGCCACCTCCGGCCCCTGGGTGACCCAACCCGAATCGAGCACCCGGGATACGGCGGCCTTTTCAGCCTCTCCGAGCAGTGGTTTGATGATGGGGATCACGATGAGTCTTTGGGACGCCAGTTATGGACGAACTCCTGTTCCAGGAGTTCTTCGGGGGTACGTTTTTGCGCCTGGTACCACTCTTTGAGCCGCATCAAACCATCCTCCAGAGGGGTGGCGGGAGAGAATCCCAGCCGCTCCCGGGCCAGACCGCTGTCGGAAAAAAGCCGCAACACGTCCCCCGGTCGGGGATCGTCGTAGTGGATCCCGGTCTCGGGGCGCCCGGCCACCCGGGCCACGATTCGGGCCAGATCGTTGATGGAAATTTCCCGGTTGCTCCCGAGGTTCAGGGTCAGACCGGCGATATCGGGCCTGAAGCCGGCCAACAGGATCCCCCTGGCGGTGTCACTCACATAGGTGAAGTCGCGGGTCTGATTGCCATCCCCGAACACCACCATCGGCTTGTTGGCCATGCTGCGCAGCAAAAACTTGGGAATCACCTCACCGCTGTCACCTTCGTGATGGCAACGGGGTCCGAAGGCGTTGAACGGACGCACCATGACCGTGGGATACGCTTCGGTTTCGAAAAAGGCCCGGGCGTAATGTTCGCCGGCCAGCTTCGAAGCGCCATAGACCGTCATGGGCCAGGTGGGGTGCTGTTCGCTCATGGGAACCTGACGGGCGGTCCCGTAGACCTCGGAGCTTGAAACGTAGACGAACCGCCCCACGCCCTCCCGGTGGGCGAGCCGCACCAGTTCCAGACTGGCGGTGGCGTTGACCGCATGGTTTTCCAAGGGGGCATGAAGGGAGTGACGCACCCCGAGACAGGCGAGGTGAAAAATCACCTTCATCCCCTTGACCGCTTCATTCATGGCTTCCCGGTCCCGGATATCCCGCACCAGGAGGCGCAGACCGTCCGACGGCAGATCGGAAAGATTCTCCCGTTTGCCATTGACCAGGTTGTCCACCACCGTGACGGCATGGCCCTGGTCAACCAGTTGGCGGCACAGTTCGGAACCGATGAATCCCGCCCCGCCGGTGACGAGGACATTGGTTGGACCGTTATTCATGATGGATGCGTATCGGTAGGAGGTGGCGCCCCTTCCCGGTCAGGGGGGCTGTCCGGCCGCCAACGTTGGAAACGGGCCGGAACACCGGCGACGATGGCGAAGGCGGGAACATCACCGGTTACCACGGCGCCGGCACCGACGACGGCTCCCCGGCCCACGGTCGCTCCGGGCAAAAGGATGGCGCCGGTTCCGATATCGGCCCACGCTTCGATGTGAACCGGACGGATGACGAGATCGGTGGCGATGACGGGCCGGTCGGCGGGCATACCCGTATGGGTGGAGCCCAGGATTCGGACGCCCGGACCCAGTCCGACATCGGCGCCGATGGTGAGATTCCGGGCGTCGAGAAAGGCATGGGGGCCGATCCAGGCCCGATCGCCGATGATACAGCACCCCTCCTTGCGACCTTGAAGATGACTGTGATCGCCGATGAACACGCCGTCGCCGATTTCCAGGGTCTCCGGGTGTTTCAGGCGCACGCCGACCCCGATCCGTACGTCATGGCCGAAACACCGGCTCAAGGTCCTGACCACGGCACGGCGCAGGAGTTGATCGAGGGGGGCGTTTCCGGCGCCATGACGGTCGAACAGGTCGAGCAACGCCGCATCGTCATATCGCTCCCGCAGAAAACCGCTCAAACCGTACTCGAAATCGGCCGTCGGACGGCAGTCCCGCATCGCATGGTGGGCCTGAACGATGCACGCCTCAACCATGTTGGCATGCGGAGCGGAGCCGGGCACCCACCTCTTCCAACTGAGCCGGGGTCAGTTCGGGGAACATGGGCAGGGAGAGGAACTCCCGTCCCGCCGCCTCGGCCTCGGGAAAGTCCCCCGGCCCATAACCGAGATCGGCGTAGGCCGGTTGCAGATGCACCGGCGTGGGATAATGGATGTTGGTATGGATGCCGGCCTCACCGAGCACGGCCTGGATCCGGTCCCGTTCCGCCACTCGAACCGCATAAACATGATATACATGGCGGCAGTGGTCCGGTGGGCGGGGCCGGTTGATGCCGGCTGGGTCCAGCAACCGGTCATAGTGGGCGGCATGGCGGCGCCGGGCCTCGGTCCAATCCTCCAGATAGCGCAACTTGACCCCGAGCACCGCCCCTTGAATGCCGTCCATGCGATAGTTGAACCCTTTCATCACATGGTGGTGTTTGCGGGCCAGTCCCCAGTCGCGCAGTTTACGCAGGGTATCGGCCAATTCGGCGTTGCCGGTCACCACCGCCCCCCCTTCGCCATAAGCGCCCAGGTTCTTGCCGGGGTAGAAGCTGAAACAACCCATGGCCCCCAGGCCGCCCGCCCGTCGTTCCTTGTAGGTGGCGCCGTGCGCCTGGGCGGCATCCTCGATGAGGGGGATTCCGTGGCGGCGGGCAATATCCAGCATGGGATCCATATCCACCATCAAACCATGCAGATGGACCGGAAGGATCGCTTTGGTACGGGAGGTGATGACCGACTCCAGACGGGCCGGGTCCAGATTATGGGTGCCCGGATCGACATCCACCATCACCGGACGGGCGCCGGCATAGAGGATGGCGGCGGTGGTGGCGACGAAGGTCATGGGGGTGGTGATCACCTCGTCACCCGGACCGACGCCGGCGGCCAACAGGGCCAGATGAAGGGCGCTGGTCCCGGAGTTGACCGCCACGGCGTGTTCGGTGCCGCAAAAGGCGGCGAAATCCTTTTCGAATTCGGAGACGGCCCGCCCCAGAACGAACTGTGAGCTTTCCAAAACCCCACGGATGGCGCCGAGAATCTCCTCCTGGATGGGACGGTACTGGGCTTTGAGATCAAGGAAGGGAACCACGGTCACTCTCCAGTCGTGTCGACGATCGGGATCGGGAGACCTTTTTGTTTCATGGAAGCGGTGGCCGCCTCCAGCCAGTTCACGACCCGCAATCCGGCCCGACCATCGGTCAGGGAGGGCCGACCGGCGGCCAGGCGCTCCAAAAAGTGTTTGGCTTCCGTGGCCAACGCTTCGCTTCTACTCACGCTGGGTGACCACATGTCACCGATACGATAGCCGATGCGCATTTTATAAACCTGTTCCTGATCCCGTTCAAACTGGACGCCTTTGTCATAGACCTTGATTTTCTCGATGGGCTCCAGATCATCCGAAACGATCATTTTTTTATCCCCCCCCAGGATGATGCGGCGAATCTTGACCGGTGAGAGCCAGTTGACATTGATGTGGGCGATGAAGTTGTTCGGATAGAACAGGGTGATGAAGGCGATGTTCTCGGGACTGTCGGTAATATGGCCGTTGCCGGTGGCTGAGATGGCGCTGGGGCGGTCCGTCACCAGGAAGTCAAGGATGGTGAAGTCGTGTATGGCCAGGTCCCAGATCACGTCAACATCGTGTTGGAAAAGGCCAAGATTGATCCGGGTGGAATCATAATATTGAAGGGAGCCCAGAGTGTCGTTTTGCACAAGCTCCCTTATCTTCCGGATGGTACTGTTGTAGACGAAGGTGTGGTCGACGTGGAGACCGAGATTCCGGGCGGCGGCCAGATCGACGAGCTCACGGGCCTGATCGCCGGTTTCGGTCATCGGTTTCTCCAGCCAGACATGCTTGCCGGCCGCCAGGGCCGCCCGGGCGAGGGAATAGTGGGTGGAGACCGGTGTGGCAATGACGATGACATCCAGCCGGGGGTCCTTGAGCAGGGCGTCGTAGTCGTTGGTGAGAGAGGTCCCCGGGAAAAGCTGTCCCGCCTTTTTGAGGTTGGCTTCATTCAAATCACAAATGGTGGCCAGTTCCGACCCTTCGGCCGCAAAAAAGTTGCGGGCCAGGTTGGGCCCCCAATAGCCGAAACCTGCAAGTCCGATCCTGATCATGGAGCAATTACCCCTCTCGACGGTCTGTGGAGCCGGAATGGTGTTGACGAATATCTCCGCCCACCCGGGCCGGCACGCCGGTAACGATGGCAAAGGGAGGAACATCGCGGGTTACCACCGCGCCTGCGCCAACCAAGGCCCCCTCCCCGATGGTGACCCCGCCCATGATGGTGGCATTGGAGCCGATGGAGGCCCGCAAACCCACCCGTATGGGATTCACCCGCCAATCCTTTTCAGTCTGCGACGTGCCGTCGGGATTGGTGGCGCGCGGGTAACGGTCGTTGATGAACATCACGCCGTGGCCGATGAACACCTCATCGGCGATGGTAACGCCTTCACAGAGGAATGAATGGGAAGAGACTTTGCATCGGTCTCCCACCGTGGCGTTTTTCTGGATTTCGACGAAGCTGCCGATCATGCTCCCGGACCCGATTTGGCAGCCATACAGATTGACGAGGTCGGGCTGTGGTATCCGCACGCCCTCCCCGAAAAGGACATCTTCAGAAATCGCCATGGACCGCTCCGCCCGTCAATCCCCGCCTGGACATGGTGACCCTCCGGAACCGGGTGGCATTCCGCAATGGCCCGATCCGGCCCGACCGTGAACCACTCCCACTGGATAACACGTTTCCTTTTCGGACCAACGGGCACACCTTTCCCGGACACCGCTCCACCTTCCAAAAAATGCGGGGGCTCCGGCCGTCGTCCCCGAACCGCCGTCTTTACCGGGCAACCATCCGGCCCGCCGAACAGGACTCGCACAGCCGCGATCAATGGATGTCAACAGGCCCTGGCGCAAGGGTAATCTACGCCATAACCTACGTCTGGTCAACCGGGGCACCACCATTTTTCCCGGTGGGTCCGGAAGCCGGCGGCGGTATAATGGCCGGCATCATGACGAACCCCCTTTCAGTGGTCATCATCACCCGGGACGCCGAAACGGTGTTGGAACCGTGTCTGGCCAGTGCCGATTTTGCCGATGAAATTTTAATCGTCGATTCCGGCAGCCGCGACCGCACCCTGGAGATCGCCCACAACCATGGCGCCCGTATCATCCGGCAAGAGTGGTTGGGGTATGGTGCGCAAAAACAGTTCGCCGTCGAGCGGGCCGCCCACCCCTGGGTGCTCTGTCTGGATGCCGACGAACGGGTCAGCGAACCGTTGCGGCGGGAGATCATCGCCGTGTTGGCGGCCAGTGACCGGTTCGCCTATCGGATGCCGCGCCGCAACCGTTTCCTGGGCCGCTGGCTGCGCCATGGCGAGGGATACCCGGATCGATCGCTGCGCCTGTTCCATCGCCACCATGGCCATTGGAGCGACGATCCGGTCCACGAAAAGGTGCTGGCCGACACCCCGGTCGGCGATCTGCGCGGCGACCTGCTGCACGAATCCGAGCAAACCCTGGAGCAATACCTGCAAAAACAAGGACGCTACACCACCCTGCTGGCGGAACGGATGGTGGCCGACGGTAAACGGCCGGGCCCGTTGCGCGCCCCGGTCAGCGCCCTGGCCCGATTTCTTAAATTTTATCTGTTGCGGTTGGGTTTTCTGGATGGGTTCCCCGGCTTGCTGCACATCGCCATCGGTTGCCGCAACAGCTACGAAAAACATGCCAAGGCGCGGCGCCTGTGGGCGGAACGGGATCAGGACGGGATCGGCGGCTCCAGCAGGGATCGATAGAGTTCCAACATCCGCCGGCTCATCTCGTCCAGGGTCATGGGTTCGACCGTCCGCCGACCGGCGGCGCCCAGGCATCGCGCCCGTTCGGGATCGAGCAACCGTTGAATGTTTGCCACCAGCAGGTCCCGGTCCAGGGCATCTCCGAGCAGACCATTGACCCCGTGTTCGATGATATCGACCGCGCCGCAGGAGGTGCTGGTGACCACCGGCAGGGCGCAGGCCATCGCCTCCAGGACGACGTTGGGAAAGGGATCATACAGGGTCGGCAGGGCCAGGGCGTCCGCCGCGCCGTAGAGGGGACGCACATCATCGAGACCACCGGTGAACCGAACCCGGTCCCCCAGACCCAGCCGGATGGCCCGATCCCGGTAGCGGTCGTTTTTCCGGTCCTTCCCCACCACCAGCAACCGGACCCGCTCCGGCAGCCGCGCCATGGCCTCCAACAACACCCCCACCCCCTTGCGCTGAAAACCGGAACCGACGTACAGCAACAGAAAGGCCCCGTCCGGGACCCGCCACCGTTGCCGGGTTTCGGCAGCATGACGTTCTCTCAGGCCGGGATGGAACCGTTGGCCATCCACGCCATTGTGGATGACGTGCAGTTTTTCCAACGGCGTGTCGAAAAAGGTGTGGATCTCCTGGCGCACCATGTGTGAATTGCAGATCACCGCCCGCAGGCGTGAACTTTGAAACAGCCGTTTTTCCGCCGCCAGGACATACCGGTGATAGGGGCTCCAGTCGATGGCCAGGCGCGCCACCGGTCCCAGGAGCCGTCGCCGTTGCCGCAACCACTGCCGATGCACCCCGTCCCCGGCCCGGTAGAGATCACAACCGGGAATACGTTCGTGGGACTGCACCAGATGGTACTCATGATGGCGCAGATGATGCCGGACACAACGGGAAAATCCCCAATCCCGCCAGAGCCGTCCCAGGGACGGCGGATCGCAGGAGACGGTATCCAGTCCGGGAGAGGGTTGCCAGTGCCGGGCCAGCAGGGTGATGGTCACCCCTTGCCGCCGCAGGGCCTCCATGGCCCGTTCCAGAAAACGTTCGGCGCCGCCGAACGGGGTGTGGCGTTGACGGACCAGGGCCAGGGAGAGGGCCGGGTGGCCGGAAGGGGACGATCGGAACAGGGGGTCAGGCAAATTTGAACAGCTCTTCGAAATGGGCCGACTCGAACAGCGCCCGCACCGACTCGGCACAATTGATGAAGGTGATGCGGGCCGCTTCGTTGCCACAATGTTCCCGCAACAACAACAACATGCCGATGGTGGAGCTGTCGATGTAGTCGACCTGCTGGAAATCGATGACATAGATGCCGTCAACCGGGCAGTTCTGATAGATTTCCCGAAACTTGCGTTGCAACTTGTAGTTGAACTCGGGTGGGAGCCGGAGGATGATTTGATTGTCGCGTATGTTTTTTTGGATCAACATTTCATCTCCAACAGGGTGATGTCGTCTTCCTGGTCCCTCTCACCCCGGTAGATTTCCAGATGTTCCAGCAATTTTTCCAGCGGTTGATCGAAGGCGAGCATCTCAGCCAGGATCGACCGGCAGTTTTCGAGACCGAACTGCTTGCCCTCGGGAGAGCGGGTTTCAATGACCCCGTCCGAAAATACATAGACCAGATCGCCCCCGGCAACGGATCGTTGGACCTCCAGGGTATCGTTGTCAACCCGACTGTGGATCCCCAACGGCACATGGTTGGAGGAGATCCGTTGCTGCAAACGACCATCGCGGAAAATCAGGATATCCGGCATCGAACAGTTCCAGATGCGCAATTTTCCTTGTAGACGGTCCATCTCCAAAAACACGGTGGTCAAAAAGATGTTGGCCGGTAATTTTTTGTAAATTTTCCAGTTGATCTCCCGCAACACCTCCTTGGCCGGAACATCGTTGGTGGTCAGGCGATAAAAAATTTCCGACACCAACGGGCCGCAGATGGCCGCGGAGAGACCATGACCGGTAAAATCCCCGACCATGACATGTTGCACCCCATCACTGCGGAAGGCCGACAGGACCATGTCCCCGGCGGTCCGCTCCACCGGGGTCACCAGGATGCGCAACCAGCTGGGGTTGAAATGGTCGTCCTGACGCATTTTCAGCAGGACGTTTTCGATGGCCTCCCGATCGAAGGCCACCTGTTCGGCCAACTCGACCTTGCGCAGCCAGGCGTCGATCCGGGCCTTGAGGATGTAGCCGTCGAACGGTTTGCTGATGAAATCGTCACCACCGCAGTTCAAACATTCGGCCAGGCGTTCCCCATGGCTGACCCCGGTCAAAAAAATGACCGGCACCAGATTGTCCTTGCAGACGGCCTTGATGCGCCGGGTGGCCTCATAGCCATCCATGACCGGCATCAACACATCCATCAGGACCAGGTCCGGATAGTGGTCCAAAAAGAGGTCCACGCCCTCCCGGCCGTTTTCCGCGTCCAGGGTGCGGTAACCATCACGCTGGAGAACATGCTTCAGGTGCAACCGGTTGATCGGATCATCATCGACAATCAGAATGGTACGCATACCGAGCCCAAGGCGAAACTCCCTCTGAAAGTGCCATTTTCGCTGTTCGGATCATAGCATTGGCGGTTCGGACAATGCAATCACGCATCCCGCCGGTACCGGCGCCGCGGCCCGGCCAGCGATCATCGAACCGCCACCGGGCCATCAACCGTACATGGCCATCAAACTGGTGTAGGCCTGGTTGATCTCCTGGGTCTTCTGGTGGGCCAGTTCCCGCAGATCCTTGCCCATGGAGGCGATCATGTCGGGATGATATTTTTTGATGCGTTTGCGCAGGGCCGATTTGATGCGCTTCGGTGTCGGTTCCCCCTTGATGCCGAGGATGCGCCGTTCACGGCCACCGCGCACCGACAGGCTGATGCCGTTTTCACAACCCTCTTCACAGTACCAGCTTTCATCCTCGCCCCTGGCGGATTTTCCCGTTTCCTCATCCCGCCCCTTGCCGAGGTTGATGAAACTCTCCTGGAAAAAGCTGGCTTCGGACAATTTTTTCTCCAGGCTGTTTTTCTCCCGTTCCAGGTCCTTGATCCGTTGTTCCAGGACCCGCTGTCCACCGTTGGCGGTCCGTCTCGCCGAACCGCTCTTGATGTGCTTTTCCAGTTTTTCCGTCAGCGCCTTGTGCTCCTGCAGATCGTTTTTCAGCCGTTCGTTCTCCTGGCTCAGACGGTCGCTGCGTTTGGTCAGTTCGCTGTTGGACATCTCCGCCCAGGCGGCCTTTTCCCGCTGGCGTTCCAGATTGCGCACCAAACCGTCATAGGCGCTGACCTTGCCGGCGAAGCGTCTGTTTTCCGACTCCAGGCGCCGCACTTTCTGGCTCAGTTCAAAATTTTTCACCTCCAACCGGGACACCAGTTCCGTCTGCTGGTCCAGGTCCTGGACGATCTCCCCCTGTCCGTTCAACCGGTTGGTCAACCGTTTGTTGTCCATCTCCAGGCGTTTGACGATCCGGTCCAACTCCTGATGCCGCTGTTCCATTTTGACGGTGGCTTCCCGCTGTTTTTCCGACTCCCGGGCCAGTTCCCCGTTTTCCCGCCGCAACCGTCTGTTGGTCTGGCTCAACGACTGATTTTCGGCGGCCATTTTCAGGGCGTTGTCCCGCTGGCTGTCAAAATCACGCAGCAACTCGTTGTATCCCGCCTGCCGGCTCTCCAACCGTTGCCGCTGATCATCGGCCCGTTGCAGTTTTTTCAGCAAGGTCTGGTTTTCATTTTCCAGCTCCCGCTGTTTCCGGTTCAACCGGTCCAGGTCCCGGGCCAGGGCGCCATGCCCCTTGAGTTTGTTGCCGAGCCGTTCATTTTCCAGCCCCAACCGTTTCACCTGTTGGTTGAGGACCGTCCGCTCCCCTTCCAACTCACCACACCGGGTCATGAAACGGTCCAGGTCCAGGGCCATGGAGCCAAAGCCACTCACCTTTTCGGTAAGCTTTTTTTTCTCCAAAAACAAGGCTTTCACCCGTTTTTCCAGGTCCTGTCCGATCTGGTGCAACTGGCCGTTTTTCGTCTCCAGCTCCTTGATGCGGCGGGCACCGGCGTCCAGTTCGCGAACCGCCTCTTCATGCCCTTTCAACTTGCCGGTCAACAGGCGGTTTTCATCCCGCAGCACCTTGATTTTACCCTCCAGGCCCAACACCCGGGAGGCCATGTCGGCGCTTTTGCCGGTAAACCCTTGTAATTTTTCCCGCAATGCCTCTTTTTCCGCGTGCAGGCGCATGAGGGTCTGTTTTTCATCCTGGCGGTTGCGCTGCAACACCGACAGCTCCCCCTCCAGGGCCGCCAGCTCTTCCAACAACTCCCGGTTCGAGTCCGGCGGCAAATCTTCATCGAGAAAAAAGGCGTTTTTCTTGTGGATGATATGGCCGGACAGCTCCTGCACCCGATCGCGATAGGTGACGGCATGACCATTGTGGCGCACGACGGTTTCATAATAAACCTCGCCATCCCGGCGGATGGTGTAGTCGAGGCCACACTTGCCGCAGGAGGCCACCTGCCCCATCTCCCCTTCGGAGACGATGGTCGGGGCGGCACAACCATAACATTTGGCGCGATAAAACCGGTTGCGGCTGTCGCTCAAACCGATGCGCTCGATGGTTTTTCGACCATCCAGTTGATAGACCAGACATTTTCGATGACCGACGATATCGATCGAATAGTCCATGCTGCAACCGTCGCACCGGAACTTCCAAAAGGTGACCGAGGTCGGATACCCGACCGTCAGGCTCTTGCCGCAGGATTTACAGTCGGTCACCAGATATTGACATTTCCGGGTCGAGCGCATGCCGGCGCCGCTGGCACCGGGGGCATCCTCAAAATCCAACTTTCTCGCCGTGGCTGCGGATGAGATCATCGCCTAACCTTCAATATTTTCAATAGGTTATAAAATTGACACGGGAAACCACCACGCCCTCCACACCGGCGACCGGACACCAGGGGAGGGTCTGGGACGGTTAATGCAAATGAAGTACCAGGTTTGTTAATGAATCCAGGAGCGTGGCGAAATGGTCTGCAGACTTGCGCGGCCCATCATCTCAGAAAAAAAATCAGTTTCTCTGCAATTTGATTTTGCTCCCATATCGGGACCATGATAGAATTTCACCATGAGAGTGATCGCGGTCAAAACATTGCGGGATTTTTGGGAACAATCCCGGTATGGCGACAGTGAACAACCATTGAAAGCATGGTTTCGGGAGGTCAAAAAAGCCGATTGGGCTTCTCCGGCGGATGTCAAGGCCACCTTTCGGCAGGCCAGTATCATTTCCGATAATCGGGTGATCTTCAACATCGCCGGCAACAAATATCGGCTGTTGGTAAAGATCAACTATCGATATCGAACGTTGTATATCCGCTTCATCGGTACCCACGGCCAATATGACTCAATTGATGTGGAGAAGGTGTGATGGAAATCAAACCGATCAAAAACAAAGTCGACCATGAGGCCGCCCTGGCCGAAATCGATCAATTGATGGATGCCGAACCGGACACCCCGGAAGGAGACCGCCTGGATATCCTGGTGACCCTGGTGGAAGCCTACGAGACCAAACATTATCCCATCGATCCCCCGCATCCCATTGAAGCGATCAAATTTCGCATGGAACAGATGGATTTCACCCGCAAGGATCTGGAGCAAATCCTCGGCTCCCGAGGACGGGTTTCAGAAATTTTATCCGGGAAACGAACCCTGACCCTCAATATGATCCGAAAACTTCACCAAACCCTGAACATACCGGCGGAGGTGTTGATCCAGGAATCCTGAGCGGAACCCGCCCCAACTCCTGGATCACGCCACCAACACCATTCAACCGATGAGTTCCGCCAACAGCGCCGCATTTTTTTCCAGATGCGGCCCCTCCAGCATCTCCCGATGTTTGCCGAAACCCTGATAGGTTTTGAAACGGCCCCGGGTCAGCTCCTCCCAACCCTGTAGCGTGGCGATGATCTGGCCGTTGTCGTCGCGCCATTCGCCCGGGGAGTCCTGTTCGACGATCAGGTGGATGTCGGCATCCAGGACCGTCTCTTCGACACAGTTGCCGAGAAACGATCGATAACCGCGCAGGGTGCGATAGGTTTTTTCCTTCAGGGCGCCGCTGCTGAATTGATGTAAAAATTCGGCGGCGTCCCGGCGCATCTCCTCGTCGGAAAAGGAGACCGGCCGCAGATATCGGGCGCTGTCGAGCAAAATGATTTTTTCCACCCTGGCGCCATCGGCCTCCAACCGTTTGGCCACCTGGTAGGCCATTTTGCCGCCGCCGGAATAGCCGAACAACGTGTAGGGTCCCTCGCCGTCAACATCGAGAATACCCTGGCCGTACTCTTGCAGATGGTCGCCGGCGCCGATGAAGTTGAACCCATAAAAGTTGCAATCGAACCGTTTGGCCAGGGCGGCATAGGAGAGGGAAAAACCGGAGCCCGGCGGAAAGGCGAACAGGTTGGAATGGCCGCCGTTGACCTGCAACGGCACCAGCAGTTCATCGGTCATGCGCACATCGAGACCGGTTTTTTTCAACTGTTCCACATCATCGATATACCGTCCCAGTTCGCGGATGGTCGGGGTTTTGAAGACGGTGGTGATGGGTACCGACACCGCCATCCGTTTTTCGATGAGCGAAACCAGGCGCGTCACCTTGAGGCTGTGGCCGCCGAGGGTGAAAAAATCATCGGTGACGCCGATCCCGCCCCGGCCCAACACCTCCCGCCAGATGTCCGTCAACCGTTTTTCCACCTCGGTGGCCGGGGCCATCCGCTGCCGGTCGCCCTTGGCGCCGCCCAAATCCGGCGGCGGCAGGGCCTTGCGGTCCACCTTGCCGGTATGGGCCAGCGGCAACCGGTCCATCTTGACGAAATGGGCCGGGATCATATAGTCCGGCAGGGTCGAGGCGAGCCGTTCGCGCAGGGTTTCCAGTGCCAACTCCTTGGCCGATGTCACATAGGCCACCAGGTCGGGGGTGACATCGCCCAGTTGTTTGGCCACCACCACCGCCTGTTTGACCAGGCTGGTGGCGAGAATGTGGTTTTCCACCTCGGCCGGTTCGATGCGGTAACCGAGTATTTTCACCTGCGCATCCAGGCGGCCGAGAAATTCGATGTTGCCATCGGCCCGCCAACGGGCCAGGTCGCCGCTGCGATAGAGCCGTTCACCGCTGCCGTCGGGATGGTCGATGAACTTTTCCCGGGTGAGTTCGTCGGCATTGAGATAGCCCCGCGCCAGGCCGTCCCCGCCACAACAGAGTTCCCCCGGTTCGCCGATGGCCACCGGTTTGCCGGCGCCGTCCAAAATGTGCACCGTCGAGTTGGCGATCGGTCGGCCGATGGGAATGTCCCGTTCATGGATGCGGTCGATGTCATAACAGGTGCTGAAGGTGGTGTTTTCCGTCGGACCGTAAACATGTTTCAGGGCCAGGGCCGGCCAGGTGCGGCGCAGGGTGTTGACGTGATGCACCGACACCTTTTCGCCGCCGGTCAACACGGTCTTGAACCCTTCGAACAGGGTGATGTCCAGCTCCACCAGGTGATTGAACAGACTGGTGGTCAAAAACAGGGTGTTGATGCGGTGCCGGCGCAACAACCCCTTGAAAAACGGGATGTCGAGCACCGTATCGGTGGGTGGCAGGCAGACGGCGCCGCCGTTGAGCAGCGCCCCCCAGATTTCAAAGGTCGAGGCATCGAAAGCCAGGGAACCGGTTTGCAGAATCCGGTCCGCCGGACCCAGTTCGATATAATCACAACCGACCACCAGACGAACGATGGCGCGATGTTCCACCAACACCCCCTTGGGGGTGCCGCTGGTGCCGGAGGTGTGGATCACATAGGCCAAACCGGTGGCCGAGGTCCGTTCCGGCAACGGTTCGCCGGAGAGCGGCCGCCAGTCCCGGCGGTCGAACCGTTTTTTGCGCCCGCCATGACGGGATGCGCCGCCACCTTGGATGGTTTTATCGATCCGGACCAGGCTGTCAAAACGAAAATCGGACAGTTCGCTGCGGGTTTCGGCGATGATCTCCGAATGATCGGCCGATTGCGCTCCGTCCATCTCCCGGCACAGATCGTCGATACAGGCCCGGGACAAAAACAGCTCCTCCGACCGGTCAACCTTGGTGCGGGCGCCGGGATGGCGGCCCGATTGTTGAAAATCCTCCAAGGAGGCGATGAAATCGCGTTTTCGGTCCAGGTCCCACACATTGCCCAAAAACAACAAACCCCGTTCCGGCATCAGGTCGATGGCCTTGGCGATGACATCCTGGAAATAGTTGTGACCGCTGAAACATTCGATGACGCTGTTGAGAATGACCACATCGAAGGATTCTCCCCGCAACCGGTCGATTTCGTGGGCGGCCAGATGTTCATACCGAACCCCCTCGATGCCCCGTTCGTTCATCTGCCGTTCGGTGCGGCGCAGGATGCCTTCGGAAAGATCGGTGGCCACATAGGAACCCACTTTCGGGGCCAACCGTTGCAGGCTGAAACCGGAACCGCAACCGATCTCCAACACCTTCATGTCCGGGCGCAGGTGCGGGGTGAGCTTGCGTTCGATGTTGTCGGCATACTCCGCCATCACCCGTTGATCCAACCAGTCGCCGGTATAACTGCTGGTCCAGCCGGCCCCGGACACATCGTCGAAGGCCTCCCGGGCCACATGTTCCCAGATCTCCTGGTTCATCAAGGCGCTGGTGGTCTCCTTTTCAGCCCGCACATCGTCGCTGTCGATACAGAGAAATCCATCGAGGGCCGCACACTCCCACTGCAGCTTGTTGACCACCGCCACATGTCGCCGTTCGGCGATGATCATCGCCGCCGCCGTATCGTTCAACAGATAGCGAATGCGCTCGAAGGGCCAACCGGGCATGATATAGAGATAGGCGGCCCCGGCCTTGAGGATGCCGAGGATCGAGGCCAGCAAGGCCCTGGGGTCCTCGATCATCACCGCCACCACCGTTTCCGGTTGCGGCTTCCGGTCGATCAGGAACCGGGCCAACCGGTTGGATTCCGCCGCCAGTTCGCCATAGGAGCACACCCCATCGGTCAACAACAACGCCGGAGCGCCGGGGCTGGCGGCGGCCTGCCGGTCGAACAGTTGATGAACGGTACTCTGGCGTGGATAGCCGGTTTTGGTTTGGTTGAATCCCCGGATGCGGGTTTCGTCCGCCCGGCGGTCACGCTCCTCGACCAGTTGAAAATCCGCAAGTTTCATGTCAGCCATCCCGTTGCAGGTTGAGTATCAGGGTTTGAGAATAATTCACCAGTGATTTCAGGTAGTTTTCCGGCAGATGGGACCGGTCCGCCGCCACGACCGCCTCCAGGCGCAGATCGAACCGACCGCCCGTTTCAGCAACGGTCAACGCCAGTTGCGGCGCCGGACCCGGCATCGGCGGCGACGGCCGCCGGCCGGCATGGACGAATAAAACATTGCCTTGAAAATCCGGTGGATGTTCACCATGGATGAAGGCGCCGCGGGAGCCGTCGATCACCGCTGTCAGCAGATCGTCAAAATCCATCTCCGCCGTCACCCGCAGGCGAAAGGGCATCCGGCGGCCGGCATGGACGACGCCGATGCACAAATCGGCCTGGCGGCTCAGTTGGAACAGCAACAGTTCGAACAGGGCCAGCCAGAGCATGGCGGCGGAGGTGCCGCGATCTTTCGCCAAGGCGTGCAGTTCCAGGGCGAGATCGCCCTCGACGCATGCGTGGGCCGAGCGTCGATACGCTTCGACGCCCCCGAGCGGGGAGATGGATACCGACCCGGACCAGCCATCCAGGTAGCGTCGCCAGAACGACCGGTCCATCTCCTTCGACGGATCGGCGCCGTTGTCCCGGCCGCTGCCGCGTAACAGATCGATCATCCACCCTTCCCGTTCGCCGAACGGTTTTTCCCGATCGTCCAGGCTGCCGAGGACCCCGGGCAGCATCATTTTTCCCAAGGCCTTGACCCAGGGGAGCGGATAGCCCTTGGCCACCAGGTAGGCCACCCCCCACTGGCTCATGCCGTACAGGCTGAAACAGATGGAATTATGGATGTTTTCCACCATGTATCGGGACCATTCCATGGCTTGCCGCCAATCCATGGAATGGTGTTTCCAACTGTAACCGGCCCCCTCGATGCCCAGCTCCGCGGCCCGTTGATGGATGACGCCCCGTTGCGCCGCCAGGGTTTGCAGGGCGGCGGACAGCTCCCGGTCCAGGGCCCCTTCGGTTTCATGGAGCCGGTAGCCCCGGCCCGATTCCGCCGGCAGGGGAGCCGGCAGGCCGGTGGTCCGTTCAAAACCGGCCAGACGGTGCCGCCACCAGGCGGTGGCCGATTGTCGATCCCGGCTTTGCAACCAGCGGATATAGTCGCGGTACGGGGGGGCCGTCGGCCGGGGAAGCGCCTGGCCACCGGTGTGAAAGCGGTAGAGGGCGCCGAGATCGTTCAACAGCAGGTGCAAACACCAACCATCCAGCAGGATGTGGTGATAGCTCCACACCACCAGGTGTTCCCGCCCGGAAAGGCGTAGCAGGTGAATGCGCAACAATGGATCCCGTTCCAGATCGAAACCCCGTTCCAGGTCCTTGCCGGTCAACTCATCGATGCGCCGGTGTTGCCGTTCGGCGTCGAGTGCGGAGAGGTCCACCGGGATCCACTCCGGCGGACGGTTTTTCATCACCACCTGCAGGGGGCCGGCAGACCCGTGCGGCAAAAACAGCGTCCGCAGGATCTCATGCCGTTGGCAGAGGTCCGCCCAACTGTTTTGCAAGGCGTCGGCATCGAGCGGGCCGCGCAGCCGGTAGCTCATCTGCAAACAGTAGGCCCGGGAATCGGGATCGAGCCGCGACTGGTAGAGCATCCCCTCCTGCATGGGCGACAGCGGCGCGATGTCCTCGATTTCCGCCGCCCGCCATCCCCGTTCGTGCAACAGGGCGTCATAATCATCGAGGGTGAACCGGTCGGCGGCGGTAAAATCACTGGGGGTTTTCTCTCCCTGGCGCACGCCGGCGCAATGGACCGCCAGCCGTTTCAACTGCCGTTGATAATCGTCCAACAGGGCGGCCATGGTTTCCGGCCGGTAGCGTTCGCCATCATAGGCGATGGTGAGTTGCAGACAGCCCTGGACGATGACGCCGCCGATGTCCAGATGGTGTTGCCGGGAGAGTTCCGGGGCGATGGGCCGACCGGGGGTGTCATCCTCCAGGGAGAACAGGGGGTCGGCCGGGACGGTATCGGAAAATTCACCCAGATAATTGAAGGCGATCACCGGTTCTACATCGGTCAGCGGTCGGTCGGACCGCAACCAGCGCAGCAAACCGTGGGAAACCCCCTTCGCCGGCAGTTGTCGCAGGGTCTCCTTGACCCGTTTGATGGTCGCCCCCGGCCGGGGATCGGAAACGTCGAGCACCACGGGGAACAGGCTGGTGAACCAACCGACGGTCCGATCCAGGCGCGGTGGATCATCACCCAGCGGTTCGCGTCCATGCCCCTCCAGGGTCACCAGGGTGCGGTCGCCGCCGTGCCAATTTTTCAAGGCCATGGCCAGGGCGGCCAGCAGCAGATGATTCATTTCGGTGTGGTAGGCGTGATGGCTGCGCCGCGAAAGGGTGTCGGTCTCCTCCCGGGTGAGTTGGCGGGAGAGGGAACGGCAGGTGGCATACCGGTTGCCGCCCCCTTCCAGATCGGTCTTCGGCGTCGTCACCGGTTGTTGCAACAATTTTTGCCAGAAGGGGGACCATTGTTCGGTTTCGGGCGCCGCCGCCCGGGATTCACAGGCCAGCGCCCAGGCCTGGAAGGGATCGGTGGCCGGGAGCAGGGTGATGGGTCGTCCCTGCAGATGCTGTCGATAACCGGTCTCCAGGTCTTCCAGAAGGATGCGCCAGGAGACCGTATCCACCGCCAGGTGGTGGATGGTCCAGAACAGACGGTCGCCCCCATCGAGTCGAAACAGCACCGCCGCCATCACGGGTCCCCGTGCCAGGTCGAAACCGGCCTGCACCCGGTCGGCGATGGACTTCATCTGTTCATCGGCATCGGCGGCGCCGCGCAAATCCGCCACCTCCAGGGTCACCGGTCCGCCGGTTGCGGCATGGGTTTGAACGATGGCGCCGTCCACCGTCTCGAAGCGCAGGCGCAGGGCGTCATGATGATCCCGGATGTGGGCCAGCACCGTGCGCAGACCGTTTTCATCCAAACGTTGGCCGGCCCGCAACGACACCGATTGATTGAAATGGTGGATGGGACCGTGATGATGGGCGAAAAACCACCGTTGCACGGCGGTGAGCGGGGTGGGCCGGTTCACCAGGGGACGTTGCCGGTCCGTTTCCCGCCGTTTCAGGGCCGGGACGATGCGGGCGATGGTGGCCAGTTGGAACAAATCGCGCACCGCCAGGGTCCACCCCTGTTGTTGCAGGCGGTTGACGATCTGGATGGCCTTGATGGAGTCGCCGCCCCGCTCGAAATAGTCATCGTCGATGCCGATGGGACGTTGCGCCAATACCGATTCCCAGATCGACACCAGGATTCGTTCCGGCTCGGTACGGGGCGCGGTCACCGGCCCGGTCTCAATCGCCACCGTCTCCGGATCGGGCAGGGCCGCCCGGTCCACCTTGCCGTTGCGGTTCAGGGGCAGGCGGGGCAGATGGATGAACCGGGCCGGCACCATGAAACGGGGTAGGCGCGCCGACAAAAATTCCCGCAGTTCGGCCACCGTCGCCCGCCCCTCGCCGCTCCAGTAGGCCACCAGTTCACGACCACCCTCGATCTCCCGGGCCACCACCACCGCCGTTTTCACCAGCGCATGGGCACACAGGGCCATTTCGATTTCACCCGGTTCGATGCGAAAACCGCGCACCTTGACCTGATTGTCCAAGCGACCCAAAAAGGTCAACCGCCCGTCGGCGTCCCAGACCCCCAGATCGCCGGTTCGATAGAGCCGTTGACCCGTGGCGAAGGGATTGGGGATGAAGGTTTCGGCCGTCAACGCCGGACGCCCCAGATAACCCCGGGCCAAGCCGTCGCCACCGGTATGGATTTCACCGGGAATACCGATGGGCGCCGGTTGACCGGCGCCATCCAGGAGATAAAGGGTCGAATTGGCGATGGGTCCGCCAATGGGCACATCGTTACCCTCGATGCGGTCGACGGGATGGTAACTGGTGAAACAGGTATTCTCGGTGGGGCCGTAAACATGGTTCAAGGCCAGGCCGGGATGGTGTTGCCGGACCCGGGCCATGTGGGCGGCGGAAACCTGTTCACCGCCGGTCAACAACACCCGCAATCCCTGGAACAAGCCGATATCCACATCCACCAGTCGGTTGAACAGGCCGGTGGTCAAAAACATCACCGTGATGCCGGCGTCGCGGATCAACGCCGCCAGTTCCGCCGGTTCCAACATCACCTCCCCCCGGGGAAAGCAGACCGTGGCGCCATTGAGCAGCGGTCCCCAAATTTCGAAGGTGGAGGCGTCGAAGGCCAGGGAGCCGGTCTGCAACACCCGATCGCCGGCGGTGAGTTGGATGAAATTGGTCCGGCACACCAGCCGCGCCACCGCCCGGTGTTCCACCAGCACCCCCTTGGGCCGACCGGTTGAACCGGAAGTGTAGATGACATAGGCCAGATCATCGCCGCCGATGGTTACCGGTGGTGGTTTCGCCAACGGCGGACCGGCTTTCACGTCCAGGAAACGCCGTTCCGGGAAACGATCGTTCAACTCCGGTCGACGATCCGCGTCCGTGACCAGGATCCGACAATCGGTGTCGGTCAACAGAAAGCGGACCCGCTCCTCGGGATAACCGGGATCGATGGGCAGGTAGGCGCCACCGGCCTTGAGGATGCCCAGCAGCGCCACCGCCGTCCACTCCGAACGGTCGAGAAACACCCCCACCACCTCGCCGGCGGTCAGTCGATGGTCCGTCACCAAATCCCGGGCCAGACGGTTGGCCAGACCATCCAGTTGCCGATAGGTGAACGACCGTTGGCCACAGAGGACCGCCAGCCGTTCCGGGGTGCGCCGCGCCCACCGTTCGAACAGCGCCGTCAGCGAGGCGTCCCGGGGATAGTCCCCGGCCACGGCGTTGAAATTTTCGATCACCGCCCGCCACTCCCACGCCGGCAACGGGTTCAACCGTTCCACCGACCGGTCGGGCGTGGCGACGATGGCGGTGGCCAGGGTGTGCAGGTGGGCGGCCATCCGTTCCATGCGCCCTCTGGTGAACAGGGCGCGGGCGTACTCGATGCCGACATCACAGCCGCCATCGGCCCGTTCGGTGAAAAAGAACGCCAGATCATATTTGCACACCTCGGTGCCGATGCCGAACGGGGCGAAGATCAACTCCGGGGTTTGCGAACCCGGCGGTGGCCGTTCGTTCATGGTGACCACCACATCGAACAACGGTTGCCGGGCCATGTCGCGCACCAACCCCAGCTCCTCCACCAGGCGGTCGAAGGGATAGGCGCGATGTTCATAGGCGCGCTTGAAATGATCGGCCACCGTGGTCAACAGGGTGACGAACGAAGCCCGGCCATCGACCCGGCCCCGCAGGGCCAGCATGTTGACGTAAAAACCGATTTGATCCTCCAACTCCAAGCGGTCGCGGCCCCCCACCGGCGCGCCGATGATCGTTTCCGCCTGGCCGGACCAGCGGAACAACGACAACCGCACCAGGGCCAGGGCGATCATGAACAGACTGGTTTCCCCACCGCCATCCACCCGCCGCAAGGCGGTCACCAGGGCCGGTTCCAGGCTCAGGGTGACGGCATCGCCACGAAACTCCTGTACCGGCGGCCGGGGAAAGTCGCCCGGCAGATCGAGCAGCGGCAGGGGGGCGGCCAACTCCCGCAACCAAAAATCCCGATGTCCGGCCCGCTGCCATTGCGGCAGGGCCGCCAACTGCCAGGCGGCATAGTCGCGATAGTGGATGGCGAGCGGTTTCAGCTCCGGTTGCCGATCGGCGCGGATGGTGTGGTAGAGGCTTTGCAGATCCCGGGAAAAGACCGCCATCGACCAACCGTCGCAGATGATGTGATGAATGGTGAAAATGAACAGATACCGTTGTGGTTGCAGCCGCAGCAGGTCGACCCCCCAGAGCGGCCCGCGGCGAAGATCGAAAACGGCGCCGGCCCGCTCCCGAACCACGGCCCGCGCCCGCTCCTCCGGGGCGGCGCCGGCGGAAAAATCCTGGAACCGCCAGGGCGGCGGCAGGCTGGCATGGACCACCTGCCGGGGGGTATCCCCCTGGTCGATGAAGGTGGTGCGCAGGGTTTCATGCCGAACCATCAGCTCCCGCAACGCCCGTTGCAGGGCGTCGACCCGCAACGGTCCCTCGATCAACGATGCGCTGGTGATGTTGAAGGTGGCCGGATCATCGACCAGACCATCCAGTACCCACAACCGGCGCTGGGCATCGGACAGGGCATAATGGGGCGCGTCGGCGATGCGTTGCAGGGGGTGTTGAATGGTGGCGTCGGCGGCGGCGATCAGGGCCGCCATCTCCCGTACCGTCGGCTGTTCGAACAGGCTCGACCAGGCGATATCGACGCCGAACTCGCGGCGGATGCGGCTGACCACCTGGGTGGCCTTCAAACTTTGACCGCCGAGGTTGAAAAAATTATCGCCGATGCCGATCTTTTCGCGGCCCAACACCTGCCGCCAGATGTCGAGCAGTCGCGCCTGAACGGCATCACCCGGCTTGGCCGGGGCGCCATCACCGGACCCGTCGATCTCCGGCGGCGGCAGGGCCGCCCGGTCGATCTTGCCGTTGGCGGTCAGCGGCATCACCGCCAGCCGTTGCCAATGGTTGGGCACCATGTGCGCCGGCAGGCGGGCTTGCAACCATTCACGCAGCGCCTCGAACCCCACCGTCTCCACGGCCACCCAATAGAGCACCAGTTCCGGTCCGGAACCATCCACGTCCAGCGCTTCCAGGGCCACCTGTTCGACGCCGGCATGTTCCAACAAGGTGGTTTCCACCTCGCCGCGTTCGATGCGATGGCCGCGAATTTTGATCTGGCCATCCTTGCGGTGCAAATATTCGATGGCGCCGTTTTCGGTCCAACGCGCCAAATCACCGCTACGGTAGAGCCGTTCCCCGGGCCGGAAGGGGCTGTCGATGAACAGCGCCCGGTTCAATGACGGACGGTTGAGATACCCCCGGGCGACACCGGCGCCGCCGATGTATATTTCCCCGGCAACGGCGATGGGCACCGGCTGGCGGTCCTCGTCGAGGATGTGGATGTGGGTGCGGTCGATCGGTTTGCCGATCAAAATACCTTCGTCCCCGGCATGCAAACGGTGGACGATGCAACCGACGGTGGTTTCGGTGGGGCCGTATTCGTTATGGATGGCCATCTCCGGGGCCAGACGGTGCAGAATGCGCACCTGTTCCAGGGAGAGGGCCTCGCCGCCGAGGATCGCCAGGCGGACATTGGTCGGCGGCGGTTCCAGCCAACCGAGCATCGATACGTGCGAGGGGGTCAACTTGACACAATCGATGGCGTTGGCCGGATCGAACACATGGACCAATATGTCGTTGATCTCCCACTCCGGGGGATATATCCAGAGGGTGCGGCCCCGCAACAGAGGCAAAAACAGGCTGGTGACGGTGAGATCGAAGGAAATCGGCGTGAACAGGCCGAAATCCCCCCCCTGCCCCTCCTGGAAATAGTGATCCATGGCCCAGGCCAGATAGTGGCTGAGGTTGCGCTGTTCGACCTGGCACCCCTTGGGCCGACCGGTGGAACCGGAGGTGTAGAGCACATAGGCCAGATCGGCGCCCCTTGGGCCGCCGCCCGGATTTTCGATCGACTGGCGGTCGATCGACGCCCGGTCGCCGTCCAGGAGCAGGGGACGAATGCCCGCATCCGGCAACCGGTCCAATAAATCACTCCGCGTCACCACCCGTTCGACGCCGGCATCGGCCAGAATCAGGGCCAGGCGATGCGGTGGATGGTCCGGTTCCAGGGGCAGGTAGGCGCCACCGGCCTTGAGCACCGCCAGCACGGCGATGATCAACTCCGGCGACCGTTGCAGACAGATACCGACCGGGACATCGGCCCCCACCCCGCGCCGCCGCAGTTCATGGGCCAACTGGTTGGCACGGGCGTTCAGGGTTCGATAATCCAGGGTTTCCCCATCGACCATGGCCAGGGCCGGGGCGTCGGGATGCGACCGGGCCACCGTTTCGATGCGTTCATGCACCAACCAGGAGGGATGACGCCAATCGCCAACCGGGTTCAAACCCTCGATCAACTGCCGCCGTTCCTTGTCATCCAACAGCGCCAGTCGGGACAACGGCGTCTCCGGCGCCGCCAGGGCCTGGCGCAGCACATGGGCCAGATGGGCGATCAGACGGACGATCCTCGGCCGCCGAATCCGCTCCGGACGATAACCGATGAAACCGTGCAGCCGGTCGTCGCCGATGGTCAACCGCATCTCGACATCGGCGCCGGTCGCCGGTGGTTCACCGTGGATATCGGTCAACCGGAACAACACATCGAACAACCCCACGGACGGGTCGACACCGAGATCCGCCAGACAGCGTTCGAAGGGATAGCGTTGCCGGGCATAGGCGTCCAGCAAGGTTTGCCGCACCGCCAACAGGAGATTTTTGAAACCGGCGCCGGGCTCCAGTTCATCGAGGATCACCAGGGCATTGTTTTCCACCTCCGAACCCCGGGCCGGACCGCCGACGGCGATGGTGGTGCGACCGCTGTATTTGAACAACACCACCTTGAGGGCGGCCATCACCGTCGTGTAGAGCAAAAACGGTCCACCGCCACTGAGTTTTTTCAGGGCCTGGAACAACGCCCCGTCGATGATCCACGGCTCCTCGACGCTGGCCACCCCCGGCCGGCGCGGCGCCTCGGGCTCCAGGCACGGCGTGCGCGGGGCGTCGGCCAACCGGTGCAGCCAATAGTCCCGGGCAGCGATCCGGTCGGCATCAAAAAGGATCGGCCGGGACTCGTTTTTTGTTTTTTTGTTTATTTTAATAGTTGGTATATTCATTTATCAGTAACTTATATAATTATTCCAGACCGCAAAAATCAAAAACCTCGACCCTATCGGCCTGGATGGCCGCCGGCCGCTCCTCCACATCCCGATCCAGATCGTCGATCATGGCCGCCGGCCGTTGCACGGTTTCGCGCATCAGGCGTGTCAAACGCCTTTGCAGATCGACGACGATATCGGAGCGCAACCGTTCGCCGGCCAGGTTCAAATCGAGGCGCGGACCACCGCGTCCCCCGGGCCGGAACCGGATCAACAGGCCCACTCCCGCCCGGCGCACCGTTTCCGCCTCGATTTCCGACTGGGCGAAGCCCACCCGGCAACGGGGCGGTTGGGCGCCATAGTGGGCCAGGCGTTGACGATTGGGCAAAAAATGGGCGGCGAGATGGGCATGACGGCGCGCCCGGGTCGTCAACCGATGGAACCGGATCGCCCAGTGACCGAGGCCGCGTCGCGGATTCAACGACAGCCGTACCGGCAAACCGGGACGGTCCCCGTGGCCCAGCAGCAGGTCGACGGTTTCATAACCGCCCAGACGCAACAACACGAAACCGGCGGCGGCCAGGGCGATGGCCTCTTCCGGCACCCCCAACCGGTCCGACAGCCGCGCCATTTCCGCTTTGGGCGGTGTCAGCCGGTGCATTTCCGCGCGGGAATCGCCATTGGCCGGCGGCCAGACCGGCGGCGCCGGCGGCCCGGAAAACAACCGGCACCAAAAGGTTTCCGCGGCCCGATAGCGGGAACCACCATCGACGGCGGCCTTGATCAACGGTCGTGGCGGGTCCTGGAAACGGGCGGCGGCGCGCAGGGCTTCGATCCGTCCACGATCGGGGGATCGCCGGTCCGGATGATGCAGACGGTCACGGATAATGGCGTTGAAATGGCGCAGGTAATTTTTGATGCGGTCGATCCCCATGCCCAACCGTTGCAGATAAAACACGCTCCACAGCTCAAAACCGTACTGGGGCAGCCAGATGGCGTTGTCGATGCCGCAAAACAGCCGTTCCACCAGATCACAGGCGGTGCGGGAGTCCATGGTGCGGTGGGACCAGGTGAAACCGCCGCCACGAATGTTCAACGCCCGTTGCTGTTTCCAGACCGGCGTCATCGGATCGGCATACCACAACTGGGCGCGGTAAAAATCGGGGGCGGTCTCCTCGATGAACCGCAGGGTCTCCCCCACCGTCTCCCAGGTTTCACCGGGAAAACCGACCACCAGGTTGACATGGGTGAGGATGCCCTGTTTTTTGAACAGCGGGATCATGGCCCGGTAGTGCCGCGTGCGCGCGGTTTTTTTCATTTTTTCCAGGATGGTGTCGCTGCCCGATTCCATGCCCAGGAACACCCCCTCGCAACCGGCCCCGGCCATCAGGGCCACCGTCTCCTCATCGCCGTAATCGGCGCGGAAATAGGCGTTCCAGCGAAGGCCGTACCCCTTGTCGATCATCATCCGCAACAGGGCCTTGAACCGGTTTCGCGGAACGTTGAAGGTGTCGTCGAGGATGGTCAGGGTCAGGGGACCGCTCGACGCGGCGCGCAGGGCGTCGAATTCGGCCTCGACCCGGGCCACGTCGAGATAGACATATTTGCCCGCCCGGGCCGGAAATCCACAAAAGGCGCAGGCGAAAGGGCAGGATTTGGCGGTGCGCAGGGAGACGAAACCGTTGGCCGCCGGTGGGTACCAGTCATAACGCACCGGCTCGGCGCTGAGATCGTTGCGTTCGGGCCGTTGGCCATTACGCCGGTAGCCGTCGCCGTGGCGCCAGGCGATGTTGTCGATCCCCGCCAGGGGTCCGTCGGCGATCAGGGCGGTGAGGATGGCCGCCAGGGCCCCCTCCCCTTCGCTGGAGTCGACATAAAAATCGGCGTCCAACAACCGGTAAAACCGGTGCAGGGACGCTTCGTCCAGGGTACGGGTGTTGTTGGCGATGTAGGGGCCGCCGATGATGATTTTCACCCCCGGTCCATGTTGACGGACGAAGGCGGCCACCTCCAGGATCGGTTCGGGGGTGACATAGAGGGTGGTGGTGATGGCGACGCTGCGCACATCGCCCCGTTGCAGTTTTTGCCGCAGGGCCTCTTTTTCGAACCGGAACCGGTTGCAATGATCGACGCGGAAACCACGCCGGCGCAAATAGGAACCGAGATAGGCGATGGTCGGCCACAAAAAATCGCTGTTGTGGAACGGTTGCGCCGGTTGCGGGCCGCCTTCATGGTGCAGGGCGCTCAACAGCCCCAGGGCGTGATGGGGCCGGCCATCATGATCGACGATGGCCAGGTTCAAATCCCGCCAGGCGCCGGATTCGACGCCCATGGCCCGGGTCAGGGAGACATGGTGGTCGATATCCAGATCGTTGAAACCGATGATGAGACAGTCGATCATGGTCCCTCCGACAGATCGAACCGTTCCAGGGCGTCGGTGGTGGTCGCCGCCGTGCCACCGCTGTCGGCCTCCAGGGGAATTTGCAGCAATAGACCTTCGGCATCGTCGCCCACCGCCGTCAACAGGGTTTGCAGATGGTGGCCGGCGGTCTCGATGCGCCGGCGTTGATAGAGGTCGGCGTCATATTCGATGATCAGCTCCAGCCCGGTGGTTTTTTCGATGAACAAAAACAGCAGATCGAACTTGGCCGCCGGTCGCCGGCCCAGGAAGGGTTCGATCGTCAACCCGGACAGGACCGCCGCCGGCTGGCGGTCGACCTGAAAATCGATCATCACCCCGAACAACGGCGGCGGCGCGCCGCCGCCCTGGCGGGCCAGCCCCTCCCGAACGGCGTCGAAGGGATAATCGGCATGGGCGTGGGCCTCCTCGACGGTGGTCCGCACCCGGCGCAGCAGGGAAGCGAACGAGTCCGTCGGGCGAATGGAATCGCGCAGGGCCAGGGTGTTGACGAAAAATCCCACCTGCCCCTCCAGGTCCGGATGGTTGCGCCCGGCATGGACGCACCCCACCACCAGGTCCTCCCGGCCGGTATAGCGGAACAGCAGCGCCTTGACCGCCGCCACCAGCACCGGGAACGGGCCGGTCCCCCGGCCGGGATCGTCGAAACGGCGCAACCGTTCCAGGGGGATCGTCACCCGTACCAGGTCCGACTGGCCGCCACCCACCGCCGGTCGGGGATGATCGGCCGGCAACGCCACCGGCGGCCCGGCATCGGCCAGTTTTTTCAACCAGTAATCCCGTTGCAGGCGCAACCCGCCCCGGGCTTCGAGATTTTCCTGCCAAGCGGTGAAATCCCGATAGTGGATGGCCAACGGCGGCAGGGCCGGTTTTTCCCGGCGCCGCCGGCAACCGTAAAAATGGACCAGTTCCCGGGCGATCACCGCCATGGACCAGGCGTCGGAGACGATGTGATGCACCGTGACCTGAAACAGGTGCCGCCGTTCCCCCTGGCGGATGAGGAGCGCCCGCAACAACCGATCCCGGCTCAGGTCGAAGGGCCGGTTGGCATCCGCGTCCAGGGCCGCCAGGGCCGCCGCCTCCGAGCCGGCCCCGATGCGCGTCATTTTGAAATCACCGCCGGTTTCATCGACTGGACGGATGCGCTGCCAGAGTCGATCATCCGTGAGGTCGAAATTGGTACGCAGCGCCTGGTGCCGGTTCCAGATATCGCCCAGGGCCCCCTCCAGGGCCGCCGCGTCCAGCTCCCCAGTCAACCGCAGGGCCGCCACCATGTTGTAGGCGACGGACAGGCGTTGATCCCCGCACAACACCCACAACCGCCGTTGCGCCCGGGAGGCGGGATGGGCGTCGGCCTCCGGCGCCGCTTCGATGGGTACGAACCGCACCGGTTTCCGCGCCCGGATCAACGCCGCCAACCCCCGGGGATCGGCGACGGCGAACAGGTCCGCCGGCGTGAGTTCCACCTCCAGTTGCCGGCGGATGCGCGAAACCAGGGTCATGGCGGTCAAACTGTGGCCGCCCAACTGAAAAAACGAGTCGGTCGGCGCCACCGGCAGCGCCAGGATCTCCGCCATCAGCGTCATCAATTGTCGTTCCAGATCATCCCGGGGTGGTTCGCTGCCGCCCGCTCCGGCCGGGACGGCGACGGCCAGCGGATCGGGCAGGGCCTTGCGGTCCAGTTTGCCGTTGGCGGTGCGCGGCAATATCTCATGCCGAAGCAGCCGGTTGGGCACCATGTAGGCCGGCAGTTGCCGCGAGAGCAACCCCTGAATGGCGGCCATCTCCACCTCACCGACCACATGCGCCGCCAATCCCTCGCCACCATGGACGGTGACCGCGCCATCCTCGACCCCCGGCACCCGCAACAGGTGGTGTTCCACCTCGCCGATCTCGATACGGAAACCGCGCACCTTGACCTGGCCGTCGCGCCGGCCCAGACAGAGCAACCGGCCATCGACGGTCCAAACCCCCTCATCGCCGGTGCGGTACAGCCGTTGTCCCTCGGCCAGGGGGTCGGGCACGAAACGGTCGGCGGTCAACCGGGGATCGTTCAGATAACCCCGGGCGACGCCGGCACCGCCGATATGAATGTCACCGGGCACGCCGATGGGCGTCGGCTCCAGGTTGGGGTCCAGGACCAGGATTCGGGTGCCGGCGATGGGCGAACCGATGGCCATGGGCCCCTCCGCCCGGTCGATGCGGGCCGCCGACGACCAGATGGTGGTCTCGGTGGGACCGTAGAGATTCCACAGTTCCCCACCGTTGGCCAACAACCGCTCGGCCAGTGAGGGCGGCATCGGTTCACCACCGCACAACATGCGCAGGGAGCGGGGCCACGGTTTTTCACTCTCCAGCAACAATTTCCAGGTGGCCGGCGTCGCCTGCATGAGGGTGGCCCCCTCTCCGGTCAACAACTCGGCCAACCGCCCGCCATCGCGAACCCGGTCATGGTCGGCCAATATCACCGTCGCACCGCTGATCAACGGCAAAAACAGCTCCAGATAAAAAATATCGAAGGAGGGGGTGGTCACCGACACCATCCGGTCATCGGCTCCACAGCCGGGCCGCGACCGCATGGCGGCGAGAAACTGGTTCAAACCGTGGTGTTCCACCACCACCCCCTTGGGTTCACCGGTGGTGCCGGAGGTAAAGATGACATAGGCGGTGCGCCGGGAGCGATAGGGGGGAAACGGCCCGTCCGCCGCCGGGACGCCGGTGACCGAGGTGGTGAGATCGATGGTTTCCACCCCGTCGAGCAGGGGCCGCAGGGCGGTCGACGGGGTGCCGGCGGTCAACAACAACCGGCAACCGCTACGCTCGATAATACGTTGCAGACGGGAAACGGGATGTTGTGGATCCAACGGTACGAAGGTGGCGCCGGCCCGCCAGATGCCCAACAACGCCACCGGCAACCAGTGGGCCGACTCGTCACCCCGGTCGATCAACACGCCGATGCGCTGTTCCTCGACCACCCCCCGGCCCAGCAACAGATGCCCCAGCCGTCGGGAGAGATCGTCGAGGCGGCCATAATCGAGTTCGGTTTCCCCCCGGCGCAACGCCGGACGTCCTGGTTGCCGCCGCGCCCACCCTTCCACCTGCTGCCAAATCGACGGCGGCGTCGATTCGGGCGCGGGACCGCCGCCCCGTTCCAGCAACCAACGCCGATCGGCCGGTGACAGCGGATTGAGTCGGCCGACGGGATGGTCGGCATCGGCCAGCACGGCATCGATCAAACGGATGAAATGATCGCCCATGGCGGTGATGCGGCGGCCATCGAACAGATCGGTGCGGTAACGGATGCCGAGCAGCAGTCCCGCCGGCGACTCCTCGAAATCAAAACTGAGATCAAACTTGCTGCTGCCGTGTTCCTGAAAAAACGGTTGCGGTTCGATGTCCGGCAGATCCAGCTCCAGGGGGCCGGCGTTTTGCAACAGGACCATCACATCGAACAGCGGATTGCGGGCCAAATCCCGTTCCGGACGCAGTTCATCGACCAGATGGTTGAAAGGGTGATGCGGCGCACCCGCACCGTCTCCACCATGGCCAACAGGCCACCGGGCAACAGCACCGATTGCAGATTGGCCAGGGTGTCCCGCAAACGGGGGGTGGCGTGGACGACGTTGAGCCCGAACACCAGATCGAAGCGGTCGGCCCCGAACCCCTGCTCCACCGCCGGCCGGGAGATGTCGAACGGGGCGACGGAGATAAACTCGAATCCCCGCTCCTCGGCCCACCCTTCCGCCCACTGTTCGGCCAGCAGCAGGCCGATGCCGCCGAGACCGCCGGTGATCACCAGGGGCCCCTGGCGCCATTGGCGCCGGCCCGCCGGCGGCGAAAACCGTTCATAATCGTGGATCAACCGCCGGCGGCCCCGCCAGGCCACCAGGGTATCGGATCGCCCGGAGAGCAGTTCGGCCCACAAACACCGTTGCAACGCCTGCAACACGCCGTTGCCACTGCGTCCCAGGGGGGGGAAATCGATGGCGCGGCAGGTGACGCCGGCGATCTCCTGGGGCAACACCCGCAGGGGACCCAGCAGGGCGGCCTTTTCCGGCTCCAACCGCGACTCCCCGGCCACGTCCAGCAGACCGCTGGCCACCACCGTCAACCCGACCGGTCGCGGCGATGGACGCCCCTGCAAGGCCTGCCCCAGGCGAATGAGGCTGAAACAGCCTTGATCCCAGGCGGTTCGCCCCTCGGCGGCGGCCATCGGCCAACAGTGGACGATGGCCAAATTCCGGTCCGGCAACGACCGCACCAGGGTTTGATAGTCCGCCGCCACCGTCGGCCGGATGGTGATGGTTTCCCCCTGACGATCGAAGGCCTCCCCCGGATGAACCAGGGTCACCGACCGTCCCCTCTCGCGCAACCGGGTGGCCAGACCGTCCGCCAGACCCAGGGGGTCGGCGAACAACAGCCAATGGTCCGCGGCCGGTTCCGGAAGGGCGGCACCGGCGACGGGAAAAGCGGGATCGCGGCGCAACACCGGCAGGTAGAACCACTCCTGGACCCCATCAACCGCCGGTCCGGTCGCGGTTTCCGCCGGCACTTCCAGCCAGTGACGTTGCCCTTCGAAGGGATAACCGGGCAACGAAACCCGCTGTTTGGGCACCCCCTCGTCGAATCCGGCCCAGTTCACCGCCGCGCCCAGGCCCCACAATTGCCCCAAGGTGCGGCGCATGGCCACCGCTCCCGATCCCGACACCGGCAGCGCGGTCAACACCGTCCGTTTCGGGGCGATCCGGCGCGCCAGTCCGGCAAGGACGGCGCCGACGCCAGCCTCCAGGAACAGTCGTTGGGGATCGGCCAACAATCGCTCCATGCCCGGGGCGAAACGGACCGGTTGCCGCATGTGACGGCCATAATAATCCGGATCGGTGGCTTCCGCCGTGGTGATCCAATCGCCGCTGACGTTGGAGACATAGGGAATGCGCGGCGGTTGCGGCGACCGGGCCGCCACCGCCTCGATGAACGGTTTCAACACCGGTTCCACCAACCGCGAGTGAAAGGCCCGCCGGGTTTGCAGGCGCAGGCAAAAAATCGACTCGGCACGCAAGCGTTTTTCGAAGGCGTCGATGGCCGTGTCGGTTCCGGCCACCACACACTGTTGGGAACCATTGATACCGGCCAGTTCCAGGGTTCCGTCCAGTCTCGATGACAACACCTCCTCGGACAGGCCCACGGCCAACATCGCCCCCTCGGGCAGGGTTTGCATGAGACGGCCACGGATGGTCACCAGCTCCAGGGCCTGCTCCAGGGTGAACACCCCGGCCAGGCAGGCGGCGACATATTCACCCAGGCTGTGACCGATCATCGCCTCGGGCCGGATCCCCCACCGTTCCCAGAGGCGGGCCAGGGCATAACCGGTGATGAACAGGGCCGGTTGCGCCAGTTCGGTCCGTTGCAACGCCTCGGCTTCGGGGGTGCCGTCGGCGGCGAACAGATGTTTGGCCAGGTCGAGCCCGGTCCGTTGTTTCAACAGGGCCAGACAGTGGTCGATCTCCTCGCGGAACAGGGGTTCCCGTTCATGATATCGGCGCAGGGCGCCGCTGTTCCGGGAACCCTGGCCGGGGAACAGGAACACCACCGGCGGTGGATTTTCCGCCGCCGTCACGGTTTTTCCGTCGATGGCGGCCAGGGCGGTGATCCCCTGTTGCCGATCCGCACAGACGGCGCTCCAACGATGTTTCAGGGCCGCGCGGCCGCTTTGCAGGGTGTGGGCCACCGCCCCCGGATCGAGGCCGGGTCGGGATTCCAGATGCGCGGCCAGTTGCGCGGCCCGTTGCCGCAGGGCGGTTTCGCTGGCGGCGGACAGCACCAGGAGATGCGGTCCATCGACCGGCTCCGACGGCCGTTCCGGGGCCTGTTCGAGGATGACATGGGCATTGGTGCCGCCGAGACCGAAGGAGCTGACGCCGGCCCGGCGCGGCTCGGAATCCGTCCCCGGCCAGGGCAGCGGCCGATCGACCACCCGGAAACGGCCAAAATCGATGCGCGGGTTGGGGGTGGTGAAATGGAGCGACGGCGGAATCCGCCCATGGCGCACGGCCAGGGCGGCCTTGATCAAACCGGTGACGCCGGCGGCGGCATCGAGATGGCCGACATTGCTTTTCACCGAACCGATGTGACAGACCGGACCGTCGACGCCCATGGCCTGGTTGAGGGCCGCCAGTTCGATGGGATCGCCGAGCCGGGTGCCGGTGCCGTGGGCCTCGACATAACCGATGGAAGCCGCCGCAACCCCGGCCCGTTCCAGGGCGTCGGCGATCACCCGTGCCTGACCGTCGACGCCGGGGGCGGTGAAACCGACCTTGCCGGAACCGTCGTTGTTGATGGCCGCGCCACGGATGACGGCATGGATGACATCGCCGGCGGCCAATGCCGCCGACAGGGGCCGCAACACCACCACCGCCGCGCCGCTGCCGCCGACGGTACCATCGGCTTCGGCGTCGAACACCCGGCAGTGGCCATCGGCGGACAAAATACCCCCCTGTTGATGGTCATACCCCTCCACCATCGGCACCTTGATGGAGACGCCGCCGGCCAGGGCCATGTCGGCCTCTCCCCGCCACAGGGCCTGACAAGCCTGTTGCACCGCCACCAACGACGTCGAGCAGGCGGTGCCGACGGTGACGACTGGACCGCGCAGGTCGAGTTTATAGGCCACCCGCGCCGCCAGGAAATCCTTGTCGTTGCCGATGATCAGCGGATAGTCGCCCAGGGCCGCCAAGCGCTGCCGGTTGGGGACGATGTTGCCGAGCAGATAACCATTGGCACCACAACCGGCGAACAGGCCGATGCGCCCCGAAAAACGGTAGGGATCGTGGCCGGCATCCTCCAGGGCCTGCCAGGCGGATTCCAGAAACAACCGCTGCTGGGGATCGGTGATCTCCGCCTCCCGGGCGGACATGTCGAAAAAATCGGCATCGAACCGGTCGGCATCGGCCAACACCCCCTTGGCGGCGACATAGCCGGGCCGCCGATGCACCTCCGGACCGATGCCGACCGCCTCCAGCTCGGCAGCGCTGAAAAAATGGATCGACTCGACGCCGTTGACCAGGTTGTCCCACAGCTCGGCGACACTGCCGGCGCCGGGAAAACGGCCGGCCATGCCGATGATGGCGATGGGCCCGCCCCGGTCGGGAACCGCCGGCTCCGCCGCCGCAGGCGCCTCCACCACCCCTTCGGACCGCAGAAAACGCGCCAGGGTACGAACGCTGGGATGGCGGAACAGGGCCACCACATCGATTTCCCGTCCAAACCGCTGCTGAAGTTCATCCCGCACCCGCAACAACAGCAGCGAGTGACCGCCAATTTCGAAAAAATTGTCATCGAGCCCCACATCCGGCCGTTGCAACACGTCCCGCCACAGGTCACGCAACCGTTCCTCGACATCATCGGCCACCGTTTCCGCTTCCCCGTCAACCGGTTCCGGCTGCCATCGCGACAGGACCCGACGATCGATTTTTCCATTATCCGTCAATGGCATGGTTGGCCACAGGGCATATTCCGCCGGCGCCATGTAGGCCGGCAGATGAATCTCCGCCAAACGGCGCAAGGCGCGAATTTCCAGCTCCTGGCCGGGACGGGCGGTGACATGGGCGGTCAACCGGTGGTCACCGTCCAGCTCCCGGGCCAGCACCACCACCGTTTCCAGGGCCGGATGGTGCGCCAATACCGATTCGATCTCGCCCAACTCGATGCGATAACCGCGAATTTGCACCTGGTTGTCATTGCGGCCGAGATGGATCAATCCACCCGCTTCGTGCCAACGGCCCAGATCGCCGCTGCGGTAGATGCGGCCGCCGGGCAACCAGGGGTGGGGCCGGAAACGGTCGGCGGTCAGCGCCGGCTGTCCCAGATAACCCCGGCAGACGCCATCGCCGCCGACCAGCAGTTCACCGGGCACCCCCAGCGGTTGCAGCTCACCGGCCTCGTTGCAGACCAACACCGACTTGCCCGGCAACGGCAGGCCGATGGGGCTGGCGGCGGCGTCCAGGTCCGCCGCCTCCAGGAAACGCCAGGTGACATGAACCGTGGTCTCGGTGATGCCATACATGTTGCACAACGACAGGCGCTCCAGGGGATAAAAAGCGATCCAGGGACGCAGGCGCGTCGGATCGAGGCTGTCACCGCCGAAAATCACCGTGTGCAAATGTTGATCGAGATCGTGTTGCCGGCATTCGGCCTCATGGCGGATGAGATTATAGAAGGCCGCCGGCGTCTGGTTGAGCACCGTCACCCGGTGTTGCCGGAGCAAATGCCGGAAACGGGTGACATCGCGCACCGCCTCCCGGGGCGCCACCACCACCCGGCCACCGTGGGCCAGGGCCGCGAACACCTCCCAGACGGCAAAATCGAAACTGAACGAATGGGCCACCATCCAGACGTCATCGGTGCCGAAGGCGAAGGGCAACCCCTCGTTGGCCAATAAATGAACCAGATTGCGATGGCTGACCATGCACCCCTTGGGCACGCCGGTGGAGCCGGAGGTGAAAATCACATAGGCGAGACCGTCCGGATGCGCCGCCGGCTCCAGCCAACCACCATCGGCATGGCGATGATGATGGACATCGACGATGGCGGCGTCGGCCCGTTCATCGGCCAGGGCGGCCAGCAACCGTTGCCGGTGTTGGGGTTCGCTGATGATGACCCGGCAGGCGCTGACGGCGAGGATGTGGGCGATGCGCCGGTCGGGAAATTCGGGATCGATGGGCACATAGGCGGCGCCGGCCTTCATCACCGCCAGGTGGGCGATGATCGACTGTTCGTTGCGTTCCAGCAGCACCGGCACCAGATCGCCGGCCACCACCCCCCATTGATCGCGCAGGGTGCGGGCCAGACGGTTGGACTGGCGGTCCAGCTCGCCGTAGGTGAGGGTCGACCCGCCGGCGATCACCGCCACGGCGTCCGGGGTGCGGTCGGTCCAAAATTCGATGAGATCGACCAGGGTCCGTTCCCGGGGGTAGGGGCTCTCCGGAAAGGGGTTGAAATCGGCCAACAACCGCTGCCGTTCGGCCTCGGGCAGCATCGGCAGGGTGTCGATGCGGCCATCGGCATCGACCGCCACCGCCGCCAGCAGCATTTGCAGATGGCCGGCCAGACGGCGGATGCGACCGCCGGTGAACAGGTCGCCATTGTACTCCAGGTGCAACGACCAGCCCGGCCCCCGGGGTTCGAAGACGAAGCTGAGATCGAACTTGCTGGTGGTGGCCGGCGGTTCGATGGAGCGGACCGTCAAACCCGGCAGGGCCGGGGCAACCCCCTCCTCGTCCTGCAGGACCACCGCCACGTCGAACAGCGGCGAGCGGCTCAATTCCCGCTCGACATCGAGATCATCGACCAGGCGGTCGAAGGGATAATCCCGATGGGCGAAGGCCTCGGTGATGGTGGCCGCCACCCGTTGCAGCAAATCGGCGAAGGACTCCCGGCCCGACACCCGATCGCGCAGGGCCAGCATGTTGATGTAACAGCCCACCTGCCCTTCCAACAAGGGATGATCGCGACCGGCCACCGGCGTGCCGACGATGATGTCCGACTGGCCGCTGTAGCGGTGCAATACCAGTTTGACCAGGGCCGACAGGACCATGAACGGCGTCACCCGAAAACGGCGGGCCAATTCCCGGACCTGTCCGGGGGCGGTTTCCAGGTCGATGGTGAGGGTGGCGCCGGTGAAGGTTTTTACCGCCGGGCGCGGCGCGTCCAGGGGCAGTTCCAACGGTTCCAAACCCTGCAACCGCTGTTGCCAATAGGCCTTGGCGGCCCGCAACCGCTGCGAATCCAAACGGCCGGCCTGCCAGAGCACATAATCACCATATTGAATCGGCAACGGCGGCAAACCGGGGTCCCGCCGGCCCTGGCGGAAGACGTCGTAGATGGTCACCAGCTCCCGTTGCAGGACCCCCATGCTCCAGCGGTCGGAGAGGATGTGGTGCAGGCAGATCAACAGCACATGGGCCTCATTACCCAACCGCGCCAGGGTGAAACGGACCGGTGGCCGTTTTTCCAGGTCGAAACGGGTGGCGGCATGGTCCACCGCCAGGGCGCGGGCGGCGGCCAACGGTTCCGCTTCGGCGCCCAGGTCGCGAAAATCGATTGCCGCCGTTGTTGCCACCAACCGTTGCCGGGGTCCGTCGGCGGTCTTGATGAAAACCGTGCGCAACGATTCATGCCGCGCCACCAGTTCCGCCAGGGACCGTTCCAGGGCCGGGCGGTTCAGGACCCCCTCCAGCAGCAGGGCATCGGTCATGTTGTAGGCCAGCAGATTGGCATTGAGACGATCCAGCAACCACAAACGCAACTGGGCGTCGGAGAGCGGAAACGGTCCCTCGCGGACCACCGGTTCCAGGGGGTGACCGGCGGTGGTCCGCAACCCCTGGATGGCGCTGGCCAACCCGGCCGGGGTACGGGTTTCGAACAACAGCGACAGCGGCGCCTCCACCCCCAGCCGTTGCCGGATGCGGCCCACCACCCGGGCGGCCTTGAGGCTGTGGCCGCCGAGGTCGAAAAAATCGGCCTCGACGCCAAAATCGTCCCGATCCAGCACCGAACGCCAGATGTCCCACAGTTGCCGTTCCAGATCGGTGCGCGGCGGCACCGCCGTTGCCACATCCGTCTCCCCATCGATGGCCGGCAGGGCCGCCAGGTCCGGTTTGCCGTTCGGGGTCAACGGCATGGACTCCAGGTGCCGGAGACGGGACGGTTGCAGATAACCGGGCAGATGCCGGCGGAGATGACCGCGTACCGTTTCGGCATCCCGTTCAGGACCGCTCCACCAGGCGGCCAGTTCGGCATCCGCACCGTCCGGGCCGGCCACGGCCATCACCGCCGCCCGCGACACCCCGGCGAGACCGAGCAGGATCGATTCGATCTCCGCCGGCTCCACCCGGTAACCGCGAATTTTCACCTGCCGGTCGCGGCGCCCGTGGAACACCACCGCGCCATCGGCGTCGACATGGCCGAAATCACCGGTGTGATAAAGGCGTTCGCCGGCCCCGGAGGCATGGGGATCGGCGCGGAAACCGCCCATCCGGCCATCGGCATAGCGGGCCAGACCGGGACCGCGCACGACGATTTCACCCCGTTCATAGGCCGCCGCCTGCCGGCCATTTTCATCCAGGATCAACAGTTGAAATCCATCGATGCCCCGGCCGATGGGGATCACGGCGTTGCCGTCCTGCGCCGTCACCGGTTGCCAGGCCGCCGCCTGGGGGGTTTCGGTGGCGCCATAAAAGTTGATCAACCGGGCGTTGGGGGCCAGGCGTCGTACCCGTTCCAGGGTGTGGCCGTCAAGACGGTCGCCGCCGAAAAACAGATAACGCACCGCCGGCAACCGCGCCCGTTCATCGATGGTGGCCAACTGCGCCAGGGCCGGGGTGATGTGGACCACCGTCACCCGGTTGTCGGCCAAAAAGGCGGTCAACCGGTGGCCCGACTCCAGCGCCTCCGGTTCCGGGATACAGAGGGTGGCCCCCAGGCTCAAGGGCATGAACAGATCGCGCAACAGGGGATCATGGGAGAGCCCGGCGAGCAGACAAAACCGGTCATCGGCCCCCACCTCGAAGGTGTGGCGGTACCAGTGGATGAAATGGCTCACCGGTCGATGGCGCCCCTCGATGACCTTGGGCGCGCCGCCACTGCCGGAGGTGAAGGCCACATAGGCGCGGGCGTCGGCATCCGCCGGCGGGGGCAAGGCGGCCGTTTCCGCTTCGATGGTGGCGGTATCCACGACCGGCAGGCGCAGATGTCGGCCGGTATCCCCGAGGGCGGCCGGTAGTTCCGGCGGCAGGTCGGTCCCGTCGATGGTGAGCAAAAAATCGGCCTTGGCCGCCATCAGGCACTGGCGCAGACGGGCAGTGGGCCAGGCCGGGTCCAATACCGTGAAGGCGGCGCCGGCACGCAACACGCCACAGAGCATCCACACCAGGTCGACCCCGCGCGGCACATGGATGGCCAGCAGATGGTCACCGGTGACGCCGGCGGCACGCAACCGGTTGGCCAGATGGGCGATGCGGCCCTGCAGCCAGGGGCGTTGATACCGGCGGCCCCGGTGGATGATGGCGGGATGGTCGGTTTCGCCGGCGGCGGCCAGCAGCGCCGGCAGGGTCTGTTCCCCACCGATGGCCAGCGGCGCGCGCCGATCGGGCAACGCTTCGTCACCCCGGCCCGGTCGGTAGTCCGACAGCGGTCGTTCGGCATCGGCGCACACCTGTTCCAACAACTCCTGGAAATGGCGCAACACCGTTGCCATGCGTTGCGGTTCATACCGTCCCCGGTCATACACCAGGTCCAGGCGCAGGCCACCGCCGGCATCGCGGACATAGAGGGTGAGATCGAACATCACCCCCTGCCGGGGGGGTTCGATCTCCTCCAGGCGCACCGCGCCCAGCTCCAACGCCACCGGTGGATGGTTCAGCACATTGAGAAACACCTGGAACAGCGGGTTTTCCCCCGGTTGCCGGTCCGGGGCCACCGTCTCCACCACCCGTTCGAAGGGCACCTCCTGATGTTGAAACGCCTCCAGGGTCCGGGTCCGCACCTGTTGCAACAGGTCGGAAAAACGGTGTTCCCCGGTCAACTCACAGCGCACGACGACGGTGTTGATGAAAAATCCGAACACCCGCTCCAGGCCGGCGCGGTTACGGCCGGCCACCGGCGTGCCGATCACCAGGTCCCGTTGACCGCTGTAACGGCTCAACAGCAGGTTGAACAGCGCCAACAACACCATGAACGGCGTGGCGCCATGGTTGGCGGCCAGCTCGGTCAGGGCGCTGTTGAGGGTCGCCGGCAACAATCGTTGCACCACCGCCCCCTGTTCGCCGCGCGGCGCCAAGGGCCGGTCCGGGGGGATGGTCGACCGGCCCGGCGCCCCGGCCAGGCGGCGGCGCCAATGGTCGAGCCCGGCCCGCAGGGCGGGACCGTCCAGGTGGTGGCGTTGCCAATGGGCGAAATCGGCGAATTGAAACGGCACCGGCGGCAACGGCGATGGTTCCCCCCGCGAAAACGCCCGGTAAAGACGGCTCAACTCCTCGAACAGCAGGCTGTGCGACCAACCATCGGTGATGATGTGGTGAATGCTCAACAACAGCGCATGGTCCCGATCATCGAAACGCAACAGCTGACACCGGAACAACGGTCCGCGGGTGAGATCGAACGGTGAGGCGGCGGCCTCGGCGACGGCGGCATGAATCCGCTTCAGGCATCCATCCGGGTCCAGGTCCGGCCAATCCTCGTGAATCAGGGGCCGTTCCGGCGCCGGACCGATCCGTTGCACCGGCCGTTCCTCGACCTCGTGGAAGGTGGTGCGCAGGGCGTGATGCCGGTCGATGAGCAGCGACAGGCACCGTTCCAACACCGCCGCATCCAGGGGACCGTGCAGACGCGCCACCCCCTGTTCACAATAGGCGGCATCGGCCCCCGGTCGCAGGCGATGGAGGAACCACAACCGTTCCTGGGCGAAGGCCAGGGGCACCGGTTCACCAGCCGGCGCCGGCCCCAGGGGTGGCGGGGCCGCCGTGTCGGCCGGGGCGTCGGTTTCCAATATTTCCGCCAAACCGGCGATGGTGGGCCGTTCGAACAGCCAACGCAGGGGCACCCGGCGTTCCAGGCGTTCCTCCAACCGCGCCACCACCTGTCCGGCCAGCAGCGAATGACCGCCCAGACGGAAAAACGGCTCCTCGACACCGATCCGCTCCAACCCCAATACCGACCGCCACACCTCGGCGACCATCGATTCCATGGCCGTGCGCGGCTCCGTTCCGGTCGCGGTTCGCTCTGGGATGACGATGGTGGGAATTTCCGTTTCCGGAATGGTGGCGATGAGGGCGCCACAGCGTTGATCGGCATCGGCCACCAGGCCGATCAACACCGTTTGCAGATGCCGCACCATCCGCTCGGCGTCCGCCGTGGCAATGCGAGCACGATCATGAACCAGTTCCAAATGGAGACCGTCGGCGCCCGGTGTCATCAACAGGGCCAGGGCGTTCTGGGTGCGGGCGCCGGTGGCGCAACCGGCCTCCGGCAAAAAGCGCAACCCCTCGACCCGCAACACCGCCGCGTCGATGGGATAGTTTTCGAACACCACCACGCTGTCGAACAACGGCCGGTGCGCCGGCACCGGACTCCAGTCGTGGATCTCGCCGGCCCCCCAATGGGCCTGATCCAGGAGTTGCCGTTGATCCCGGCCCAGCCCGGTCAACCAGTCCGACAGCGGTTGATCGGCATCGATGGCCACCCGCAACGGCACGGTGCTGGAAAAAAGACCGATCATCTCCTCCACCCCCTCCAGTTCCGGGGGGCGGCCGGAGACGGTGATGCCGAACAGCACATCGTCACCATCGCCATAACGGGCGAGCAACAACGCCCAGGCCGCGTGCGCCAGGACCCCGGGAGTCAGGCGCAGACGCCGGGCCAGGGTGGTCATTTTTTGCAGATGATCCACATCAAGCCGCGCCGTCACCTGACCGTGGCCCTCGACACCGGTGGTCCCGGCCCGTTCCCGGCCCAGGGGCGTGGGACGGTTGAAACCGGCCAGACGCGATTGCCAAAAATGGCGTCCCCGTTCCCGATCCCGTTGTTGCAGCCAGTGGATATGATCCCGAAACGGTCTCCTTTGAATTTTTTTGATATTTTTGCCCGTTTTGATATTGGTGTAGTGTTCGAACAGGTCGTGCAGCAACAGGGAGATGCACCACCCATCCATGAGGATGTGATGGTGGGTCCAGACCAGACGCCAACCGGTTTCACTCCAGCGCACCAACACCATGCGCATCAACGGCGGATCGGCGAGATCGAAACCGGTTTTCCGCTCGTTGCTGGCCAGTTCGGTCAATCGCCGTTGCCGTTCCCCCTCCTCCAGGGACCGCCAATCGTGACGCCGCACCCGGCCCGGTCGCTGACGGAAGACCACCTGCAACGGTTTTTTCGCCTCTTTGCCGACGAAACCGGTACGCAACATCGGTTCCGAGGCCACCAACCGCCGCCAGGCGCCCTCGAACCGGACGGCATCGAGATCACCGTCGATGGCGGCGATGGCCTGCTCCACATGCAACCCGTCGATGCCACTGCCCAACACCTCCAGGAACATGCCCTGTTGCGCCCGCGACAGTGGATAGAGATTTTCGATATCCTTGTTGGCCATGGTCGGTCAATTCCCGTTCAGGCCGATTTCCGCCAATACCGCGTCCAGGTCCTCCTGGCTCACCGCCGCATCGGGAAAGTCGGATGGGGTGAAACCGCCGGCATCGGCCTCCAGGCCGCCATCGATCAAAACCGTCAAATGGCGGTCCAGTTCGCGGCAGAGGCGTTCCACCGTGGTTCGTTCATGCCGTTGGTCGCTGTACAGCCAGTCGATGCGCAACCGCGCCGTGCCATCGGCGGCCGTCACCACCAGCGCCTCGACCTCGAACAGATGATCCCGCCGGGACTCCGGACCCCGATCCGGGGCCGGGGCCTCGGCGAGGCGGCCGAACAGGCGGTTTTCCCGCCGTTGCACCCGGCCCAGATAGTTGAACAGCAGGGCCGGTTGCGGCCGCTCGGCCAACCGTTGCCGCAGGGCCGGGTCCGGGTGCAGATAACGCAGCAGGCCATAACCGCCGCCACGCCGGGCGCCGATGCGCAGGCACTCCTTGACCGATTTGATGAGCGTTGCCGCTGGCGCCGAGGTATCGACCCGGAACGACAGCGGATAGATGGCCGTGAACCAGCCGGCGCAACGGGCGGGATCCCGGCCGACCGCCGCCGGTCCGTCGCGACCATGGCCCTCCAGAGCCAACACCACCCGATCGCCGCGTCGCCAGTTGGCCAGGGTCAGGACCAGGGCCGTCACCAACAGATCATCGACCCGGGCATGGAACCGTTCCGGTAAATCCCGCAACAACCGGCCGGAGCGCTCGGCATCGATTTCCAGCCGCTGCCGCTGTTCGGAGGCGACGTCACCGGCATCGTCCGCCGGAAGATCGGTCGGCCATGACCCATCGTCGCCCTGCTCCAGCCACCAGTCGAGATCGGCGGCCAGTTTTGGATCCCGGGCCAGGGCCGGCAAGGTCCGGGCCCAGCCGCCATAGGAGGTGGTGACCGGCGGCAGTTGCGGGGTTTCCCCCGCCAGCCGCGCCCGGTAGGCACTCTCCAACTCCTCCAGCAACAGCCCCCAGGTGACCCCATCGACGGCCAGATGGTGGGCCGCCAACAGCAGTTTTTCCCCGTCGGAACCGCGCACCAACCGCACCTGCAACAACACCCCGTTGCCGGGGTCCAGGGCGGTACGCGCCCGTTCATCGATGACGGCCGGGGTCTCCCCCCGCCCCGCCTCCAGGACCTCGAAGCCGGCCGGCTCCAGTGGTCCATAAAACGATCGCCAGCCGCCATCGTTTCGTTGGAACCGGAGCCGGAACACATCGTGGTGGGCCATCACATCGGCCAGGGCGGCGCGCAACGGTTCCGCCTCCAGTGTCACGCCGGCGGCCATTTCCAAAACAACCGCCTGGCTGAACCGGTTCGGGGTCGGGTCCCGACGCTGGAAAAACCAGTGTTGAATCGGCGTCAACGGCACCTCGCCTTCAGCGATGTCCGCCTCCCCGGTACCGTTTTCCGGCGTCAACCGGTCAACGACCGTGGCCAGGCCGGCGATGGTGGCCCGGTTGTACAGGTCGGCCGGTTTGAAACGCAGCCCGTGACGGCGGGCGCGGGAGACGATGCGTATGGTGATGATGGAGTCGCCGCCCAGCTCGAAAAAATTGTCATGGATGCCGACCCGGGGCCGGTCCAGGGCCTCGGCCCACAGGTCGGCGAGGATGCGTTCGATCTCCGTGCCGGGGGGGTGGTACGACTCCGGGGCATCGCCACCGGCCTCCTCGGGATCCGGCAGCCGGTTGCGGTCGATCTTGCCGGTGGCGCTGCGCGGCAGGGCCGGCAGGCGCACGAACAGGGACGGTATCATGTAGGCCGGCAGGGATTGGCCGGCGTGGGCGCGCAATTCGGCGGTTTCCAGGCTTTCATCGGCCACCACATGGGCCACCAGCCGGGTTCCGGCCCGATCCTCGCGCAGGGTCACCGCCACTTCCCGAACGACGGCATGGGCGCCGAGCACCGTTTCGATTTCGCCCGGTTCGATGCGGTAACCGTGCAGTTGCACCTGCTGATCGATGCGGCCCAGATATTCAATGTCACCATCCGGCAACCAACGGCCCCGATCACCGGTGCGGTAGAGACGTTCCCCAGCGGCGCCGAAGGGATCGGGGATGTACCGCTGGGCGGTCATCGCCGGTTGGAACAGATAGCCCCGCGCCAGGCCGGCGCCGCCCACCATCAACTCACCGGCCACCCCCACCGGCACCGGTTGGCCATGATCATCAATGATCTGAACCGTGAGATCGTCCAGCGGCGCGCCGATGCGGCTGCCGGACCGTTGCAGGTCGGCCCGGGTCACCCGGCGATGGGTGACATGAACCGTCGTTTCGGTGATGCCGTACATGTTGATCAATTGCGGCCGTTGATCGCCACGCCGGTCGAACCAGGGACGCAGACCGGCGAAATCCAGGGCCTCGCCGCCAAAAATCACCAAACGCAGGGCGGTCAACGGTGGTCCATCCCGGTCATCGGCCGTTACCAGTTGCCGAAAGGCCGAGGGCGTCTGGTTCAATACGGTGATCCCTTCCCGGTCCAACAACGCCAGCAACTCCGGCGGCTCCCGCACCAACCAGTGCGGGACCATCAACAACCGGCCACCGTGCAACAGCGCCCCCCAGATTTCCCACACCGAAAAGTCGAAGGCCAAAGAATGGACGCAGCTCCAACGGTCTTCGGCATCGAAGGCGAACAGCCGCCGGCTGCTGGAAAAAAGTCGCGTCACATTGGCATGATCCACCGCCACCCCCTTGGGCCGACCGGTGGAACCGGAGGTGAAGATGACATAGGCCGGGTCGCCGCCGTCGACCGCGACCGCCGGGTCCGAATCGGGCCGGGTTTCCAGTTCCGCCTCGATGGCATCGAGTACGATCACCGGCATCCTCAGCCCATCGCCCCACTCCGGCGACCGGCCATCGGTCACCAGCGCCGCCACCCGGGCATCGCTCAACATGTGGATCATCCGCTTCGCCGGCCACCGGGGGTCCAACGGTACATAGGCGGCGCCGCTCTTGAGCACCGCCAACAACACCGATACCGCCCGCGGCGTCCGTTCCACGAGCACCGCCACCCGATCGCCGCGACCGATGCCGCCGGCGAGCAGGTGGTGGGCCAGACGGTTGGCCCCGGCGCGCAGCTGCCCATAGGTCAACGGTCCGTCGTCTTCGGGCGCCGTCACCGCCAATGCCGTCGGCGTTCGCCCGGCGATGGCGTCGAACCAACCGTGGATGGTGGACCGGAGCGGTTTGGCGGCCACCGGCGTCGGTCGGCCCATCTCCAGCAGCGCCAACCGTTCGGCGGTTGACAGCAACGGCAACCGGTCCACGGTCATCCGCGGATCCGCCACCACCGCCTCGATGAGCCGTTGCAGATGGCCGAACCAGCGGCGCACGGTGTCGGCATGGAACAGATCGCTGTTGAAATCACATTCGAAATGGAGACCATCGGCGCCATCATAGGCGTTGCAGACCAGTTCGAACTGCACGAACGGTTTGGCCACCGGGATGTTTTCCACCAGCAATTCGCCGAACCGCAGCCGTTCCGGCGGGGTTTCCAGATTGAAGGTGACGGCGCACAACGGCGGCCGGGAGGGATCCCGGGGCAGGTCCAGCAGTTCGACCAGGGTGGCGGCGGTGACATCGCCATGGCGTTGTGTTTCGTGAAAACCATCGCTCACCGCCAGCAAATGGTCGGTGAAGGGCGGATCGCCGGTGAGGTCACTGAGGACCGGAACCAGATTGACACAGTGTCCCACCAGGCAACCGTTGCCGGTGCGGGCCTGTCCGGCCAGCGGCACCCCCACCACCAGCCGCGATTGCCGGCTCAACCGGTGCAACAACAGTTGGAAACAGGCCAGCAGGGTGACGAACGGCGTGGCGCCACGGGCGGCGCCCACCCGTCTGAGGGCCGCCATCGACTCCGCCGCCAGGGTGAGGCTCACCCGCTCCCCCCGGGCGCCGAGCACCGGCGGCCGCGGGGCGTCCAGGGGCAGTTCGAGGATCGGCACGCCGTCCCGGAACCGCTGCCGCCACCAGGCATCGGTGGCCGCCCCGTCCGGACCCTGACGGCGATCGCGCAACCAGGCGGCATATTTCGAAAAGGGCATCGGTGCGGGCAGGGTCGAAACGGTGCCGCCGACGCGCCCGGAATAGAGGCTCATCAACTCTGACAACAGTACATCCAGGGAGAGGCCGTCACAGATCAGGTGATGGGTGGTCAGCACCAGGACCCACTCCCGGTCGTGCAAACGCAACAACGCCGCCCGCAACAACGGACCCCGTTCCAGGTCGAACGGCTCCTCGCCCCGTTCCCGCAAAAATCGCCGCAGCCCCGCTTCGTCGATGGTCTCCTGCCGGATCAGGGAGATGTTCACCGTCGTCAACCGTTGCCGTTCCCCATCGGCATCGAACACCGTACGCAAGGCCTCATGACGGCGCACCACCTCGTTCAGGGCCGCTTCCAGGGCCGCCGCATCGACCGGTCCGTGCAGGCGCAGGGGCGACACGGTATTGAACGCGCGGTGGATGTCCTCGCCCATGCCGCAGGCCACCCACACTTCCCGTTGGGCATCGGTGAGCGGTGTCGGCTGTGGCGACCGGATGAACCCCCCGTCGATGAGCGCGTCGACCGCGGCGGAGACCGCCCGGCACAGTTGCGACAAATCTTCGTCATCGTGGGCGGTGGAGAGAAAATAGGGCCGCTCCCCCCAGACCGAAATGCCCGCCTCACGCAGGTGGAACCAGAACGGTTCCATCCAGCGGAACCCGTCCAGGGGGGTGAAAAAGAAGATGGAGGCGAAATGGCGTACCTCGATGGGGGCGCCCCGGGCGGCGAGCCGGGCGTTGAGGTCCCGGGCCAGGGCGGCGGTGCGGGCCGCCAACCGTTCCTGCAGGGCCGGTCCGGCATCACGCAGATGTTCCAACACCGCCCGGGCGGCGGCCATGGCCAGGGGATGTTTGCAAAACGTGCCGGCGAAGGCGGTCTGGTCGGCGATGGGCAGGGAGTCATCGCCGAATTGCCACCAGCCGCCATCGACGGCATCCATGTATTCGCTCTTGCCGGCCACGGCACCGATGGGCAGGCCGCCGCCGAGCACCTTGCCATAGGTGGCCAGATCGGCGCGGATGCCGAACCAGGCCTGGGCGCCGCCGGGATGGATGCGAAATCCGGTCACCACCTCGTCAAAAATCAACAGGGCGCCGGTCTTTTCGGTGATGCGGCGCAGTTTTTTCAAAAATTTCAACGGTTGCAACTCGATGCGCCGGCACTGCACCGGTTCCACCAGCACGGCGGCGATTTGATCGCCATGATCCCGCAACCAGGAGAGGGATTCATCGGCGCCATAGTCCAGGATCACCGCCTCGTCGGCGACGCTCTGCGGAATGCCCAGGGTCACCGGCAGGGTGCGCTCCCCGGCCCGGCGCACCAGGACCGCGTCGAAATTGCCATGATAGGAACCGTCGAACAGGACGATACGGCTGCGATCGGTGGCGGTGCGGGCGATGCGGATGGCGGCCATCACCGCCTCGGAGCCGGTGTTGCAGAAGGAGACCCGTTCATTGCCGGTCAGCTCGCACAACAGACGCGCCACCTCGCCGACCCCATCGCCATGGGGACCGACCATCTGTGACCGCTCGCGCAAGGCCCGGGTCACCGCCTCGGTGACGAAGGACGGATGATGGCCGAACAGATGCACCCCGAAGCCCATGATCAGATCGATATATTCGCCGCCATCGGCATCCACCACCCGCGAACCGGCGGCGCGGACGATGGTCAGCGGATAGACGATCTCCTTCCACAACCGGTTGAAACCGACGGCGATGCGCGGATCGGCCAACTGGCGCCGGTACCGTTGCGCCAACCGTTTGCTGTTGGGCGTCCGGGCGGCGATCCGTTTCACCAGGGCGTCGAGATGATCGCGCATGGCGGCGGTCAGGGAGGTGTCGGCGGCCCGCTCCGGGGTGCGGATCGGACCGTGCCGAACCGGCGCCGGCGTGGAGACCGGCCGACGGGAACCGGCCGGCGGCGCCACCGTCACCGGCTCCGGTTGGGACGGAGCCGGTCCCAGGCTTTGCAGATGCGCCGCCAGGGCGTCGATGGAGGTGTGTTCCTCCATGAGCAGATGATAGGGCACATCGATACCCAGTTTGGACTTGATACCGCGGTTGAGCTGGATCAGGGTCAGGGAGTCCAAACCCATCTCCAAAAACCCCCGATCGGTCTCCAGTTCGGCCACCGGGATCCCCGCCACCTCGGAAACCATGGTCAGCAACCGTTGCCGCAAGTCGACCCCGCCCACGGCCGGGGGCGCCGCCACGGCGGCGGTTCCGGCGCCGGAAAAGACCGAACCATCGACGGCGAAGGGGTCGCCCGCGGCCGGGTCCGGGTCGATCCAGTGCCGTTGCCGTTGAAACCGGTAACCGGGCAATGGCAGCCGGTGGCGCCGTTCCGATCCATAATAAATCTTCCAGTCCACGAAACCGCCGGCGCACCAGTGCCGGCCGGCACCGGCCGGATCCCGGGTGGCGGCGGCAGCCAGCGGACCGGCCTTTCCCTCGCCGTTGACCCGGCCCCGCCAGGGGGCCGATCGGGGTTGCCGCAATTGACGCACGGCCTCTTCCAGGGTGGCGGCGGTCACCGCCAGGCGGTGTTCGAAGGGTTTGCGCCCGGTGGCCAGGGTAAAGGCGACATCGGCCAGGTCCGGTGGGGCCCGGTGTTCATCGACGGTCAAAAAATCGGCCAGGGCCAGGGCCATTTCATCCAGGGCCTCTTCGCTACGGGCCGACAATACCAGCAGTTCCGTTGAACGCGGTGATGGCGTCGCGGCGTCACGGGACGGGGCCTCCTCCAACACCACATGGACGTTGGAACCACCGATGCCGAAGGAGCTGACGCCACAACGGCGCGGACGGCCATCGCTCGCCCAGGGTTGCAAACGGTCGTTGACCCGGAAGGGGCCGGCCGCGAAATCGATCTCCGGGTTGGGCCGGGCATAGTGCGGCGTCGGCGGCAGTTGCCCGGCGGTCAGGGCCAGGACACATTTCATGAGACCGGAAACACCGGAGGCGGCATCCAGATGACCGATGTTGGCCTTGATCGAACCGATGGCGCAGCTTTCAGGAGCAAGGTTGTCACCAAAGGCGCGGTTCAGGGCGCGAATTTCGATGGGATCCCCCAGCCGGGTGCCGGTGCCGTGGGCCTCCACATAGGAGATCTCCTCCGGATTCACCCCGGCCACCGCCAGGGCCTCGGCGATCACCGCCGCCTGTCCGGCAACGCCGGGGGCGGTATAGCCGATCTTGTCGGCGCCATCGTTGTTGATGGCGCTGCCACGGATGACGCCGTAGATGAAATCGCCGTCAGCTTCGGCATCCTCGAACCGTTTCAGGGCGACGACACCGGCGCCGCTGCCGAACACCGTGCCCCGGGCCTCGGCGTCGAAGGGCCGGCAATGGCCATCGGGCGAGGCCATGCCCCCCTCCCGGTACGGGTAACCCTCCCCCTGGGGCACGAACACCGAAGCGCCGCCGCTCAGGGCCAGGTCGCACTGATGGCTCAACAGCCCCCGGCAGGCCATGTGCACCGCCACCAGCGAGGTGGAGCAGGCGGTGCTGACGGCGACGCACGGTCCCTTGAGGTCGAGTTCATAGGCGGTGCGCATGGCCAGATGGTCCTTGTCGGTGGCGAAGACCAGTTGGCTCATGTCGGTGCTGGCGACCAGATCACGGTTGCGCAACAGGTTGCGGATCAGATAGGTGCTGACCCCGGTGCCGGCGTAGACGCCAACCCCCTCGCCGTCGATGCCACCATGACCGGCATCCTCCAGGGCCAGCCAGGCGCATTCGAGAAACAGCCGATGCGCCGGGTCCAACAGCGCCGCCTCACGCGGCAGCAGGCCGAAAAAACCGGCATCGAACCGGTCGATGTCATCGAGGACCGGTTTGCGGCGTACATAACCGGCCGCCGAACGGACCGACTCGGGAACCCCCGCCGCCTCAAGGGTGGTCTCATCCAGTTCCCGGCTGGAAACGACACCATCCCGGAGATTGCGCCACAGGGCCGACGGATCGGCGGCGCCGGGAAAGCGACCGGCGAGTCCGACGATGGCGATATCCCGGCCCCGGGACCGTTCGCCGTCACCATTGTGATTGCCGTCAACCATTTTGCACCATCGACGAGAGTGGTTTTCCCCGGCCTTCGGCGACCATGGCCCGCCGTTGGCGGTCGGCGCGGGCCATGGCCCGATCGCGAACCGGATCCGGGGCGCCACCCCCCTCCAGGTGGACCTTGAGATGCGCCGCCAGGGCGGCGACGTTGGCATGTTCGAAAAAATCGGCCACCGACAGCTTGTCCACGGCGGCGGCACCCCCATTGGCCGGCAACCGTTGGCGCAATAGATCATGCGCCTGCACCACCAGGTAGGAGTCGGCGCCCAGTTCAAAAAAATTATCCGTCATTCCCACCCGGTCGAGACCCAGCACCTCGCACCAGATGGCGCTGAGGAGCCGTTCCAGCCCTTCCGACCCCGCCCCGGCGGGATTGGAGTCGGGGGAGACGGCCGCCGGGGTGGCGGCGGCGGTTTTCCCCAGGAGCCGTCGCGCCCGGGCGGCCCGTTCGGCGAGGTCCACGGTCGAAACCAGCACCCGGGAACCGCTGTCCACCGTCGCCCGGGCCAGGATCTCCAGGAACAACCGCCCCCCCTCCTCGGCGTCGATGCCGCTGTCGGGACCCGCCGCCTGCCAGCGCGCCCGTTCGTCCGCGGACAGACGGCTGGCGGCCGACATGCCCAGGTCCCGCCAGCCGTCCCAGGCGATGCAGAGGGTACGGCCGGAACGGGCCTGGTCGCGCCAGGCGGCGAAGGCGTCGAGAAAGGCGTTGGCGGCGCTGTAGTCGGCCATGCCGATACCGCCCAGCACCGATGAGAGGGAACCGCAAAAAATCATGAAGTCCAATCGCCGGGCGCTGAACACCCGGTCCAGCACCTCAGCGCCGTCGATCTTGACCGCCAGGATCTCCCGGGCCTTTTGCCGATCCCGGTCCACAATGGGCAGGGAGCCGGCGACACCGGCGGCATGGATGACGCCATGGATGCCGCCGAAACGGGCGGTGATTTCGTCGGCCAGGGCCATCATGCCCGTCTCGTCGGTGACATCGGCCCGGCGGATGAGAACCTCGGCGGCCAACGGTTGCAGACGCCGGCGTACCCCGATGGCGCGCGGATCCGATTCGGAGGCGTGCCGGCCGATGAGGATGAAACGGAGATCGGACACCGCCCGGGCCATGGCTTCGGCCAGGACCGGACCGATGCCGCCGAGACCGCCGGTAATGAGAAGGACCCCGCCCGGCCGCAACAGGGTGGAAACATCGGGGAGCCGTTGCGGCCCGTTTGGCAGGGGGCGCCAGGGCGGGGTCCAGAGATGGGCGCCGCGAACGGCCGCCAGGGAGAGATCCGCATCGATGGCCGGCAACACCTCGGCCAACAGCGCCGGCGCCATCGATTCCGGTTCGGAACCCTCCAGGTCCAGCAACCGGCAGCGGATGGCCGGATGTTCTTGGGGCAACACCAACACCGGACCCAGGGCGGTGGCGGAACGGGGATGGATGTTTTCCCGGCCGGTAACGGAAAACAGGGCGGCGGTCAACACCGTCAACGTGCCCCGAACCGCCCCCGTCGCCAGCGACCGGCAAACCCGCAGTAAATCTTCATGGGCCTCTTCGGCCATCGACGGAACCAGATAGCGGCTGTGGACCAGATGCCGGGACGATCGATCGGTGCCATCGTCGACCGCCGGATCCGTCAGGTCCGCCACCACCCGCGCCTCATGACCACGCCCCCGCAGGGCCACGGCCAACCGTTCGGCAAAACCACCACCGTCACGCTGGATCAACCATCGTTGCCCATCCGTTCCGCCGGCCACCGGCGGCGGCATTCGTTCCCAGGTATGGGTGTGGAACCACTGCGCCGGGGGCCGGCGTTCACCGCTTTTGGCAGCCACCTCCGGCGTTTTCGGCGCATTGGGCCAGTACCGTTGGCGGTCGAAAGGATGCGCCGGCAGCGGCAGCCGCTGTGGCCGGGGACCGTCGAACAACGGCCGCCAATCGATATCGGCCCCCGCTTCCCAGGAACGGCCCAGCTCCAACAGTTGCCGTACCGGTTCATCGACATCGATTGCCGGGGAGCGGTCATCGGCGGCCATCGTCAACAGGCGGACGGCCTCCTCGACCGACCGCGCCACCACCACCCGGCGATGGGCGAAAGGCTCCCGGCCCCGGGCCAGGGTGAAGGCCACATCCCGCAGGTCGACTCGGGGGTGGGTGTTCAACCAACGGGCCAGGTTTTGCGCCTGGAGTTGCAGGGCCGGGAGGGTTTTTGCCGACAGGGGCAAGGGGTAAACCGTTTCCGCGATCGCCGGGCGCGGTTGCGGCGGCGGCGCCTTTTCCAACACCACGTGAACATTGGTGCCACCGATGCCGAAAGAGCTGACCCCGGCGCGCCGGGGCGTTTCCGGCCAGGGTTGTAAACGGTCGGCGACATAAAAGGGACCGGCGGCGAAATCGATCTTCGGGTTGGGACGTTTGAAATGGAGGCTCGGCGGAATCCGTTCGTGCTGCAACATCAACACCGTTTTGAGGAGTCCGGCGATACCGGCGGCGGTGTTGAGATGGCCAAAATTGCCCTTGACCGAACCGATGGCGCGGGAGGCGGCTGGCAGACCGGTGAACACCCGGTTCAGGGCCATGATTTCGATGGGATCGCCGATGGGGGTGCCGGTACCGTGGGCCTCGATATAACCGATGTCCGCCGGGGTCACCCCGGCCACCGCCAGGGCCTCGGCGATCACCTCCGCCTGGCCGTCGACGCTCGGGGCGGTGAAACCGGCCTTGCGGGCGCCATCGTTGTTGCTGGCCGAACCGCGGATCACCGCCAGGATCGCATCGCCATCGGCCAGGGCCTCGTCCAGGCGGCGCAACACCACCACCCCGGCGCCATTGCCGCCGACGATCCCCTCGCCGACGGCATCGAAGGGCCGGCAGTGCCCATCCGGCGACAGGATCATGCCCGGTTTGTGGAGATATCCCACCTTTTGCGGCGTCATCACCGACACGCCGCCGGCCAGGGCCAGATCACACTCGCCGCTTTCCAGGCTTTGACAGGCCAGGTGCACCGCCATCAGCGAGGTGGAGCAGGCGGTCTGCACATTGACGGCGGGACCGTGCAGATCGAGTTTATAAGCGATGCGGGTCGGCAAAAAATCACCGTCGGAACCCATGACCACATCGTGGAGATCGGTGATGTGACGACCCTCGCCGTCGCCGATCAGATAGTTATGGGCATAGTGATTGCCGGCGGCGCCGGCGAACACCCCCACCGGCCCCGGAATCGACGACGGGGCGTGACCGGCCCGTTCCAGGGCCTCCCAGGCCAGCTCCAGGAACAGACGGTGCTGGGGATCCAGGCGCCGGGCCTCGGCCGGGCTGATATCGAAAAATGCGGCGTCGAAGCGGTCGATCCCCTCCAGGACCGCCGCCGCCCGCACATAGTCGGGATCGTTCATCCGCGCGACATCGACACCGGCGGCACGCAGCTCCTCTTCGCTGAAAAAGGAGACCGACTCGACGCCATCGCACAAATTTTTCCAGAAGGTTTCCACATCCGCCGCCCCGGGAAAACGGGCCTGCATGCCGATGATGGCGATGCCCGGGGGGATGTCGGTCGGTCGTTCACTCATTTTTGCGGCTCTCCACGATGGCTGCGGCGGATTTGACGGCGGGTCTCCAGGTCCGCCCGACGCCGGGTTCGGCGGTCGGGGGACGGCGATGAGACGGGGGATGGGACCCGGCGCCGGGCGTCGATCTCGGCGGCCAGGGTTTCCACGGTCGGGTACCGGAACATCTCCACCACGTTCAACAGCGGCCCAAAATGGTCGCGGAGCCGGTCATGCACCCGGATCATGCGCATGGAGTGGCCGCCGACATCGAAAAAATTGTCACGGATACCCAGCGTCTCCAGCTCCAACACCCGGCGCCAAACCTCGGCGACGGTGGTTTCGGTGGCGGTGCGCGGCGCCAGGGCGTCGGTCCGGACCGGCGGTTCCGCCGACGGCAGGGCGGCACGGTCGATCTTGCCGTTGGGCAACAACGGCAATTCGGGCAGGGCCAGCAACCGATTGGGCACCATGTAGCGCGGCAACCGTTCGGCGAGAAAACGACGCAGCCGGGCCGGCTGGAGACCCTCATCGGCGGTGAAATAACCGGTCAGTTCGGTACCGCCGGCCTCGGCCCGGGCCAATACATGGGCCGCCTCGACCCGGGGATGGGTCATCATCACCCGTTGAATTTCCCCCGGCGTCAAACGATGGCCGCGCACCTTGACCTCATCATCCACCCGTCCCAGGAACAACACCGACCCATCGACCAGCCATCGGCCCCGGTCGCCGGTGCGGTAGAGACGCTCGCCGGCCCGGAACGGATGGGGCACGAAGCGATCGGCGGTCAGGTCCGGCCGTTGCCAATACCCCCGCGCCAGACCGATGCCGGCCAGACAGATCTCCCCGACGGCGCCGATGGGGGCTTGGACATCCCCCTGCAGGATCAACAGTTCGGTATTGGTCAACGGCGAACCGATGGGTACCCCCAGGGCATGATCGCCGTCGGCATCAACTTCATGAAAGGCGGCACAGACCGACGCCTCGGTGGGACCATAGGCGTTGATGCAGCGACGGCTGCGGGCATAGCCGCGCAGGGTGTCGCCATCGGCGGCCTCGCCGCCGCTGATCAACACCCGCAGGTCCGGCATGGCGCCACAATCGAGCAGGCGCAGATAGGGCGGCGTCAGGGCCAACACCGTCAGCTTCCGGCGCCGGGCGAAATCCTCGAAGGCACGCGGTTCACTGCGAACGGTCTCCGGCACCGGCCAGAGGCTGGCCCCGGAAAACAGGGCCAGGAACACCTCGAACAGGGCCACATCGAAGGCACAACTGGAAAATTGCGCCACCCGGTCGGCCGGGGTGATGCGGAATCCGTCGATCTGGGCCTGGATCATGTTGATGAATCCGCCATGTCCCACCACCGTGCCCTTGGGTTTGCCGGTGGAACCGGAGGTAAAAATCAGATAGGCGGCCCCATGGGGATGACCGGGATCCGGCAACGGCCGATCGGGCTGGTGGCGGATCCCGTCCCGGTCGGCATCCAACCGCAACAACGGCACACCGACATCGGGCAGTTCGGCGGCCAGGGTCCGGTTGGTCATGATGAGGCACGGTTCACAGGTGGTGAGCAGATCGCGGATACGTCCCTCGGGGTGGGCCGGTTCCAGGGGCATGTAGATACCGCCGGCCTTGAGGATGGCCAGCAGACCGACGATCATTTCCGGTGAACGGTCCAGAAAGGACGCCACCGGCCGTTCGGGACCGACCCCGAGGGCGCGCAACCGGTGGGCCAGACGGTTGGACCAGCGGTCCACCTGTCGATAGGTCAACCATTCGCCACCGAAGCCCACCGCCAACGCCTCGGGGGTCCGTGTGGCCACGGCCCGGAACCGTTGGGCGATGGTGCCCGGCGGCGGCGGTTTTCCCGGCGCCCCCCAACGGCGCAACCGTTGGCGGTCGGCGCCGGTGATCAGGTTGATATGATCGGGACGCCGGGCGGGATCATCGGCAACCGCCACCGCCAGGCGCATGAACGCCCGCCGCAGACGGTCGGCGCCGGTTTCGTCGAACAGGTCCCGGGCATAGAGCAGATAACCCCGGATCCAACCGGCCACCGGCCAGAGATGCATTTCCAGATCGACGCGGATGATCGATGAAGGGCAACGCCAGGGGTGGACCTCGACTCCCGGCAGTTCCAGGGCCGGCGGCGGACCGGCGGCCAGTTCCAGGCTGACCTGGAACAGCGGATTGAGTCCGGCCCCCCGTTCCGGGGCCAGATTTTCCACCAACCGTTCAAAGGGGATGTCGGCATGGGCATAGGCCGCGGCCGCCTCCGCCCGCACCCGCCGCAACAGCGCTTCGAACGAAGGGTCCCCGGTCAAATCGCAGCGCAGGGCCAGGGTGTTGATGAAGCAGCCGATCACCCCCTCCATGCCCTTGGGACGCCGTTCGGCCACCGGACAACCGATGACCAGGTCTTCCTGGCCGGAAAAACGGTGCAGAACGGCGGCGAAGATCGCCAGCAGGGTCATGAACGGCGTCGCGTCCGTCGCCGTGGCCAGCCCCCGCAACCGCTCCACCAATCGCGGCGGCAGGTCCACGGCCACCTGGTCGGCGCGGTGGGAGGGACGGGCCGGGCGCGGACGGTCGGTCGGCAGGTCCAACAGCGGCGGCGCGCCGCGCAACCGCTGCCGCCAGTGGTCCAGTTGCCGTTCTTCCAACGCCCCGCGCATCCAGGAACGTTGCCAATGGCCGAAATCGGCGGTCGTCAAAATCGGCGCCGGATCGAGCGTTTCACCCCGGTACGACCGGGACCATTCGGCCAACAGTTTTTCCAGGGAGCGGCCATCGATGATGATGTGATGGATGACCAGTTGCAGTTGCCAGACCGTGGTGTCGATGCGCAACAACAACGCCCGCAACAACGGCGGTCGCGCCAGGTCGAAGGGCCGCGCCCGATGGGCCTCCAACCGTTCGCGCACCGTTGTTTCCCGATCGGCCACCGGATCGACCGTTTCCAGGGACACCGGCACCCGGGAATGGACGGTCTGTTCCACCGCCCCGTCCACCACCCGGAAACCGGTGCGCAAGGCCGGGTGCCGGGCCACCACCCGCCCCAGGCTCGACGCCAGTCGCGGGATATCCAGGCCCCCCCGGAGCCGCATCACCACCACTTCGTTATAGAGGCCGGGATGATCGCCGGCCAACCGGTGCAACAGCCAAAACCGCTCCTGGGCGAACGACAGCGGTTGCGACCGGCCGTCGGCGAGCCGTTCGATGGGCGGCAACGACGTCCCGCCCTCCCCCTTGACGGCGGCGATGCGGCGGGCCAGACCGGCGATGGTCGGATCGGAAAATACCGCGCTGACCGGCAACTCCACCGCCAACCGTTCGCGGATACCGGCCACCAGGCCGGCGGCGGTCAGCGACGATCCCCCCTGTTCGAAAAAACCGTCATCCACCCCCGGATCATCGACCCCGAACAGCCGCGACCAGATCGCCGCCACGGTTTTTTCGACCTCATTGGCCGGCGGTCGATGGGGCAAACGGCCATCGGCCCCCGGCAACCGCCGCCGGTCGATTTCGCCATTGGCCAGCACCGGCATGGCCGCCACCCCGCTGACCCGGACCGGCAACGGCACCCCGAAGGGATCGGCGATGGCCGGCGGCGGTCCGGCAACGCCCGCAACCGCCCGGCGTTCGACATGGGCACGCAACCACCAGGCGGGACGCGCCGGTTGTTCGATCAACGCCCGCATGGGCGGCGCCGCCCCATCGATGCCGACCAATCCCATCGGCTCGCCGGCCCGGCCCAACACCCCCTCCAGGGAGAGCAGACCCCGGTCCGGGGAGATGGTCTGGAACCCCCGGCTCCGGGCGGCGGCCGGACCCCGACCCCGGCTCAGGCCGGTTTCCCGCCATTGACTCCAGGCCAGCAGACGGCCCGGTTGTTCGGCGCGGCTGGAAAAGGCCTGCTGAAAACCGCAGGCCGCGGCATGGGCGCCGAAGCCGGCGCCGCCGAAAAGACCGATCACCGATGAAAAATGGATCACCGCACAACCCGGCCGTTGCGCCGCCAACCGGTGGACCACCCAGGTGCCGGCGATCTTGGCCCGTTGACCGGTGACCAGCTCCTCGGCGCTCTCCTCGATCAACGGCCGCTCCCGCACCGTGGCGGCCAGGTGCAGAATGGCGTCCAGGGGCGCACCCCGGGCCGCCTCGGCCCGGATCACGGCGGTTTCCATGGCCTGGTAATCGCCGACATCGGCCCGTTCATGGCGAATACCGTCCAGTGGTTGAAAATCGGTCTCTTCGATCGAACGGCGACCGACGATCAACAACCGCGCCCCGTACCGCTCCCGGAGATGACGGCAAAGCCGTTGACCGATGCCGCCGCTGCCGCCGGTGATGAGATAGTGGCCGCCGGTCCGCCAGGGGGGTTGAAACGAATCGGAAAAATCCATCGGTCGCAGGACCGGCACCAGACGGTTTTGTCGATACCGGACCAGACGCTCCCGGGGCGGGGTGCCGATTTCGGCCACCAACCGTTCCGCCTGCCGGTCCAGGTTCTCCACCGGCAGATCGATCAACTGACAGCGGATGCCGGGCCGCTCCTGCTCCAGGGTCAGCAACAACGGCGGCAGCAACCCCTTTTCATTGGCCGGAAAACGGTCCTCCCCGTCCGTCAAGGTGTGGCTCACCACCACCCGCAACAGCAGGGGACGATCCCCCGCCACCGTGCCCCAGGCTCGGACCAGGGCCAGCACACCGGCAACCGTCTGCCGCGCCCGCTCCTCCAGTTCGGCCACCCCCTCCGCCGGCGTCGACGGTGGCGCATAATGCCGGGCATGGACGATCTCGGCCGGCAACCGGTCGGTCTCCGACAGCAGGGTCAACAGACGCCGGTAGTCCGCCGACCGTTCATCATCGATCTGCAACCGGTCATCGGCCAACCGGTGGAAACGGGACCCCCAGGCCACCCGCGTCGATCGGGCCGGGGCGTCGGACCGCTGGCACAGGGCGGCGACCAGCCCCAGGGGATCCTCGAACAACAGCACCCGTCCCAGCCAGGCTTCCCGGGGCGGCAACCGGCGATGACGCCACCGCTGGCTGAAAAACCAGGCCGGCAACCGTTCCTCCCCGTCCAACGATTGCGCCGGTAACGCCCCGCTCTCGAACAGGTGACGCAGGCGGGCGTGTTGAATTTTGCCGATGGTGGTTCGGGGAATCGCCTCACGCTCCAGACGCAACAGATGGCGCGGGGCCATACCGGTCTTTTCCGCCAACCGGCCCCGTATGCGCCGGGCCAGGGCGCCGAGGGACTTTTCGCCGGTGAGCGGCGTGTGGAAAAAAATGGCCAGGGTCTCACCGTCGCCATCGACCTCGTTCACCCCGCAAGCCGCCGTGCAGCCGACGGTCACGCCATCAATCGTCTCGACCAGGGATTCCAGCTCATGGGGATGATGGTTGACGCCGCGGATGAGGATGTCGGTCTTATGCCGTCCGGTCAGGCGCAACCGCCCCCGGTCGAGATAACCGAGATCGCCGGTGGCGAACCAGCCATCCTGAAAGGCCCGCCGGTTTTCCGCCTCATCATCGAGATAACCGGCGAACACCGATGGACCGCGCACCTGCAGACGGCCGATCACCCCTTCATCGACCAGCGCCCCGGCCCCATCCACCACCCGCAACGCCGCGCCGGGAATCGGACCGCCCAGGTCCACCACCCGGTCGCCGCCATCGGTGGCCGGGAAAAATCCCGGTGACCAGGTGATGCCGGAGGCGGTCTCGGACATGCCGAAGGCCGGCCGCATGGCCCCCTCCCGAAGTCCGAACGGGGCCAGCAGACGGGCGAATTCGACCATGGTGCCGGCGACGTTGGCTTCGCCGGCGTTGACCAGAAAATGGAGTCGGGAAAGATCGAACCGCTCTTTTTCCAGGGCGTCGGCCCGCTCACGGATCAGGGCGTAGGCAAAATTGGGCGCCCAGGATATGGTGGCGCCATGCCGGTCCATCAAACGCAACCAGTGCAGCGGTTGCCGCAACACATGGCCATTGTCGACCTGCACCTGATCGGCGATCAGATCCAGGGGCAGCAGGTGCAAAAAGGCGATCACCCCCACATGGTCGAAGGGCATCCAGTTGAGGGTCACCTCGTCCCGGGTGAAACCGTTCATGGCAATGGTGCCCGCCGACATGGCCAATAAATTATCATGGGTCAATGGCACCACCTTGGGAACGCCGGTGCTGCCGGAGGTCAACAACATCAAGGCGGTATCGGCGCCATCGGCGGCATGGGGAGCGGCCGGCGGCGCCATGGACAGCGATTCCACCGTCCACACCGTCAATCCCTCCATGTCCAGGGCGGTTTCCAGTTCCCGCAGCGCCGTTTCATGAACGGCGTCGGTCAACAGCGGCGACCGTCCCAACCGCCGCCAAGCCTGACGCAATTTTTCCAACACCTGGCCGGGCCGGGCATAATCGGGCGGCACCGTCACCGGCACCGGGATGAAACCACCGGCGATACAGCCCCAGAAGGCGGCAAAAAAACCGGGACCGTCGTCCAACTGCAACAGCAGCCGCTCCCCGACCCGTACCCCCCGGGCGCGCAAACCGCCCTGGATGGCCACCGCCCGCCGCAACAGATCGGCATAGGTCAACCGTTCCTCCCGGCCATCGGCCAGCACGAAGATCAACCCCCGGGCCGGGGTCCGGGTGGCGGCCCGCTGCAACATCCCCATCAAGGTGGTCACCCCATCGCCCCGTACCGGCGGTTCGGCGCCGTGGATCAGGGCCGGCCGGCCAACCCGCCGTTCGGGTCCCGCCGGCGGCATCCCGGTGCGGGCGGTCGGTCGCACCGTCTCCCGGGCCAAGTCGTCCCCCCCTTCGGTGTCGGCCTCCTCCTCGACCAGCACCCGGGCCACATCGGCCCGACCGGTCCACAACCGCTGCCAGCGGTCGGCATCCCCGGCTTGCCAGACCGGCAACCGGTCCAGGGCTTGCCGATCGATGCCACCATCGGCGTTCAGGGGAATGCGGGTGACCGGGGATAGGGCGCCGATCTCCCCGTGCCGCCGCAACACCGGTTCCAGTTTGGCCGCCAATGTTGCCGGGGGCAGGGTCACCGCCGGCACCAGGTAGACCGACCAGCCGCCATCGCGCCAGAGAACGGTGGCATCGGCCACCTCGGGCCGGGCCAGCAGGGCCGCCGTCAGGGCGGCCGCCGAGGAGGACGGACGGTTCACGACGCTTTCGCCAGGAAGCGGGGCAGGGAGACCGGGGCGGCCTTGGCGGCGATGACGCCGAAGGTGGTGATGGCCGGCACCTTGTCGGAGACATGCTCACGGACCACCTTGAGACCGCTCCGGTGGATGGTTTCCGGATCGGCGATCACCGCCAGCCCATTGGTTTTTTTGTTTTTCAACCATTCGATGCCCTGCACGGTGCTGTTGACCGCCACCACCCGGCGGCAGGAACCGCCGATGGAACAGCCAGCGACCGTTTCACCCCGGCAGATGGTCTGACAGATGAAGCGGGAACATTGGCGCAGGGCCACGCCCATGGAGACGAATCCGGTGATTTCCGATACAGCGCCGACGCCGCCGACGGAGAGATTCAATTCAATGTCGAAGGAGTCGATCAGATTGAGATGGACCTTTTCCTCCTCGAGCCGGGCGGCAACGGAAATCGCCGCCGGCCCGTGGTCGAGCATGACATCGCCGATGATGTTGTTGCGCACCGGCACGATGCCGATGCAGTCGGCATCGTTTCGCACCCGGTGGATCACCCGATGGAGGGAATCGACGAACAGGGGTTCGCCGGCGACGGAATTATTAAAATTATATTGGCGCCAGGCGTGATGAGAGAATGTACCTTTCGGCCCCAGTATACATACTTTTGTTTTGTCGTTTCGCGCCATTTTCCAAAAGCCCATCTCTCGGGTGAGCCCCCCTCCCCTGTCGGCGTGGTCCGACGGTCAACGGAGCGCCGCCGCTCGTTGCCGGGGATCGTTTTTCGCTTCCGATTGGTTGCATACCATTTGGTTGTCCGGTTTTGCGCTCACGAACAACTATACTATGGCCTTAGAGAAAGATTCCCACAAGCCACCACCGTGGTCAAGGATTTTTGCTCGGTAAAATATTTTTTTGGTTGTCTGTAAGCCGATCAAAATCCTGACCCGGTTCATTCCATGAATGACTTTCCGGTGACAGGGACCACAGTCGGACCCGGTCGATGGGATGGGCACTGACCAGACAACAATGGTGATCATGAGACAAGGACAGGGAACGCAGGTGCCAGGTCCCCCCATCGAGCCGGGCGCGGTCGCCGGTGATGATTATTCGCTCCATGGCGGCGGAAAAACCTCGACCATCGGCCTTGAGGATGGCTTCCCGCTGTACCCAGGCCTCGAAAAAGGCCCGCGGCCGATCCGCGGAAACGGCGATCCGCCGCCAGGCGGTTTCACCCAGGAAGGGGCGGAACGGCGCCAGTTCCAAGGGACGCCTTTTTTCCACATCGATCCCCACCCGACCGGCATGGACCAGGGCGCAGACCACCAGGCCGTCGCTATGGGACAGGTTGAAATCGACATCGGCCCCTTCGACATGGGGTCGGCCGTGGCCATCCAGGCGCCACGCCCGCCAAGCATCGGCGCGGCAACCGGCCGCCAGCAACGCCCGGTGCGCCAACAGACGGCCGAACAGGGCGCCGTGACGATCCTGCCAACGTCGATACCGCCCCACCCGCTGACGCATCTCCGGCGGCAGGGCCGCCAGCAGGAGCCGCCAGCGCCCGGGCGGCAGGGGTTCATGGTAGCGGGTGAAGCAGACCTGGATCATGGACGTTCCTGGCGTGGGACATCAGCAGTTCGGCCACGCCGCGGGGATGATCGAAGGGAAAAAAATGGCCGCCCGGGAAACGATGGACCGCGATCGGTCGCCGGGTCAGCGATTGCCACTGCCCGGCCTCGGCCGGGCTGGTGGTGTCGTCATCGCCGATCAACACGGTGATCGGCGCCCGCAACGGTGGCCCGGGGGTGAACCGGTAGGTTTCGATGGCGGCGAAATCGGCGCGCAGGACCGGTTCGAACAGATCGAGCAGTTCCCGCTCCGCCAACACCGCCCCCGGCAGCCCCCCCAACCGTTGCAAGGCGGCGAAAAACCGTTGCCGGGGCAGTCCGTGCAGGGGCGTCACCGGTTTATCGAGGCAGGGGGGCCAGCGGCCGGAGACGATCACCCGTGCCGGCGCCGGCAACGCCGCCGTTTCGATGCGCCGCGCCAACAACCAGGCCAGCCAGGCGCCCATGCTGTGGCCGAACAGCAGATAGGGTGGCCGCAACGCCGGTCGCAACGCCTGGAACAGGTCGGCGGCCATGGCGTCGAGATCGGTCAACAACGGTTCGCCGATGCGCCGGCCACGGCCCGGGGGTTCCAGGGACCACCACTGGATACCAGCGGTCAAACGCTCCTGAAGGGAACGGTAGACATGGCGGTTGCCGCCGGCGAATGGAACTGAAAACAACCGGATCACGTGATTTTCCCATCCTCCATGCGGATCACCCGATCGGCCAAACCGTGGAACCGGTCATCATGGGTCACGCAGATGATGGTTTTGCCCCGGGCCTTGAGATCGGGCAACAGGGTTTCATAAAAATATTTTCTGAACACCACATCCTGGTCCGCCGCCCATTCGTCGAAAATATAGATCGGCTTGTCCTCCAGGGCGGCGCAGATGAAGGCCAACCGTTTTCGCTGACCGGTGGAGAGGCTGGTCTCGGTGAAGGCGCCGTCGACATAACGGGTCTTGTTCTCCAACCGCATGGTGCGGATCAACCGTTGCAGGCGCGACTCGTCGACCCCCGCCAACCCATAGAGCCGGTCGAACAGATGAAAATCGGTAAAAATGATGGCGAACAGGTTTCGGTAGGCGGCGCTGATGGCCGGGTCGACGGGACGGTCGTCCAGCAGCAGGCGGCCGGCGTCGGCCGGGTAGAGGTCGATCAACAGTTTCAACAACGTCGACTTGCCACTGCCGTTACCGCCGACGATGAACAGGATCTCCCCCTTGGCAATGGTCAGATCGTGGGGACCGGAGGTATAGAGGGGCGTCCCATCGGCGCTCCGATAGTGAAACAGCAGTTCGTCGAACCGAATCTCCTTGAAATCGGCCAGATCGGTGACCAGGGCGGCGTGCCGAACCGGGACGCCGGCCGCTCCGTACAGCGGTTCCCGAGCGGCATCGAGCCGGGTCTCCAGGTCGCTGATGTTGTTCAGGGCCACCTTGGCCTTGACATACATGGGGATGGAGTTGACCAGCACGTCCAGCGGACCGATGATGAACAAAATGGCGGTGGTGATCTTGATGATGTTGGCATTTTGATCGGGGCTGAAATTGGGCAGGATGAAAACGATCATCCCCAGCAACACGTAGAACATGCTCTGGGAAAGCAGCACGTGGGTGACGAACTGCAAACCGGTATCGATGCGGATCCGTTCCGTCTCCCGGGCGCGCCGGCCGATGACATCATACAGATCATCGCTCTTGGCGGCGTTGACCTTGACCTCCTTGAAACCGCTGATGACATGATTGAGCAGGCCGAAAAACCGCACCTCCTTTTCGGTGGCGGTGAGCAGTTTTTGCGAAATTTGATCGCTGTTGACGGTATAGATGGCGATGGCGATGCCCAGGGTGACCAGGGTCAGCAAAAATCCGACCCGGCTCAACCACAGGATGTAGAGCATGCTGGAGACGACGACGATGCCCGACTGCAAGGCATTGACCAGCACCACCGCCGACTGGGAAAACTGGTTGATGTCCCGATCCAGCCGCGTGCTGATCTCCACCTTGTCATACCCCTCGATAAAACGCAGACCGGCCTTGCGCACCTTGTCGGCGATGCGCACCCGCAATTTCCAACTGATCCGCTCGGTGGCGATGGTGGATTGGGAGAGGGCATATTTCTTGGTGACGATATAAAGCAGAAAGGCGGCCAGAAACATCCAGAAATGGCGGGTATGCACCTCGATGTCCGCATCGGCCGCCGCCTCGGCGGCATTGTTGATCAGGGTCAGGATGATGCCGTTGGCCAACCCGGAGATGGCTGTGAACAGAATGACCCGCGCCTTGGGCAGATTGGTTTCACGGCCAAAAAATTCGAACGGCTCCCGGGACATCAGGACCGCTGCGCCATGCGCTTCCTCAGGCTCAGGGGCCGCATGTCGGTCCAGACCTCGGCGATGTGGTCGAGACAGGCCTGTTTATCACCCGAATGACCCACCTTGCGCCAGCCGGGCGGGGGCTCCCGGTCCGCCGTCCAGATGGAATATTGCTCCTCGTGGTTGATCACCACCTCATAGATTCGTTTCGATTCACCATCGGCAACCATGGCGGGGACTCCTCATACGGGAATGGACGGTCAGGCCTTGCCGCTCTCCGGCTGGCGTTGTTCCTTCATCAGCAACACCACCACCAGGCCCACCACCGGGCTGAGCAGCAGGGAGAGCAAAAAATAGAACCAGAAACCAAACGGTTTTTTGCGGCCGAGCAGTCCGATGACCACACAGATGCCGATCCAGATCAATGCCATTCTCACGGTTCAACTCCTCTCTTGCAAAACCCTTCCCGGGTTGGGCCGGGAAAACCGGGTACATCTTTTTTCATATCGCCCAACGAACAGCCGCCGCATCCCTATTGCCCGCCGAGGATGATCGGCAGGCCCGCCTCACCGGCGCCGATGACCACCACCTTGCTGTTGGCGGATTCGGACAGTTTCAAGGTCGCCCGTACCCCCTGCCATTTGAGCAGGTCCGGGGTCAGGGTGGAGGAGATGATCCGTTGATAGGTTTGGATCCCCTCCGCCTCGATCCGTTTGCGTTCCGCCTCCTGTTTTTCCTTGGCGATGCGGTAGAGGTAGGACTCCTTCTGGTGCAGTTGGACCAATTTTTTTTCGATGGCCGTCTTGATCACCGGCGGAAAGACGATGGCACGGATCAATACATCATCGATGGTCACGAACCGCTGCCCGGCCCGTTGCAACGACTCCAGCAGGATGTTTTCCAAAATGTCCTTTTCGGTGCGGTAGATCTCCTCCGGTTTCCTGCGGGCGAGAATTTTTCGCAGCACCGACTCCACCTCCGGCAACACCACGGCGCGCAGATAACCGGGACCGACCGTTTTGTGCAGGGTGCCCAACCGTTCATAGCTGGGCCGGTAACGGATGGTCATGGTCAGGGTGATGGGCAGACCGCCGGTGGTCAGCACCTCGAAATCCTCATCCACGGTTTGCAGGCGCACGTTGTAAAGGGTCATGCGATCCCACGGCCAGACCAGGTGCAGCCCCTCCGGATAGGGGTGATCGACGATGGTGCCACCATGGAAGGGCCGATATTTCACCCCGGCCTCGCCGGCGCCGATGACGACGATGATACGCGGCCAAAGGTGGAGAAAGAGGATCAACCCGATCAATCCCGCCACCACCAGGTGAAAAAAGAGATCCTTCGCCTTTCCCCGGATCCGTTGCCGCAGACGCCCGGCAAGGGAGGGGAGCGAGGCGGCATCATTCGACATGTTCGCATTCCCGCATCGGCACCCTTTCGATCCGGACCGGCGCCGGGAAAGGGATGACCGTCGATGGGGACGGTCACCCCTTTCGGTTCAACCGGCCGTTCCGATCAACCGGCGGCCTTGATTTCGGCCGCCAATTCCTTGCCCTTTTCGAACTCCTGGGCGAAAAACGCCCGCACCTGATCCGGCTTGAAGGTCAAAAAGGTGCCACCGGACTCGAAATGTTGCAGGAACACCTGTCCGGTGGCATAAGTGGCGGCGGCTCCCAACAGGGAGACACTGGTCACCACCGCCGTCGGGCCCAACAGGGGGACGGATTTGAGGATGCTGACCACCGGCATGGCGGTCAGGGCCGGCAGATAACCGCCCAGCAGGGAGGCGATGGTGGCCTTGCCGACGCTCTTTTTGAATTCCAGCCCATAAATTTTGGCAAGACCGCTCATCATTTTCAGCTGGATGCCGGACAGCAGCACCAGATCGACCACCGGGATCGGCACCAAGCCGGTGGAGAGAGAGGCGATCACATGATTTTTGATCAGGTTGCGGGACCGTTCCAGCCGTTCAACATGTTGTTCCCCGGTCATGGGCGCCGGTTTCTCTTCCACAACGGCATTCTCTTCCGAAACAGCGGCCACACCGGAATCCGGCTTTGTTTTATCAGGGGTTTTCTGGGGCACTACCATCGTTCGTTCCTCCACGGTTGATGAACCATCGGTTCGATTCGATTCCACAAAATCGGCCAGACCTCCACGCGGCCCGCCAGCGGCCAACCGCTCCCATTCGCCCGGACGCTTTGCACGGCCTTCTCGACTGAAAATCTTTATAATTTCTAATCGATCGACCAACAAGACACAAAACATAAATTTAACAAAGTCACCTTAAAAATGCCAAACATATGATTTGAAATGGCTTTAAATAATTCCACTGTTAATGATTCATCCGCTCAAACCGGGATCGGAACAACCCCGGCACCCGACCCATCCGGTTGAACCGGAAAGCGGGGCGGGATGTCCAATATTCGAGAACCGCCGGCCGGATGTCTCACCGCTCCCCCTTTACCGGAACGATGTGGAACCGGAGTGCGTTTACCGCCCGGAAAGAAAATGGCATGATCATCCATGAGGTTGGAGCAGGGCGGTCGAAATGGATTTTGCCGGCAGCCGGTTCCAAGCCCGGCAACCTCTCCCCCCGATCCGGAAATCGTCATGGCGGAGAACCGTTACCGGTTCACCGCCGTCTCTGCCGATATCGACGCCATCCAGGGGGTAAAGGCTTGTGCGACAAGCGAACCACATCGCCAATCATTTGGAACCCGAGGGGTCCCGATCATGATGAACAACGGCACCATTCTGCTGGTGGAGGACAATGCCAACGATGAACTCCTCACCCTGCGTGCCTTGAAAAAAAGCCATCTCTGCAACGAAATCGATGTGGCCCGCGACGGTGAGGAGGCCTTGGACTATCTGTTCGCCCGGGGACGCCATGCCCAACGGGACGGGGCCGACCTGCCGACGGTGGTGTTGCTGGACCTGCATCTGCCCAAAATTCCCGGATTGGAGGTGTTGCGCCAAATCCGTCGACGATCGATGACCCGCACCCTGCCGGTGGTGATTTTGACCTCTTCGGATGAGGAACGGGACCTGGCGGAAAGTTATGAACTGGGGGCCAACAGCTATGTCCGCAAACCGGTGGACTTCGACGATTTCAGCAATGCCGTGCGGCAGTTGGGGCTGTACTGGATGTTGATCAACAAACGCCCGCCCGGTCCCGCGGGCGATTCTGGCGGCTGACCGGTCCGGGAGGCGGAACATGAGCGAATCGCCCGAAAAATCCGGGCCGTCATACGGACATCCGCATTTTTCGACCCTGATGCTGGTCTCGGGTTTGACGGCCCTGGTCGCCCTGTCCCTGATTTGGAACATTCTCAACGAAAAACGGCACACCCGGACCCTGGCCATCCAGGCGGCCCGCGCCCACTTTCAAAAGGACCAGGCCTTCCGCCGCTGGGCCACCAGTCACGGCGGGGTCTATGTACCGGCCACCCGACGCACGCCGGCCAACCCCCATTTGAGCCATATCCACGAACGGGACTTGGTCACCCCGTCGGGCCGCGAGCTGACCCTGATGAATCCCGCCTACATGCTGCGCCAGATCATGGCTGAATATCCGGGCCTGTACGGGGTGCGGGGACGCATCACCAGCCTGAAGCCCCTGAATCCGATGAATGCCCCGGATGCCTGGGAAAGCGAGGCCCTGCGGGCCTTCGAAACGGGCAAGAGGGAGGTGATGACCTTCACCGACATCGACGGTGAACCGCATCTGCGCCTGATCCGGCCGATGCTGGTGAGAAAAGGGTGCCTCAAGTGTCATGGCCATCAAGGATACGAGGTGGGGGACGTGCGCGGCGGCGTCGGTGTCATGGTACCCATGAAACACTATCTGGCGCTGGCGTCCGATATCATTCGCACCATGGCCTGGAGCCATGGCTTTTTTTGGCTGCTGGGTCTGCTGCTGGTGGCCATCCTCCATCGGCGCAACCAGCAACGGCATCTGGAGCGGATGCGGGCCGACCGGGAGATCCGGCGGGCCAACGCCTCCCTGGAACAACGGGTGAAAAAACGCACCGCCGAACTGGCCGCCATCAACGGGGAGCTGGACGCCTTCGCTTTTTCGATCTCCCACGATCTGCGGGCGCCGCTGCGGGCCATCGACGGTTTCAGCCAGGCGGTACTGGAAGACTATGGTCAAACCCTGGATGATCAGGGCCGGTTGTTTCTGAACCGGTTGCGTGAGGCCAGCCAGACCCTGGGCCGGCAGATCGAGGGCATCCTCACCCTCTCCCGCAGCACCCGGGGGGAGATGCGCAAGGTCCGGGTCGATATCAGCGCCCTGGCCGCCGAGGTGGTGACCCTGCTGCGCGACGCCGAACCGGAACGGCAGGTGGATATCCACATCGAACCGGACCTGGTGACCCGGGGCGATCCGCGCCTGATCAAAATCCTGTTGGAAAATCTCATCGGCAACGCCTGGAAGTTCACCGCCCGGGCCGCCGACGGCGCCCGGATATGGATCGAGTCGGCCGATCATGACGGACGAACGATGTTCCGTGTCCGCGACAACGGCGCCGGTTTCGACATGACCTATGCCGCCGACCTGTTCAAACCCTTCAAGCGCCTGCACCAGGCACGGGAATTCCCCGGCGATGGTATCGGCCTGGCCACCGTGGAACGGATCGTCAACCGGCACGGCGGCCGGATCGAGGCACGGGGACGACCGGGTGAAGGGGCGACCTTCGACTTCATTCTCGACACCGATCCCCCGACCGCCCGGGACCGGACGGCGGCGGAGGAAAGCTGACCGGCCATGGATAAAACAATACGTATCCTCATCGTCGAAGACTCGGAAGACGACTATCTCCTGCTGTTGCGCGCCCTGCGTCAAGGGGGCCTGGTGGTGGCGACCAGCCGGGTGGTCGATGCCGCCGGTCTGCGCACCGCCCTGCTCGGCGAACCCTGGGATGTGGTGATCTCCGATGCCCACCTGCCGGGATTCGGAGCCGAGGAGGCCCTGTCCATCTGTCGGGAACTGGCGGTGGAAATCCCCTTTCTGGTGGTCTCCGGGGTCATCCGGGAACGGCAGGCGGTGGAGTTGCTCAGGGCCGGCGCCCACGATTTCATTCAAAAGAACGATTTTTCCCGGCTGGTACCGGCCCTGGAGCGGGAACTCCAGGAGAGCGAAACCCGCCGCCAAAAACGACGGGCCGAACGGCAACTGGAAGCGAGCCGCCGCAATCTGGCCCGGGCGCAAGCCATCGCCAAGCTCGGCAGTTGGGACTGGGACACGGTCCGGGATGAACTGTTCTGGAGCGATGAAATGTTCCGGTTGCTGGGGGAACGGCCCGGCGCCTTTTCCCCGGGCATCGCCCTGTTCCTGGAACGGATTCCGCAACGGGACCGGCAGCGGGTACGGGAGGCCCTGACGGCGACCCGTGACCGGCAACGACCCGGCAACCTGGAGTTCAACATCGTCCTGCCCGATGGCAACGAACGAACCTTGCACGGCCTGCTGGAGGCGGAACGGGTCTCCGGACGGCCCACCGGTCATCTGGTGGCCACCTTTCAAGACATTACCGAACGCATCCGCATGCGGGAAAGTCTGGAAAGGGCCAAACGGGCCGCCGATGCCGCCAGCCATGCCAAGAGTGAGTTCCTGGCGGTCATGAGCCATGAGATCCGCACCCCCCTCAACGCCATCCTCGGCATGGCCGAAGTGATACAGGCCACCCGGTTGGATCACCAGCAAACCCGGTTCATCGACGTCATCTTCCGTGCCGGAAAAAATCTATTGTCCCTGATCGAGGATATTTTCGATCTGACCCAGATCGAATCCGGACGCATGGTATTGGAACGAAAACCGGTGGACCTGCGGGAGTTGACCCGGGACGCCATGGAGATCCACGCGCAAAAGGCCGACGAAAAGGGGCTGCGTCTGATCTGCCGCATCGACCCGAACGCCCCCTTTCGGTTCGACGGGGATCCCAAACGGTTGCGGCAGGTGTTGCTCAACCTGCTGGGAAACGCCGTCAAATTCACCAACGAGGGTTCGGTGGCCCTGCACGTATCCCGCCCGGAGGCCGGTGAGTTGCTGTTTTCCATCAGCGATACCGGTATCGGCATTCCCGACGCACAGCAGGGCACCATCTTCGAACCGTTCTCCCTGGTCGATGCCTCCATGACCCGGAAATACGGCGGCATCGGTCTGGGACTCTCCCTGTGCAAACGGTTGGTGGAGGCCATGAACGGACATATCCGGGTGGAGAGCGAGCCGGGTGCCGGCAGCATTTTCCATTTTTCGATTCCACTGCAATCGACCATTCACCCCCCGGCGGTGAATACCGGCGGTCCCACCCACACCCCGCCACAGCCGATCAGGAAGGCAACCGGTCCCGGCTGTTCCATCCTGCTGGCCGAGGATGTGGAGGAAAACGCCGCGGTCATCGTCGCCTTTCTCAAAAATACCCCCCACGAGTTGGATATCGCCGAGAACGGTCAGGAAGCCGTGGAAAAAATAGTATCCGGGAAAAGATATGATTTGATCCTGATGGACATCCAGATGCCGATCCTGGATGGTCTGGAGGCGACCCGGCGGATCCGCGCCTGGGAAAAACAGCACGGTTGGCAACGAAACCGGATCATGGCCCTGAGCGCCCATGCCATGTCCGGCGATGCGGACAAATCCCTGGCCGCCGACTGCGACGGCCACCTCACCAAACCCATCAACCGCAGCCGCCTGTTGACCGTGATCAACGCGTGCGACCGGGAACCGGTTCCCGGCATCGACCACCGGCTCCAATCGGAAAATCCATAAAAAAAGAGCCGTCCGACCCCTGTCGGACGGCTCTTCCGAAGAAGGTGGAACTACAGCATCCGCGCGGCCAGGCGGCCGATCACCGGCATCTGCCAAAAACGGCCCAAAAACACCGAAATGAGGCCGAACAGGGAGAACATCAGGATAAAACTGACCGAGCCCCTGAAAAAGAGAATGCCGAAGATCGGCACCAGCAGGGAAACCATGGCCAGGAGCAGCCACAACCAGAGGATGAATCCCTGGCGGGCATGGAACTCCACGACATGGGTATCCGGTTGCCTCAGGCTAAAACAACCTGAAAAACTTCCAG